>NZ_JPOJ01000001.1:1215000-1822500 GCF_000733855.1 Methylomicrobium agile
GGCGATGCGTTCGTCTCCCGGGATTTGCAAAGCAGCGCGCTGTTCGGCGATTACCGCATCGACGGCGCGGTGATAAAGGTAACGGGCTATAACGATTTTCTGTCGCGCCTCACCCGGCGTCTTGCCCAGGCGCTCAGCCGGCCGCTACCGAAAGGCAGCCGGATTGCCGCCCCTTATCAGCAAGTCAATACCGCCGAATTGGCCGGATGGCTGGAAAGCTATATTCGCGAACGCTTGTTCGGCCGGCCGTTCGAGCCTTTTGACGGTGAAAACTGGCGCCTGCTGCTGTTGCAGCCGGTCGTCGACCACATCACCCGAGTAATGGCGCCGGCTTTGCTCGAAGCGGCGCAAACGCATGCCGGTAGTACGGGCGAAGTGCATTACCGGCGCCTGTCGGAGCTTAACCAATGGCCGATGCGGGAAAGCTGTTCGCTTGCGGTCGACAAGTGCATTTATCCGCGCCTGCCCTATGCCGCCCGCAATGGCGACCTGGAGAAAGCCTTGATCGAGTGGGCGAACCTCGACGACAGCGTCCGGGCATTTTGTAAAATCAGCGCAACCCGGCATGATTTTGCGAAGCGGCGCTATGTCAGGGAAGACGGCGTGTTCGCGTTTTATGCGCCGGATTTTCTGCTGCGTACCGGCCAGGCGGTTTATCTGGTGGAAACCCAGGCGCAAGCGCAGATTTCATCGCCGAACGCGCAAAGAAAACTGACAGCGGCGGCGGCCTGGTGCGAGAGGATCAACGCGTTGCCGGGCAAAGAGCGTTCGCATTTGACATGGCATTATGCGCCGCTGGGCGAAAGCCTGTTTTACGAATGGCGGCATAAAGGCGAGCGCCTGGCCGAGCTTTGCGACTTCGCCCGCCTAAGCGCGCCGGTTTTGCACGATTCGCAGAACCGCCTGAAATCGGAGCTGTAGGGCGTTTTCGCGATAGCAAAACGCCGAAGGCTTCAAAGCGATGGCGGATTGCCTGACGGCGAATCCGCCCTACCAGCGTTGTAGGGTGTTTTCGCGATAGCAAAACACCAATAGACTTCAAAACTATGTGTGGCGGATTGCCTGGCGGCGAATCCGCCCTACCAGCGTTGTAGGGTGTTTTCGCGATAGCAAAACACCAATAGACTTCAAAGCTATGTGTGGCGGATTGCCTGGCGGCGAATCCGCCCTACCAGCGTTGTAGGGTGTTTTCGCGACAGCAAAACACCAATAGACTTCAAAGCTATGTGTGGCGGATTGCCTGGCGGCGAATCCGCCCTACCAGCTTACAAAACCGTCACAAAGGCGAAAAGCAAGGCGCGAGGCGATCCGATAGCTGCACATGCGTATGCACACAAAGATTGTCATACACCGTAACCCCCGAGATCTGATAAACCGGATACTGGCACACCACGGTGATCCAGGGATGAGATTCGAGCATCTGGTCAAGCTCGGCCTCATAGGAGATCAGCTGTTCGTGTCCCGGCAGATCCGTATGGGCCCAGCCCATCTCTCCGGTCAGCAGCAGCTTTTTGATGCCGTCCGCTTTGGCTTCGGCGGCGATGTTCCGCCAGAACTCCAGCATCCGCGCGGTGTTGAAAAAGCCGCCGATGCTGTAGGATTCGGCCGTGGACAGCAGCAGTAATCGCTTGTCTCCCCGCGAGGCTTCAAAATCCAGCCCCTCGCTCCGGATCCAGTTGATCACGCGCTGGCTGTCGCCGTGGTACAAATAGACGATGCGGGCGTCGCCCCCGATGTGGTCGAGGAAATGGGAGCGGAAAAACTGCCATTGTTCTCTCGGACTTTTGTAAAACGCACAGATATGTTTGCGCGGCTCGCGCCCCAGGAAAGCAGCCTCCGCCTTCTCAGTGGAAGCCGCGGCATTTCCGGAAGTTTCCAGCAGCGATGAGGTGCCGTTTGCGGTCGTCACGAAAGCCAGCAAATCGGCGAGTTTGAAGCGTCTTTCGCTACGATTGCCGACCCGGTAGCTCTTCAGCACCCCGCTGTTGCTCCATCTTCTGAGCGAGGCCTTGCTTACCTTCAACAAGTCGGCCGCTTCGCTGATCGTCATCAATCTTTCTTTATCGCCCATCTCGAAAACTCGCTAAAAATAATTAGGTTGTCCGCTTTTTTACGCCGCCTGTCTGATCCGGCGCGAGATAGCTCCTAAACAGCACCGCTTCGTCGAGATCGGCGGTCTCATCGACCACATGGACGCTGTTGCCAACGCCATAGGCCGGCGTTCCGGAACTGTAGGCCGGCTTGCTTGACCAGCCCGCCGTCGACCTACTCCTGCGGTTCTTTAATGCGCTACTGCGCGTCCCGGGCGCGACCGATGTAGTCCGCGGTCTCGTCGTTATGGAGTTCTGCCGCACTCGTCATGGCTTCCTCTCCTGACTCGAACCTTAAGAAGGGCGTAAAGACCACCGAAAAGCATTTATTTATGGTTCAACTTTACCATTGTGTACAACTATGAAAAAGCATTAATTTAACCTGAGTTCGGGATAAGAAACGACAAACCCATGCACTCATTTATCAAAGTCACATGCGGATTAAGTGCTAAAGGCTGTTATGCTGTGAAAGCAGTTTATATAAATCCCCCTGCCCCCTTTTTCAAAGGGGGGAAAGCGGTATTGTCACACGCTATTGTTGTCGATGTAGCCAATGCTCCAGCGCTCCCTTTTCAAAAGAGGGGAAGCTGCATGGTCAAAGGGGCGAGGGCAGGAGTCGATTCAACCATGGCCCAACCGACATCTTCCTTTGATAAAGAGAGCGGGCATGCTGGCGACATCCCCCCTTTGAAAAAGGGGGCAAGGGGGATTTGCTCTGCAATTAGTGGATGGGGCAACGCCGATGCAGCGCTCAGTTCGCATTCAATTTGACTGTCTCAGACCTAACGGCTTATCCCAAATTCGGGTCGATTTACCAAACGACCATTATGAATGACTCATCATTATGCAAAAGAAAAGCGAGAAAAAGCGATTGCGCATAAAAAAGCCTCCTTGACCAACCAGCCAACGAGGCTTGGAAATGGACGCCAAACGCAATGTTAAATCATCACAAAATCGGACGCCTGCAGCTCTTCATGCGCCTGAACGCCTATCAAGGCTATTTCGACGGCCGCCGCCTTGCCGCCACCGTCTTTGTCGTAGGCCAATACCCCGGTATTTGCATCATAGACCAGATAGGCTTTCTGGCCTTGCGCCTCGCCGGAGGCTTTGAACCAGATTTCGGATGCCTCGATCGAGGGCCCCAGTTTTTTGAACAGCGAAGCTTTCAAGGCGATTTTGTCTTCGTTCGAAACGAAGTCGGTGACCGTGTCGACATTCTTCTTTGCATTGAGCGGGGTGTCGAAAACGAAGCGGTCCGAACCGGCGCCGCCGGTCAAGGTATCGTTGCCTTTCACGCCGTTCAGTATGTTGTCTCCGGCATTGCCGATCAAGACGTTGTTCAACGCATTGCCCTTGCCGCTGATGTTGCCCGTGCCGGTAAGGATCAAATTCTCGACGTTATTCGGCAAGGTATAGCTGACATCGGAATAGACGGTATCGCTGCCTTGTTTGCCGGCTTCTTTTATCTTGGCGCCCGCATCGTGAACGATATAAGTATCGTCCCCTTTCCCGCCGGCCAGCTTGGCTCCCGGCGCGGCGGCACTGTCGAAGACGTCGCCGCCGTCGCTTCCCTTCAACGTGCCTTTAACGGGCTGTCCGGTCACATTGACCGCAGGCAGAATGGCAAGGCTATTGCTGAGTACCGATTCCAGGGTGCCTGCGCCATCGGTATAACTCGCCTGCACGGACAGGCTTTGCCCCAAATCGTCCTGGCCTATGACGTAGCTCGAAGTGTTCGCGCCCGAAATCGGATCGCCGTTTCTCAACCATTGATAACCGATGGCGCCCAGGCCGTCGGGGTCGGCCAACGTATTGCCGGTGGTCAGCGTCTGGCCTTCCGACGTTTGCCCGCTGATAGTAACGGCGCCGGTCGGCGAATCGTTCGCCGGCGCCACCTGGATCGTAACCGTTTTCGGCTCCGACGCCGCCGCTCCGTCCGTGGCCGTATAAGCGAAGTCGGACGACCCGTTCCAGTTGTGGTCCGGAACGAAGTACAGTACGGCGGCGGCAAGCGGCGTATCGACCGCGACCGCCTGAGTGAGCGCGGCATCCTGGTACAAGGTCCCGTTCTGCGGCAATGAAGCGGCTTTATAAATGGCGGCATTGTTATTGCTCGACAACTGGATCGCGATGGAAACGGCATCTTCCTCACCGTCGACGGACACCTCATTCGCGACAGGCGCCACATCTACCTCGGCAATGTTGATTGTCGCGGTTCTCGCGGCGGACTCCAATGCGCCGTCGGTCGCTTTATAATCGAAAGCGGTCGAACCGTTCCAATTGGCGTCGGGCACGAAATATAATTCGTTCCCGCCAAACGCCACGCCGACAACAACCGGCGCCGTCAGGGCCGCACGCTGTAAAGCGTGCCGTGCGCCGGCAAACTCAGCACCAGGTATTGCACGCTGCTATCGACATCGCTGCCCTGAAGTGTCACTTTCACGGAATCGGCATTTTCCATGTCGTTGACCGTCACATCGTCGGCAGCCGGCGCATCGTTCACATTCGTAACGGTCAAGGTAAAGGTGCCGGCTACGCTGGCGCCCTGGCTGTCCGTCGCCGTGACCTTGACATGGATTTGGCCGACCTCGCCGTTTCCGGGAGTACCGGTAAAAGTTCTGGATTCGGCATCGAACGCCAGCCATCCGGGCAGCGCCCCGCTGCCTACCGGTGCGCCCGCCCCGTCGACCCATGCCGCGGCATAGGACAGCGTATCGGCGGCGTCCGCATCGGCAAAACTGTCCTCAGGTACCGAATAGCTGAAAACGCTATCTTCGGCGGCCGTTTGGTCGGCAAGCGCATGTTCGAGGGTCGGCGGCGTGTTCGGATCAATGACGACTCCGGTATCGATCACTCCGGCAGTCGTCGGGTTGTTGGCATAATCGTCGTCTACTGCCGCCAAATCGATCGTGTAATTACCGCCCGCCGTCAAACTTCGGATGCCGATATAGTAATCGCCGGACGCCGCCGGCATAAAGCCGAGTTTCGTGCCAATTGCGTCCGTTTGCCCTACGATGTTGCCGCTCGCATCGTAGATGACGAAAAACGCACTCCCGGAATCGGAAGTGACCGCATACAGGGTATTCGCCTGCAAAGCGGCTTTGAACCAATCCTGATCGCCCGCCAGGTTGAAAATACCGCTTGCACTGCCGCCGACTTCGATCGTGCCGGTCGTCGTGGTATTGTCGGTGTAGTCGTCCGGCGACGCCTCAACGTTCAACGTATAACCTCCCGGCGCAGTCCCGCTGATGCCGAGATAGTAAGTCCCCGAAACCGCCGGCATGAAACTGGAACCCGACACACCGACCGGGAGACCGTTTTCATCATAAACGAACACCAGCGCCGTGTCCTGCTCGCCAGCCGCCGTATAGTCGGCCGACAAGGCGTACAATTGATTCGCGTTCAAAGTGACCTGAAACCAGTCGCGATCGCCGTCCGCATTGATAATGCCCGTGGCGCTTTCGCCGACCGCAGCCGTGCCGGTCGTGGAGGCATTGTCGGTATAATCGTCCGGAGACGACGTCAGATTCAGCGTGTAGGCACCGGCCGCCGTGCCGCCGACGCCAAGATAGTAAGTGCCGGAAGCCGACGGCATAAAACTGCCTCCCGCCACGCCGACCGGCACGCCGTTCTCATCGTACACGAACACCCATCCGACATCCTGGTCACCGGCCTCCGTATAATTGACGGACATCGTATACAGCGTATTTTCGCTCAGGGTCGTTTTGAACCAGTCCTGATCGTCCGGAATATCGAGTATGCCGGTCGCGTTGCCGCCGACTTCGATCATACCGGTCGTGGTCGGATTGTTCGTATAATCGTCCGGCGATTCGCTCAGATTCAGCGCATAATCGCCTTCTGCCGTGCCGCTGACGCTGATGTAGTAGTTACCGGAGGTCGCCGGCATGAATGCCGCACCCAACCCGGAAGCCACGTTGCCGTCGGCGTCGAAAATGGAAATCCAGGTGCTATCGCCGGGATTTGCGGCGGTATACTCGGCGCTCACCTGATACAGGGTATTCGCATCCAACGTGGCTTTAAACCAATCGCGATCGCCGACGACATTTAGCGAGCCTGCCGCACTGCCGCCGGCGGCAATCGTACCGCTCGTCGTCTCGTTATCGGTATAATCGTCGGGAGAAGAGGCCAGGGTTAGCGTATAGCCGCTGCCTTCCGTAAGCAGCAATCCGCTGACATCGATATAATAAACTCCGGTGACCGACGGCATGAATCCCAGTTGCACGCCCGCTTGCCCGACCGGGTTTCCGCTTGCATCGTAGACGCTCAGCAGCCCTGTCGGAATGAATCCCAGTTCGCCCAAATCGATGCCTATATCGGTCGTGATTCGATAGAGCGTATTTCCGTTCAAGATGGCCTTGATCCAGTCGTGATCGCCTTGTACATCTATATTCCCACTGGCTGTACCGATTAATGTCGCGCTCATCTCGTCTCCTCAATAAAGTTGTGATTGTTTTATATTTTCTGTTGACGATACCGCACTTCGATATCCGAAATTATGACCCCAACAAATGAAAGACGCCCTATTTCTCGAAACTACGGCCAGTAAGACCAACCCGAAACGCTGCATTTTTCTTAAAGAAACGCGGCCATGAAAAATGCTCGGGTTCCCGCACCCGCCACCAGGCAGCGCAAATCCTCGGGATCGCCGAAATAATTGGGATCGAGCGAGGACAATACAAAGGATCGGCGGAAGCCAGGATCGCCTGCCCACTACTGCGCGGGCCGGCTCACATGCGCGGCCAGCGCAACGGCATGACATGCGGTAGGGAACCTCCTTCCGGGTATTCGGGCGTCAGGTTTCCGAAGCACCGGGGAAACGGTCCCGGTCAATAAGGGCTGACGGGCGGAGTCAACTCCTTATCCAGCTCTTCATCGATATTGAAGTGATACTCTTCATGCGCCTTGTCCTGCGGAATCTTGCCGTCGTGCACCAGATATTCGCGCTGCTGGAGATAGGCGTTCTTGAAGAACTCGTAACGGTCCAACGCCGCTTCGGTGGCAATCTTCTCGGAGGTGAGGTTGTCGGCACGAAAGTCGACCGCATTCGTCGCGAAGAGACCACCGGATATGGCGGTGGAAATACCGGTAGACAAGCCCAAACTCACGTAACTGATCGGATTCATCGCCGCATCGCCCATCAAGCCCCCCACGCCGCGCGGCGAACTGGGGCCGAAAAACGGCAGCACCAGATAAGGGCCGGTCGGAGTGCCCCAATAACCCAGCGTCTGATCGAAATCTTCGTTATGTTTTTGCAGGTGGATCATCGAGGCCACATCGATAAAACCCGCAAGGCCGGCCGTCGTATTCACCAGAAAGCGCGCGCCGTCCTGCCCGCCCTGAGCCATTTTCATCTGCAGCAAGTCGTTGATCGTGACGCCGATATCGCCGATATTGCTGAAAAAATTGGTAATCCCGCGATCGACGAAGTGGGGAGTGATCCATTGATAACCTTGCGCGACCGGTTTCATCACGTAGTCGTCGAGATTGTCGTTAAAGGATTGCATGTTGCGATTAAACCCTTCCCACGGATCGCGCTCATCCTTCAGTGCGCTCGCGCAACCGGCCGCTAACGATGCCAAGCCCAATATTGCCCCTTTCATGAGTATCTTAAACTTTTGCATTTGGCTCTCTCTATTTCGCTATGGTTTCAATACCGCTAAACTTTGCGTAACATATCACAAACGTAATCGCTCTTCGAGCGCACCACGGCCTCATTCTATCAACCCGCTTAATTCCCTTTTTAATGGATATATCCTCACTTCCTCTAGGCAAACGTTTTAGAGGTTATTTACCTGTCATTATAGACATCGAAACGGCCGGATTTAATCCGAAGAAGAACGCCTTGCTGGAAATTGCGGCAGTCATCGTAGAATTCAACGCGGAAGGTGATCTGGAGATCACCGAACGTTATTCCACCCATGTGATTCCGTTCAAAAATGCCGAACTCGACGAGTCCGCGCTCAAATTCAACGGCATCGATCCGTATCATCCGTTCCGGATGGCGATCGACGAGGACGAAGCGCTGCACATGATTTTCAGACCCATCCGGCAGGCGGTCAAACGCAATCTCTGCACCCGCGCCATCCTGGTCGGGCACAATCCGGCGTTCGATTTGAGCTTCCTGAATGCGGCGATTCAGCGCACGCAAAACAAACGCAGCCCGTTCCATCCGTTCAGCACCTTCGACACCGCCACGCTGGGCGGTCTCGCCTATCAGGAAACGGTACTGGCCAAAATCGCCAAAGCCGCCGGCCTCGAATGGGACAACGAGAAGGCCCATTCGGCGCTGTACGATGCGGAAATGACCGCCGCGCTATTCTGCAAGATCGTGAACCGGTGGAAGCAACTGGAAACGGCGGCAGGGAAACTTTAAGCGCGGTGCAGGCATGAGGTCAAAGCGTGTAGGGAGGATGCCGCCACGGACTGCATGGAGCGGTTGCCGGGGCAATCCGCCTTACGGGGTTCGGCCTTACGACATTAAAACCGGTAACTCAGGTTGGCATTCACGTTATGCGTGAGAACTGTGTCACCGCCGGTTTCCTGAATGGTTTGCCCCACATACCCCATGTCCACGCCGAGCTGCCGGTTGAGTTGGAAACTGAATCCCGCCATCGCGCGGTTTTCGCTGAAACCCGTCGCCCCGAAACTATTGGCGTTCAGATGGCAGAGCACCTCGTCGCCCAAGTACAGCGACAGTTTCGGATCGATGAATGCCAGGGGAAGCCGGAGCGTGGCCATTTGTCGCAGACGGATACCCACGTTGCCCGTAGACTGGTTGACCCGCTCTTCCAGACGGGTGCGGAGCTTGGCCTTGAAGCGCGCGACCGGAAAGTCGAACAGCAGGTCCTGGTAGGGCCGGCTTTCGTGGTAGTCGGTCTTGCCGAGAGAATGATGCCAATCATGGACATAGCCCAGCCAGACGCTGGCGTAGGAATTGACGGAAAAGCCCATCTGCGCATAGAACTGGTCTTCGTTGAGGCGCCAGGCAGAGGGACTGTCGTCCCGCAGGCGCGTCTGATCGATAAGGGTCCAGCGGAATCCCCGAAGCCCGGGAGAGAAATCGCCGAGCTTTCCGGAAAGAGTGAGCGAACTCCAACTGCCCGCCATGTTTTCCACGGAATCGGCTTGTGCCGTTGCCCCCCACAGGCTGCCCGCCAGCAGGACGAACCCAGCCGATCTGGCGGGCAATTTGTGGAAATGAAGATTGTTTAGCGCTTTGCTAACGATTCCGGACATCGTTGGCATCCGTATTGTTTTGCAAAATTCATAAAAGGGAACGGAGCGAAGCCAGCCGTTCCCTGGATAAATCAAGGCAACACTTTGAGTTGTTTGACCTCCAATTCTTCCGCCTCGCCGAAGTCTTTGTCGAACTCGCCGCTGATTTCCACTCGGGTCTTGGCGTCAAGGGTTTGGCCGGCCGGCAGCAGTTGCGGTTCGATTTCCACGCGCAATTTACCGCTGTCATCGGCAAAGGTGTAATGTTTGCCGCCGTCGTGCGACACTAGCCGGCCGCGTAAGGTCGCGTATTGGTCGTCCGTGCCGGTATCCAGCAATTGCTTGACGGTCATGGCCGGCACATTGCTTGGGCCGGCGTATTCCGCCAGCGCGGCATTGGCAACGAAAGCGAGAATAATCAAGGTCGTTAAGGTCGATAAGCGTTTCATGGCTGCTTCTCCAAATAATCGATAAATGAAAGGCACGTCCCGTACAAACGTGGGTATGCACCGGGATCGTGGCAACCATTTGACCATGCGGCGATGAAGCGAATATGAAGCTAAACGGCGTTTTTTTCCTGCCCGGCGATGGGAAAGTCCAGCACTGCGCTCAAGCCGCGTTGATCGAGGCCGGTCTCGAAATGCAGCGTGGCGCCGTGCAGCGCGGCAATGCGCTCGACGATGGACAGCCCTAGGCCGCTACCGCTCCGGTCGCTGCCGAGCACCCGAAAAAAACGCCCGGCCAGCCGACTGCGCTGGGATGCTTCGACTCCCGGACCGTCGTCGCGCACCGCCAGACGTATCCCGCCGGCAATATACTGCGCTTCGATGCGCACCCGGCACCCCGGCGGGCAGTAACGCAGCGCGTTGTCGAGCAAATTGCGCAGCGCGATACGCAACAGATCCGTGTTGCCGACTAATGCCGCCACGCGGCACTCCACGGCCAACCCGATCTGTCCGGTTTCGGCTTGGGGCAAATGATAGCAGCGCAGTTCGTCGAGCAAATCCGGCAACGCCACAGGTTCGCGCGGCAATGCCGACGCCTGGGCGGCATCGAAACGGGCCAGCGCCAGCAGATTTTCGATCAGCGCGGTGCAGCGGTCGGTGTCCTGGTAGAGCTGGCGTAACGACGGCCGATGCTCGGGATGCTGCCGTTCCAGCAACTGGATCTTCATCCGCAGCGCGGACAGCGGCGTGCGCAATTCGTGGGCGGCGTCCGCGGTGAAGCGGCGTTCGGCTTGCAGCGCATGGTCCAAACGGCCCAACACGGTATTGAGCGCATTGACGATCGGTTGCAATTCCACCGGTTGTTCGACAACCGCCACCGGCGTCAAGTCTTCCGGCGTCTTGCCGGCGATGGTCAACGCCGTTTGTTCGATCGGTCCGATCAACCGGCTGATCGCCAGCCAGATAACCGCGCCGAGTAATGCCAGTAACGTCATGGCCGGCCAGATCAGATCGTCCGCCAATTCTTCGAGAATTTCGGTGCGTGCTTCCAGCGGCTGGCCGACCTGGACTTCGAGGCCGCCCTCTTCGTCGCGCAAGACGAATACCCGCCACGGCGCCATGCCGACCCATGCGGTTCGAAACCCTTTGTGCCGATCGAAATCGGTCACGAACGGTTCATCGGGGGTCGGCCCGGTGCGGCGCAATACGCGGTTGTTGGCGACGAGTTGGTAATAAATGCCGGCATGGCGGCGGTCGCGGTCTATCGGGTCGGTATTCGCCACGGCCGGCCCGGACAAATCGGCTCCGGCCGCGCGAATCAATTGCGCGGCGTCTTCCAGACCGTCGTCGAACACATCGTTGGTTTCGTCCCAGGCAATATTGACCATGATCGCCAAACTGATCGACCATAACAGCGCGCTGGCCCCCAGCACCGAAACCAACAATCGCCTACGCAGCGAATAAACGCCGCCGGTCTTGCCGCGCAGCCATTGCGAAAGCCAACCGGTCACGGCGCTTCCAGCACATAACCCAGGCCGCGCAGGGTGCGGATCAGGCGGCGCCCCAGCTTTTTGCGCAGGTGGTAAATGTGTACCTCGACCGTATTGCTTTCCACTTCCTCGCCCCAGCCGTACAGGGCGTCTTCGAGCCGATCGCGACTGACCGGCCGGCCGCCGTGCAGCATTAAGGCATGGAGGATGGCGAATTCTCGTGCCGTCAACACGACGGCCGCCCCGTTTTGGGTAATCTGTTTGCCTGCCGGGTCAAGCACGATGCCGCCGTGACGCAGCACGCCGGCGGCCTGCCCGGAGCCGCGCCGGATAGCGGCGCGGAGGCGCGCCGATAATTCTTCCAAGTCGAAAGGTTTCACCAGATAATCGTCGGCGCCGAGATCAAGGCCCGCAATGCGGTCCGACAAGGCGTCGCGGGCGGTAATCAGCAATACCGGCATGTCGTTGCCATGAGCCCGCAGGCCGGAGAGCAAACGGTCTCCGCTCAATCCCGGCAAACCACGGTCGAGTAGTAGACATTGGTAAGATTGGGTACGCAACGCCAATTCGGCATGGTCGCCGCGTTTAACCCAATCGACCGCATAGCCGTCGAGTTGCAGCCAGGATTGCAGGGTGGCGCCTAACGACGGATCGTCTTCGGCGAGCAGGATACGCATAATCTATCGAAGGCGGGCTATACCGGTTTTGAAAGACTTGTTCAAGGATTGATCATTGCCCCGTAAGGCGGAACCGGTTTACCTGGTCTGCCATTGGGAACGGGCCATGATGCCGACCGGTTTCTGTGAGCTTGGAGCGATAAATCAAGCTTTGTGTTTTTATCGTCTTTGGATTGGCGGATCGCCTTCGGCATCCACGGCTTCAAGCGCGAAGAATTTATGCAATGGATCACCGGCATGCATATTTAAATTATCCACCATCCAGATAATCCGTTCGGCCCGAGGATAAAGCTCAGTTGAGTACCGCCTCCAACCTTTCATGTAAACGCTACCTAACGCGTTCAACGGTATGCGTTGAAATGCCCAAAGCCTCACGGATTTCACTATCGGTCCTTTTTTCACCGGCATCGCAGACACCGGCCTTGAGCAAATTGGGGCATATAATCTTTTATACGCCGCTATTTTTCCCTTATAAACCCTATCTTCTAAATCGGTACGCTCTTCCTGCGTGAGTCGCATTCTGTATTGAGTAGCCAAACCAACACCGTTCATGTAAATTCCTCTATATAGGCTACTTAGCCGCCATATCAAGATTGACTGACTGTTACGACTTAATTTTTCAATAACTTGTTAGAATGTCGGAGACTGGCAGCAGCGTAACCCGCAGCCCGTTTAATGTATGCCGGCTATAGCGTTCAACGCTATCCCCAATTGCTTTAACCGATCGCTGGTTTCGGTGTCGAACTTGAAAGTTTGCAGTGTCGGCGGCAATTCTCTCAGCAATTCAGGATTGCCCTCCAGCCATTCGTTTTGCACGGTTCCCGCCCAAGTTCGGCTTGGGTCTAAAAAGGTATCGCGCAACTGATCCAGTTCTTGCTGGCAAAACGCAGAAAAGCCGGAAGCCTCGAAAATGCCGTAAATCAAGTAATGCTCCAATACCCTTAAATCCGCTTCCACTTCGGCGATCATCGCGTCCTTGCCGTCGCCGTTTTCCGGCGAGGGTAGGTTCTCGGCCAGCGTTTTGGCGGCATGAACCGCGATGGTGGCAAAGGCATTGGCGCCAATCAGAGCCTCAAGCGCCGGCCCGACGGTCGGCCCCAACACTTCCCGGCGCTCTTGCTCATCGGTCAGCAACTTGATGCCGTGATTGACGTAGGGTTTCAACCGTCCCAGAGCCGGTTCGCCGCCGGAATAGTAATTGTCAATAATTTCAATATCCGCGCCGATATTTTCCCGCGCTTTCTTGCGGGTATCGCTGCCTACCGGCCCGCGTATCAGCAATTCGACCACCGGCCGGGCAAAACGTAAAAATAACGTGTTCAGGCTATGTTCCAGCAGCAAGACGTACTGTTCGTCATTCTCGATCAAGCGCTTTTTAACGGCTTTGCTGCCCCATAATTGTTTTTCCAGTTCGCCGATTACATCCAGGGCTTCCTGCTGTAATTCCAACGCCAGATTTTTCGCCAGCTCCGCAATCATCTGGCGGACATCGCTATGCAATGCTTCCCGCCAATGAATATTGGCTTTGCCCGCATCAAAGACAGGATTGCTGACGCTATCGAAAATCTGCTGCCGTTTTTCCAATTGCCTGGAGGGCAAGCCGTTCATTTTTTCCCTGACCAAGTTTTCATACCGCTCCCGAAACAATTGCCGGTTTTTCACGGAAAGTTCGTTGCCGTCCCGAAAGCGATTGTTGACGTCGGCGCGGATTTTTTGCCAGCGGTTATGCCACCATTGGCTGAACGCTTCGCGGTTATTGTTTTCCTGGGCGCGTTGGGCTTGCGCCGGGTCTTCCGGGTAAACGGCGGCGACCGTTTGATAAATTTCGCGGGCGGATAGAACAATGTCGTTAATCATGCCGTCGCAACGTTTTTTCAGCAACGCGGTGCGTTCGTTGTCCAGGTAATGCTGGATGCGCTGTTGCAATTCGTCAATGCCGGTAGCCTTTTTCACTTTGTCGGGCTGGCCGATGCCGGTCAACGACTGCATTTTTTGCAGCGTTTGCTCAAAACTGCCTACTTGCGGAATGTCAAAGCCGTGCAAAACCAAATGCGCCCCGGCGGAACCGCGCACGATGCGCTGTTCCGGTATTTGCTGCGCCGCCCATTTTTGCAGCAATTGCCGCCAGTTGTCGTCCAGCACCTGTTGCGAAGGTTGCAGGTCGATTTGTCCCCAAAACACAAACAATTTATCGGCCAGTTTCAAATACGGATCGCCTTCCGCGCCGAATTTAATCAAATCCTGCTCGTGCGCTTTCAGGTCAATATCGCGGCGCTGCACCAGAATAATCGCATCGCAATCGGCCAGCATATCCCTCGACTCCTCGATATGCTTGGCCAAACCGGAATCCAGTCCCGGCACGTCGTAGAATACCACGCCGTCCACCGCCGCCAGCCTGGACGTATAGAGCCGGGCTTCGTGCATGGCATGGGCGTAGCGTTCGTCGGCAACATAACGCGTCAGTGACTCCTTCACTTCTTCCAGACGACTGAAACCGTAGGTTTTTCTGCCCTCTTGAATGATTTCATGCAAGGTTCCGCGATGTTGTTCGATCACCATTAAATCATTATCGGCTTTTTGCGCCGCGCTTTTATCCGGGCTCTCGGCTTGCTCGCGTAAATCCTTCTGGTAAGCCGAAAATTCTTGCTCGGTTTTCGGCAAGGTTTCCAGGCGCTGTTCGCTATCGTGCGGGACGGAATAAATCTGCGTCGTAGTAAACGTGCAACGGGCGGTTTTTGCGGGCAGCAGATCACAGCCCAACCAAGCATTAACAAAAGTGCTTTTGCCGGCTTTTTCCAAACCGACCACGGCGATGCGGAACTCGCCGTTTTGCAGGCGCCGCATTAGTTTTTCCGCCGGCTCACCAGCCTTGCGCAGCTTGTCTTTTTGTTCAGGGGTGATCCGTAATTCGGCAACGGATGCCAATTCAAGCAGATCCAAGGCATGGCGACGCACGTCCAGAGCGGTTTTAAGCTGGTGGGCGTAATGGGTTGAGGCGGTTTTCCAGTCCATAATCATGCTTTGTCGTGAAGTTATAGGGGAAAAAAGGGCTGAGTCGAGTCTGACGCTCTGAATCTAGCGAGTTTCAAGATTTCAGCGGAAGGATCAGGCTTAATTTTCCCAATAATGCCCAGTTTGCTGCGGTCGTTTTTAATTGATGGCTCAGCTAATAATTTTACCCGCAAGAAAAACCGGCTTTCGCTGGTGGTATCAAGCTCTTCATCGGTGCAAATTACCCGCTCGTCAATTGTATTGACGTCTGGATCTCTCTCAGGATAGCAATAAGCGCGAACGGCATTTTTGATTAACTGTTCGATTTGGTTTTTAGTAACAATTTGATTGGTTTGACTGGCGGAAAAACCTGCCAATTGATTGGCGGGGAGGATCAACAATAAGTGGTGCGGCTGATAATCAGGGGATTGTGGTTGTATATTTCTACCTTTTCCAGAGCTTGTATGACCAAGTCTTGCCGATTTTGTATTATTAGCCCAATAATACATTGCTATTCCTAAAACCAGCAAACTACCGCCCGCAATAAACAGTTTTACACCTATGCTCATCGCAACATTCTCTGAAACCATCTCTTCTTCCTCTTTTTCTAATTGCTCAGTGACATCTTTTTGTAGGTCATTAATCTTGCATTGGATTGCAGATATTAGTTCACCCTTTTTGTTAAAAGCATTAGTTACATAGGCGGGTTCTTGTAAATGCTGAGAAAAATCCTTCAGTAACTCATCCAATTTAGAGAATTTTTCTTTATTCCATTTTTCTTGAATACCTTCCTCTAATCTACCTAAAACACGAAGCACTCTATTAGTATTATAGGAGTCATCGTTCATTATAAATACTCCTCATTCAGCTGCTTAAGTTGATCTACTACCTGTTGCGATTGTTCATACAAAGGCAGCCAGCATTGCTGCGCTTTTTGGTAATCATTGCGATGTTGCTGATGAGCCTGTATCAGCTTGGCGTCAAAATCGCGTTGCACAAATTCCTGTTTTAAATCTATTTTGTCATTTAATTGGTCAATGTAGTCTATTATCATCCTTGAAAATACCTCAGCACGCATACCAACCTGATTGACTATGTCATGGTGAAAGCTAACATGTAATGCTTCCGGATCGGGCAGGGTCTTATAATAAATCCTTTTAGTAGAGAGCCACAGCGTCCACCAAATACGTTCATCCCTCCAGTCAGATTTTAGTTCGGATTGTAGACGAACCGGACCGATTTCAGGCGGGCTTAAACCATCCAACACTGACTCGCCCATGTTCAGGTTCCATTCCCGCGCGATGCCATCAATGCCAGCCTGCAAATACCGCAAATACGTTTTCATCAATAAATCCATCGCATCATGAATGCGTTTACTTTCTTGCTGACTTTGCAATTCTAAGCACTCAGTGACAATATTGTTCAGCCCATCAAGAAACATATCTAAGCTTTCTTGGATGTCATCCTTCCGTGAATTGTCAGATATTTGAGAAAAATCCTTTAAATCTCTTGCGTAGCGTTTGCAAATGAAAGCCAAGTGGTCTTGAAGTGATTTAGGCAAGTTTTCTACCGACGTGCCGGCAAAACTGGGAGATCCATTGACTAATGATTGTTTCATGGCGTCCAGCACCTCTGTTGCCGACTTTCTTAATTGGAATTCCCAGTCACTCAATGGGCGTAATTTGTTTTCATCTAACCGGCTCTGGAAAATTTCGGTATCAAGCAAACCTTCAATAAAGATATCCAATACGGAATCCATTGAGAGGGCATCTAATTCTTTTTTATAGCTTATAATTTTTTCTACCAACTCTTTTAGCTCTCCGTCTGAAGCTAACAGATAATTTAGCTCTCCGTCTGAAGCTAACAGATAACTTGTCACAACTGAATTTGCATCCGACTTTTGTAGCTCTCCGCCTGACTTTATGAACTCTAACAGAGACTCTCTCTTCGACTCTGGCCGTTTCTCAAATTCGTCATTTAATTCTTTTAGGTTACCTTGAATTTTCTGTCTTTTTTTTAGAGTTTCATTTAACCGACCAATAGGTCTAAGTAATTGCTGCTTTGCCTCCGCAATAAACTCTTTCAACTTAGCTTCTTGTTCAGCCAGTTTTTTTTGAGCTTTTTCGAAGTTTTCATCCGAACTGTTTAACTGCGCTTCGCATGTTCTGTCCAGACGGCCGATGTCTTCCTGGACTTGGTTCACGAAACGCTTGACTATGCTGGGGATGACCAAGGCGGGAAAATGCCGCTGAATGTGGCTGCCCAAGCAACTATAAAACTCCGCTCCATAGCTGCTTTTCCAAGCGGTATCACTAATCCGCTTAAAATCCTGGTCGCTCCATTTATTGATGTCGCGCGGTAAATCGCCAAGCACGTCATTAATCAGTGGCTTGAAGTGGTTCTCCAATTCTCCTGCATCGGCTACACGATCGCTGCCCGCTCTTATGAGTAGGGCATACAGCGCCGGCAAGGAACTTAACGGGCAATAGGTTATATCTTTCAGCTTATCGCGGTGTTCGGGCAATCCGTCGTGCAAAATGTTATGAATCTCTTTCCGCACTTTGTCGATGTGTTCTTCTTGGCGACGTTGCCAGCCGTCATCTTTACGGAACACATCAATACGATTGAGCACGAATAGCATCCGTGCCGGCGATCCGCCCATGTTTTTGACTTGTTTCAGGACTTGCTGAACCAATTCCCGTCGCCGATTCTCGTCGGTTTCCTCCATGTTGTAGGCGACCAGACATAACGCATCCTTGCATTTTTGAATGACTTCAGCATTGGTAATGTCGCCTTGATTGCGTAAGCCGGGCAAATCCATCAATTGAAATTGGGTGCTTTGAGGTAAGCCGGATAAGTTCAAGAGTTCGTCAGGATTGCTAAAACAGGCTAATGGATACGTCAACTCTATGTTCGGCGTTTCCGGTTGGTTTTCGCCTCTGTTTTGATTAAAACTATCCATAATGTTCGTTAATTTTTCACGAATCTCTTTATCCGACAAATCCGACCATTCGCCACATTTCCATTTCGCACGGTTAGTCTTGTGTACTTTCAAATGGCGGCGACCTTCAGGGCTGTGTTTGATGTACACCACGCCGGCACTCATTTCTTGCGCCATGCGCGGCATTAAATCGGCACCACAAAGCAGATTGACGAGGGTGCTTTTGCCGCTGCTGGTCGTGCCGGTGGTCGCCAGAATCAGCGTTGGCGCGTTCAAATCGTTATACAAATGCTGTAAAGCCTTTCGGAAGGAGTCGTTTAATTCGCTGAACTGTTTAAAATCTTTGCTCAGGTGTGGATTGTCCGATTGCGCGGCTACTAGGTCGCGGTAAAGAGCGTTCCAGTTCTGTTCAATTTGCTGTGCTTGTTGGCTGAGTTGGTCAAAAATATTGTCAGTCGTCATCGTTGGGTTGTAAGGTCGTAGATGTGAGGCCGCCCGATTGTGGTAAATGGCTTCCAAGTTCTGTTTAATTTGTTTTGCTTGCTGGCCGAGTTGGCTAAAAATATTGTCGGTCGTCATCGTTGGGTCTTCGGGTTGTGGAGGTAAGGTAAAGTTAAAGTCGGTCATGCCGTAGTTTTTGACGATCGAGGGAAACCCATCGGTAAAACCCTGGCCTATGGCGCGAAATTTCCATTCGGAGCGATGGCGGTAGATTTCGCCGAATAGCATGGCGGTTTCTGAGCCGGTATAGTCGTTCAGGTCAAAACGCACTATTTCTTGTTGATTGCCGGGGTTGACGAGACGGATAAAAGCCGAGTGGACCATGCCGAAGTTCTGTCGCCGCGTTTGCGCGTCGTGAATGTGGGCGACGATGACCAGCTTGCTGACGCCACCAGGAATTTGCGATAGGATAATGTGGAAGCTTGCGTTGTCGCCGTTTGCCGTGGGGCTATTGCCGAGGTATTTAATTGATTCGTCAGTGGATTTTCCGTTGTTATAGAAAATCAGGTCGTTGTTGTTGCGCACTTTTCCCGTTTCGGTGAGCAAAAAAACGCTGGCGTGCAAATCAAAGGCGCAATTTTCATGAAGAGTTATCCAACCCAGGCCAGCGACGATGTTGTCTGCCGACCTTTCTTTGCTCAGTGAAACGTTGCCGCCTTTAACAAGAATGATCGACATGTTTATTATCTCCTCTAAGCATCTTGTCTCGTTTGCTGGAATTTGGGCAGCGATGAAATTAAACGCACTCTAAAAACAGTTATCGGTATTGTGGCTTCCAGAATGGCGCTCTTCGATTAACTATAGAATGATTATACAAATTGTATTGATTGGGTTCTGCTAAAAATTTAGCTGTTTAGGAAACTAACTGCTTGTCTGATCCAAAAACTCATCGACCATTCCGGCAAACCGGTTCGGCTTAGTTATATTTGCCTCCACAGCTCTCGCAAAGCTTTGGGCCGATGATAACACCGCTTATTTGTTCATAACAATGCTCCAACCGCAGGATGGGCAGGTAAATTTAAAACAGGGGTTGGCTGGCGGCACGGCCAAGGGTTCCCGTGCTATCAGGTTGGCCTCATTGTTTCACATACTCACCGAGTATTTGCAGTAACGTTTGGCGCAACTCATCCGGGCTGATAATCCACACATTCGGCACCCAAAACTTAATCAGCGGCAAAATCTGGTTGTCGTGTGCGACCAACGAGGAAACGATCAGGCTGCCGTCTTCGAGTTCCTTGTCGATGGTTTGCCTGGGCAACAGGTTGCGGCGCTTGAAATAGTGGGCAACCCCGGCATCGACTTTCAAAACGACTTCGCGCTTGTCCTGGTTGTACCAGATGCCGTCTTCCTGTTCGATGACGGCAAGTGTTTCCGCATCCGGCTCGAAACGATGTTCGTCGAATTGCAAGGCTTTAAGCTGGCTGAAACAGAACGCTTTGAGCTGGCGGTCATGCACGGTGGCCAGATACCAGATGCCGTTGTGGTTGACCAGTTTGTATGGCTGGATGCCGGTATAGGTTTTATCTTTATAGCTAAAGTGGATCAGCCGGCACTGATTGATAGCTTGCTCCAGATGCCTGAATTCATCGGTTTTATCGCTGAGGTCTTCGTACTGGTGGCCTTTGACCAGATACGCCTGGTTAATGCGGCTGTCGAACAGCTCCCGCAGAAACGGATCGTCGAGGTCAGGGAACAGGTCTTTGACGCCGGACAATGCGGCGAAGCGGTGAATATCGCCGGTGGTGAGTTTCCCCAGATAATAGGGTTCGAGTACGAAACAGTGCCCGTCCTTGGTCAGCGGCAAAAATGCCAGGCGTTCGAGCAAGTCGCGCTGGATCGTGCGGAGCGTAACTCCGAAATGTTCGGCGAGCGAATGCGGATCAAGTTTTTCACCGTTGTTGAGCCGAATCAGAATGTCGGCCAGACGGGTGGCGATTTTGTCGTGGGATGAAGAGCGGTGGGTTGGAGCCATGCTGACATATTCGGTGGCATTGGACATGGGCCAATAATAACAGGAGGGAATGACAGGTTGTGTCATTGGCAAAAAAGATTTGATTATTTTTTACGTACGTAGGCCATCCTTAATAGAGTCAGTTAACTTGAAATACAAGGATAGAGTTTGGCCAATTTTCGCCGTGCTTTTTGAGTCGTAAACGGCCAGTTAACCAATGCACTTTGTCCTCTAACAGCCGAAATATCAAAGCCTTGCGATAACCGCTTTTGGCAATCCGTTCATGCCGGCAACGCCGTGGTTGGTTTTGGGTTCATTGGGTCAGGCGAACTGCGGAGTTCGCAGCACCCTGTAAGCATTCGGTTTAATTCCCGCCTACTTTTTAATGGCGCGTAGTATCTGGAAAAGTTAGGCCGTTGTAATGGGAGAACTGCAGAAGTTTTTAGCGCTTTCGTACTTTACAAGCATTGACGCTGCCTTTGAAAAGCCCGTATGATGAACTATCGCCGTCAACCAGGAACTCCGCCATGGGACAAGAAATCACGCGGACCCAGTTTGAAGAAAGCGATTTTATCGCTTTCCGCCAGAAACTCGCCCGGGAAACGACTTTGCTCAAGCAGGTAATCGAACGGAACTCGTGCTCGAAGCAGCCGCCCGTTGCCGGATTCGAGCTCGAAGCCTGGCTGGTCGACAGGGCGATGCGTCCCGCGCCGGTCAATAAACAGTATCTGGAAACGCTGAACGATCCGTTGGCCAGCGCCGAGCTCGCGAAGTTCAATTTCGAACTGAATTGCGAACCGGCGCCCCTGACCGGCAATGTCTTCGGCCAGTTGCACGAGCGCCTGGAGCGCACCTGGCAAAACGCCGTCCGCCATGCCGAAAGAATGGATCATAGCGCGGTCATGATCGGCATTCTGCCGACTCTTGCGCAAAGCGACCTGCACCTCGGCAACATGTCCGAGATGCACCGTTACCGGGCCTTGAACGAGCAGATCCTGCAGGCGCGCGGGATGCCGATCCATATCGATATCCACGGCCTCGAACATCTCAGATTCGACCATTACGATGTGATGATCGAATCGGCGACGACCTCTTTTCAAACGCACATTCAACTGCCGCTGAAATGGGCGCACCATTTTTATAACGCCTCGCTGATCGCTTCCGCTCCCGTCGTAGCGATCAGCGCCAATTCGCCGTTTCTGTTCGGCAAGGAGCTCTGGCACGAAACCCGGATTCCGCTCTTCGAACAGGCCGCAGAAACAGGCGGTTACAATGGGGCAGCGCGCGGCCCGCTGCATCGCGTCAGCTTTGGCTCGGGCTATTTGCGGCAGTCGGTGTTCGAATGTTTCGAAGAAAATCTCGGGCATTTTCCGCCCTTGCTGCCGGTCAATCAGGACACTGACGCCGAACAGTTCGCGCATTTGCGCCTCCACAACGGCACGATCTGGCGCTGGAACCGGCCCCTGATCGGCTTCGACGCGGACGGCACGCCCCATATCCGGATCGAGCACCGGACACCGGCCTCCGGCCCGACCCCGGTCGATGCGATCGCCAATGCGGCGTTCTATTTCGGCCTGGCGCAAAACCTCTGCGAGCAGGCGATGCAGCATGGCCTGCCGCTGACTTTCCCGGCGGCCAAGGACAACTTCTATCATGCCGCCCGGCACGGCCTCGACAGCACGCTCGTCTGGTCCGACGGTTCCCGGCACCGGATCGAGCAGCTTTTGCAAACCGAGTTCCTGCCGCGCGCGGTTAAAGGCTTACAGTCATTCGGCGTCAATGCGTCCGACATCGACGATTATTTGGGAATCATCCGCCAACGCCTCGCGAACAAGCAAAACGGCTGCGGCTGGCAAAGGCGCTATGCGAGGAAACATCAACACGATTTTGCGGCGATGACCCGTTCCTATCTAAAAAATCAGAACAGCGGCAAACCGGTCGGTGAATGGCAGTGACGGAGCGTCTTTTTACCCAATTGAACAGCCTGCCGGCCGGCTTGCCGGATATCGACACGGCAGGTTTGCGGGCGCTGTTGCCAAAACCCACGCTGATCCATCTGACGGGCAGGCTGGACGAGCCGCTGTTCGTCTCGGTGCTCTTGCACGGCAACGAACCGACCGGCTTCATGGCCGTGCAGCGCCTGCTCAAAAAATACCGGGATCGGGAGTTGCCGCGGTCGCTCGCGCTCTTTTTCGGCAATGTCGAGGCGGCCGAGCGCGATGTCAGGCGCCTGGAAAATCAGCCCGACTACAACCGCATCTGGCCCGGCACCGAATTGCCGGCTTCCCCGGAAACCGCGATGGCGGCGGCCGTATTCGAGGCGATGCGGGAACGCCGGCCCTTCGCAAGCATCGATATCCATAACAATACCGGCCTGAATCCGCACTACGCCTGCATCAACCGGCTCGATAACCGCTTTCTACAGCTGGCGGCGTTGTTCGGCCGGTTGGTCGTTTATTTCAGGCGTCCTACCGGAGTGCAGTCGGCCGCCTTCGCCGAGTTATGCCCGTCGGTAACCCTGGAATGCGGACGGCCCGGCCAGCAATACGGCGTCGACCATGCGTTCGAGTTCCTGGACAGCTGCCTGCACCTGTCCGCGTTGCCGGAGCAGCCGGTGCACGCCGGCGACATCGACCTGTTCCATACGGTCGCGCAGGTCCGGATTGCCGACCCTGTCTCGTTCAGCTTCAGCCGAAGCGACTCGGACCTGTTATTGAGCGAAGATCTGGAGCGGATGAATTTTACCGAAATTGCGGCGGGCACGGTGCTGGGGCAGGCTCGCAACGTCCCGCTTTCCTCCCTCCTGCTCGTCCAGGACGAACAGGGCCATGATGTGGCCGGCCAGTTCTTCCGCCTGAACAACGGCATCCTGCAAATCACCCGCCCGACGATGCCTTCGATGCTGACGCTGGACGAACGCGTGATCCGACAGGATTGCCTGTGTTATTTGATGGAACGCCTGAATTTTTCCTGATTCCACGACTCCCGCCGATGAACGAACCCTTTACCCTGCATCCGCGCCTGGCGGAAGATGCCGTCACGCTCGGACGCTTCGGCTTGTGCCGGCTCCTGCTGATGAACGACAGCCGTTATCCCTGGTTTATTCTGGTGCCGGAGAAAACCGGTCTGACCGAAATTTATCAATTAAGTCAGGCCGATCAGATCATCTTGACGGCGGAATCGAGTCTTCTCGCGGAAAATCTTGCGGCCTTCTACCAGGCCGACAAAATGAATATCGCGGCGATCGGCAACCTGGTTCCCCAGCTCCATATTCATCATATCGTGAGATATAAGACCGACGCGGCTTGGCCTGCTCCGGTATGGGGAAAATTCGACCGTATCCCTTATACCCAAGATCGGATCGCTGCGATTACAGAACAGGTGCAGGCCTGTTTTGGAAATTTTTTGATCGAGACTTAAAAGGTCAATCCCGAACCACCGGACCGAGGAAACGCCCGGAACCTGTGTCTGGTATGGGTCTGTCCCCAGTGTTTCACCACGCGGGCTTTTGGAAGTTCTTTCGATCTTTTTCAATGTGACGGGGAAAAGAGGTTCAGCAACCTGTAGGGCGTTTTCGCGATAGCAAAACACCAACCCCCTTCAAAGCCATGGCGGATGGCCTGGCGGCGAATCCGCCCTACAAGGGCTTTTGGAAGTTCTTTCGATCTTTTTCAACGTGACGGGGAAAAGAGGTTCAGCAACCTGTAGGGCGTTTTCGCGATAGCAAAACGCCAACCCCCTTCAAAGCCATGGCGGATGGCCTGGCGGCGAATCCGCCCTACAAGGGCTTTTGGAAGTTCTTTCGATCTTTTTCAACGCGACGGGGAAAAGAGGTTCAGCAACCTGTAGGGCGTTTTCGCGATAGCAAAACGCCAACCCCCTTCAAAGCCATGGCGGATGGCCTGGCGGCAAATCCGCCCTACAAGGGCTTTTGGAAGTTCTTTCGATCTTTTTCAATGTGACGGGGAAAAGAGGTTCAGCAATCTGTAGGGCGTTTTCGCGATAGCAAAACGCCGACAGCCTTCAAAGCCATGGCGGATTGCCTAGCGGCGAATCCGCCCTACGATTTTCGAACAAATAAAGTCCGTTTTAGCGTTTTAGTCGAGGTTTAAAAACCCGAGGAAAGGAGGGACCGGAGCCGCAGGCATCTGCCTGCGGCTCCGGTTGAAACGGCAAGGTCACTTGCCGATCTTGAGCGCCAAAAAGATCGGATTACCGCGCCGCTGAACCAGCAGCGCAATCGGTTTGCCTTCCGGCAGGTTTTTGACCGCCTTGTTGAAATCGGCGACGTTTTTGATCGCCGTGCTCTGAATGCGCAAAATCACATCACCCGGCTGGATTCCGGCCTCTTTGGCCGGCCCCTTGCCGACGTTTTGCACGAGCACTCCGTTCTTCGTCACTTCCAGCGCTTCCCGCTGTTCGGCGGTCGGTTCGGTAACGATAATGCCGAGTTTATTGTCGGATTTGATCTGGCCTTTATTGCCGATATCCGCCAACTTTTCCTCTTGCTCGGGCAGCAAACCGATCTGGATCGGCACGGTCATCGTCTCGCCCTGGCGGATCAGCTTGATTTCCGCTTTTTCATCGATCGGCGTCATGCCGACCATCGGCGGCAGCTCGCCCGAGGTTTCGATTTCATGGCCGTTGAATTCGGTGATGATGTCGCCGATTTGAATATCGGCTTTCTCCGCCGGGCTTCCCGGAACGACCTTCGCGACCAGCGCGCCATGCGGGCGCTTCATCCCGAACGATTCGGCCAGCTCGCGGGTAACGTCCTGGATTTGCACGCCGAGCCACCCGCGCGACACTTTGCCTTTCGTCTTGATCTGATCGACGACATTGCTGACCACGTCCATCGGGATCGCGAACGACAAGCCCATGAAACCGCCTGTCCGGCTATAGATCTGCGAATTGATGCCAACGACTTCCCCGTTCATGTTGAACAGCGGTCCGCCCGAATTGCCCGGATTGATCGCGACGTCGGTCTGGATGAACGGCACGTAATTGCCGCCGGGCAGGCTGCGCCCTTTCGCGCTGACGATGCCGGCCGTTACCGACTGCTCGAAGCCGAAAGGCGAACCGATCGCCAGCACCCATTCGCCGACCTGCAATTTTTCCGGCGATCCGATCGTCACGGTCGGCAAGTCTTTGGCTTCCACTTTCAGTAGGGCGACATCGGTCCGCGCATCGGAACCGACCAGTTTTGCAACCAGCTCCCTTCTGTCGGTCAGCTTGACGACGATTTCGTCGGCATCCTTGACCACGTGATGATTGGTCAGCACATAGCCGTCCGACGAGATGATGAATCCGGAACCCAACGATTGCGTATCCCTGGGAATGTAATCCCCTCCAGGCCCATTGAAGAAGTGTTTGAAGAATTCTTCCATTTCCGGAGGCAAGCCTTCGGGCAACTGTTGTTCGGGAGGAAGATTGCTGGCTTCCGGAGAAGCTTTTTGGGTAGTGCTGATGTTGACGACCGCCACGCCGTTTCTTTTGACCATTTCGGTAAAATCAGGCAATTGCGCGTACGCAGCATGGCCCCACAAAAAGACCAGAAAAACGGACCAACCGAGCCTTTTAAGCATAAAGTTTCTAATCCCAATCAATAAAAATTATCACCTGTCCGCTCATGGGTATGGGCGGCAGGGCCGAAAATAAATTGTTCAAAAATCAAAAAGTACCGATTCGCACAGCTTGGTCGAACAAGGGAGCGCAAGGGAAAAAAGCTCGAAGCGCCACATGCCGGGAAAGCCCTGCCGGCTTCCCGGTGCATCGATCCGGCTTTATTGCGCATCGGAAGTTATTCTGGCTGAAGTTTCCGAACGATTGGCGGATTCAACCTGACGCCCTCAACGATGGATTTCACGGTCTCCGGCGGCGCCTCGCCCATTGCCGTTATCTGATAATCTTCGAGACTCAGGCTGTAGTAGTTGATTGCGCCGACCGACCGCAGCCCCAGATCCATCTCGGGATTTTTGTTTTCCTTATAGACCGAAATGGACGTGATGCCGTCGCTCATCAATAAATAATCGACGGGCAAATGGGAATCGTGCATCGTTTTTCGCGCAAAATAGATCGGCCTGAAACCGGCCGGCGAATCCGTTACGGTAAACGGTAAAACGCCGGCATTGCCGTCTTTTATTGCCTGCCCCGCCAACATATTTGCTCGTCCGACCTCAGCTCTCGCTTCCCTGAACGGCAATGCCGCCCTGACATGCTGTTCGGTGAACACGACCTGTTCGAGAAGCGCGCCCGAAACATCGTAGACGGCGATTTTCAGCGGCAAGAACTGGAGCTTTTCGACCCAGATCCGCCGTCCATAGCGGAATTGGTCTTTCGGTTCAATATCGATCACATAGGCGGGAAGCATCGCCACGTCTTCTTTACCGGCGAGCGAGAATTCATAAAAATCGTCCAGCTCGGCCAGCGTCCTGGAAAAATTGACCAAAAAAGAGCGCTCGTAGGGCCGATGGTCGAACACCACGTCTTGCGTATCGTTGTAACGGCAACTGACCACATCGCCGTTTCTGACGACCTCCCGCAAGGGCGAGTTCAAAGCGACCAGGCGCTCCTGCTCCTTTCCACGATCGACCGCATGAAAATATTTCATGGTTTCGAGCCTTCCGTTGCGCCAGAACACCACAGTGCCTTCGTAATTGAGAGTCCTCAAAGCCTGGATCATATTCGTCAAGATCTGTCTGGCAGTTAACTTGTTATCTTCAGCGAAAACCGATCCGGTTGAAAAGAAAAATATCAGGATGAAGCGAACGACCAGCGTCATTTTTGACTGTATTGAGTGACTTGTGCGTAAGGATGGAAGCCAACCTCTCCCTGCGTGTAAATGCTGCTGTGGGCCTGCAGATAATCGCTGATTTGTCGGTTGACCGGATAGGAATCGTGAAGTATTTTGGAGGTCACCGGTTTAGGAGTGGAGTCAGTCGAGACGGCCGGCGGCTTGATCGCGGCGACGACCATTTTCGGGTTCGGGGCCGGCTCGGGGCGCTGCAGGTGCGCGACAAAAGCAACCACGGCAACCGACGCGGCGGCCGCAGCGATTTTTTGCGAACGCGTAAAATGCCGGCGACGAATCCAGCGCCGTTCGGCGTTCGGAATCAGGTAAGTCGGTTCGTGCTGAATCCGGCTATTGACCGAACTAACGAAATCGGGCCTTGCCGCGACCAATAAGTCGTCGTTTTTGATTGCGTGACTGATCGCCTCATAACGGCGCATCTTGTCGGCCAGCTCGGAATCGATCCGCATTTTTTGTAAGAGGCTCAATGCTTCGTCTTCAGGAAGCTCATCGTCCAGGAATCGAGAAATTTTTTGAATCAGATCTTCATGCATCGAATATCACCGTCAATCGAGCAAGGGGTTGAGTTTACTATCAATTGCTTCGCGCGCCCTAAAAATGCGTGAACGCACGGTTCCTACAGGGCAATCCATCGCCTGAGCAATCTCCTCATAGCTCATTCCTTCAAATTCCCTCAGCATAATGGCCACCCGCATTTCTTCGGGCAGTTTTGCGATCGCCGACTTGATCGTCTCGACAATCTCGCGGCTCAGCAATTCCCGTTCGGGAGTTTCCTGACCATGCAGTTGCGGCAGGTTTTCATAGACTTCCGCATCCTGAACATCTATCTGCATATCGACATTTCGTCTCGACCTGGACATCAGATAATTTTTCGCCGTATTGATCGCGATCCGGTAGAGCCAGGTATAAAAAGCGCTTTCGCCGCGAAAACTGCCCAGCGCCCGGTAGGCTTTAATGAAAGCCTCCTGCGCGACATCTTGGGATTCGCTCGGATCTTTAACATAGCGATTGACCAATTGGACAATCTTATGCTGGTATTTGATCACGAGAAGATCATATGCGGACTTGTCTCCCTGCTGCACCCGCAATACCAGGTCTTCGTCCAATTGTTCGCTCGCCCTTGAATGACTCTTCACTTGTGCCTGTGGATGGTAGAATGGACAGAATTAAACTGTATTAGTTCGGCAGTAACAAAAATAATTGCTCTCGCGGCAAAAATGGCTATTATCCATCATGCTTGCGAACTAAGCCAGCCCAGCCCTTAAGGAAGCTCCGGATAAGCGCTCTCTCCTTCCCGAAAAAGGTCGAAACGAGAAGATAACCCATTGATTTTCATTTCTTCGCCCCAGCCTTCTCCTAACGGGAAAGGGAGTTTCTCCGCTTGATTCGCGGTTTTCCTTAAGCAAATATATTTTTCTTGTGACACCTTATTCAATTAACATAAATTATCGAGTAATACTAGCCTCGACCGTACCCACTGCGCTTTCGCCCGGTCAACAAAACTCATTCTCCGGCTACCATTCCGCATATCCTCTTCACTTTACAGATGCATACTCCAGCACCCTATTATGATGTCCTGATCATCGGCAGCGGCGGCGCCGGCTTAAGTTTAGCTTTAAAATTGGCCGAACACGGCATCCGTCTCGCCGTACTTTCGAAATTTGCGCTAACCGAAGGCAGCACTTTTTATGCGCAGGGCGGCATTTCCGCCGTATTCGACGCCGGCGACTCGATCGAATCGCATATCGAGGATACCCTGATTGCCGGCGCCGGCCTCTGCGATCCCGAAATTGTCAGATTGACCGTCACGCACGGAAAAAGCTCAATCAATTGGCTGCGCAGCCAGGGCGTGATGTTTACCGGGGAAGAAACCGCATCCGGCGAATTCAAACTGCATCTGCACCGCGAGGGCGGCCATTCTCACCGCCGCATCGTCCACACGGCCGATGCGACCGGCAAAGCGGTCTCGCTCTCGCTGATCGAGCGGGCGCGCGAGCATGCCAATATCGAACTGTTCGAAAACCACAACGTGGTCGAGCTGATCACCGGCCCCGCAGAAAACAGCGGCAGCCCGACCGGCCGGCGCATTCTCGGCGCCTATGTGCTGGATACCCGGAAACAGCAGGTCAAAACGATCGCCGCGCGCGCCGTCGTGCTGGCAACCGGCGGCGCCAATAAGGTCTACCTTTACAGCACCAACCCGCAAAGCTCGACCGGCGATGGGATAGCCCTGGCCTGGCGCGCCGGCTGCCGGGTCAGCAACATGGAATTCATGCAGTTTCATCCGACCTGCCTCTATCATCCCGAGGCGCGCGCCTTTCTGATCAGCGAAGCGGTGCGGGGCGAAGGCGGCAAGCTGATCCTGCCGAACGGCGCGCCGTTCATGCACGCTTATGACGAACGCGGCGAGCTCGCGCCCCGCGACATCGTCGCCCGCGCGATCGATGCGGAGATCAAAAAGCGCGGCATCGACTGCGTCTACCTGGACATCAGCCACAAGCCGGAAACCTTCATCCGCGAGCACTTCCCGACCATTTACCAACAATGCCTCGACTACGGCATCGATATCACCCGCCAGCCGATTCCGGTCGTTCCGGCAGCCCACTACACCTGCGGCGGCATCATGACCGACAGCCATGCGCGCACCGACATCGCCAACCTTTACGCGATCGGCGAGGTCGCCTGCACCGGGCTGCACGGCGCCAACCGGATGGCCAGCAATTCCTTGCTCGAATGCCTGGTCTTCGCGGAGCGCGCCCATATCGACCTGGCCGGGAGATTGCCGGAGATTGCCCCGCCGCCGGCGCTTCCGGCCTGGGACGAGTCGCAGGTCGGCGATTCGGACGAAGAAGTGGTCGTCTCGCACAACTGGAACGAACTCAGAAATTTCATGTGGGATTATGTCGGGATCGTCAGGACGAACAAGCGGCTGCACCGGGCCAGGAACCGAGTCGAACTGCTCAAGAAGGAAATCGCCGAGTATTACGGCAATTGCCGGGTCACCAGCGACCTGCTCGAACTGCGCAACCTGGTCATCGTGGCCGAATTGATCATCCGCAGCGCGATGCTGCGCAAGGAAAGCCGGGGGCTGCATTACACGCTGGACTATCCGGAGCCCGACCGCAGCCAACCGCCCCACCCCACAATACTGCGTCCGGTGAAGCGCGCAGGACGCAATACGTATGAAATGGGCGATTAAGGGGCATGCTCTATACATAAATGCCGTCATACCCGCCGGGAAGCGGGTATCCAGCGCCAAGGATGGCAAGCTCAAACGTCCCTGTAGCCCCGGCAACTGCTCCTGCGTTGCCTACCTCCTGCATCCGTGCAGTCGTGGATTCCGGCAATCCCTGCCGGAATGACGAATTTGTGTATAAAGACATGCGATTAAGGACCTAAGGACCAGCTTATCCCGAGCCCTCCCCGAACGGCGGCCGGCTCAATTTCAACAGCCGATCGACCTCATGCGCGGCGCGGTCGCAATCGAAAGCGGTCTTGGCGACTTGCCGCTGCAGGCCCAGGCCGCTGCCGAGCCCTTCAATATCGCGGGATACATATTCGTTCAATGGCGCACAAACCAGCTGCATGCGCTGTTCGGATTTCAGCAAACCGGAAAAGTCGTTGCCCTCGTCCGTCGCCGTCAGCATCATCACCTCGCTGGTCATCCGGTTTTGAAAGCGGAACACTTCTTCGACATAGCGCGCAAACTCTTTCTTGCTCAAACCGGTGCCGCTGAGATTGCCGGCCCAGGGCCACGCGCACCCTGTCAACAAGGCAATCAGCATCAAGATCGGCAAACGGAAAAAATACGGCTGCGTCATAATCGATCGGACATTCAAACAGAGGGTCCTCTAAACGGCCCGGTCTAAAAATTATCAAATATACACAAATTCATTGTCCGCGTGGATAAAAATCCACAAAACTTCTACCGGGCAAAAAATCGGCCGATCGGCGCGTTGCGTCCGCCCGAGCGGTCGAGTACAGACAAAACGGCTTTGCGATGAAGCATCATTCAAAACCCGAGTCTCCCGATCGGCCGTAATCGCCTGCCGCGCCCGAACGCCGCCGTCTTCGATCAATAAAATACCTTTGATATTTACCCCATTTTTTGTATCATCGTACAAATATGCTTTTTTTTGCGGTTTTTTTTCGGAACAAGGATAAGGGTTTTTAACCGCTTCGGTAAGCGTTTCTGCGCAGCGGCTCATGGGTGGATTCATCGCGCAAGCGGATTAAAAATCTGTAAAGCACGGACTCACAAACCGGTAGCGAGCCTCTGTCGCTCATGTTCATTGGTGTGCCGATGCCGAGTAGCAGTTCCCCAGCCCGAAACATGACGGCAAGCATGGGGCTTTTTATACCAACAATAATAATTTAATAGACCGGTGCGAAGACATGACTGAAAAGACTTTAAGCAGATACCTGTCCAATCTGGAAAAATACTTCGCCAGCGACAGCCCGATTTTGCAAAAAACCGCCAAAGTCTTTCATGAGCTCGACCAACTGGAATACGACCTCGGCCTGATCGGCGCGGACGACACCACCGCCACCAAATGCTCCTGGTGGCCGATCGTCACCCTGATCGGCGGGGCATCGAATGCCAAGTCGAAATTCATGAACGCTTATTTCGGCTCCGATCTCCAGCTCACCGGCCTGCAAACCTCGCATAACAAATTCTCGGTGCTGCTGCACAACAATCAGACCAGCCCGACCACCCTGCCCGGCACGGCGCTCGATGTCGATCATCGTTTCCCGTTTTATCAAATCAGCCGCAAGCTCGAACAGTTGCGGCGTGGCGAAGGCGGCCGCATCAACGCCTACCTGGAACTCAAAACGCTGCCGAGCGATCACCTGAAAGGCAAGCTGTTCATCGAAGCGCCAAGCATCAGCGCGACGCCTGCTACCGCCGTAACGTCCTTTCTCGTGAGTTACGCGATCGAAAACTCCGATACGGTGTTCGTCTTCACCGATACTTTCGAGACGCCGTCGCCTTTGCTGGATGACCTGATCGAACAGATCAAACGGCATCAGGACACCAACAAAGTGATTTATCTGATCGATGCCCCCGCCGCGCTGAACTCGGCAAGAAGCGGCGAGATCATCTCCAGCTGGCAGCGGCGGCTGGCCGATCTCGGCATTGCCTCCGGCCAGTTCATGATTTTGCCGAGCCAGGACAGCGGATTCATCCCGCAGCCGGGCAAGGTCGACTTCAGCCTGATCGATCAGCGGCTTGCCAATGTCGGCTACGACCGGACATACCGGATTTTGCAGGCACTCGAAAGCCATATCGCCGAGATCGAAAACGTCATCGTGCCCGAAGTCAAAAAAGGCATCGCGACCTGGAAAGAACGGGTCAACATGTCCAGCCTGCTGGTGCTCAGCCTGTTCATCGTGCTCGCGCTGTTCGCCGAAATCAACACCGGCATTGTCCTGGCAACGCTGATCGATCCGATTTTGGGACCGATTGCGCTGCTGGTGCTGATCGTGATCATGACACCGATTCATTTGATCTTTAGCCGGCTGCACGCGAAAATGGTGATCAACCAGTTGAGTAACCGGCAAAAGGAACTCAACCTGCTCGAGAATCCGGCCGGCATGTTCGAAAAAAACCTGACTTTCTCGCGGATGCTGCTGCCGGTTTCCGAACCGGCCCTCTGGAACAAAAAGACCAAGGCCCGGCTGGCTCAACTGACGAGCAGAACGAAGGATCTGGTTCAATCGCTGAACGACACGTTCAGCGCCTATAATGCACAGCTTTTCGACGTTTTTGCAGACAGCAAGGGACCCAAACAAATACCCTGACTAAACATCATCGGCCGCTAGCGTACCATACGGGTTCGAACCATCATGGCAACCGTCGACATCATCAGACAGTATCTGCCTTTATGCTGGTTCAGGCACAATCCGCTCGAATTGACCCGGTCGACCGGTTTTTTTAAACAGAATCTGGTTTTTTATTTCCTGATCCAGTATTTCCTGCAGGCCAACATGACCGACGACCCGTTCGAGTCGTTTTACGAAGTCGCGCTCGAAACGGGATTGACCCTGCTGTTTATCGGCCTGATGATGTTTTTCAATAAAACACTGTACGGTTTCGTGCAGGTAACGACCGCGATGATGCTCTGCGCGAACGTAGTCGCGCTGTTCGTCATCCCGGTGATGATCTGGGTGACCGTCAGCGATGATCCGCTAAGCTATTACCTTTTGTTCGCGCTGATTTTCTGGGATTTCACCCTGATCACCTACATCTTCAAAAAGGTCATCGAAATCAATGTGATCGCCAGCACCGTGCTGGCATTGCTGTATTTCATCGCGACCTATCTCGGCGCGTTCGGGCTCGGTCAACTGATTTGACCCCTCGCCTCAGCGGCGGAAGATTTCGCCGGCCGCCTCGCTGCTAGAGCATTTTCATATCGCGTAAAGGGAAGTTCTCACCTTCCGAAAGGTGCCATGCCAGCCCCGTAAGATACAGGTACCGAACAGGATATTTATCCCGGCCGTAACGTTTAAAGCGGGATAGACAGGAAAGATGATTTGGTGTTGGCGGAGAATTTTCAAACATTGGGGACGGGTTATCAACCCCAGCCGGAATTCTTCGAGCGGGCGGTTGCGGTCGACCTGAGGGTGAATTTTTTCGGAAGCATACGGATGTATTGCTATCATACGCGGTTTGCGGTCCAGATTCGGAGTGATCCTTGTATTGTGTCAAATCTCAGCACACGATTGAAGACAACATCAAAAAGTCGCGTTTCATCGCGATGATTTTCCCCTGCCAAGACGAGCAGACCGCCGTTCGGCACTTGCAGCGCCTGCACGGCGAATACCCGGACGCCACGCATATCGTTTACGCTTATCGCCTGAAGACGCCGCAAGGCTTCGTCTACCGGTTCCACGACGCCGGCGAGCCGTCCGGCACGGCCGGAAAACCGATCTTTCAACACCTGGAAGGCAAACATTTGATCGACGTGCTGCTGGTGGTGGTCCGCTATTTCGGCGGCATCAAGCTCGGCGCCGGCGGCTTGACTCGCGCTTACGGGAACGCGGCCAAACGGGTGATCGACGAAGCCGACATCGAACCTTTTATCGAAATGGCCAACGTCAAATTATCGGTGACCTACAGCCAGTTGCAGCCCCTGGAATATCTGCTCAAAAAGCTGAACGGGCGCATCGTCGATCAGCAATTTGCCGAGCAGATCCACCTAGTGCTCGAACTGCCGGCGGAACAATTGCCCACGCTGCAACAAACCTTTCCGCTGTTCGAAAAAATCTGACGAGAAGTTGCATTTAAACCTTAACAGGCGCTTTTTACTTGGTCTTGGTCCCGAACAAGCTCTGGTAAGACACATACATCATTGTCGACGTCAGCATATACAGGACCGGCGTCAAGAAAGGCGTCACGGACAGGCAAAGCATCGCCTGCAGGAAAATGAAACCCTGCATCTTGTAGAACGCATTCGCGTGCTGGGAAAGCATTTGCCTTCCCTCCTCTTTCGCCGCGCTCCAGCGATAGTTTCTGAACAGCATCAGCGGATAGCTGAACCAGCTCGCGAAACTGTTCAGCATCAACAGGCAAAACATCAGCGCGACGTTCGCATAGCCGAACAGCCAGATTGCCAGCTCGCGCATCGTTTGCCTCTGCAGGTTTTCCGGCGTGTACTCCCATTCGAAGAAAAACTTGACGATGTTCTGCCAGTCGCCGGCTGTAACGCCTGCAACCGTCCTGAAAACTCCCCAGAAAAAAACCAGGGCGCCCGCCGCCAGAATGGCCAGCGGCAGGCTTTTTTTGACCGCCCACAGTAACGGCACCGGATTGTCCGCGTTGTATTTCAGATCGATATACTTCGCCACGCCGACACCGACAAACAGGCCGGCAATCGACACGAACACACCCAGCGCCAAAGAGATATGCCCCAGCAGCATCAGCAAGCCGATCGCCAGACAACAACCGAACCAGGTACCGGGGCCGCGGCCGATGAACTGCAGGGACTCCCGCAACCAGTTGCTGAAGGTAATGTCGTTCACACCGCTATCCTGGAGATACCGACCGCTTCGCGCAAGTCCTTCAGAAACGGAACGCTGATCGCGCGCGCCTTCCGCGCTCCTTCCTGCAACTGCTGTTCGATATGGTCCGGCGCCTGCATCAACGCCTCGTAGCGCTCACGGGCGGGGGCGATATGCTCGTTGATATATTCGAACAATACCTGCTTCATCTCGCCCCAGCCGATGCCGTCCGCATAACGCTGGCGTATTTCGGCGACTTCGGCCTGAGTGGCAAAGGCTTTGTAGATACTGAACAGCGTGCAGGTATCCGGGTCTTTGGGCTCGCCCGGCTCCAGCGAATTGGTCTTAATTTTGTTGATCAGCTTTCTGAGTTTTTTCTCGGGTTCGAACAGCGGTATCGTGTTGTTGTAGCTCTTGCTCATCTTGCGTCCGTCGAGCCCCAGCAGTGTCGCGCCGTGCTCCTCGACCACCGCTTCGGGCAGGGTAAAATGCTCGCCGTAAATGTGGTTGAAGCGCGCCGCGATGTCCCGCGCCATTTCGATATGCTGAATCTGATCCCTGCCGACCGGCACCTTGTCGGCCTTGAACATCAGAATATCGGCCGCCATCAGAATCGGATAACTGAACAGCCCCATCGTGACCCCCTTATCCGGATCCTTTTCGTCCCCTTGTTCATTTTCGGCCACAGCGGCTTTGTAAGCATGCGCCCGGTTCATCAAACCTTTGGCGGTTACGCAAGTTAAAATCCAGGTCAACTCCAGGATCTCGGGCACATCCGACTGCCGGTAAAAAACCGCATTCGAGGTATCGAGGCCCAGGGCAAGCCAGGTCGCGGCGATTTCACGGCTGGATTGGCGTACCCTGTCCGGCTCCTGACATTTGATCAACGCATGATAATCGGCCAGAAAATAAAAAGGCGCGACATTGTCGTTCTTGCTCGCCGCAATCGCCGGCCGAATCGCGCCGACATAATTGCCCAGGTGCGGCGTGCCCGTGGTCGTGATGCCTGTTAATACCGTTGCTTTCGTCATTGATACCCACTCGATGGTCTTCGATTGTTTGATACGACCCAAAAATCGATACCGGCCAGTAAAGCCGCTGCAGCGTCACAGGACAGCCTGCAGCCCGAACGGCATCGGGTCAGACGCACATCTTACCGAAATTCCGGCCATTTTGCAGTCCAAATACCGGCAAAATGGCCGGACCGGGCCGGCGCGCGCCAAGAGGCTTTTCTTTTCCGGTTGATTTTTGCTAAGCTGAGTACAGTAAACCACCGCATTTTTCGAATTCCTTTGTTTTACCATAATTCCTTTGTTTTACCACTTAATCCAGGTTATCCATCTTGCCCGATCCGAATGAACAACGTCATCACGCGCGCCTGACGAGCGGCGGCGAAATCGCCGTCAAACTGGCCGGTTCGACCGAACAACTCGTAGGGCATTGCAAAACCATCAGCGGCGCGGGCGTCTCTTTTGTTCTCCCCGAGGCGCTGCCACCGGGCAAAGCCGCAAGGATACACGTCGTCAAAAGCCCGCTCGGCCCTCCGGTTACCGCCTTCATCGAAATCGTCCGCTGTATTCCATTAACCGGCCGCGGCTTCGAAATCGCCGCGGCGATCAAAAGCATCAAAGGATGTTGATTGACATGTACACCATCACCAAAGAGGTCTATTTCTGTTACGGGCACCGGCTGATGAATCATCCCGGCAAATGCCGCCATTTGCACGGGCACAGCGTCAAGGCCTCGATTTCGATCAGGCAGGAACAGCTTAACGATCAAGGAATGGTCTGTGATTTTTCGGACATCAGGGATGCTGTCGAAGCCTATATCGATCAATATCTCGATCATAACTTTTTACTGCACAAGGACGATCCGATCATCCCGATGCTGATCGCGAACAACGAACGCTTTCTGGCCCTCGACGAACATCCGACCGCCGAAGTGCTCAGCAAGATGATTTACCGTTATCTTCGGCAGGCCGGATTGAATGTCGCGCAAGTCGTGCTCTGGGAAACCGCCAGCGCCCATGCCTGCTACAGCGAAGATTCGCCACGATTATGAGCCAGTTGAATCCCGTCAATAAGTCCTTCTGCCTCGAACAGATCTGCGCCGCCAATTACCGGAAACTCCTGCGTTTGATTCCGCATTTGCTCGACTGCCGCGATACCGCGATCGGCGTCGCCGACAACAGTTCCGCCCTCCATCTCGAAGTGCTCGAACGCTCGCCCTATACGCTGACGATCCTGTTAAGCCACAGTTTCAAAAGGAATCTGGAAGAGTTTCTGGAACCCGCCGTGACCATACGGCTTTATCTGGACCTGCAACTGGCTGAAGTGATCAACGACCATGCCCGCGCCGCCGTTGCCAAGGTCTACAGGAACCCCGGCCTGAGCCTGGAAATCATGAACTATAAATGGCGCTTGAATTACTTTCTGCAAAAATGGCTGGAACACTGCCTGAACAAGAACTACCGGTTCAGCCCTGAAAACAGCAAGACGCCCGTCATCGCCTAAATCCGGAGCGGACCGATAAATTCGTCTCCACCCGATGCAACACGTAGGCGAATTTTCTAGCGCCCAAGCTCCGGCTTCGCAAAATATCACCGCTCATGCTATCATCCGGACATGAACCCATCGCACGACCATTCCTACAAACTGCTGTTCTCCGAGCCTGAAATCATCCGGGATTTATTGCAAGGCTTCGTGCATGAGCCCTGGGTCGGCGAACTCGACTTTTCCACCCTGGAGTCGGTGGCCACCAGTTATGTCACCGACGATCTACGGCATCGCGAGGACGATGTGATCTGGCGTGTCAAGTCCCGGCATCAGTGGATTTACGTATACTTGCTGATTGAATTTCAATCGACCGTCGATCATTACATGGCGGTCAGGCTGATGAGTTATATCGGCTTGCTCTATCAGGACCTGATCAAGACCCGGCAAACCCTGCCCGACAGACGGCTGCCGCCGGTGTTTCCGGTCGTGTTGTACAACGGCGACCGGCGCTGGCGGGCGCCCACCGAGCTGGCGGAGTTGATCGCCACCTTGCCCGGCGGCCTGGCACGCTACCGGCCCACTCTGCGTTATCTGATACTGGACGAAGGCGCTTATGACCTGGAGGCGCTGGATCCGCTCCCCAATCTGGTCGCGGCGATCTTCCGGCTGGAGCATCATCGCGAACCGGCGGCGATTCTCGAAGTCATCTCCAATTTGATAGAATGGCTGGCAGCACCGGAACAAACCCGGCTGCGGCGCAGTTTCAGCGTCTGGATCAACCGGGTGCTGCACGCGCCGGGCGAGGACCGGCCGACCGAACCGAACGATTTACGGGAGATCAAGACCATGCTGGCACAACGCATTCCGCAATGGCTACAAGAAGCGAGATTACAGGGCGAGGCGCAAGGGGAGGCCCGGGGGAAGCCCGGGGGGAGGCTCGGGGGGAAGCCCGGGGCGAAACCAAGGGCGAAGCCCAAACGCTGCTAAAACTGCTCCGGCTAAAATTCGGCCCGCTGACCGCGGACGTGGAGCAGCGGGTGCACGCGGCCGCGAAAGCCCAACTGGACGCCTGGGTCGAGCGTATTTTGACCGCCGAGCGGCTGGAAGAGGTATGGGGCGGGCCGTTATCCGCTGACAGCCAAGTGCCGCCCCAGCGGTAGGGCGGATTCGCCGACAGGCAATCCACCATTGGAGAGTCCTCCTTATTCAAGTTGGCGGTTTGCTGACGCGAAACCGCCCTACGGTCTAAGTCTGGTAGGTCGGGCAACCGCTTCACCGTTGCTCGACATTTGGGCAGCGGAAAGGCCGTTCGCTGATTCGTAACCGTGACCTCATACCGTCGCATCGAAAGTGTCGGGCATAAAAGCGTGCCCGACCTACACGACTGGAAGAGGTGTGGGGCGGGCCATTATCCGCTGACAGCCAAGTGCCGCCCCAGCGGTAGGGCGGATTCGCCGACAGGCAATCCGCCATTGGAGAGTCCTCCTTATGCAAGTTGGCGGTTTGCTGACGCGAAACCGCCCTACGGTCCTTATGCAAGTCTGGTAGGTCGGGCAACAGCTTCACCGTTGCCCGACATTTGGGCGGCGGAAAGGCCGTTCGCTGATCCGTAACCGTGACCTCATACCGTCACATCGAAAGTGTCGGGCACAAAAAGCGTGCCCGACCTACACGACTATTAGTCGCGATCTGAGGATCGCTCCCATACGCCCGATTTTTGGCGATACAAAACACCGCGAACGGGTTAATAGTGATAACGTCCCTGTAAGAATTCAACGCGGCCTTGCTTGACCAAATAAACGCAACGGTGTTCTTGCGTGATGCGGCGAGACCACACATCCGGTCCCAGATACTTTAGCGGTTCGGGTTTGCCAATGCCGTCGAAGGGCGCGCGCAACGTGGCTTTCACAAGTTCCAATAAGCGTTTGGCGACGCGCCGGTCAGTTTCGACCCAATATTGCAAGTCTTCCAGAAATTCAGGATGAAAAACGGCAACGCGGTCGCCGCTATGCATTGATCCCCATCTCTTGCTCAAGATCCGCAAGCGACGTCGGCGCCCTATTTTCTGACCGTGCACGCGCCAATGCTATCAGCAAACGTTCCGCATTCTTGGGCGAGCGCAGTAAATGCGCGGTTTCCAGCAAGCTTTCAAGCTCATCCGCCGCAATCATAGCAACAGCCCCTCCGCTCCTGCGCCGCACAACGATCACCTCATGATCATCCACAGCACGATCCATCAACGTTTTCAATTGCTCGCGCGCTTGGCTATAAGTCGTTTCAATTGTCATAACACACCCTAATTTGTACAAGCATATTGTACATAAACAAAGAAGCGCGGCCAATACCCGCCCAGGCGGGTATTGGCCTTATTTCTCGTTCCCAGGCTCCAGCGCCACTGCCATTAAATTAAGCCGGGTAGGTCAGGCAACAGCTTCACCGTTGCCCGACATTTGGGCAGCGGAAAGGCCGTTCGCTGATCCGTAACCGTGACCTCATACCGTCACATCGAAAGTGTGGGGCACAAAAAGCGTGCCCGACCTACACGACTGACAGCCAAATGCCGCCCCACGGTAGGGCGGATTCGCCGACAGGTAATCCGCCATTGAAGAGCCCTCCTTATGCAAGTTGGCGGTTTGCTGACGCGAAACCGCCCTACGATCCTCCTTATGCAAGCCGGGTAGGTCGGGCAACCGCTTCACCGTTGCCCGACATTTGGGCGGCGGAAAGGCCGTTCGCTGATCCGTAACCGTGACCGTGACCTCATACCATCACATCGAAAGTGTCGGGCACAAAAAGCGTGCCCAACCTACACGACTGACAGCCAAATGCCGCCCCACGGTAGGGCGGATTCGCCGACAGGCAATCCGCCATTGAAGAGCCCTCCTTATGCAAGTTGGCGGTTTGCTGACGCGAAACCGCCCTACGGTCCTACGGTCCTCCTTATGCAAGCCGGGTAGGTCGGGCAACCGCTTCACCGTTGCCCGACATTTGGGCGGCGGAAAGACCGTTCGCTGATCCGTAACCGTGACCTCATACCGTCACATCGAAAGTGTCGGGCACAAAAAGCGTGCCCGACCTACACGGCTTGCCCATAAAAAACAGGCGCCCGAAGGCGCCTGTCTGCAGGATAACAACGCTACCTGTTAGTCGATCTGCAAATTGCCAACGTCCAGCATAGTGTTAATAATCTCCGTGTTCGTCAAGGTGTTACCAGCTGTAAGATCCACGTTTTGCAACACGATGGTCTGACCGGTACCGCCAGCATTACCGCTGCCGTTGGCATCCACCGTAATCGTGGTGGCGTTGGTGACGGCATTAAAGCTGAAGCTCAGGAAGCCGCCTGTGGCAATATTGCCTGCGTTTTCGCCCTGCAATAGATCGGCGAGATTCAGCACATCGCCACCCGCCCCAACGGTGAAATCGGTAATGATATCGGTACCGGTATCACCCGCTTGCCAGACGAAGGTGTCCGAACCGCTACCACTCGTCAGAGTATCATTGCCAAGGCCGCCAATCAGGGTGTCGTTGCCATCCCCACCGATCAGGATATCGTTGCCGGCGCCGCCATCCAGATAGTTGGCGTTGCTGCTGTGGCCTGTCAGCGTGTCGTTGCCGCTGCCGCCCAGCGCTCCTTCGATGGAGGTGTAGGTGTCGCCTTCCGCCTGACCGCCTGAGCCGGTGCTGGTGCCGAGGTTGACGTTCACCCCGGCCGTATCGTCACGGTAATCGACGATATCGAATCCGGCGCCGCCATCGATGGTATCCGCCACCGTGCTGGATGCAATCACATCATCTCCACTCGTGCCGTCCAGGGTGAAGCTCGTGCCGGCACCGCCGACGATGTGAATATTCAACGCCTGCGATGCAGTCACGTCGCCGTCGCCGTCGGAGCCGACAATACCGAATTCCAGATTCTGGTCCCGAGGCAGGATGGTTTCGGTTTCTGTAATAGTGGGATTCGAGAATCGAACGCCTTGGCTGCCGGCCGACACTCCTTCAATATGCACCCGGTTGAAGCTGATGCTTGGATCAATCTCAGTGGTCGCGCCGGAAACGGCGATTACGTCGGTTTCCGTCTGGCCCGTCTGGTCGTTGAAAACCGTCCAGCGGATGGTCAGCGAGCTCTGCATATTGTTCGTCAGCGTGAGTTTGTCCACATAGCGGTTGTCCGAGTTTACAGGACCACCCAGAATCGGACCACCAGGGCTGTCGTTCGCGGGCACACTTCCGGTCTTATAGAATTCCAGCGTGACCTCTTCGTTGGCTCCCAAAAAGTTATTGTTGACCCCGAAGCCCTGCGTAGAGACATTCAGTGATCCAGGGCTGTGGAATTCCAGCGTACCGTCAGAAAGCTGGACGAAGTTCAGAGTGTTGCCCGACGCCAATTGTCCCAGGTTGAAGGCATGGGTAGTGGTTGTTCCTGCCTCCGGGGTGATGAGCCCGAAATTGTAGGTTCCGTCCTTGTGAACCGTCAGCTTGAAAAGCTCGTCTCCCCCAGCCATTGCCGTCAACACGCGCCCCACCACCGCGCCGTCCACGACAAGATCAGCCTGGCTGTAGGTCACGCCATCAATTGCAGGAGGCGTGATGGTGAACCCATCAAATCCATCCGCGCCGAAATCGGCATTGAAGAAGCCGCTTACAGTTCCAACTTCGTTCGGAATGACAGCGTGGGTGAAATCACCTATTGCCGGGCCGTCATCCTTGAAGCTCAAGGCCGTGCCAATGTCGATGCTGGCCGAACCGGTGTTGGTGTCGCCGTCCCCGTCCGTGATGGTGTCGGTGCGCGTCAGCACGATCAGGTTGGCGTTGCTCAGCGTGACTGCGTCGTCCGGGTCACTGCCGTCCGGATGCTTGATCGCGATTTGCTGGTCCAGCGTGACTGTGCCGCTGCCGTTGACGCTGACCGTGAAGTAGACGGTGTCGCCTACGCGGCCTTCGATCACGCCGCCGTTGTTGTGCAGCAGGATGTTCTGGCCCGCCAGGTTGTCCAGGCCGCTGTCGGTGCCGTTGCCGCCCGTGATGCTCAGCGTATAGGCGCTCGTGACCGTGCCCGCACCGTCCGCACCGTAGGTCGGCACGCTGCTGAAGTTGTCCGCGAAGTCGGCTGTGGCGTTGATCGCCAGGTTCGTTTCGTCCACGACCAGTGCGTCGGCCGCCGCCTCCACGCTCACCGTCACGCTCGGCACGTCGTCGAGGATGTTCACCGTCAGGATGCCGTTAGTAGCATCGCCGTCCAGGTCGGTCAAGACCACTTCGAAGTTTTCGAACAGGCTGTTGGGGCCTTGGACGGCGTCATGGGTTTCGTTATCGGCCAGGGTGTAGGTGTAGCTGATTTCGCCGGTCGCCGGGTTGTAGCCGGTAATCGCCAGGGTATTGCCCAAACCGGTGGTGAAGCTGCCGGCTGCGAACACGCCGTTGCTGATGACGGCGTGGCCGCCAATCGTCAGGTTGCCTACGCCGTCCGGCGCGCTGATCGTGAAGCTGCCGGGCTGCGTCAGCGCGGCGGCATTCGGGCTGGAGCCGTCGGCCAAGTGGCTTTCGTTTACGGTGACGTCGCCGCCCTCGGCGGCCGGGGTCAGGTTGCCGATCGTCGGCAGGGTGTTGCCAATCGCGATGGTCAGGGTCGCGGTGTCGCTGTCGCCGTCGCCGTCGGTCAGGGTGTAGGTGAAGACATCGCTGACGTTGCCCGGCGTGCCTTCGTTACGGGTGTAGCTGTAGTCGCCGTTCTGGTGCAGGGTCAAGACGCCGTATTGGCCGGCGACCTGGAAGTTGCCGCTGCCGTCGGCGCTGCCGTCGCTGTTCGCCGGGACGTTGTTGCTGGCTACCGCCGTGACGGCGGCGCCGTCCGCGCCTCGGGTATCGGCGCCGCCGTCGCCTTCGGCGTCGGTGATCACGTTGCCGGTCGCGGGGCCCACGCCGGAGGCGATGCTGTCCACGTCGTCCACGGCCACCGGCACGTCGTCGAGGATGTTCACCGCCAGGGTGCCGCTAGTGCTGTCGCCGTCCAGGTCGGTCAAGACCACTTCGAAGTTTTCGAACAGGCTGTTGGCGCCTTGGACGGCGTCATGGCTTTCGTTGTCGGCCAGGGTGTAGGTGTAGCTGACCGTGCCGGTGCTGCTGTCGTAACCGGTGATGGCCAGGGTATTGCCCAAACCGGTGGTGAAGCTGCCGGCTGCGAACACGCCGTTGCTGATGACGGCGTGGCCGCCAATCGTCAGGTTGCCTACGCCGTCCGGCGCGCTGATCGTGAAGCTGCCGGGCTGCGTCAGCGCGGCGGCATTCGGGCTGGAGCCGTCGGCCAAGTGGCTTTCGTTTACGGTGACGTCGCCGCCCTCGGCGGCCGGGGTCAGGTTGCCGATCGTCGGCAGGGTGTTGCCAATCGCGATGGTCAGGGTCGCGGTGTCGCTGTCGCCGTCGCCGTCGGTCAGGGTGTAGGTGAAGACGTCGCTGACGTTGCCCGGCGTGCCTTCGTTACGGGTGTAGCTGTAGTCGCCGTTCTGGTGCAGGGTCAAGACGCCGTATTGGCCGGCGACCTGGAAGTTGCCGCTGCCGTCGGCGCTGCCGTCGCTGTTCGCCGGGACGTTGTTGCTGGCTACCGCCGTGACGGCGGCGCCGTCCGCGCCTCGGGTATCGGCGCCGCCGTCGCCTTCGGCGTCGGTGATCACGTTGCCGGTCGCGGGGCCCACGCCGGAGGCGATGCTGTCCACGTCGTCCACGGCCACCGGCACGTCGTCGAGGATGTTCACCGCCAGGGTGCCGCTAGTGCTGTCGCCGTCCAGGTCGGTCAAGACCACTTCGAAGTTTTCGAACAGGCTGTTGGCGCCTTGGACGGCGTCATGGCTTTCGTTGTCGGCCAGGGTGTAGGTGTAGCTGACCGTGCCGGTGCTGCTGTCGTAACCGGTGATGGCCAGGGTATTGCCCAAACCGGTGGTGAAGCTGCCGGCTGCGAACACGCCGTTGCTGATGACGGCGTGGCCGCCAATCGTCAGGTTGCCTACGCCGTCCGGCGCGCTGATCGTGAAGCTGCCGGGCTGCGTCAGCGCGGCGGCATTCGGGCTGGAGCCGTCGGCCAAGTGGCTTTCGTTTACGGTGACGTCGCCGCCCTCGGCGGCCGGGGTCAGGTTGCCGATCGTCGGCAGGGTGTTGCCAATCGCGATGGTCAGGGTCGCGGTGTCGCTGTCGCCGTCGCCGTCGGTCAGGGTGTAGGTGAAGACGTCGCTGACGTTGCCCGGCGTGCCTTCGTTACGGGTGTAGCTGTAGTCGCCGTTCTGGTGCAGGGTCAAGACGCCGTATTGGCCGGCGACCTGGAAGTTGCCGCTGCCGTCGGCGCTGCCGTCGCTGTTCGCCGGGACGTTGTTGCTGGCTACCGCCGTGACGGCGGCGCCGTCCGCGCCTCGGGTATCGGCGCCGCCGTCGCCTTCGGCGTCGGTGATCACGTTGCCGGTCGCGGGGCCCACGCCGGAGGCGATGCTGTCCACGTCGTCCACGGCCACCGGCACGTCGTCGAGGATGTTCACCGCCAGGGTGCCGCTAGTGCTGTCGCCGTCCAGGTCGGTCAAGACCACTTCGAAGTTTTCGAACAGGCTGTTGGCGCCTTGGACGGCGTCATGGCTTTCGTTGTCGGCCAGGGTGTAGGTGTAGCTGACCGTGCCGGTGCTGCTGTCGTAACCGGTGATGGCCAGGGTATTGCCCAAACCGGTGGTGAAGCTGCCGGCTGCGAACACGCCGTTGCTGATGACGGCGTGGCCGCCAATCGTCAGGTTGCCTACGCCGTCCGGCGCGCTGATCGTGAAGCTGCCGGGCTGCGTCAGCGCGGCGGCATTCGGGCTGGAGCCGTCGGCCAAGTGGCTTTCGTTTACGGTGACGTCGCCGCCCTCGGCGGCCGGGGTCAGGTTGCCGATCGTCGGCAGGGTGTTGCCAATCGCGATGGTCAGGGTCGCGGTGTCGCTGTCGCCGTCGCCGTCGGTCAGGGTGTAGGTGAAGACGTCGCTGACGTTGCCCGGCGTGCCTTCGTTACGGGTGTAGCTGTAGTCGCCGTTCTGGTGCAGGGTCAAGACGCCGTATTGGCCGGCGACCTGGAAGTTGCCGCTGCCGTCGGCGCTGCCGTCGCTGTTCGCCGGGACGTTGTTGCTGGCTACCGCCGTGACGGCGGCGCCGTCCGCGCCTCGGGTATCGGCGCCGCCGTCGCCTTCGGCGTCGGTGATCACGTTGCCGGTCGCGGGGCCCACGCCGGAGGCGATGCTGTCCACGTCGTCCACGGCCACCGGCACGTCGTCGAGGATGTTCACCGCCAGGGTGCCGCTAGTGCTGTCGCCGTCCAGGTCGGTCAAGACCACTTCGAAGTTTTCGAACAGGCTGTTGGCGCCTTGGACGGCGTCATGGCTTTCGTTGTCGGCCAGGGTGTAGGTGTAGCTGATTTCGCCGGTCGCCGGGTTGTAGCCGGTAACGGCCAGGGTATTGCCCAATCCGGTAGTGAAGCTGCCGGGCGTGAACACGCCGTTGCTGATGACGGGGTGGCCGTCGATCGTCAGGTTGCCTACGCCGTCCGGGGCGCTGATCGTGAAGCTGCCGGGCTGGGTCAGCGCGGCGGCGTTGGGGCTGGAGCCGTCGGCCAGGTGGCTTTCGTTGACGGCCACATCGCCGCCTTCGGCGGCCGGGGTCAGGTTGCCGATCGTCGGCAGGGTGTTGCCACTCGTAATCGTCAGGGTCGCGGTGGCGCTGTCGCCGTCGCCATCGGTCAGGGTGTAGGTGAAGACGTCGCTGACGTTGCCCGGCATGCCTTCGTACCGAATATAGCTGTAGACGCCGTCCGAATGGATGGTCAGGTCGCCGTATTGGCCGGCAATGGTCACGCCGGCGGCGCTTACTTCCGTCAATGCCGCCCCGCCTGGATTATTGCTGACGATCGCTGTCACCACAGCACCGTCCGCGCCAAGGGTATCGGCGCCGCCGTCGCCTTCGGCGTCGGTGATCACGTTGCCGGTGGCCGGCCCTACGCCGGAGGCGATGCTGTCCACGTCGTCCACGGCGACGGGCACGTCGTCGAGGATGTTCACCGCCAGGGTGGCCTGGGTGCTGTCGCCGTCCAGGTCGGTCAAGACCACGTCGAGGTTTTCGAACAGGCTGTTCGTGCCTTGGACGGGGTCATGGGTTTCGTTGTCGGTCAGGGTGTAGGTGTAGCTGACCGTGCCGGTGTTGCTGTCGTAGCCGGTAATGGTCAAGGTATTGCCCAAGCCGGTAGTGAAGCTGCCGGGCGTGAACACGCCGTTGCTGATGACGGCGTGGCCGTCGATCGTCAGGTTGCCTACGCCGTCCGGGGCGCTGATCGTGAAGCTGCCGGGCTGGGTCAGCGCGGCGGCGTTGGGGTCGGAGCCGTCGGCCAGGTGGCTTTCGTTGACGGTGACGTCGCCGCCTTCGGCTGCCGGGGTCAGGTTGCCGATCGTCGGCAGGGTGTTGCCGATGGTAATCGTCAGGGTCGCGGTGGCGCTGTCGCCGTCGCCGTCGGTCAGGGTGTAGGTGAAGACGTCGCTGACGTTGCCCGGCGTGCCTTCGTTACGGGTGTAGCTGTAGTCGCCGTTCTGGTGCAGGGTCAAGACGCCGTATTGGCCGGCGACCTGGAAGTTGCCGCTGCCGTCCGCGCTGCCGTCGCTGTTCGCCGGGACGTTGTTGCTGGCCACCGCCGTTACGGCGGCGCCGTCCGCGCCTCGGGTATCGGCGCCGCCGTCGCCTTCGGCGTCGGTGATCACGTTGCCGGTGGCCGGCCCCACGCCGGAGGCGATGCTGTCCACGTCGTTTACGGCGATGGGCACGTCGTCGACGATGTTCACCGCCAGAATGCCCGAGGTGCTGTCGCCGTCCAGGTCGGTCAGGACCACGTCGAGGTTTTCGAACAGGCTGTTCGGGCCTTGGACGGGGTCATGGGTTTCGTTGTCGGTCAGGGTGTAGGTGTAGCTGACCGTGCCGGTGTTGCTGTCGTAGCCGGTAATGGTCAAGGTATTGCCCAAGCCGGTGGTGAAGCTGTCGGCCGTGAACGCGCCGTCGGTGATGACGGCGTGGCCGTCGATCGTCAGGTTGCCTACGCCGTCCGGCGCGCTGATCGTGAAGCTGCCGGGCTGGGTCAGCGCGGCGGCGTTGGGGTTGGAGCCGTCGGCCAGGTGGCTTTCGTTGACGGCCACGTCGCCGCCTTCGGCGGCCGGGGTCAGGTTGGTGATTGCGACCCCATTGTTGGTATTTTCGATGTTCAGCGCGAGGACCGCGGTGTCGCTGTCGCCGTCGGCGTCGGTCAGGGTGTACGGGAAGGTTTCCGTTCCGGTACCGCCGCCGCCCAGGGCGAGGAAAGCTTCGCCGTTGGGGTTCAGCGTGTAGGTGTAGCTGCCGTCGGCGGCCAGTTCCAGGGTGCCGTAGAGGCCGGTCAGGGTCGCCGGGGTGATCGGGTTGGCCGTTACGTCGGCGCCGAGCACGTCGTTGGTGAAGACGTTGCCGGTCAGTGTGACCTGGTTTTCGCTGGCGGTTTGGGCGTTGGTGTCGTCGATCGCGTCGGGGACGTCGTTGACGATATGAATGTTCAACGTCGAATTCGCGCTGTCGCCGTCCACGTCGGTCACCGCGACCGCCAGCGTGTCGATGAAGTCGCCGCTCTGGCCGCCGTTGTCCGCCGGGTTGTTCAGGGTGTAGCTGTAGTCGACGGTGCCGCCAAACGCGGTGCCGCTGTAGCCGGTCAGGGTCAAGGTGCCTTGCGGGGTGGTCACGGTGACCGGGGCGGCGCCGAGGTCCAGAAGCTGCGCCACGCTCAGTTCGGTGCCGTGGACGGTCACTGTCTGCAGTCCGTCCGGCGCATCGAGCATGAAGCTGCCGGTCTGGGTCAGGCTGGCGGCATCGGGCGCGGTGCCGTCCGGCAGGTGGCTTTCCAGCACGGTCTCATCGCCGGCGGTATTGCCGATGCCGGTGATCGTGACGTTGTCGTCGATATTTTCGATGTTCAGCGTGAGGATTGCGGTGTCGCTGTCGCCGTCGGCGTCGGTCAGGGTGTACGGGAAGGTTTCCGTTCCGGTACCGCCGCCGCCCAGGGCGAGGAAAGCTTCGCCGTTGGGGTTCAGCGTGTAGGTGTAGCTGCCGTCGGCGGCCAGTTCCAGGGTGCCGTAGAGGCCGGTCAGGGTCGCCGGGGTGATCGGGTTGGCCGTTACGTCGGCGCCGAGCACGTCGTTGGTGAAGACGTTGCCGGTCAGCGTGACCTGGTTTTCATTGGCGGCTTCGGCGTTAGTGTCGTCGATCGCGTCGGGGACGTCGTTGACGATATGAATGTTCAACGTCGAATTCGCGCTGTCGCCGTCCACGTCGGTCACCGCGACCGCCAACGTGTCGATGAAGTCGCCGCTCTGGCCGCCGTTATCCACCGAGGTGTTCAGGGTGTAGCTGTAGTCGACGGTGCCGCCAAACGCGGTGCCGCTGTAGCCGGTCAGGGTCAAGGTGCCTTGCGGGGTGGTCACGGTGACCGGGGCGGCGCCGAGGTCCAGAAGCTGCGCCACGCTCAGTTCGGTGCCGTGGACGGTCACTGTCTGCAGCCCGTCCGGCGCATCGAGCGTGAAGCTGCCGGTCTGGGTCAGGCTGGCGGCATCGGGCGCGGTGCCGTCCGGCAGGTGGCTTTCCAGCACGGTCTCATCGCCGGCGGTATTGCCGATGCCGGTGATCGTGACGTTGTCGTCGATATTTTCGATGTTCAGCGTGAGGATTGCGGTGTCGCTGTCGCCGTCGGCATCGGTCAAGGTGTACGGGAACGTTTCCGCCGCGGTACCGCCGCCGCCCAGGGCGAGGAAAGCTTCGCCGTTGGGGTTCAGCGTGTAGGTGTAGCTGCCGTCGGCGGCCAGTTCCAGGGTGCCGTAGAGGCCGGTCAGGGTCGCCGGGGTGATCGGGTTGGCCGTTACGTCGGCGCCGAGCACGTCGTTGGTGAAGACGTTGCCGGTCAGCGTGACCTGGTTTTCGCTGGCGGTTTCGACGGGGGTGTCGTCGATCGCGTCGGGGACGTCATCGATAATTTCGATATTGATCGACGAATTCGCGGCACTGCCGTCGTTATCGGTCACGGTGACCGCGACTGTCTCGATGAAGCGGTCACTGTCGGCGCCCGCTTGGCTGTCGTTATCGACCGCCGCGTCCAGTGTGTAGCGGTAACTGACGGTGCCGCCTGTCGCGCCGCCCGCGAAACCGGCCAAGGTCAATGCGCCGTACGGGGTATCAATCGTCACCGGATTGTTCGCCAGATCCTGTAGCTGGGCAAAGGTGAACGTCGTGCCGCCTACGGTTACCGTGGCAATGCCGTCCAGCGCCACCACTTCGAAGCTGCCGGCCTGCATCACTCCCTCCGTATTCGGGCTGCTGCCCGCCGGCAGGCCGCTTTCGAGGATGCTGAGATCGCCCGTAGTAACGCCGATACCGTTTATTATTACGGGATTATTCACTCCCTCCGTCAGCATCGGATTGAGTATCAGGTTTTCCTGAATCTGCGAAAATGAAAAACTAATTCCGTTCGTGTCGAAACCGCTGTTCGGTTGGGATACGGGATTCTGATAGTCGACAATGTATACAGTACCATGACCTTCATTGCCGCCCGACGCCGTGCCGCCGCCCGCATCGGCACCGCCGGCGGCGGCGGCTTGCAGAGACTTGGTCGGATCGAAGTTTTCATCGAACAGCGCCTGCTGGATGGCGGCCACTTCGTCTTGCGCGCCTGCCGCGGTTTGCCCGGCAGCCTGCGTGACCGGGTTCTCAGACGACAGCATATCTTCGTTCAGGGAAACTTGCTGATTGCGGCCCAGATCCATGGTCGTGCCGTCATTGAATTCGATCACGACATTGCCGTTGTCCGCGGTCACGATGACTTCGTCCGGAAGTACTCTGTCCCCCGTGTAAAGCACACGCTCGGTACCGTCGGCCGAAACCGCCTTTACCATACCTGTCACAAATTTAACGATGCCGAACTTTGCCATTTTTAGTGCCCTCCACTTGGGGATTTTATCGCTCTATAATCCGCGCGCTATCGAGTTAGCGCATGAGGTAATTGTTCCACAAACCCTGCAAGTTGAATATTGTACTTTGGTACTAAATGACAATGATTTCTTCGAAGGAAATGTCGGGCACAAAAAACGCGTGCCCGACCTACACGACTTTGGTACTAAATGACAATGATTTCTTCGCAACCTTCAACTGCGAATTAAGCGGTGCATCGGCGTTGCCTCGTCAACTATTTGTAGAGCAAATCCCCCCTGCCCCCTTTTTCAAAGGGGGGGATGCCGCCAGAGTTGTCGGGCGTTTTTTCTCGTTCCCACGCTCCCGCGTGGGAATGCATACGTGCTCACCAACGCCGAGTCACCGGCAACAACCCCGACTGTCCCGCATAATCCCGAGCGCTCGAATACCGCCAATGCTCCGCCTGCTCTACATACCCCCTTTTCACCGGATTCAGATGTATATATTCAATTTTTTGCCGCATCATCTCTTCGCTTTGAATCCATTCCGGATGAACGCCTTCCTGCCAGAACTGATACGCACGATCACTTTTATGCGCTTTTTTATAAAAAGCCAATTGATCAAGGATCGTATTTATCCGATTGGCTTCCAGAAGCCGAATCAATTCTCGAGCTGTATAGGATTTTAAGCGATAAATGTCCCTATCCAATTGTTGGCTTTGTGCAATCAGATGAAGGTGATTTTCAAGAATCACATAGGCATGGATCGTTAACCCCTCATTGACTAAAAAACGCAGTGATTCAAATAAGATCTCAACCGTAGCGGGCCGGGTAAATACCGGAATCCAATGCAGAACGGTCAGCGTCATAAAATGGGGTTGATCGGGGTGGATGAATCGATAACGGCTTCTGCCCATCTATTTGACTCCGTATGCGTTCCCACGCGGGAGCGTGGGAACGAGGATAATGATTTCTTCGAAGGAAATGTCGGGCACAAAAAACGCGTGCCCGACCTACACGACTGTAGGGCGTTTTCGCGACAGCAAAACGCCAATGGCCTTTAAAGCGGCGGATTGCCTGGCGGCGAATCCGCCCTACTACAAGAACTTTGTCGATCCGGTTGCGTTATCCGCAAAGCCAGCTTGCAATTCCTGCAGGCTTGACTTAACGGCGTAGAGCGGAGGAAGAAGGGGTTATTCAAAGCCTTCTCGATACATTGCGTATCCGATGCTTGTCCGTTTTTTCCATATAAATATAATAGGAAGCAGGAGTATTTTTGTTCAGCGGCATCGGGAACATTCAAGGCGCTGACCAGCCGGAATGCGGGACAATCCGGCGCTTCGATTCACTCCTTCTACCGTTTACCCGGAAAAGCCTCGCTTTTCCGCTTCGTCCGCCTTTTGGGAGAATTTTTGCCATGACTATAAAAAAGACCACCCTCGACAAAGATAAAATGGATCAATTCATCGCCGAGGTCAAACGCAATCAACAACTCAAGGAAGCCACCTACCGGGAACGGGCGATCAAGATGTATCCGTGGATTTGCGGCCGTTGCGCGCGGGAATTTACATCCAGAAACCTCAGCGAATTGACCGTCCATCACAAGGATCACAACCACGACAACAATCCTCCGGACGGCAGCAACTGGGAATTGCTGTGCGTTTATTGCCACGACAACGAACATTCCCGTTACGAGGAAATGCGCTTCGGCAGCGCATCGGCACTGAAAACCTCGTCACCTGCCGCCACCCATAATCCTTTTGCGGGTCTGAAGGAATTGATGACGAAGAAATAGCGCAAGGAATTGAAATAACGCCGAGCTTCGTTCGCGCAACAAATTGCGGTAAGAAGCGCAGCCCGGTATCTACTTCAACCTGTTTAACCCGTCAATTCCCAGATTCGCCAGCTCATCCGCCCGGTCATTCTCCTTGTGCCCGGAATGCCCTTTCACCCATTTCCACTCGATCGTATGCCGGCTGCCGGCGGCATCCAGCCGGCGCCATAAATCCTCGTTCTTGACCGGTTTATTGCCTGCGGTTTTCCAGCCCCGTTTCTTCCAGTTGGGCAGCCATTCGGTAATGCCTTGCAAGACATATTTGGAATCGGTATTCAACTCCACCCTGCATTGCTTTTTCAGCGCTTCCAGCCCTTGGATGGCTGCCGTCAATTCCATACGGTTATTGGTCGTTTCCATTTCGCCTCCATATAATTCCTTGACGGTCCCTTTGTAGCTCAAAATCACGCCCCAGCCGCCCGGCCCCGGGTTGCCTCTGCAAGCGCCGTCCGTATAAATCACCACCGTATCCGTCATGAACCGATCCGTGTCGTGGAGTTGATCGGATTGACCAGCACCAGGCGCGGTTTGGTTTGATAAACCGGGGTCAACGGAATGATATTGTAGCGCCGCTTGATGGCTTTGATCGCATAGGCAGAAGCGCTTAGCGAATAACAGTTTTCCATAAATTTGCCGTGGGTCGAACGCACCGATTTCGCATTGAATTCGGTGAATAAAATCACTTCGAAATTGAGCAGCTTCAGCCAATCGACGACGCGGGTACGGCTGATAAAATGCCCGGACCAGGCATCATGTTTTTGCCGCTCCCATAAATATTCATATCTTATCCGCAAACTCCAGGGATTGAAATTGACTACGACCAGAATTCCTTCCGGCTTCAATACGCGTTCGACTTCGCGCATGGTTTGAAGGCGGCAGGGATCGAACTCCAGAAAATGGGGCAAAATAATCATATCGACACTGTCGCACTGCAAAGGCAGGCGGCTGGCTTCCGCCCTGATTTTTTTAGCGGCCGGAGCGCCCGCCCCTTCCGCATCCAGGATGGCGTAATACTTGTATAAGGAGCAATCGACCAATTCCGTTTCCCATCCCAGGGCGCCGATCTGCAGGATCGTCTGTTTGCAACTGACCGTAATCGAGCGCTGCAAGTAGTCCGTCTCCTGCCGCCTCAGCACTTCGCCGCGCAGGGTTCGGTAATAGGAAAATAAAAAGTCGCGCTTCATTGCAAGTCAACGGCTGAGGATAAATTAGTGTTTTCCGAAAAAAAATGTTATATACTCTGCAGTTATAAACGACTTTAAAATTCGTTTGCAAAAATGACAACCGCCATGTGTCGCCGCTGGATTCGCTCGTAATCTGCTGACGGGGGCGTCGTTTTTTTATGATGCCATAGATTCAGCATTTTATAGATAAAAAAAGGGTTAGAAAATGCAAATTAATTCTAACAGGTCATTCAAATTACTGTCTCTGTCGTTAGCGCTGGCAGCGGCCGGGTGTTCGCAATCTTCCAAAGAGCCGCTGAGCGTCAGCGAGAGACCGCCCCAGGTTTCGCCAGACGACAACAGCTTTTTCGGCCGCTTTCCTTATCTTTCCCATAGAAAGAGCAAACCGAACAACGCGCAGTACGAAACAGTATGGGACCGGCTGTTATCGCTCTACGCCCTGCCAGAGATCAATAACGAACGGATAGACCGCGAGATCAACTGGTATTTGCAGCATCCCCAATCGCTGATTTCCCTGCAGCAGCGCGCCGAACCCTATATGCACCACATCCTCGACGAGATCGAGGCGAAGCGGATTCCCGGCGAACTGGCCCTCTTGCCTGTGGTCGAAAGCTCCTTCGTACCTACCGCCTATTCCAAAAGCGCTGCTTCCGGGCTGTGGCAATTCATTCCTTCCACCGGTCAGGAATTCGGGCTCAAGCAAAACTCCTGGTACGACGGCCGCCGTGATGTTTACGCATCGACCAAAGCGGCAACCTCCTATTTGAAGCAGCTCAGCGAAAACTTCAACGGCGACTGGCTGCTGGCCCTGGCCTCCTACAACTATGGCAAGGGCAATGTCAGAAAGTGCATCGAACGAAACGAGAATATGGACATGCCGACCGACTACTGGTCGCTGAACCTGCCGGACGAAACCTACCATTACGTCCCAAAACTGCTCGCCGTCGCGAAGATTTTTGCAAATGCGGATCGTTACCATATTCCACTGAGGCACATCCCGAACAAGCCCTATTTTGAAGTCGTCGATATCAAGGCCCCGCTCGATCTGAGCAAAGCCGCGCAGATGGCGAATACGCCGATCAACGAGTTTCTTCGACTGAACCCGGGATTCAGTCGCTGGTGCACGGCGCCGGACGGGCCTCATCGCTTGCTGATTCCGGTCAAGAACGCGCCTTTGTTCAAGAAGAACCTGGCCGAAATTCCTTATTACGAACGATTCAACTCTACCAAGCTGATCGCGGAACAACAGGAAGAAATCATTGCCGAGGCCAATGATCGCAAACCCGAACCCGTGGTCGCCAAGCAGCCGGCCGCGCGTTACACTTCCCTTGTCCCAACGGGAGGCTTTGCCAGCTATAAGGTAAAGCGCGGCGAAACCCTGACGTCGATCGCCAAAGCGCACCACACGACAGTACAGAACCTGCGCAGCGCCAACCATCTGGACAAGAACTCGGTCAATTACGGCGCCGTTTTAAAAGTTCCGCCTGCCGCCAAACCGAACGGCAACGCCGTGATGCTGGCAAAATCTTCTCGCCCTTCCGAGACGTACCATACGATCAGCAAGGGAGATACTTTCTACAATATCGGCCAGCGCTATTCGGTCAGCCCCAAAGAATTGGCAAGCTGGAACCGGATTACCCTAAAAACTGCGCTCGTCCCCGGCCGCAAGCTGATCATCAAAGGCCGCGAGCAGCAGGTCGCTTCTTCTTCCAATTCTTTGCGTTTGGTCCATTATACGGTGAAAAAAGGCGACACTTTGACTCAGATTTCCAAAAAGTTCAATGTTTCGGTGAGCGACCTGAAACGGTCAAATGCGCCCGCGCTCGCCAACGGCTTGCAGACCGGACAGATACTGAAAATCGTGGCGGACAGCAGCCACTCGATGATTTAGCCCTATAAGCCTTGGGCTGGGCAGATCCGCCATAAAATTTCAAAAGATCGATGATGGGTTTCGGCTAGCGCCTCTACCCATCCTGCGGCTCTTGTAGGGCGGATTCGCCGCCAGGCAATCCGCCGCGCTTTGAAGGGGATTGGCGTTTTGCTATCGCGAAAACGCCCTACAACGTTGCTCTTCATAACGCGTGACGTGGATAACAGCTCATCGATTATTCGCGAGAACCGAGGCGTTCGGAGGGCGATGGGTTTCGGCTGGCGCCTCTACCCATCCTACGGCTCTGGTAGGGCGGATTCGCCGCCAGGCAATCCGCCAGCCTGTTGGCGTTTTGCTATCGCGAAAACGCCCTACAACGCTGCTCTTCATAACACTTGACGTGGATAACAGTCCCGCCGCAGAAGGCTGCAACCCGCGTCAGGTGCGGATCAATCAGGGCGCACGGATCGATCCTGAACAGGCGGATCTTCGTAGAGTCCCGTCAATTTACGTTTGAATTCATTCGCGATCAGGCTCGCATCCAGCTTGGTGCTCACCACGCGAGGCGTGATCAACACGACGAGCTCGGTTTTAAGCTTTTCCTTACTTGTAGTGCCGAACAACGGTCCGATCAACGGAAGTTTGTGCAGGAAAGGAATGCCGCCCAGGTTATTGGTATCGTTTTCGTCGATCAGGCCCCCCAGCACGATCGTTTCGCCGCTCTGCACCGCGACATTGCTGGTGATTTCACGGGTTTGAATGGTTGGAGAATCAATTTCGCTGACGGTCGTGGTTTTCGGCGTTTCCACGGTCTGCTCGATGTCCATGATCACAAAACCATTCGCATTGACGCGGGGTTTGACTTTCAGTTTGACCCCGGTTTTACGTTGCTGGATACCGCTGGTAATCAACCCGCCTGTCGTCTGATTACTATCGACGACGCCTGTATTGACGTTGGTCACGCTGGTGGATTGCGAAGTCCGCAACGGAATTTCATCGCCGACCTGTATCGATGCTTCGTGATTGTTCAATACCATGATCGACGGCGAGGAAATCACGTTCAGCTTGTTGTCGTTCGCTTCCGCGCTCAATATCGCACGAATGTCGCCCGAATGACTGATGAACGAATAACCGAAACCGCCGGTCACCGCGGCGGCCGCAATCGCGGCCAGATCCGCCCCGGTCGGATTGCCGTTTTCGTCCGCTTGCGAAGCGGCGGCTCCGCTGCCTCGCGTAGCGATCGACTGCCCGTTCGCATGCCCCAGGTACCATTGAATTCCGTATTTCAAATTATCGGTCAACGTCACCGAGACAATCGTCGCATCGATCAGCACCTGCAGCGGCATCGCGTCGAGTTGCGTGATCACCTTGTGAATCACCTCGTACTCCTGTGGGGTCGACACGGTCACGATCGAATTATTCGATTCATCCGCAATAATCCTGACGTTTTCTCCAACGTTCGAAACCGACGACTCTCCGGTTTTTCCGGTTGACGCCGTCCTTTCTCTTCGGGCTGAAGCCGACTTGTCGGTATTTTTATTGGTGATCGTAGCCGCAGTCTGCCCAGGCGCAACCTTGGCCTGCTTGCTCGGCATGGAGGCTCCGGTAAAAATCGCGTTCAGGATGTCCGCCAGCTCAACCGCATCCATATGCTGGACCTTATAGACATTCACGCCGCCGCCGTTCGCCGAGGTCGCCCTGTCCAGCCTGAACACCCAGCTTTCGATATCGCGCAAATAGTCCTGCTGCTGGGTGATCGCCAATACCGCATTCAAACGCTCGATCGGCAGGAAACGGAAAAAAGTGTTTTTCTCTTCCCCTTCCTTCAAGTTGAACACCGCTTCCAGCTCTTTGATCACATCCTCGGGGGATACATGCGCCAAAGGAAACAGGCCGAAAGAGCGCCCGCGGAGGATGTCGATGTCGAAAGTGGCCACCATATCCATCACCCGGTCAATTTCCGCCGCGGATCCTGACACGATCAGCGTGTTTTTGCCCGCATCGACGTTAATCCCGGATTTTTCATTCAGCAGCGGCTTGATCACCTCAAACAAATCCGCCGCCGCAACATAGCGGATCGGGATGACTTGACTCTGGAATCCCGCCTTGCCTCTGCCGCTCTGGCCTACGTTCGAGCTGAACACGGCATCGGACGCAGGTTCGATACGATAGATACGCCCCTCCTTGACCAATGCCGCGTTGTTCTCGCGCAGCACCATTTCCAGGGCCGGCAGCAATTCCTCCTTGCTCAGAGGCTCGGTCGTTTGCAGCGTCACTTTACCGGCCACCTTCGGGCTCAAGATATAATTCTGCCCCAGGATATCGCTGAGGATTACCTTTGAAACCTCGCCGAGGTCGGCCTCGTCGAAATTCAGGCTATACGTGCCCGGCCCCGCCGTTTTGGCTTGAGGCTGCCCGGCACCGGCACCCGACCGCGCTCCGCCTGGACGCTTGGGCGAAGGGCGGCCGGAAGCGGGGTACAATTCGATCTTCGACCGCAACGCATCTTCCGACGGTTGTTTATTCTGCAACCCTTCAAATACCACACCGGGTTTTTCGTTCATGAGCCCCGGCGATATCGGGGTCAGCTTAAGCTTCTCGGGCGGTTTCGGCCCCATCAGTTCGCAGCCGGAAAGCGTCAGCCCTGCTGCCACCAAATACGAAGCGGTTCTTAAGGTGTTCAAATTATTCTTCATTTTCGCCATTCTCGGATTCATCTACGGCAGGCTCGGATTCGGAGTCAACAGGTTGTCCTCTATTGGATCTTCGCCGGCCAGCCTCATCCTGTCGCTCTGCGTCTTTTGTTCTCGCTTGCGGTTGCCGTGCATGCCGCTGCGCTTGTTGTGGGTCCTGGTTTTTCTCTTTTTCCGGCGGCAAGTCCTTCGGCTTGGGTTTTCTCAATACCAGTTCCTTGGATTCTCCCCCCAACTCAAAAACCACTCTATCGGTTTTGATCTGGACCAATCGCCAGCCGTCCACGTCTTCGTTTTCCGAGACTTTCCGGTAATTATCGGGCTTTACCTTCGGGCCGGAGGCGGACGGCGCCGACCCGGCCGCCGGAACCGGAGAGGCGCCCGCTTCCCTGCTTCGGCTCAACAAGGCCGAAAGGCCGTTTCTGCCGGTATAAATGCCATCCAGCCGCCAATCGAACGTTCCGTTCCCGGCTTGCTCCTTCTCGTTTTCGGCGCTGACCTCTTCAACCGGTTTTCTTCCTTTCAAAAATAACGGCCTGGACACCAGATCGACATAGCTCTCTTCCGGTTTCGCTTCGAGATCGACTTCCGGCAACCGGTCGGTCGAGGCATTCGATGGAGCCGACGATTCGATCGATTTCAGCAGGCGGTTTTCGGAATACTGCGCTATCAGCCATTCCATCACGATGATGATCAGCAGCCCCGTACAGACGGCCGATACCAGTTTTAAAATTTTGCCGTTGATATTCATTCGGTCTTTTTCCTCATAAAACTGACCGCCTGAAAATTGATATTCAAATCATTGGTCTGCTCGATCTGGCGGGTACGCCGGTTTCTCACGCCGCGCATGGGCCGGATGTCCAGTTGATCGATGATGATCAGCGGCGCCGACGTTTCGAGCCTGTATAAAACCGACCGCAATACCTCCGAATTACCGGTCATCCGCACGCTGACCGTCAACAGGCTGAAGTTGTCTTTACTTCTCACCGGCAGGGCCTGGGTACTGCTGAGCTTGCCTCCCGCATCCACGATCGCCTTTTTGATGAACTCCTGCACTTCGGCCGATGCCAGCGCTTCGGTCGTTTGGCTGTTGAAATAGTTCTGCGCCTGAATCGCCTCCTTGACGGACCCCATCCCTTTGACCACGGCATCCTTGCCGGCCAGTATTCTTTCGTACTGCCTCAACTTGATCGCAAGCTGGTCCTTTTCTTCGCGCAGTGCTATCCACTTGCCGACCACCGGCACGAAAACCGCAGCGATCAGAAGCAGGACCAAAGCGGCCAGCAGGCCAATCGCCAGCCACCGCTCGATGTTTCTATTTTTTTCGTTGCTCACCTGGAACTTCCGCTTTGACAATATCGGCGGTTATCTGAAACCGCTCAAAACCGGTCGCCGTATCCTGAGTCACCGGGGAAACGAATTTGGCATTCGTAAAAATGTCCGAATCCTCCAATACCGCGATCAATCCGGACGCGGAAGGCGATTCTCCCTGTATCTGCAAATGCCCGTCCGCAAATTGTAAATAAGTCAGCCATGTATTGTCGTCCTTGATCAAGGCGCTCAGCGTGTTCAGCATCTCGATGACCGGAGGCGAGGCGTTTTTGGCTTTGATCAGATTGCCGGTCTCCGCGATCACTTCATCGATTTCGGACTGCATCCCTTTAATCTTCTTCGCGTCTTTCTCGATCGCATCGATTTTTTCCTGCAACAGCGCCACCGTTTGATATTCGAACAGCACGGGCAAAAATAACACGGACGCCAGCAGCAGGGTAACGATTCCTGCCAGTGTCCCATAAATCAGGGCCGGCGTTTTGCCGGCGTTCGTTCTCAGCTGCTCCGGCAACAAATCATAGGCTTCGTCGATCTGCTCCGGATTGTTTTCGACCCCCTCGTAATCGGCCAATAACAGGGAAATGCCGATCGCCTTGAGCTCCGTGTAAAGCCCGTCCAACACCTCGCGCGGGGTGAGGATCAGCATCGCATTGATCATGCCGGGCTCACCGGGCGCAGCCAGCGGTTTCACCGAGAAATAGACCTGCTCCGGTTTGAACGGGGTAAATCTCGACAATTCGTAGGAAACCACCTGAGCCAGATTCTCTTTGGCAGCCGCAGGCAGAACCAACTCCCTGCAAAGTCCTTCCGCACGGTGCAGCCGGAGCACAAAATTGGCTTTGGCCAGCCGCTCGTCCTTCGTCCGCAGCATGTCGAAATCGGCCGCGCCTTCCTCGTTACGGCTCAACAGAGCCAGCGGTTGGCCGGGCTCGCCGGCATAAGCCAACTCGAATTGATGGCCTCGGGTTTTGACGATCACGGTGTCGTGTTCGTCGCTGACCAGAAGCCTGAGCTTTTCAGGGACTAAAAAAGCGAGTTCTTTCCGCCACCATCTGAAAAACTTTTTAAAGTCGAGTTCGAGCGTCGAATTAAGATTCAGCATTCGGGGTCACTAATAATGAGTCTTTGTCCTCGGAAAATAACGATGTATCAGCCCTTTCTTCGCGTTTCCAGTTCAAAATCCGAAACGGCAAACCGCCGCCTTCCGCCGGAGTGTTCGCCACAATGGTCTTGATGATGGCGCCCGAACCGTTTTCAAGCCGGGATTCGGCAATAATCTCGATTATATCGCTCCGGCCCGATCCGCAATTGAATCCCGGCGCCAGGCTCACCGATTGGAGCGGGGTGCCGGTGATCGCGCTCTGCCTGCGCAATTCGATGCATTGATCGACCAATGCCGGATCCAGTCCCAAAGCCAGCATCACCTCTCGCGAAGCCTGCGACAAATCGACTTGCGGCTTGCCGGAATAGAGGGTGATCAGCGGCTCCAGCCGTTCCAGAATCGATTCGTCCATTCCCAAAACCATCTGCAGTTCTTCCAGCGACTGAAACGGTTTGTTTCTGGGCTGATAAAGCTTGCCGGCCTTTTTGTAGTCGTTTTTTTCCGCTCCGTCGATATTGACCAGATCGTCGGAATCCCGCCAATCCATGATCGCCGAAACCAGAGCGGTCTGTTGTTCTCTTTCGATCGGAAGCTGCGCCATCAGTTGCTGCAACTGCATCTGATTCGCGCCGTTCAGATCGACCTTGCCGGTCTCGCCTTTCAGCCTGATTCTTACCAGCGCATCCAAAAATTGCACTTGGTAGATGTTGCCGTCGGTACGCCAGCGTTTGGCGGCATCCGGATTCAACAGCATCATCTCCGCCACCGCAATCCCGGACTCGGCCGCCGTCAGCGCCTTCGCGCCGCCGGTAATCCCGGCAATCACCGCCGTTTCCCTCCGCATCGTCAGCGAAAAACTGGCCGCCATGATCATCAACAGCGACAGCACCCACAACACCAGCACCAACGCAAAGCCTTTATCAGCCTGCGCAGCGATCGCCAGCGGGCGGAAATGCGCCGGCATCCGAGCGGTTCCGGCGCTACGGGCATCATTCGCCAGCATTATCCCGATCCTGCGCATCGCCATCGGTTTGCGAACTATCACCCTCTTCGTCTCCGGCGTCCTCGGAGTCCGGATCTGAAGCGCCCGCAACGGCCGCCAGCTTCAATTCGAAATTCATTTCCGGCCAGAAAACGCCATTTTCGAGGTCGATCTTGATTCTGACCAATCTGGGCAATTGATCTCTCTCTCGCCATTGATTCAGCCAGCCGTTCTCGTTTTCCCCTTCTTCCGGGCCGAAATAGGCCAGCGAAAACCCCGCAACTCCCTTGATCAACGTCTCTTCCTCCGTAAGCCATTCATCGCCTTCGGCAACCGGATAAAACGGCGAGATGGTCACTTTAATCGCATTCTGTCTGTTCTCGTTCACTAACCGCACGGTAAACAGCTGCAGTCCTGCCCGGCCCGCACTCGCCGGAAAAGAAGAGACGAATTGCAGCGATTGGCTATCGCCCTGGAAGGAAAAAAGCCGCTCTTCTTTGGTAAAATCGTTCCAGAGAGGCTTCGCCATCACCAAATGGCGCTGAAAGAAGTTGACGACGCCGGCGGTTTCGCTGACTTCGAAAATTTTCTTCTCGCCTTTCTCCCAGCTTTCCGCGCAAATTTTCAGGCTGACGAACAGCAGCGTCATCATCACGCTGAGCAGCGTCATCGCCAGCAATACTTCGATCAGCGTAAACCCCTGGCCCGCTTTAAGGTTTCGCATCGGCATTCGTGGTCAATTTAAGTTCCGACAATTCGAACCGTCGCTCGCCGCCGCCTCCTTCCTCCCAACTGACGACGGCGGTCACCATGAAGAGCTGGGCGGGAAGGGTTCGCGTATCGACCGTTTCGGTCGTGAGTACGAAAGGCGCGACGGCCAGCTCCCAACGATATTTGTCATCGATCACGCCGGCCGACTGCCCTTGCTGTAACGGCACTTCGGTACCGGGCCTTGCGATCATCGCCTCGGCAATCTGCACGGCGGCGGTGTATTCTTCGGAAACCGAGGCGTTGCGCAGCCCCGCGGAAAAAATACCGAGCAGCATCCCTATCGAGATCGCCATGATCGAGAAGGCAACCAGAATCTCCAGCAGCGAAAAGCCGCGCTGCGCTTTATGCGGTCTTTGCAGGCAGATCATTTGCGGCGCCTCGGCCGGTCGTCGCGCGTGACGTCTTCGACTTCCAGCTGGCCGGTCAGCCAATTGATATCGATCTGCTTGGACACCTCGCCGCGGTCCAGCACGACGCGCCCGCCGGTGGAGGAGCCGTCGGCGAAAAAGCGGATATTGCCCTGGCCTTCTCCGGTCAGCTCGCTCTGCGCAGTCACCACCGTAACCGCGATCGAATCGGGAATCTTATAGGTTTTTTCTCGGCCGCTGAGTTTATAGGTGTTGTCGGTCAGATCGAAGGCGACGGTCATTTCCCGGTGCGCCATCAGCGCCTGGCCGCGCGCATAACGCAGCGCCGATACGACATCCCTGACGGCAGCCTTGTGTTCGAAAGTGCCTGAACCCGACGACATATTCAGCGCGACCACCGAAAATCCCAACACGATGATCACCAATACGATCAATAGCTCAAGCAGGGTAAAACCCTTGGACCGAACGCAGGAAACAGGCAAAAAAAGCGTCATATCATTTGGGCGCACGCCTTGGGCCGAGCAAGACGGAAAAGGCATCGGCGCTGAATATGGACCGGGCTGGCCCCGACAACCAACGGGCGATTATTCCCAGCTCACCACGTCCCGGTCTTCGCCTTCGCCGCCTTCCTTTTCGTCCGCGCCGAAAGAATACAGGTCGAACGCACCGTGCTCGCCGGGCGAAACATAATGGTATTCGTTTTGCCACGGATCCACCGGCACTTTCGACTTGCCTAAATAAGGCCCGTTCCAGCGCTTGGAATTATCGGCAGCCTCGACCAGCGCGGCCAAACCTTGAGAGGAGTTAGGGTAACGGTCCATGTCCAGTTTGTACATTTCCAAGGCTTGGCTCAATTCGGAAATCTGCACTTTCGCCGCCTTGGTCTTCGCATCCGCCATGTGTTTCATCACTTTCGGCCCGACCAGGCCGGCCAGCATCGAGATGATGCCCAGAACGACCAGTAATTCCAGCAAGGTAAAACCGGTCTGTTTATAATGAATGTGTCTCATTTCTTTATAGTTATGCATTAAATAGCCGTTGAATATTTTATTTCTACTAAAAAATCGTTGTTCCGCCCCAAGCCCGCAATACCGTTAAATTAAGGATATCCGTAGACCGGATAAGCGAAGCGCATCCGGCAATTGCGTGGTGGATGCGCTTCGCTTATCCACCACTACCGGGTATCTGCCTCTTAACTTAACGAGATCGCCCAAACCCGGACGGCCGCAGGCCTTTTCCCTGGCAAACCTCATCCCATGACTTTAAAAAGCCAAATCGTTGACGCTCAGGATCGCCAGCAGAATCGAAACGATGATGCCTGCGATCATCAGGCCCAGCGTGATGATCAGCGCGGGCTCCAGCAAAGCCAGCATGCGCTGGATCGCCACTTTCAACTGTTTATCGTAGATTTCCGCCACTCTGAGCAGCATTTCTTCGAGATGGCCGGTTTCTTCTCCCATTTTGATCATCTGTACCGCCATTTTCGGAAAAATCCCGGTTTTGACCAGCGCATCGGACATCCGTTTGCCCTGCTTCAATTCTTCTTCCGCATACTGGATCGCATCCACCAGCACCAGGTTGTCGACGGTTTCCCTGACGATCGCCAGCGCCGAAAGTATGGAAACGCCGTTGCCCAGTAAAGTTCCCAAGGTCCGGCTCATGTTCGCCGTTTCCTTGGTCAGGATCACCAGGTCGGCGAGCGGCAGTTTAAGCACACGGCCGTCCCAGACTTTCTTTCTGGCCGGGTCGGCCAGTTGAAATTTCATATAGGCGACCGCAAAGATCGCCCCGCCGATCAACAGCCACCAATAGCTTTGCAGCCATTCGGCGATGCCGACCACGATCTGGGTCGAAACCGGCAACTCCTGCCCCGCGCTTTCGAACATTTCGGTAAACTGCGGCACCACGAAAATCAGCATCACGAACAGCGAGGCCAGCGACATCACCAACAACACCGCCGGATAGATCAGCGCCGTGCTGACCGTGTCCCGCAATTCGCGCGAGCGTTCCAGATATTCCGCCAGCCGGTTCAAGACCTCGCCGAGGCTGCCGCCGGCCTCGCCGGCCCGTATCATGTTCAGGTAAAAACGTGAAAACACGCCGGACTGTTTTTCCAGCGCATCGGCCAGCGAAGCGCCTCCCTTGACCCTCTCCAGCACTCTCGCAATCAGCTTGCTCAGCTTTTCATTGTCTACGGTCAGATCGATCAGCACGGTCAGCGATTTGTCCAGCGGCAGGCCGGAGTCGAGCAAGGTGGCCAGTTCGCCGGTAAATAGCGCGATTTCCTTTTGACTCAACTTGGTCTGTTTTGCTCCCAGACTCAAGCCGAGAAATGTTTTCGCGCTGGCCGGCCACACCTTGATCGGAATATAGCCCTCGGATTGCAAAAGCCCGATCAGGCTGGGCTCATCGCCGGCGTCCCGGACCCCTTCCTCGGTTTCGCCGAGATTGTTGATCGCTTTATAGGCGTACAGCGGCATATCAGCTTTCCGTCGTTACCCGCAAGACTTCTTCGAGAGTCGTGACGCCGTGCACCACCTTGTCCAGGCCGTCTTCGTACATCGTCCGCATGCCTTCTTCGATCGCCAGTTTCTGGATCACGCCGGCTTCCTCGTGCGCCATCACCAATTTACGGACCGGATCGGTCATCGGCAAAAACTCGATGATCGACATCCGTCCCCGATAGCCCAGACCGCCGCAGGACGCACAGCCGACCGGCTTGAATAAAGTAATGTCACCCTCCGGCCGGTAACGACGAAGATTCAGTTCGGCGACCACTTCGGGCGGTGCCGGCTGCCCTTCTTTGCATTGGGGGCAGAGCTTTCTGACCAGCCGCTGCGCCAGGATGCCGTTGACGGTCGAGCTCAGCAGGTATTCTTCCAGTCCCATGTCCAGAAGCCGGGTGATCCCGCCGGCGGCATCGTTCGTATGCAGCGTCGACAGCACGAGGTGACCGGTCAGCGCCGACTGCACCGCGATCTTGGCGGTTTCGAGGTCGCGCATTTCGCCGATCATGATCACGTCCGGGTCCTGCCGGACGATCGACCGCAGCGCGGAGGCGAACGTCAGACCGATCTGCGGCTTGGCCTGAATCTGATTGACGCCTTCGAGCTGGTATTCGACCGGGTCTTCGACCGTGATGATCTTGCGTTCGGAGGTGTTCAACAGTTTCAGCGCCGCGTACAGCGTGGTCGATTTACCGCTGCCGGTCGGGCCGGTAATCAGGATGATGCCGTGCGGCTGCGCCAGCACGTCCATGAATTGTTCCGCATGCCGCCCGGAGAAGCCGAGCGCGGCAAAGTCGAACACCATGTTTTCCTTGTCCAGCAAACGGATCACCACGCTTTCGCCGTACATGGTCGGAATCGTGGATACCCGCAAATCGAGCTCCTTGCCCAGCATCTGGACCTTGATCCGGCCGTCCTGCGGCAACCGGCGCTCGGCGATGTTCAGCTTCGCCATGATCTTGATCCGCGAGATTACCGCCGCGGTCGATTTGACCGGCGGCGAATGGATGTCCTGCAGCACGCCGTCGATGCGCAGCCTGACCTTCAACGCATGCTCGAACGGCTCGATATGGATATCCGATGCCTTCGTTTCGATCGCGCGCTGCATGATCAGATTCACCATTTTGATCACCGGCGCTTCGCTGGCCAAATCCTTCAAATGCTCCAGATCTTCTTCGCCGACTTCGTCGACGGTCAGATCGTCGACGATCCGGTCCATTTGCGACCGGCCTTCGCCGTATTGCACTTCCAGCGCCGCATCGATCTCGGACAGCACGCCGACCTTCGCGGAAACGCGTTTGCCGGTCGCCAGCGTCAACGCATCGATCACGAAACGGTCTTCCGGATCCATCATCGCGACCCGGGCTTCATCGTCGTTTCCGCCGATCCCGATCACATGGAAGTTTTTCAGGAACCGCAGCGATACGCTCTCGGGCAGCGGCGCCTCCAGCGGATAGTCGCCGGTCAGGATTTTCTCGAAATCCCCCGATTCGACAAACGCATCGGCGACATCGTGCTCGGAGCACAGGCCCAGCTTGACCAGAAGATGGGGCAGGCTTTCGGCCACGGAAGACTTCTGCATCCGCTCGACTTTTTTCAATTCGTTGGCGGACAGTTTGTTCTTGTCGAGCAGAATCTGTAGAAAGGCTTGATAAGGTTTCGCTGCATTTTCCATTACGATTGCCATGCTGCATCCCTCAGTGATGTGGTGAACTTCAAAATAAGGCTTGGATCGGTGAGATCGAGGATGAATGATTAAAGAATGAACAGGCCGCCGGTTACTCCAATTCCCGAGAAGGTTTATGCTGACTGGACACGAAATGTAAATTTTATTTATCGATCAGGCTGTAAAGCGTAATACTGAAAACATTTAAAATCCTGGCTGCCTGGGTAAGGCCCTAACTAGCATAACGCATTGCCGAAAGAATTGCACCCCGGCCGGCTTTGGGGCGATGTTCTTCCAGTGCGGTCCAATCATCCCCGGCTTCCTGTTTGTGCTTCCGATTTTTCCGCACCGTAAAACCCAGTCTGACCCTCTGCCTCCGATAAAGTTTCACAATCGACGCGACTAATATAAAGCTGCGCAGCCATCTGTCCCGACTTTTTATGAACCGGCTCGGCCATCAAATCCTTGCCCGTTCCCGGCTCGTCCGTGATCATTACACCGCAATCCTGACCGGCAAGGTATGAAAATCGTATACGGCAAGACTTTGGTGAAGACCTGCCAGGTTTTAAAAACCTGGCAGGTCTCTTTTAGAACCCCGCCATTTTACCGCTCGATCAGTCTTGCCGCCTCCTGAACGATAACCTGCGGCTCGATTTCGCGAATCGAAAAATCTTTTTTGTTCAATTTATAAGGATTCACTTGCGAGGCGGACTTGACCACGCGGTTGATGCCGGTCTGATATACCCGGCTGACCGGCGTCGGGCCGAAGATCGTAAGCGACGGCCGATTCAGCGCCCAGGCCATGTGCGTCGGGCCGGTATCGTTGCCGATCACGAGGTCGCAACGCGCAATCAATGCCTTTAGATCGTTCAAATCGAGTTTCGGCATCACTTTAATAGCCTTCGATTGCGCGGCCATCCATTCCGCGCGAGCTTTTTCCCGCTCGCTGCCCCAAACCGCCAGGCAATTTTGCCCCAGCGCCTCGGCAACCTTGACATAGTTTTCGGCCGGATAATTCCGGCTTTCCCAGGTCGAGCCGGTCACCAACACGATGTTTTTCCGATCCTGCCGCAAACAATCGTCAATGCAGGACGACGGGTTGCGATAAAACAGAAACGGCTGCTTATTCAGAATTTGTTCGGGGACGATCTCGAATCCCAGCGGCCGCGACAGCACCCGCGCATTGCGGTCGATCGTGTTGGCATCATAAGCGCAATGGATTTTCTGACTATAAAACCAGGACGCGGCTTTTTCGCGGATCGATCCGGCATCGAAGCCGGCAATCTTTTTGCCGATCAATCGGGCGACGATCGCCGACTTGATGAGCCCCTGCGCATCGATGACCCGATCGTAATTGCGTTCCGCAAATGCGCGAATTTTTCGAAGCTCCGCGAAAAACCGCATCTTGTCGGTTTTGAGTACTTTCAGATTGACGGTCAAAATCCCGTCCAGGTCGGGGTTGTCGGCCAACACGCCCGCAAAGCGCTCTTCGACGATCCAGTCGATTCGGCATTCGGGAAACCGTTCCTTGATGAACTGCAGCGCGACCATCGCATGCACGATGTCGCCGAGCGCGGAGAGTTTGACGATCGCGATCCGCATCGGCCGGTCAACCGGGCAGCAAAGCCAGGATTCGCTCGGGACCGATCCCGCTCAGGCAGCGGGCGTGCTCCGGATGACCGGCCGGATACAACGGACAGATGCGCTTGAAGCAGGGCGCGCAATCCAGATGCAGCGAGACAATCCGGGCCTTGGCATGCAAGGGCGGCGTAAAGCCGGGATCCGACGAGCCGTAGATCGCGATCAGCGGCTTGTCCAGCGCGGCCGCCAGATGCATCAGGCCGGAATCGTTGCTGACCACGGCATGAGCCAGCGACAGCAGATCGACCGCTTCGTCCAGTTGGGTGCGGCCGGCAAAATCGATGCAGGCGCCTCCGGCCAGCCGGTTGATTTCGGCGGTGACCGCCTGGTCTTTTTCCGAGCCGAACAGCCAGACCTGCCAGCCATCCGCGATCTTCAGCCGGGCCAGTTCGGCGAAATGTCCGGAAGGCCAGCGTTTGGCAGGGCCGTATTCGGCGCCGGGACACAAAGCTAAAATATTGCCGCCGGTTTCGACCCGGAATTTTTCGGCGGCCGCCGCTTGCCGCGCCGGCTCGACCGGAATCGCGGGAACCGGATAAACGGGCGGCTGAACGGCATTTTTCGGGAACGCCAACGCCACGAAGCGCTGCACGGTCATCGTCAGGGTCTGCTTGTCGAGCCGGCGGGCATCGTTCAACAGGCCCCAACGGCATTCGCCGATATAACCGGAGCGAAGAGGAATATGGGCAAAGAAGGGAGCCAGCGCAGATTTCCAGGAATTGGGCAGCACGATCGCCCGATCATAGGCTTCGCTGCGTAACTGCCGGCCCAGTTTGATCCGCTCGGCCAGCCCGAACTGGCCGTGCGAAAGCGGCATCGCGATCGGCCTCGCCACTTCCGGCATCCGGTCCAATAGCGGAAAAGTCCACGCCGGCGCCAGCACGTCGATCCGGCAGGCCGGATCGGCGGCTTTCAGCGCGATAAAGAGGCTTTGCGCCATCACCATGTCGCCGACCCAGGACGGGCCGACCACCAGAATCTTCTTCGTGATGGCGAAGGCGGCGTCAGGTTTCAAATCTATTTGGCGACATAGGCCAGCCACTCGGCATGGTCGCTTCGACGTCCGTGCACATAGTCGAAATACAGCGACTGCAGCTTTTCGGTGATCGGACCGCGGCTGCCGCTGCCGATCTGGCGTCCGTCGTATTCGCGGATCGGCGTCACTTCGGCGGCGGAGCCGGTGAAGAACGCTTCGTCGGCGATGTACACTTCGTCGCGGGTGATCCGTTTCACGATCACTTCCAGGCCCTGTTCGGCCGCGATCGTCATGATCGTGTCGCGGGTGATGCCCTCCAGCGCGGAGGTGGTTTCCGGGGTATAAAGTTTGCCGTTACGAACCACGAACAGGTTTTCGCCGCTGCCTTCCGCGCAGTAGCCTTCATGGTCGAGCAGCAGGGCTTCGTCGTAACCGGTCGAGATCGCTTCCTGCAACGCCAGCAGCGAGTTGATGTAGTTGCCGTTCGCCTTGGCCTTCAGCATCGTGCTGTTCACGTGATTGCGCGTATAGGACGAGGTGCGGATCCGGATGCCTTTTTCCAGGTTGTCGGCGCCGAGATAAGCGCCCCAGGTCCAGGCCGCCACCATCACATGCACTTTCAGATTGTCGGCGCGCAGCCCCATCCCTTCGGAACCGTAAAAACACATCGTGCGGATATAGGCGCTGTCGAGGTTGTTCTTCGCGATCGCGCCGCGCTGCGCATCGTTGATGTCGTCCTTGCTGAACGGCATCGGCATGTTCATGATGTGCGCGGAGCGGAACAGGCGGTCGGTATGCTCCTTCATCTTGAAGATGGCCGTGCCTTTTTCGGCGTGATAGGCTCTGAGACCTTCGAACACGCCGCCGCCGTAATGCAGCGTGTGGGTCAGGACGTGAGTTTTCGCATCGCGCCAGTCGACCCATTTTCCATCCAGCCAGATAGTGCCGTCTCTATCGTCCATCGTCATCTCGGATACTCCAAAGTGTGCTTACGTTTTAATCTTAAAAATTCTGCCTTCATTGAAAACAGGAAGATTTTTTATCTGTTTTCCGCTTCAACGCAGGGATTGTTCGACGGCCATGCCGCCGAGTTAACCGGCGCATACCTTTATAAAAGGGAGAATTGTACTATAAAGTCAGCACCCGCCATACCGGCTTTCATCGATCGGCATTGGGATCACTTTGGCGCGGCGTCGGAGAAACAGAACGGGGGCAATACCGTCAAATCCCCCCCGAGGAGTTGCAAAGCTGGTTTTGCAGCCGACGAGACGGAGCGACAAAGAGTCGTAGGGCGTTTTCGCGATAGCAAAACGCCAACAGGCTTCAAAGCAGCGATGGCGGATTGCCTGGCGGCGAATCCGCCCTACAAGCGCTTTATCTTCACGCCCTTGGCAGGAAGGATCGAATCAACGCACCAGCAGATCGGCCCCGAACCAATCGACCAGCACGCTGCGGTAATGCTCGGATTTTTTCACCTGCAGATGTTCGAGCGGATTCAGGTTATCGGTCAGCAGCACGCCGCGGCTTTTGTCGACCTGAAACCGCCGTTCCCCGAGCCAGCCGATCTGATCCGCAAACAGGGATTTGGCCTGCAAGTCCAAAGGGCGGTTTGAGGCCAGAAAGATGAAATCGTTGAAATCCTTGCCCGGTTCCGAGATGAACACAGATTGATGAGGAAAGACCTGATCGACCGTTTTCGCGACCGAAGGCAGCGCCAGATTGTCCTTTGCTTCCGCAAAGCTGACAAAATTGACCGCCAGAATGCCCTGTTCGGACAAAAGCCCCTGCAATTGTTGCAGGGTTTCCACGGTCAATAGGTGCGCGGGCTCCGAGCCGCCGGTAAAACAGTCGTGGATGATCAGATCGTAGGGCCCCCGGAGATGGCGGATTTCATAGCGCGCGTCGCCGATAATGTTCTTTCCGCCCGGATTGAAGCCGAAATAACGGCCGGCCGCCTTCGCCACCGCCGGGTCGATTTCCAACGTGTCGGTTTCGATGCCGTAGCGCCCCTGCAGTACGTCGACCATCTTGCCGGCGCCCAAGCCCACGATCAGCGCGCGCTTCATGCCCGGCCTGAGCGCCGGGATCATGCCGACGATATCCTGGTAGCTGAGCCGGTTGCCGCCGTCGCCGATCCCGGCCGCGCCGATCATCGACGCGTCGGAAGTCAGCATGCGCAGATTGCGCGCGGGCTGGTCGATCACCCGCACCCAGCCGTACAGGCTTTCTTCTTCGGAAAGCATCCGGAATTTGCCGCTGCGGTCCTGAAAATGACCCGCATCGACGATTTTGGGCAGCAAGCCCAGGCCGATGACCAGTAACGACAGGCTGGAAACGATGGCCGAATTCATCGCCAGGCGTTTTTGCTCGAACACCGCCACCGAAACCGCCAGCAGCAACAAAAACACGCCGGTGCCGATGAAAATTTCGCGCGACCCCAGCAAAGGGAACAGATAAAAACCGAGAAACAACGTGCCAGCCACGCTGCCCAGCGTGCTAACCGCGTAGATCGAACCCGCGCTCGAACCGACGCCGTCCAGGCGCGAAGTGGCAAGCTTGATCGCGAACGGCCCGACCATCCCGAGCATCGTCAGGCTCGGCATGAACAAAACCAGGGCGCTGACCAACGCGCCCAAGCGAAGGCCCAGAGGATCGGTCGCCAGCAGCACCGGCCGGGTCAGCCAGGGAATCAGCAGCGTCAACACCGCGGCCAGAGCCACGATCAGCGACAGGCCGCTGCGCCTCGCGCGGTCGGCCCAGCGCCCGCCGACAAAATAGCCGATCGCCAGCGCCATCATGGTGACCGAAATCAGCGACGACCAGACGTACAGGCTGGCGCCGTAGAACGGCGCGATCATCCGGGTGCCTAACAGTTCGATCACCATCACCGAAGCGCCGGTCAGAAATACGGTCAGATAGAGCCCGAAACGTTCGAGCGTGTTAACAGCGTTGTACGTCATGTCGGATTCCTAAAGCCTTTATTGAGAGTGGACGGCAGCATTTTGCAAAGTCCCGCCCGTTCCGCCGTTCACGTCGATCCAAAGATGCGGCAGCCCGAGCGATTCCAGCCAGGCCGGCCCCGCCTCCGCCTTCAGCATGGCGATAGTCGAAGCGCTGCCGGCCACCACGCAGAAGTCGGCGATCACGGTAACCGACGCCAGGTGCCCGACCGGCCAGCCGGTGCGCGGATTCAGAATGTGTCCGTAGCGCACATCGCCGATCGTCAGGCAGCGTTCGTAATCGCCGCTGCTGGCCATCGCGCCGCCGGACAATTCCACCGTTTGCAGAAGCTCCCCTTTTTGCCTGGGATGGCGAATGCCGATCCGCCACGGGCTGCCGTCCGCGCGCGGGCCGATCACCTTGATGTCGCCGCCGAGGTTGATCATGCCGTGCCGGATGCCCGCCGCCCGGCACAGACCGGCGGCCCGGTCGGCCGCATATTCCTTCACCACGCCGCCGAAATCGATTTCCATGCCGGGCAGCGGGAATTCGAGCACCGGCGGTTGCCAGACGACCTTGTCCCAGCCGACCCTGGCGAGCAAATCGTCAATCAGACTTTGCTCCGGCAACGCGCCGCTGTCGAAGCGCCAGGCGCGCCGCAAGATGCCCGAGGTAATATCGAACAGTCCCCCGCTTTGTTCATGGCAGGTGGCCGCGTAATTCAAGAGGCCCGCAGTTTCATCGTCCACCTTGATCCGCCCGCCTGCCGCCGCAATGCGGTTAATTTCGGACAGGAAACTGTCGGCGCGGTAGCGCGAATAACGCGCTTCCAAGCGCGCAATATCGGCAACGGCGGCTTCGGCCGCCCGCCCGGCCGAAGCCCTAACTTTCGCGAAAAGCTGAATTTCGCAGGACGTGCCCATGGCTTTGAAATCGTGCCGATAAAGTTCGAAGGTATTCAAGGCAGAGTGAACCTCTGGGTGCCCACCGCAGCGGCGGCCAAAAAGGATTTGTCGATATCGCCGTTACATTTGCAGAAGCAAGGGCTAGGTTATTGCGATTACCGAAAACATCTTCAAGTAGGGCGGATAAGCGCAGCGCATCCGCCTCTGCTGGCATAGTTGGCGGATGCGCTGCGCTTATCCGCCCTACATACTGCGAGAGAAAAGAATTTTTTTCTTGGCGGATTGCCCAACGCCTCCCATCTAAAACGCATAATGCCAGGTCGCCGACAACGTGCCGTCGCGGTCCAGCTGATAGCCGTTGTAATCGGTGGCGACCGGCTGCAGCCATTCGACGCCGAGGGTATTACCGGCCAGATCGCCGCCCGGCACCGTCGCGTTGAGTCCGAAACCGACGTCCCAGAACCGGCCACCGTAGTTCATCGGGTAATCCATCGGCCCCAGCTGGTCGATGAATTGATTGAACTGGCCGTGTATTGCCCCCTGAACCGTATAGACGCCGCGCACGGTCGCGGTCAGCCAGTTCGTCAGCCCGTAGCCGCCCCAGGCCGTGCTCTGGAAGATGTCGCCCAAACGGTAGCCGGTTTCGCCATGGTCTTCGAGCCGCTTGGTGCCGCTGAGCTGCGCGCCCCACGACCAATCATCGTAATTGCCGGTATAGGTCAGGCTCGGCTTGAAATCGAGCGTGCCGCTGCCGAGCTGCATCCCGTAATGGATCAGGCCGCCTTCCACCTGGTGATTGCGCCGCAGTTCGATGTCGACCGCCCCGAACGGAATGCTCAGGCCGAGCCCCATGTGCAGGTGATGGCGGCCGGCATCGAACAATTTGACCAGCGCATACACCCCCATGTCGCTGATGCCGCCGGTTTCGTGCCCGTTCTCGACATGATGCGGGATATGCGCGCCTCCGCCCTCTGGCGCTTCGTTATCCGGCGGCGCGCCGGCCAATCGGTGCATCGTCATGCTCATGTCCATGAACTGGGGCATCACCATCAGGTTCAGCCAGTCGGTCGGCGCATACATGATGTCGAGCATGTGCATGTGCATCACCATGCTGTTCGGCTTGACGAAGCACGGGTTAGGCCCGCAGCCGCCGGCCACGATCGCAGGATCGCCGACCAGGTTCGAACCGTGCAGCATGTCGCCGCCCTGGCTGCTGTACATGTAACGGTAGCCGACCATGAAGCCGTTCTTGCCCAGCATGTGATCGAACATCACGCCGGCCGGGGCCGTGGCGCCGTGATGGTGGTGGTGATGCGCATGACTGCCGTGGTCGCTACCGACCGCCAGGGCTTCCAGATTGACCTTGAGCGTGCCGTTGACGTTCCAGGAGTCGAAATCCGCGTAGTCGCCCTCGCCGCCCCCGCCGATTTTCAGACCGCCCTGGTGGGTGTAATATTCGAAACCCAGGTCGACGTCGATGCCTTTCGCAAACTTTTTACTGACCGTCACCCCGCCGCTCAAGGCGCCATAACCGGAAAGGCGTTGATCGCTGGAAAAATGGTTCGGCAGCAGATTGCGGTTAAACCGGCCCGAATTGTAGGGCTGGTTCGAAATCAGGTAAGGAGCATAAAAATCGGCCGCATCCTGGGAATAATAGCGGATTCTCGGCGTCACGCTCCAGCCGTGGCCGAGCGGCTGCACCCAGTCGGACTCGAAGGTGTGGGCGTTGATGCCCCAGTCGTCGAGATAATAGCGGTAATTGAAATGCAGCGCCGCGTCCAACATGTCGATATGCTGCACATACCCCAAATTCCCGTTGAACTGGTTGCGCACGTTCGGGCGCTGTTCGAGCAAGGCGCGGACTTGCCCCACATAGGCCGCGCCCTCGGGCGGCGGAATAGCGTCGTTGATGAAGGCGACTTCGACGACCTTGTAAGGGTTTTCCATATAGCCGTTGCCGAGGGTGTAACCCAGACCGGCCTCGATCAGCGCGTTCTTGTTCAGAACCTGGGTCAGGCCGAGATGGGCGCCCCAATCCTTACGTTCACCGTGAATGATCTTTCCGCCTTCCGCGGTCCGCTCGATCTGGCCGTCATAGGCGCCGGTATTGATATACGGCAACGCATCGTGATCGATTCGCGCGTGGGTATCGCTCGACGTATAGCTCAAGCCGCCGCTCAGGGTAGTCAGCTTCTGATTGAAGTCGAGCCGCCCGCCCAGGTTGACGAAGCTCGATTCATAATCATCTTCCAAAGACAGGCCGCCGCCCACATCGAGTGCCGCCTCGTCCCATTCATAGCCAAGCTTGAAGCTGCCCTGTTTTCGGGTCTCGGGAGACGCCGAGGAAAGCGTATGCACCAAGCGGCGGTCGATGCCTCCGGTCACGTTCCTAAAACCATCGGTTTGCAAGGGATTCAGCTTCGAATCGAAGAACAAGTCCCCATTGATAATCGGCGTGGCGCCGGTCACGCCGTCCGGCGAATGCGAAGTGCTGTTGCCGCGTAGGTCGAGCGGCGCGGTGGCGATCGGCGTCGCTCCCGACCAGGTATCCTGCGTGTAGTTGAAAGTCAACTTGACCCGGTCGGTCAGCTTCAGATTGCCGCTGCCCTGCAGGGTATCGACCGTAATCGGCCGGAATTTGCTTTCGACGCCGAACAGCTGGCGATTCTCTTCCTGGTAATGGCCGTACTGGACGGCGAATTCGTCGTCCGCCGCTTGCGCCGCCGGCAACACCAAGCCGGGCAACGCCAGGGCGGCGGCGGTCAGGGCATTTAACGGGCCTGCCGACGGTTTCCGAGCGTCGTCGGCCGGTTGAACCGGCTCAATAGCAGCCACATCCACCTCCCTCGGACGCGCTCACGCCGGAAGCGGCTTCCCGGCTGCCGTAGATGTGGCCGCGAAAGGAGCTCTGCAGCGGATAGGGTTCCAGCGCCATCTGCGGCTTGGCCAGATTGCCGCGCTGCCAGGGCGCGACTTCCGTACAACCGGCCGCACCGATCGCCAGAAAAAAAGCCAGCGCCGCGTAAGTCCGTCGAACCGATGGCATCATTTCGCGCCCGTCGCCGAAGGGTTCTCGTTCAACAGCTTCTCCACGGTTTCGCGCAGCGCTTTTCCTTCATCCGCACGAAAGCCCAGATGCACGTCGCGGATGACGCCGTCCCGGCCGATCAGGTACGTCGACGGCATCGCCTTCACGTCGAACAGCCGGGCGCACTGTTCGCCCTTGTCGGCGGCAATCGTGAAACTGGCCGGATATTGCGCTAAAAACGCTTGCCCATCCTCGGGGTTTTCGTCCAGATTGACGCCGATGATCGCCAGGTCTTTACCGCCGAGCTCGTCATGCAACCGGTTCATGAACGGAAACGATTTGGCGCAGGGTCCGCACCAGGACGCCCAAAAATCGAGATAGACCACCTTTCCCTTGAGTTCGTTTAACGCCACATTGCCAGAGCCATCCAATAGGGGCAGCGTACAATTGCCGGAGATCTCCCCGCGCTCCACCGCGAACAGCGGCATCGACAGCACAGCCAGGAATACCCCGAACAGAGCGATTTTTTTGGGATGGACTACTAGCATGAAAAATGACCGGAATGATTCTGGTTGAAGGCGGCCCAAACGGTTTCGGCCGCGCGTTCGAAGCTGTTAAATGAAATTCGCCAATCGAATTTTGAGGCCGTACGGAAACCACCGCCAATTTTTTCGCCTGTCGCTTCCATTGGGCATCCGTGGGTTATTGGATTTGCAAATAGTTGAGATCGGACGTTCCGGTATGGACGCCGCTGGCCGTTTGGCAGTGATATTCCAGCGAATATCGGGCCGTGCCGGGGCCGTTTTTGTCGATCACCATGCGATATACATCGTTATCGCCTTCGTGAACGACTTTCAACTGAGGGCTATAGTTGCTGTCCCCGCTCGTATGATCGGTCGCGCTGGCCGCCTGACTGCCGTTGACGACTTGCCCGCTGACTTGTACCGCCGTATTACTGGTATCGCCGCGAACTTCAAAGAACAAATGATCGGGAGGGCCGTTGTTGTCATCGAAGCACGTCAGCTCGTAGTAATCGGTAGCCGAAGCCTGAGCGCCCAGCGTTCCGCTCTGATCGTGGGCCAGAACGCCCGACGCCTGGCACAGCCAGACAATCCCGATCTGCATTAAAAACTTTCTCTTATTTCTCATGGCCGCCCCACTTCGCACTGTTGCCGGTTACCCGACTCATTGATCTTGAACCGGCACGATATCGGCCGTGCCGGTGTCGGCATTGGCGCTATTTTCGCACCGGTAGTCCATCGTGTAATCTCTTGCATTGTCTTGCAGAGGGTTATAAGCGGTACTGTTGACCAATACCGTGTAATCGCCGTTGCCGCCTTTCAGATTGCCCGCGTCGCTATAGATGTCGTCGCCGTTGCCGTCCGTGACGTTGGTTGCCCAATTATCCTTCAACACCTGGGCATTGAGCACCACGCGCGCCGGATCCGCCGTCGTATTGGCAAACTTCACGTAGAGCTTGCCGGTTTCGCCGGTCAGTTGGTTTTTGCCACAAACAGCCGATAAGTTGGCTTTTTTACCGTTCTTGAGGGTCTTTGTCTTTATTTTGGCGACCTTCGGCTTGGTGAACTCGCCGTTATCGTTCAAACAGCGCGTTTCGACCGAAAACATGTGTTTGGTCGTGTTCGAAGTATCCGTCGTGCCGAGGGTGTCGACAGTGATTTTGTACCTCCCCTTGCCGCCCGCCACCTCGAATTCCCGCTGCGTTCCCGGCGTTACTTCCGTTTCGTCGTGCGTCACGAAACCGATCCGTTTGTTGCCTTTCTTGACATGAATATTCAGCAACAGCGGCGTCGAACCATCGTCCGACGGCGTCGTATCGATGATTTTGAAATTGAGGTGATCGGTCGGGCCGATCGCTCCTTCCGGACTCGACTGGCAGGTGATCCGGTACGAGTCGGTCGCGCCAATAAAATTACCCAGGCTTTGGTCAAAAGTATCCGCTTCCGACACGGCCGATACGCAACCTAAAAGCATCGTCCCAACCGATGCGGCAATGACTTTGTTCGTTAATCTCATCATATCCCCGCGCCCCACAAGAGGCCGTTATATACACAAGAGGCTTGGCGCCTTAACCCTCCGACTTTTAACGATCCTTATCGATCCGCTTGCTTATACTCAAGTATTTAAGCCTTTCGAGGCGCAGCATCAGTCGGGCGCTACGCCAAAAATAAATCCGGGCAAGTATACACCTTTGCCCGCTTTGCACAACAACCCGTCGCCGCCCGCGAAACACGGAGAACGACAGTCGGCGGCCAATCCGGTAGATTGGTTCGATGGAGAGGAAGTTTCTCTCCTTAAACGGCAAAAGCCAAGGCACCTGCCGTGCTTGGCCTCGATCGGCCGCTTGCTCCGGCGCCCAGGCGCCGAAGCAGGCGGAGTTTCCCTTCAAGATATTTTCGATAACGTTAGAACGGACCATTACCCGAAGTGAACGGCTGGGTATTCGGGCCGGTCAGGTAGGTATCCAGATCGATGCCGGCGGGTTCGACCGTATAATTGACCAAAGGGCTTCCACAATTCGCGGTATCCGCCGCGGCGTTGTTCACGGTAATTGCAGCCGACCAGTAACTGGCATCCGCGCCGATAACTTCAGGATCTTTATACAATTGGCTGCCGTTGTACAGATCGGAGAACCACCAGTCGGCGCGGTTGTTATCGCCATTGCCGCCGCCCTGGTTCTTGTAGATCCGCGAGTCCGCCACGTTGGCCTGCAGGCCGTTGTTCACGTCGACGATCGAAGTGAGCGGAATCGGACGGCCGAAAGCGTCCTTCGGTTTTTTATAAGGCCCCTTCACGTCGTTGGCTTCGTTCTTTTTCAGGTCGCACCAGTTGATGACCGCGACGCGGATCTTCAAGGTCTTGACACAGTCATTTTTGATGGTCGGCGCGGTGATTTTGAACGGGGTAATGGTATTCAATTTGGGCTCCATCGCTCCGTCGCGCCAGTGCAGGGCCCGAACCACGCCGGCAGTATCGACGATTTCCTGCGAGGTCGCGAAAGCCGAGGACATGCCGGCATAGCCGGTGACGTTCAACGACAAGGAGGCCGCCGTGATCGTGCCGTTGCCGTCGCCGCCTTGTTGAATCACCGCGCCCGTCTCGTCGCGCCAGACCGCCGTGCTGCCGTAAGGAAACAGCGCCGTCTGCCCCAATACCGGATAAGCCTGCCCCGACTGACCTTCGGCTCCGGAAGCACAGCCGTGGGTAATGGTAAATCCGTTGTAACTGGCTTTGCCTTCGTCGACCTGATCCCGCACTCCGGTGTGCGCATAGGCATGACCGATGCCCAATGCCGCCACAAACATAAATGATGCTGTCGTTTTTATTGTGGAACGCTTCATTCTGCCCCCCTTAGGCATTTATGATTATTCTTAAAGTTAAACTCGATGCCATTGCGTGCCTTGGACAAATCCCGCCTTTCCGAGTAATGACATACAATGTTATCTTAAGCAAACGCCATGCCATCGTAATTGGCCCTTTTTTTCCCTTACTTTTTATCACTTCCTCAACAGCAATTCCTCGTTCAGCTTCTTTGCCCCAACGGCGATGACCGCCGAAATACCCAACAAAATCGGTCATATAATGCCGTTGACCGATATTCCGGATGCCTGGCCGCCTTTCGGTATTCCGCCCTTCATTGGACACACTCATCATCGCGAATTCATTCCACGGCCTCTAAATTGCGGCATATGACGCGCCTAAACCAAGTTAAATAACATAGTTCAATTAAATGCCCGGAGTTTCCGTTTGCCGCACGGCGGTTCGGCAATACAAATCTTCGGATTCTGAACGGAGCAAGGCACGGGCACGGACAGGCTCGATAAAGGGCACTGTTGTTCCTCTTCGAGGCTCTAATTCTGTCAGCTCGTTGCGCGCAAAGCCGAGTTTCCGGTCTTTACTGTTGACCTTGATCGTGATTCCGGTACTCTACGCTGATGAGCACCCGTTTTAAACGGGATAGCATGCCTCGAAACGGGAAGAAAATCATGGCCCCCAGAATTTACACTTGCCCGATGCATCCCGAAATTCGTCAGGAAAAACCGGGAAACTGCCCCAAATGCGGAATGGCTTTAGAGATAGCTTCCGCTCCCGCTGCGGGAACGGAATATGTCTGCCCGATGCATCCCGAAGTGGTCCGCCAGGAAGCCGGATTCTGCCCCAAGTGCGGCATGGCACTGGAACCCCGCAACGCTTCGGACGAGGAAGAGGAAAACCAAGAACTCGGCGATATGCGGCTAAGGTTTTGGATTAGTCTCGCCCTGTCCTTGCCGGTATTTTTGATGGCGATGCTGCATGACCTGATGCCGGCATTCGTCGCCGGCACATTATCCCTACGCCAGCTCCAATGGCTGGAATTCGCCCTGGCCACCCCCGTCGTGTTGTGGGGCGGCTGGCCTTTTTTTCAACGCGGCGGGTCTTCTGTGCTAACTCGCCGCCTGAATATGTTTACCTTGATTGCGTTGGGAATCGGCGTCGCCTGGGTTTACAGTGTACTGGCCTCCTTTCTGCCGCAGATTTTCCCGCCGTCGCTGCGAGACCAGCAGGGTCGGGTGGCGGTGTATTTCGAAGCGGCGGCGGTGATCACGACGCTGGTTTTACTCGGCCAAGTACTGGAATTGCGGGCCAGAAGCCGAACCAGCGCGGCGATTAAACTGTTGCTGGGATTGGCGCCCAAGACCGCCCGGCGTCACCATGCCGACGGCAGCGAGACGGATATTCCCTTGGAGCAGGTGAAGCCCGGCGATATTCTGCGGGTGCGGCCAGGCGAGAAAATACCGGTGGACGGGATCGTGATCGAAGGTATCAGTGCGGTTGATGAATCGATGGTAACGGGTGAGCCGGTGCCGGTTGAGAAATTGACGGATATGCCGCTGATCGGTGCGACGATTAACGGCACCGGGAGCTTGCTGATGCGTGCCGAACGCGTCGGCAGCGAAACCCTGCTTTCTCAAATTGTGCACATGGTCGGTGAAGCGCAACGCAGCCGGGCGCCGATTCAAAAATTGGCCGATACGGTTTCCGGCTACTTTGTTCCCGCAGTGGTGCTGACGGCCGCCATTACGCTTGTCGTCTGGTGGAGTTGGGGGCCCGAGCCCCGATTGGCCCACGCGGTCGTGAACGCGGTAGCGGTGTTGATTATCGCTTGTCCCTGTGCCCTGGGATTGGCCACCCCGATGTCGATCATGGTCGGTACCGGGTGCGGGGCGACGGCGGGTGTCCTGATTAAGAATGCCGAAGCGCTGGAAGTAATGGAAAAAGTGGACACCCTGGTCGTCGATAAAACCGGCACGCTCACCGAAGGCAAACCGCGACTGATCACGGTCGAGGCGGCCAACGGCTTCACGAAGGAAGAGGTCTTGGCTTATGCGGCCGGTCTGGAACGGGCCAGCGAACATCCGCTTGCGGCGGCGATCGGCAAAGGCGCAGAAGCGCAGGGGCTAAAACCGCTGCCTGTCGCCGAGTTTCAATCGCTGACCGGTAGAGGGGTGGCCGGGATGATAAACGGCAGGAACGTGGCGTTGGGGAATGCGCAGTTGATGAAGGACTCGGGCATCGCAACGGACATTTTGACAAACTCGATAGAGACGTTGCGCCAACAAGGACAAACGGTGGTAATGATCGGGATCGACGGTAAAGCGGCCGGACTTCTCGGCGTAGCCGACCCGATCAAGCCTACCGCCTTCAAAGCGTTGACGGACTTGCATAAAGAAGGCATTCGGGTGGTGATGTTGACCGGCGACAACCGCACCACGGCCGAGTTTGTGGCCAAAAGCCTGGGAATCGATCAAGTACAGGCGGAAGTGTTGCCGGAGCAAAAAACCGAAGTGATCAAGAAATTACAGGGCGAAGGCCATACCGTCGCGATGGCCGGCGACGGTATCAACGATGCGCCGGCACTGGCGGCGGCCCACATCGGCATCGCGATGGGCACGGGCACGGACGTCGCGATGGAAAGTTCCGGCATTACGCTCGTGAAAGGGGATCTAATGGGGCTGGTCAAAGCCCGCCATTTAAGTCGGGCGACTTTGCGTAATATCCGCCAGAACCTGTTTTTCGCGTTTATTTACAATGCCCTGGGCGTGCCCATTGCCGCCGGCGCGCTCTATCCGTTTTTCGGTATTCTCTTGTCTCCGATGATTGCGGCGGCCGCGATGAGTCTAAGTTCGGTTTCGGTCATCGGCAATGCGTTGCGGCTCAGGCGGGTTGCATTATAAATAGAAATACCTGGCAAGGTGTGTAGAAGAGGATCCTCTTGGGAGCGGCCAACCTTTTCAAACGATATGTCCCCATGGACGAAATAGGGGTAGCGGCAGAATTCGGAAAAAGCCTACGTTAAGAGTGCGAAGCGTTCAGCAAGGCCATGATAATAGGGCAAGACGCCTCGTCCGCGTTGTGTGAACAGCACTCGACCAAACCGGACAAAGCTTTTTCCATATTCTTCAATCCTTCGATACGCTCCCGAATCGACGAGAGCTTTTTCAGCGCGATATTCCGCGCTTGCCGGCATTGCCGTTCATCTTCGAGGCTCATTAATTCTTTCAGCTCGTCGAGCGAAAAGCCGAGTTTCTGGCCTTGCTTGATGAAACGCACGCGCCGGGCGTCCCTTTCGGTATAACGTCGAATCCCCTTATGCGGCTTTACGGGCTTCGCGAGCAGGCCACGCCGCTGATAATAACGGATGGTCTCGACATTCACCGCTGTCGTTTTCGCCAATTGGCCGATCGTGAAATTTTCATGTGCCATGACGCTTGACTCCGTACTTTGGTACAGAGCTTATAATAAGCCATTCCAAATCACTTTGGCGACTGTCATGAATCCAAAACAAACTCTGATGGCGGCGATTTTTGCCGGAATCGGCGCAAGCCTATGCTGTGTCGCGCCGTTACTGTTGTTAAGCCTCGGCATTGGCGGCGCTTGGGTGGCAACTCTCACCGCCTTCGAGCCATTGCGGCCGATTTTTCTAGGATTAGCCGCGCTATTTATCGGCCTGTCGTTCCGCAAACTCCATTTAATAAGCCCAGCCTGCGAAACCGGAAAGCCTTGCGCTGAAGAAGACGTGATCCGCAAGCAGCGCTTTATTTTCTGGGGCGTAACCCTCCCGTTAATCGGTTTATTGGCGTTCCCGTGGATCGCTCCTTTCTTTTATTGAGGAATAAGCTGATGAAAACACGTATTTTTCTGTTCTTTCTGGCGTGCGTTGCTACATCCGGCGTCGGGTTGGCCGCGCCCCGCACCGTGACGCTCGATGTCAAAAATATGACCTGTGCCGTCTGTCCGCTTACGGTCAAGAAAGCGCTCGAACGCGTGGCCGGGGTACAGCAGGTTTCAGTCAGCTACGCGGATAAAACCGCGACGGTGCAGTTCGACGATGCGGCTACGTCAGCCGGTCAATTGACCGAAGCCACTAAAAACGCCGGTTATCCGTCTTCTATCCAGGCGGCGCCAAAATGAATGCGGTGATTCTCGAATCCACGCTGACCTGTCCGCAGTGCGGGCACGCCGAGACGGAGATCATGCCGACCGATGCGTGCCAATTTTTCTATGAGTGCAAAGGCTGTGGTGCGCTGCTAAAGCCGAAGAAGGGCGATTGCTGCGTCTTTTGTTCTTACGGCTCGGTCAAATGCCCGCCGATCCAGCAACATAAGCCTTGTTGCGGATAAAAAGTTTTTAGTCACAACCACCGAACTCTGTTGTCGTTCCACTCGCTGGCATCAATCAACCTTCTTTGCAGGGAGAAACGCAGAATTAGCACGTAAGGCATTGCCCTATGTGCTATTCGTCCTAAGAGCTAAATAGAAATCCCGATTCGACCGAGCAACCAAACCTGAGATGTGGCTTGCCTCGCGATCCACGCTCATGGCGCCTTCCAGCAAATTGAAGCTAAGCCGGTCTTCGCCGTTCACCAGCGGCCCTACCTCGCGCTTGAGCGTAGCGATTTCTTCGGCGCAGTCCATGCCTTGAATCTTGAATCGCAGGGTTGTCGATGGCGTAGCAGGCTCGCTGGACAGGCGATCTCCCTGGCGCTCAGCGCAGCAGCCGTCCCCGGCTTGCGGCGGACCGCTGGGCGGTTGACGGGATTTAACCAGCCGGTAAAGAGCCGGCAGCACCAACAGCGTCAGCAGCGTCGATGACAAGATGCCGCCGATCACCACCGTCGCCAGCGGACGCTGCACCTCCGCGCCGGTGCCGGTCGCCAGCGCCATCGGGATGAATCCCAGGGAAGCCACCAACGCGGTCATCAACACCGGCCGCAACCGGACCAGCGCGCCTTCGCGGACCGCTCGTTCCAGTGCCAACCCGTCTTGGCGCAATTTATTGATGAAGGTAATCAGCACCAAGCCGTTGAGCACCGCCACGCCGGACAGCGCGATAAAGCCGACCGCCGCCGAAATCGACAGCGGAATGCCTCGCAGCCACAGCGCCACGATGCCGCCGGTCAGGGCGAACGGCACGCCGGTGAATACCAGCAAACCGTCGCGGATATTGCCGAAAGTGGCGTACAGCAATAAAAATATAATCGATAATGCCAACGGCACGACCACTTGCAACCGTTCGGCGGCGGCGATCATCTGTTCGAATTGGCCGCCCCAGGCGACCCAGCAACCGGCGGGCAGCTTGATCTCGGTACCGATCTTTTGCCGGGCTTCCGCGACGAAAGAACCCAAATCCCGGCCGCGCACATTGGCGGTCAATACGACGCGGCGTTTACCGTTTTCGCGGCTGATCTGGTTAGGTCCTTGCGTCACTTCAAAGTCGGCCACCGTGCCCAGCAAGATCAAGGTTTGCCGCTCGGCGGCTTGCCGAGCGGGCAGCGGGATCGGAATTTGCCGCATCGCGTCGGGATCGCTGCGCAGGGCTTCCGGCAGGCGTACCAATAAGTCGAAGCGGCGGTCGCCTTCAAAAATTTCCCCGGCTTTGGCGCCGCCCATCGCCGCCTGCACCGCTTGCTGAACGTCGCGCGTATTCAGGCCGAAACGCGCCAACATGTCCCGCTTCATCCGTACGGTCAACAACGGCAAGCCGGTCATCTGCTCGACTTTGACGTCCGACGCGCCCGGCACTTTTTCCAGTACCCGGCTCATTTGTCCGGCCGTTTCCAGCAGCGTGTCCAGATCGTCGCCGAAGACTTTGACGGCGACATCGGCCCGAACGCCGGATAATAGTTCGTTGAAACGCATTTTGATCGGCTGGGTGAACTCGTAATTGTTGCCGGGCGCCTCCTTGGCCGCCTGTTCCAAAGCCGCCAGTAAATCCGCTTTGGAACGGCCGGGATCGGGCCATGCGGAACGCTCTTTCAACATGATGAAGGTATCCGCGACGCTGGGCGGCATCGGGTCGGTGGCAATCTCGGCCGTGCCGATCTTGGCGAATACACGTTCGACTTCCAGAAAGGCGCTGATTTTCTTTTCGAGCGTGTGCTGCATGTCGATCGCTTGCGACAAACTGGTGCCGGGAATGCGCAGCGCATGCATGGCGATATCGCCTTCATCCAGCGTGGGAATGAATTCCGAGCCCAGGCGCGTAGCCAGCAGCAAACTCAACCCCACCAGCACCGTGGCGCCCGTCAACACGACCGGCGTATTCGTCAAGGCTCCTTCCAGCAGCGGCCGGTAGGCTTGTTGCGCAAAACGCATAGCCGGATTTTCTTTTTCGGCCATCCGGTCGCCGATAAAAACCGCGAGCGCGGCGGGGATAAAGGTGATGGAAAGCAGCATCGCGCCCACTAACGCGGCCACGACGGTAAACGCCATCGGATGGAACATTTTGCCTTCGACGCCGGATAGCGTGAATATCGGCAAATACACCGTAATGATAATGGCTTGGCCGAACAACAGCGCCCGCCTTGCTTCCTGCGAGGCGTCGAACACCGCATCGAGCCGTTCTTTTAACGACAAAGGCCGTTGCAGCCGGTGGTGTTCCAATGCCAAGCGGCGGACGCAATTTTCCACGATGACCACCGCGCCGTCGACGATAATGCCGAAATCCAGGGCGCCGAGACTCATCAAATTGGCGCTGACGCCTTGCGCGACCATGCCGGTGATCGTGAACAGCATCACCAGCGGAATCACCGCGGTGGTGATCAACGCGGCGCGCAGGTTGCCGAGGAAGAGAAACAAGATGGCGACGACCAGCAGCGCTCCTTCCAGCAGGTTGTTCCTGACCGTGGCGACGGTTTTATCGACCAGAATGCGGCGGTCGTAAACCGGCTTGGCTTTAACGCCGACCGGCAAGCTGCGGTTGATTTCGGCGAGTTTTTCGCCGGCCGCCTGCGAGACTTGGCGGCTGTTTTCACCGATCAGCATGAACACCGTGCCGAGCACGGCTTCACGGCCGTTTTCGGTGGCGGCGCCGGCGCGCAGTTCCTTGCCGAGCAAGACCTCGGCGACATCGCGGATGAAGATCGGCGTGCCTTGATAATTGCCGACGATAATGCGGCCGATTTCGTCCAGGGTTTTGACCTGGCCGGGGACCCGGATCAGATATTGTTCGCCATGATGTTCGATATAACCGGCGCCGATATTGTCATTGTTGCTTTCCAAAGCCGTCAGCACATCGCGGAAACTCAGCCCGTAAGCAATCAGTTTTTCGGGGTGCGGCGTAACGTGGTATTGCTTGACGTAGCCGCCGATCGTGTTGACTTCGGTGACGCCGGGGACGGTGCGCAATTGCGGACGCACGATCCAGTCTTCGAGGATGCGCAAATCGGTTTCGTTGTACGGCTCGCCATCGGCTTTGCGCGCTTCGGGTTCGGCGTTTACCGTCCACATGAAGATTTCGCCGAGGCCGGTCGCGATCGGCCCCATCGTCGGCTCCAATCCCGGCGGCAACTGGCTTTTCGCCTCCTGGATACGCTGGCTGACGAGCTGCCTGGCGAAATAAATGTCCGTGCCGTCCTTGAAGATAACGGTTACTTGGGACAAGCCGTAGCGGGACAGAGAGCGCGTCTGTTCCAGCCCCGGCAAGCCGGCCATGACGACCTCGATCGGGAACGTGACGCGCTGTTCCGCTTCCAGCGGCGAATAGCCGGGCGCGGCCGTGTTGACCTGCACCTGGACGTTGGTGATGTCCGGCACCGCGTCGATCGGCAGGCGCAGGACATTGTAGATGCCCAGTGCGGCGGCTGCGGCGGTGGCGAGCAAAACGAGCCGGCGGTTGTGGATGGAGAATTTTAAAATACGTTCGAACATGCCGATTTCTCCTTAATGCTCATGCGCCGCGCCGGCCTTGCCCAGTTCCGCTTTCAATACGAAGCTGTTAGCCGCTGCATAATGTTCGCCGGCCGCAAGCCCCTGCAAAACCTCAGCCCGGCTGGCATCGCGCCGCCCCAGCCGCAAGGGGCGCACTTCGAATTGGTCGCCGACCTGCACAAACACCGCTTCGGCATCGTGCCAGGTCTGCACGCCTTCGAGCATCACCGCGACCGGCACGGCGGCTTTTTCTTCAATGACTTCGATATTGACGAACAGGCCGGGACGCCAACGCTGTTCCGGATTGTCGATATGCACGTGCCCAGGCGCCGAACGGGTTTGCTCACCGACCAAGGCGCCCAGATAGTCGATCGTCGCTTCGGCTTCCAAACCCAGTTCCGGCGCTTTGACGCGCACTTTCTGGCCGACATTGACCCGGTTCAAGTCGTTGGCCGGCACGCTGAAATTGCCCCACACTTGGCTCAGGTCGGCAATGACCAAGACGGTGGCATCGGCTTGCACGGACTCGCCGACCACCAGATGTTTTTCAATCACGGTGCCGTTCAGCGGCGAGCGAAGTTCATAACGGGCCAGATTGCCCGGGTATTTGCGAGGATCGGCCTCAAGGCCCAAAGCTTCCAACTGGTCCTTGGCCGTGGCCACAGCGATTTCAGCTTCCGCCAGTTGCGTTTTGGCCTGCAAATAATCCTGCTCGGCGGAAATCTTTTCCCGCCATAATTGGGCTTCGCGCCGGTACAACGAACGGGCCAGCTCCAAACGTTTGCGGGCGGTCGCCAGACGGCTTTTCAAATCCGCCAGGTCGCGGCTTTCCAGCACGGCCAGCACTTCTCCCCGAGCGACGGCTTCGCCCAGCTTTTTACGCGCGTCCACGACCACACCGCCGACGCGGGGCACGACATGCGCAAAACGGTTCTGGTCGAATTCGATCGTGCCCGGCAATTTCAACACGCTTTCGATCTCGGCCGGCCCCGCCATCTCGACCGTAATGCCGGCGCTTTTGAGGGAGGCCGGGGACAATTGCACCCGGCCTTCCACCTGGGAATAAGCGAATTGATAAGCGTTGCCGCCGAAACGCGCGTTGATGGCGGCATCGAAAGAGTGCGGCTCTTCCACGACCGTATCGCCGATCAGATAATCGGCTTCCGGTTTAAAACGGAAGGTCTCGCTGCGCCCGCCGAAACGATGCAAGGTGATGTCCGCTTGCACTTGTCCGGGCGGGAGCGGTTTTTCGTTCTGGTAAGGGTAAATGCGGAATTGCGGCGGAACGCCGGTTTCGTAGATCACGATTTCCAGCGCGAAACCGTTTTTCGTCAACAGCCAGCCGTGATGCGGGCCGCGCGGAAACGTTTCGCTTTGCCCGGCAGACCCGGCATGTTCCTCTTCATCGTTGGCGACCGGCGGCTTCAACGTGAGAATCATGCCGGCCAGCACGATGCCGGCAACGAACAGGCCGATGATGACGATTAAAGATTTTCGATTCATTTCAAGTCCTCGTTGACAGCGCCGCCGATCAGCCGCTCAAGGTCGGCAAGATTTTGATGGTAGGCGACCAGAGCGCGTAGATATTGGCCTTTGGCGTTAAACAGCGTGCGCTGGGTGTCCAAAACGTCCAGCAAGGCGAATTTTCCGAGACGGTAGCCTTTTTGCACGGCCTGATAGGCGCTTGCGGCCTGCGGTAGAATCGTGAGCCGGAAAGTTTCGATTTCGGCGCGGACGGCATCGAGATTCAAGTAAGTGGTATTCAGTTCGGTGCCGACGCGGACTTCGGCGGATTGCAGCTCGTCGGCCGTTTTGCTGTGGCGCCGTTCCGCCGCCTGAATGTTGCCCTGATTCCGATCGAAGACCGGCAACGGCAGGGAAACGCCCACATTGACGACATAGTCTTGATTCGCCAGGTAATTGCTGCCGCCGAACGTCACGGTCAGATCGGGAATGGCTTTGGTTTTTTCCGATTGCACCAGCGCTTGCTGTTGCGACAGTTCGGACGCCCAACGGCTGAGTTCCGGGCTTTGCGTCAGCCGGTCGGTCAACGACTGCAACGACGGCAGCGTTTTGATGGCTTCGAGATCCCCCCGGACGGTTGAAAACTCCGGCTTCGTGCTGCCCCAATAGGCGGCCAGCTTTTTCTTGGCCGCCTCCAGTTCCCGCTCGGTGCGCAGCATTTCACTTTGGGTCGTTGCCAACGCCACGGCAACGCGGGTTTCTTCAATCGGCGACACCTTGCCGGCTTTGACTTGGTTGCCGACCGTGTCGACGACTTGTTGCGCCAGTTGCTGCGAATGCCGCGCAAGATCGGTGCGAGCTTGTGCGCCCAGCACCTCGATAAACGCCTGCGCCGCACTGGCCAATACGGTCACGCGCTTGATTTCATACGCCCAATTCGCCACCTCCCGGCCGGCTTCCGCGACCTGGATGCGGGCGGCGCGCTTGCCGCCCAGTTCGATCAATTGGCTGAGTTGCAGCGTGACGGCATCGCCGTCGAAACCTTTGGCGGCGCTGTTGGCGAAATTCGCCGCACTGGCGCCGAACACCGGGTTTGGAAACAGCCCGGCTTGCAGCGCGAGGGCTTCCTGCGCACGGACTTCCTCGGAAAAGGCCGCCAAATCCGGGTTGCCGGTCAGCGTTCGGGCAAGCGCCTGTTGCAGTGTCAGGCGGTTGCCGGCAACCGCCGGCTGTTGATGGCCGGGACGATGAATCGGTAAGGGCGCTGGCCCATTCGTATCCGGTGCCTCTGGCGAGGCCAGTGCGTTAAACGATACGCTGGACGACAGCAAAATCGCCGCCAGTTTCCCGGCAGCCGTGGGATTGTCAAAGAAAAACACGGAGGGTCTCCCAAAAATTGTAAGACTATTTTCCGCCAATCCGGGGCGGAAAAAGACGAACCGCCCGAAGACGGATAAGATTTTGAGAGTTGGCTTAAATCAAAAGGACGACGCAGCGTCTTAGGGCAGGATTCGACGAAATGGGATTGTTCGTCGTGAAGAGGCGATAAGGGTTTAAGAGGGCCGATTGAAGTACGGCAATCAACAAGACGGCGGCGGCCGTCAGGGCCCAGCCGATGTCGATGAGATGCTGCAGTATCGGTTCAAGCGTGTAATGGCCACCCTGGTCTTTCTCGCCGACGGGCAAATCGAGACAAGGCTTGACCTGATCAGGGCCTTGCAGATTGAAAACCGGCGGCTTCTGTTGCAAAGAACTGGAGCCGGCATGAGCCGAAACAACGGCTTGATGAGCTTCCCGAGGAGCGCCGGACGGGATTAACGACTCCCGCGTATGATCGTGGCCTGCCCGTTCCACCGCGACATGACCGTTCTGGCCGAAACACAAGACAAAAGGAGACAAGGCGCCATAGCCGAAAAACAGCTGGCAAATCAGCGCGACAAGCACATAGCTTGCAATTGATTTGGATAAAGCGTTTCGGCTACGGATTTGCATTATCCGATTATTTCATCAAATGAGAGGGACATCAAGTAGGCGGCTTTTCTCGTCAGCCCGCTAAAGCACAGAGCAACCAGCCATTCTATATGGTGTCAGAGGGGCTGCATTGAGTGGCGATGCCCAACGGTTTTCCGCCGCGACAAACGGTTTATGGCCATGTCGGGCAATGGAATAAACGCGGCGTATGGGCCAGGAGAGAACGGCCGCAATCACTTGCTGCTCGGAAACCTTGCACAAGCCTTTACGCACCGCCATGTTAAAAATTACGCATGCAAAATGCGTTTAATGTTTTGCCGGACAGCTTCTTTAGCGTACGATTTTTTCCGAATTCCGTCCGTGCTTACCCCATAAAGAAAAAAGACCCGGACCCTCCGCATTGCACGGCACATCCGGGTTGAAGACATTGATCGAGAGCATTCGAAAAAATACTTTGAACAATGAAAGGGCCACGTATCGGTTTAAGCGAGTGAGAGAAGCATGGCATCGCTCGGGTAGGGAAATGCGCTATCCCATTCCTTTCCCTACAGGTAGCGCCGAACATAGCCATGACATCAATCATTAAGCACATAGCATGCCAGAAAATAGGCGTTGCTGACGGTCCGGTATCTTGCGAAAGGGCTTATTTTCCGCGAACAATCCGATGCCGTCTCCCGGGTAAAGCTGTTTTTTTGCCGGCGCCGAAGCCATCGACCCGGCCGCGAGGCAGCCCTTTTCGATCGGACCGATCACCGCTGTGTCAAATGCCGCATCATTTTTCCATATTTTGTTCAATGCAGGCGCCTAAAAGGCGGCTTGGCGCCGAACCAGGTCATATGCCACAAAATGGATGCGTTAATTGACATAGCGCAATTGGCTATGCCTCCATGATTTGCCGCCACAACAGCCCGACCTGCTCGCTCAACTCCGCCGCCTCGGGTTGGCCGATTTCCGCGCGCTCGTCCTGCAGAACCAGCTTGTGGCCGTAATCGCGGTAAGCGCAATAGGCCGCCTTGAGCGTTTCGGCATCTGCTCCGGACAAAAATCCGGCCTCCGCCAGACCGTCCAGTTGCCTGATATTGTCGGTGTAGGTCGTCAGGGAAGGATGATCTGCCGCCTGGCTCAACACCCCGTACTGCACGAGGAACTCGATGTCCGCGATGCCGCCCTTGCTCTGCTTGAGGTCGAATTTTCCGTTTTCCCTGGGCGTCAGCGCGGCGCGCATTTTTTCGCGCATCTCGCGGACTTCTTTTTTTAACGCCTCGGCATCCCTCGGCAAACTCAGGATTGCGTGCCGCACCGCTTCGTATTTCGCTTTCAGCCGCGGATCGCCGGCGATGAAACGGCCCCGCACCAGCGCCTGGCGCTCCCATGTCCATGCCTGGTTTTTCTGGTAATCTTCATAGCCATTGATGTGGCACACCAACAAACCGGAGTCGCCGTTGGGCCGAAGGCGCATGTCGACTTCGTAGAGCACGCCGGACAGCATCCGGGTATCGAGGATGTGCCGGACCCGCTGGCCGAGCCTGCCGTAAAACTGGATGGCCGAAATCGGCTTGTTCCCCGAAGTCGACGCATTGCCGTCCGCGCAGTCGTAGATGAATACCAGATCGAGGTCGGAGCCGTAGCCGAGCTCGATACCGCCGAACTTGCCAAGGCCGATGACGCCGAATCCGGTGCGTTCGCCGTCGCTGCCGGGCGGATGGCCGTGCTTCTGCGCGAGCGCCCGCCAGGCGCATTCGACGGTTTTTTCGACGATGCTTTCGGCGATATAGGTCAGGTAGTCGCTGACCACCATCAGGGGCACCGCGCCCATCAAATCGGCGGCCGCGACCTTCAGCACCTGCTGCTGCTTGAACTGGCGGAGCAGAATCATCGCCTGCTCCATTTCCTCCACGCCGACCGCTTGCAGCAGCCGGTCCAACTGTTCGGCGAGATCCTGTTTCTTCAGCGGCGCGAACAGCGTCCGGGCGTCGATCAGCTCGTCGAACACCACCGGGTATTGCGCCAGATAGCGGCAGATCCAGGAACTGGCGGCGGCCAACCGGAGCAGCAGCGCCAGGGCTTGCGGGTTTTCGGACAGCAAGGCCAGGTAAACGTTTCGGCCCGCGACCGCGGCAAAGATGTCCAGCACCCGTTTGAACACTTCATCAGGCCGCTCGAATTCGCGCATCGCCTCCAGCACTTGCGGCATCAGGCGGTCCAGGACGCCGGCGCCTTTCGCGGTCAGCCGGCGCACCGCCGCCGAAGCCTTGAATTCCCTGAGGCTTTCGCGAGTCGCCTCGGGATCGGTAAAACCGCAGGCCGCGAGCCGTTCGGCATCTTCGCCGCTCCCGTTCCAGATCAGCCGGCCGGCTTCCCGATGATTCTCCTGCCTGGACAGTGAAAACACTTGGTCGAACACTTCGTGCACGGCTTTTCTGACCCGGTCCAGCTCCTGTTTAAACGCATCCCAGCCGGAAAAACCGAGCGAATAGGCCAGCGCCGCGCGGGCCTCGGGCGATACCGGCAGATCGTGCGCCTGCCTGTCCTGGTATTCCTGAATGTGGTTTTCGACGATGCGCAGGAACACGTAGGACTTTTGCAACTGACCGGCGTCTTCGGCGGTCAGCAGATTCAATTCGCCGAGGCGTTTCAGCACCGCCAGGATGCCGCGCTGCTGCAGCGACTTTTCCTTGCCGCCGCGGATCAACTGAAACGCCTGGCCGATGAATTCGATCTCTCTGATCCCGCCCGGTCCGAGCTTGACGTTTTCCATCCGGTCCTTGCGTTTCAATTCCTGGGTAATCTGCTGCTTCAGCGAGCGCAATTCCTCGAACGCGCCGTAATCGAGATAGCGCCGGTAAACGAAGGGCTGCAGCATCGCCATCAACTGACTGCCGGCCTTGAAGTCGCCCGCCACCTGCCTCGCCTTGATCATCGCGTAGCGTTCCCATTCGCGCGCCTGGGTCAGGTAGTAGTTTTCCATCCCGTCGAAGGTCATGATCACCGCGCCGCTGTCGCCGTAAGGCCGCAACCGGATGTCGGTCCGGAACACGAAACCGTCCACGGTCATGTCGTCGAGCACCCGCACCAGGCTCTGGCAGAGGCGGGTAAAAAATTCGCCGTAGCTGGTTTCCTTGCGGTCCGGCAGCACGCCTTCTTCCGGAAAGGCGAAAATCAGGTCGATGTCGGACGAATAGTTCAGCTCGTAGGCGCCGAGCTTGCCCATCCCGAGCACGACGATCTGCTGGGGGCTGCCGTCCTTCAGCAGCGGCGCGCCGCGCTTGGCGGTCGCCTGCCGGTACAGGAAATCGAGCGCGTACTGGACGCAGGCGTCCGCCAGCAGCGACAGGTCCATCAGGGTTTCCGGCAGCTCCGACCAGCCGGCCAGATCGCGCCAGGCGATCCGCACCATCTCGCGGTTGCGGAATTTCCGGAGCCCGGCCATCAGCGCACTCTCGGAATCGGGGTCCAACGCGTCCAGCCTGGCCTTGTAACAGTCGGCCGGATAAGCGCGCGTCAGGTCGCCGGAATCGGCCAGATCGATCAGCAGTTCCGGACGTTTGCAGCACTGTTCGGCGACAAACGCGCTGCCACACCAGACTTTCGGCAGCGATGCCGCCACCTCGGGCAGATCGGGCATCTTCAGGTTCAGCTCGGCCAGCCGTTCGGTGATTTTCTGCAGATTGGCGGCATGCGCGGCTTGTAATTCGGACGGAACGGCGAGGGCGGATTCGGCGTGATTCATGGGCGGCTCGATAGGAATTTTGAAACGGGACATAATAACCATAAAATAAAGCGCAATATAGATTGATCGCCGGAACCGGGCATCCGTGCGGCGATGCTTTCTGCCCCATCGATTTTAAATCGGTTTATAAATGGACGACTATGCGCGACAGCAACGGGACGGCATCCGGCGACGGCCAGGATTACCTCCTCATGATTTTGACCAAGACCCGCAACGACAAGCAACTTGCTTTCACGATATTCGCGCAATTGTTCGCCGAACTGCCGGAGCAGTTGGAGACCATCCAGAACGCGCTCAACCGCCGGCAATACGACCAGGCCCGGCAAATCACCCACAAGCTGCACGGCTCGCTGAGTTTTTGCGGCCTCGAAAACATTCGGAGGCGAGCCCACAATCTCGAACGGAGCCTGGCCGACAACGAATTGGGCGCGATCAGCCGCTATTGGTTTCAACTGCAGCAGGGCATATTCGATTTTACCGATCAACAGCAGGCGCTGCTGGAGGCCCTGTCCGAGGAAAAGGCTTTGCCGCCTCTCGAATGAAGCGCTCCGCCGCGCCTGCTCGTAAAAAAACCGGGCGTTCCAGTTAAACCGCCCTGAACGATTCAAAACCTCCGCCACTACAACGATTCATGCCACACTCACTCCCTATTCTCGGCTTCATCGGCATCGGCCTGATGGGCAAACCGATGACGCTGCGGCTGCTGCAGCACGGCTTCCGGGTCAACGTCTGGAACCGCAGCCCGGCGAAACTCCAGCCCGTGATCGCCGCCGGCGCAGCCGCGATGCCGGACATCGCGGCGCTGGTGCGCGCTTCCGACGTGGCGATTATCTGCCTGGCCGACACGCCGGCGGTCGAATGGGCGCTCCATCACGGCATCCTGAATCACGGAGCGCCGGACAAGCTGGTAATCGACCTGTCCAGCATCGACCCGAACCGCACCCGTGCGTTTGCGGCCGCGCTGCACGACCACTGCGGGATGGGCTGGGTCGATGCGCCGGTATCGGGCGGCGTGAGCGGCGCCGAACAGGGCTCGCTCGCGATCATGGCCGGCGGCGAACCCGCCCATATCGAGATCGCCCGCGAGATGCTAAAGCCGCTGTACAAGCAACTGACTCACATGGGCCCGGTCGGCAGCGGCCAGATCACCAAAATCTGCAACCAGATGATTGTAAGCTGCAACATGCTGGTGATCGCGGAAATGATCGCGCTGGCGAAGCAGGCCGGCGTCGAGGCGGAGAAAATTCCGGCGGCGCTGGCCGGCGGCTTTGCGGACTCGAAGCCGCTGCAGATCGCCGGCCCCGAAATGGCGCTCGAACAATTCGAGCCGGTCAAATGGCGCGTGAAGACTTTATTGAAAGACTTGCAGATGGCGGCCGAGCTGGCCAAGCAAACCGGAAACGCGTTGCCGATGTCCGGGCTCGCCGCGCAGCTGATGCAGTTGCACGGCAGCCACGGCTATCTGGAGCAGGATCCGGCCACCCTGATCAAACTTTACAGGAAAGACTGATGCTGCGTTTTTCGGCCAACCTGAGCCTGCTGTTCACCGAAGTCGAATTGATCGACCGTTTCGCGGCCGCGCGTGCGGCCGGCTTTCGCGCGGTCGAAATCCAGTTCCCCTATGAACTCGAAGCCGAGACGATTCGGCGAAAACTGGACGAGCACGATCTCCAACTGGTCCTGTTCAACGTGCCGGCCGGCGACTTGCTGCAAGGCGGCGAAGGGCTGGCCTGCGTGCCGGAAAAACAGACCCGGTTCCGGGAAGCGCTCGCGCTGGCGGTCGGTTATGCGCAAGTGCTGCGGCCCGCCGCGATCAACGTATTGCCCGGCCGCTGCCTCGATCCCTCGCGCCTAGACGCCTACCTTGCCACTTTCAAACGCAATCTGTGCCTGACCGCCGACATGTTCAAGCCTTTGGGCGTCAAAACGGTGTTCGAAGCGATCAACAGCCTCGACATGCCCGGCTTTATTATCGACACGAGCGCGAAGCTGCTGGCGGTGCAGGACGAACTGCAGCGGGCGGATATCTGCCTGCAATACGACATTTACCACATGCTCAGGATGGGCGAGGATCCGGCCGCGTTTATCGCGGAACATGCCGGCCGCATCGGCCATATCCAGTTCGCCGATTGCCCCGGACGGGGGCAGCCCGGCTCCGGCGAGGCCGATTGGACGGCGCTGTTTTCGGCGATCGACCGGTCGGGATACGGCGGCTGGGTTGGCGCGGAATACAAACCTATCGGCGAGACTTCCGCAAGCTTCGGCTGGCTGAATTATGCTTGATGACCGGTACGGTATTGGGCACCATTATCCGAATAAGTAAACTGTAGGATGTGCCGACGTCAGGAGGCGCACCGAGTGCCCTTCAGGGTATCGATCGCGAACGATATCCTGAAGGGCTCTTGATGCGCTTCGCTTCGTTCAGCACATCCTACGCATCTTTAATCTGCTGGGATGTAGGAAGCAACTTCATGTCTGGTAAGATAAACCCATCGATACCGGATGGAAATTCGAGGCAGACCATGAACCAACCCGCGCAGCGCTTCGCCACCTACGAAGACCTCTTCGACCTGCCCGATCATGTGATCGGCGAAATCATTCACGGCCAACTGATCACCCAACCCCGGCCGGCACCCAAACACGCTTTGGCGATCTCCGGGCTCAGTATGCGATTCGGAGATCCGTTTCATTACGGGCGCGGCGGCCCCGGCGGCTGGTGGATTCTGTTCGAGCCGGAATTGCATTTGGGACCGCATATTCTGGTCCCGGACATCGCTGGCTGGCGGCGCGAACGCATGCCGGCATTGCCAGAAGAAGCCTATTTCAGCCTCGCCCCCGACTGGGTCTGCGAAGTGCTGTCGCCCGGTACCGCGCGCATCGACCGCGCCGTCAAAATGCCGATTTACGCCGCGCAACAGATCAACTGGCTCTGGCTGCTCGATCCCGATATCCGCACGTTGGAAGTTTACAGTCTAGCCGACGGCCACTGGCTGCTCGAAGGCACCTGGAAAGACGACGACAAAGTACGTGCAGCACCGTTCGCCGAAGTGGTTTTGCAACTCGATGACTTGTGGGTGCCGGAGGTAAGGAAGCCAAGCCCGTAGCCAAGCAATCCGCCATAGCCTTGAATAATGTTGGCGTTTTGCTATCGCGAAAACGCCCTACAGCTCTCAAGCCGCCGTCAGCTTCAGATATTTCTGATACAACGATTCCTTGTCTTCGGGACGCTCGGGATCCTTGTCGATACAGTCGACCGGACAGACCGCCATGCATTGCGGCTCGCCGTAATGGCCGACGCATTCGGTGCACAGTTGGGGATCGATCACGTAAAACTCTTCGCCTTGGGAAATGGCGCCGTTCGGGCATTCAGGCTCGCAGACATCGCAGTTGATGCACTCGTCGCTGATTTTAAGGGCCATGGTGGGTTGCTACTCCTAACTGAATTTTTCGATTAAACGCTGGTGCACGAGATCGGGAACGAAGCTGGAGACATCCCCTTTCAGTTGCGCTATCTCTCTGATCATGCTCGAAGAAATAAATTCATATTGTTCGGCGGGCGTCAGAAACACTGTTTCGAGCTCGGGCGCCAGCCGGCGGTTCATGCCAGCCAGCTGGAACTCGTATTCGAAGTCGGACACCGCGCGCAGGCCCCGCAAGATCACGTGCGCGCCTTGCTTCCGGGCGAATTCGACCAGCAGGGTATCGAAGCCGCTGACCTCGACGTTCGGAAATTCGGTCGTGACCGCGGCGGCCAGCTCGACGCGCTCAACCATTGAGAACAGCGGCGTCTTGCCCTTGTTCAGCGCGACCGCGACGATGATCCTGTCGTACAATTTGGATGCCCTGGCGATCAGATCCAGATGCCCGCGCGTGATCGGGTCGAAGGTGCCGGGATAGATCGCGGTGGTTTTCATGGGCTTGGGAATGGGGTTTTAAAAAGCGGCGATTTTAACCCAAGATGCCATGTAAAGGAATCGACGCGGCAGGCGAAAGAAAATTTCGATTTTGATGCCCTTTCCCTCTCCTTCCCTCAGGGCAATGCCGTTAAGTGAATGGGCCGTAGGGTGGATAAGCGAAGCGCATCCACCACGCCGAGCCGGATGCGCTTCGCTTATCCGGCCTACGTAATGCCCTAATTGAGCGGCATTATCCCTCAGGAAGAGGGGTTTATGCTGACTGCAAGTGCCGGGCGAATAACCGGTAAGCCACCTCGCCCGCCGTTTTGTACTTCAACAATTCCCAGTTGTCCGGCAGCCCCTCAAGCGCCAGACCGGCCTCGGCTTCGACATAAATCCGCGCTGGGTCCGCCAGCCAGCCGTTTTGCTCCAGCAGCCGGCAGGTTATCAGCGCCAGGTTTTTCGCGAACGGCGGATCCAGAAACACCAGATCGAAGGCTTCCGCCGGTCCGGACAGGAACCGCTCCACCTCCTTTTCCACAATACGGTTCCGGTTCGATCCCAGCGCGGCCGCATTCGCGCGCAGATTTTTGCAGGCCGTCGCATCGCTTTCGACCTGCACGATCTCTTTCGCGCCGCGCGAGGCGGCCTCGAAGCCCAGCGCGCCGCTGCCGGCATACAAGTCCAGGCAGCGGCTGCCAGCAATGTCGTATTGCAGCCAGTTGAACAGGGTTTCGCGAACGCGGCCCGGCGTCGGCCGCAGTCCCGGCACATCCTCAAAGCGCAGCAGGCGGCTGCGCCATTCGCCGCCGATGATCCTGACCTTATTGGCCACTTTTCGCCTGCGCGTCGCCGCCGACGGTCACGGTCTGCAACAAATTCAGGTCGACATGGCGTTTGAACGCATCGACGATCGAGGCGACCGTGACCGCGTTAACCTTTTGCGTAAAGGTATCCAGATAATCGAGCGGCAAATCGTAAAAGCCGATCATCGCGACATAATTGGCGAGCTTCTTGTTGGTGTCGAAGCGCATCGGAAAGCCGCCGGTGATGTTTTTCTTCGCGGCGGTCAATTCCGCTTCGGTCGGGCCTTTCGCGATAAAGTCGGCCAGCGTCTGGTTCAACACCTTCAGTGCTTCCCCGGTCTGGTCGTTGCGCGTTTGCAGCCCGAGCACGAACGGCCCTTTTTTCAGCATCGGTTTGAAGGCGCTGTAGGCGCTGTAGGCCAGCCCGCGCTTCTCGCGGATTTCGTCGAACAGTTTCGACACCAGTCCGCTGCCGCCGAGAATGTGATTGCCGACGAACAGGCTGAAAAAATCCGGATCCTTGCGGTCGATGCCGGGCAGCCCGACCAGCACATGGGTCTGAGTCGAAGGATACGCGGTATACTGGCTGGTCGCCTTTGCCGGCATCGCCACATCGGGCAGCGGCGCGGCCTTTTGCCCGGCCGGCAGATCCTTCAACAAAGCGGCGACGGTGGCTTCGGCCTGCTCGCGGCTCAGGTTGCCGACGAGCACGACGACCGCATTCGCGGCCACGTAATATTGCCGGTAGAAGGCGCGCAGATCGGCCGCTTTCAAAGGAGCCACCGTTTCGATCAGCCCGCTCTCCGGATGCGCATAGGGATGCTCGCCGTACAGCGCCTTCGAAAAAGCGATGTCGGCCAGATCGCCGGGCGATTCTTCGCGCAGCTTCAACCCGGCCAGCGTCCGTTTTTTCTCGCGCTGGAAGTCGGCCTCGTTGAATGTCGGCTTGGTCAGAATCACATGCAGCGTTTCGATCGCCTTGTCGAACAGCGGCTTTTCGGTCAGCGTACGCAGCGTGGCGCTGGCGGTGTCATTCGAAATGCTCGTCCCGAACTGCGCCCCGACGCTCTCGAAGCGTTCGGCGATCCGGTCCGCATTCCATTGGCCGGCGCCCGTGTCCAGCACGTTCGAAGTCAGCGCCGCCAGCCCCGCCCGTTTGCCGTCCCGCGCGCTGCCCGCATCGAAATCGATCACGATGTCCGCAATCGGCAAGCCGTCGGTATGCACGAAAAAAACCCGGGAACCTTGCGCGGTCTGCCAATGCTCGATGTTGACCGACGGCCAGACGGCCTGACTGACCGCGAGCAAGAATAATCCCCATAAACTGTTACGCATTACTTGTCTCCCTTGTGGACGGCTGGTTCGTTGATCGGTTGCGGTTCCAGATAGGCCACGGTCAAATGGTCCTCGATCAGGTATTTTTTCGCGACGTCGCGCACCTGCTCGGCGGTGACCTGCTGGATTCTTTTGACGTATTCGTCGACCTTCGGCCAGCCGAGCCCGACCGTTTCGAACATGCCGAGCTGCATTGCCTGGTAGAAGTTCGAATCGCGCTGATAGACCTGATTGGCCAGCACCTGCGCCTTGATCCGCTCCAGTTCTTCCTTGCCGATCAGCGTTTTTTGCAGTTCCGCGATTTCTTTTTTCAGCGCGGCTTCCAGATCGCCGATCTTTTTGCCTTCCGCCGGCGTGCCTTCCAGTTCGAACAAAGTCGACAGCCTCGAAGCCAGGCTATAACCCGCGCCCGCGCTGACCGCGATCTGTTTGCCGCGCACCAGGCGCGAAGACAGCCGCGCGCTGTTGCCGCCGTCCAGTACGCCGGCCAGCACTTCCAGCGCATAGGCTTCCCAGTCCTCTGCCGCAGTCGCCAGCGAAGGCGCTTTGTAGCCCATCGCCAGATACGGCAGCTTGGCCGGCACCTTCACGGTGATCTTGCGCACGCCGAGTTGCGGCACTTCGGTTTGCGGTTTGATCGGCTTGATTTCGCTCGGCTTCAATTCGGCGAAATATTTTTCGGCCAGCGCAAACACTTCGTCGGCCTTGACATCGCCGACCACGACCAGGGTCGCATTGTTCGGCGCATACCAGCGCTGGTACCAGGCATTCAGATCCTCGACCGTGTAATGGGCGATATCGCTCGGCCAGCCGATTACCGGATGCTGGTAGGGACTGTTGGTATAGGCCGCGGCCGAGAAATATTCGCCGACTTTCGCCTGCGGATTGTCTTCGGTGCGCATTCGCCGCTCTTCGGTCACGACTTCCAGTTCTTTTTTCAATTCTTCGGGCAACAGGTGCAGGTGCCGCATCCGGTCGGCTTCCAGTTCGAAGCTGACCGCCAGCCTGGAAGCGTTCATGGTCTGGAAATAAGCGGTATAGTCGGTGCCGGTAAACGCGTTTTCCTCGCCGCCGTTTTCGGCGATGATCCGCGAGAACTCGCCCGGCTTCAATTTGTCTGTACCTTTGAACATCATATGTTCCAGCATGTGCGAGATGCCGGTGATGCCGCCCGGCTCGTAACTGGAACCGACCTTGTACCAGACCTGCGACACCACGACCGGCGAGCGGTGATCCTCCTGGACCAGGACTTTCAGGCCGTTTTTCAGTTGATGCTCCGAAACTTTCGGCTCTGCGGCGCCGGCGCAAACCGGCAGGCCCAGCACTATCGCACAAAATAATCGCTTTTTCATGACTCCCTCTTGTTGACCCAATGTTAGCGCTTCCGACTATTTCCATCAGCTAGCGTTCCCTGTATTCTATAAGAATTGTGAAAGATGGTGTGATTTACGATGACGAGCCTCTCTCCGGCCCTGGCCTGGAAAAAATACCTGACCCTGTGCAAACCGAACGTGGTCCTGGAAATGCTGTTTACCGCGATCGTCGGCATGCTGCTGGCGGTGCCCGGCATGCCGCCGCTGGACACGCTGGCTTACAGTGTTGTCGGGATCGCTTTGGCCGCCTCTTCGGCCGCCGCGATTAACCAGTTTATCGACCGCAAGGCCGACGCTGAAATGCGCCGGACCGAAAACCGGCCGCTGCCCAAAGGCGAACTTTCCGCGTCACAAGTGATCGCGTTCGCCGCAGTTCTCGGCATCGCGTCGATGGCGCTGCTGGTAACTAAGGTCAACGTGCTGACCGCGGTTTTGACCTTTGTATCGCTGTTCGGCTATGCGTTCATTTACACCGTCTACCTGAAACGGTTGACCCCGCAAAACATCGTGATCGGCGGCATCTTCGGGGCGACTCCGCCGCTCTTGGGCTGGGCCGCGATGACCAACCAAGTACATCCTTACGCGCTGCTGCTGATGCTGATCATCTTCGTCTGGACGCCGCCGCATTTCTGGGCACTCGCGATCGCCCGGCGCGAAGAGTACGCCAAAGTGAACATTCCGATGCTGCCGGTGACCCACGGCAACGAATTCACGCGCCTGCAGATTCTGCTGTATACGGTGCTGCTGCTGATCGTGACCGTGCTGCTGTATCTGACCGGCATGTCCGGCCTGATTTATCTCGCCGCGGCGGTACTGTTGGGATCGATCTTCATTTATTACGCCGTGCTGATGATGCGGCGGAAGGACAACAAGACCGCGATGCAGACCTTCGCCTATTCGATCATCTACCTCACCGTGCTGTTCGCGGTGCTGCTGCTCGATCATTATGTCATGATAAGACCATGACTTTCTCCCACCACTTGCAAACGTCTTCGCCCGAACATCCGTTTGCCGAAACCATCCGGATTCTCGGCAAGGGCAAGCACGGCTCGCGCCCGCTGACGCAGGATGAAGCCTACCGGGCGATGCGGATGATCCTGGCGGACGAAGTGCTGCCGATCCAACTCGGCGCCTTTCTGATGCTGATGCGGGTGAAGGAAGAAACGCCGGAAGAGCTGGCCGGTTTCGCGCAGGCCGCGCGCGAGTCGTTCACTGTGGGCGACACGCAGAATCTCGCCGATCTGGACTGGTCGACCTACGCGGGCAAACGTCGGCATCTGCCCTGGTATCTGCTGTCGGCGCTCCTGCTCGCCGAAAACGGCGTGAAGGTTTTGATGCACGGCGCCAAGGGACCGGCGACCGGACGGCTTTATACCGAAGACATGCTCGACGTGCTGGGGCTTTCGCCCGCGCACTCGATCGCCGAGGCCAAACGACAGTTGGCCGAACGTTCGTTCAGCTATCTGCCCCTGGAACATTTCTGCCCGAAACTGCACGAGATCATCGAACTGCGCCCGATTCTGGGCCTGCGTTCGCCGGTACACACGCTGGTGCGGCTGTTGAACCCGCTCGACGCCGACTACAGCATCCAGGGCATCTTCCATCCCGGCTACCGGCCCGTGCACCAACTCGCCGCGCAGTTGCTGAAGCAGCCGCACGCCGCCGTGCTGAAAGGCGAAGGCGGCGAGACCGAGCGTAATCCGGACATGAGCTGCCTCGTGCAAAGCGTGCATTGCGGCGAACTGTTCGACGAGGAATGGCCGGCCTTATTTGCGAAGCGCCACGTCAAACCCGAAACGCTCGATCCGGCCCAACTGGTCAAAGTCTGGCGAGGCGAAGCGCGGGACGAATTTGCCGAGGCCTCCGTCATAGGCACGTGCGCCGTCGCCTTGAAACTGCTGGGCAAGGCGGATACACAGGAGGCCGCGCAGCAACTGGCGGCAATATATTGGGAACGCCGCAATAAAGGTAAAACATAAACTGTCCGGGTAGGCTTATTCCCTATCGTTTTGGCTTTTCTCGCCGCTAGAGCATTTTCATCTCCCGTGTAGGAAAGTCCTCACCTTCTGAAGGGTGCCCTGCCGTTAAGTCCAACCCCGTAGGGTACGCTGTGCGTACCATCCATGTCGAAAGGTACGCACAGCGTACCCTACGGGGCTGAACCCTTAAGATACAGGCGCCGGACGGGATATTTATCCCGTCCGTAACATTTAGATCGCGCGAACACAGACGATGATTTTATGCTGGCGGTAGGTCTTCAAACGTGGGGGACGGGGTTATAAACCCCGTCCCGCTCAGGAGCTTCTGGGCTGGGTAAGGCTGCGGAGCGGATAATGAGCTTTATCAATCAAACCGCGCCGGCAGCCAGCCTCTTTCGACGCATTCCCGGAAGCACCATTCCGGCGCGGTTTCGGTTTTGTAGGTCCAAAAAAACCAGCCGAGATATTTTTCGAAGGTGGCCACCTGCGCAGCCGCGTAGGCGCGGTAGCCGACATCCATTTGGAATCTATCCATGTGCTCGAGAGTATAGTTGAAGGGGCCTTCCTCCCACAAAGAAACCACATGCGGGTTAAGTCCCAAGCTCCATTCCCCGACATAGGTCGGCAGGCGCAGTTCCCGAATAATCTCGTCGGCTTCCTGTTTCCAGGTAATGGCCGATTTTTCGATATGCCCGTAGATGTCCAGGTCGATGTCGGCGCGGTCGAAACACTGGTAACGATGGATATCGAACACCACATTCCCGAATTCGGGCCCGGCCATAAATCCGGTATATTCGCGGAACGAACGGAAACCGTCATGAAAAACGACCGCGACGTCTTCGGGCCGGCAATGCTTCCGGATTCTTTCATAGCCCGACTGGCTGTAGCGCTTCAGATAGTCGGTCGGGACGTCCCAGCGGGGTTCGTTCAACACCTCGATCGCATGCAGCGCGGAACGGCCCCGGTAGCGTTCGGCCAGTTTTTCGAGCACGTTCAGCGAATGTTCCAGATATTCCGGCCGCGTATGCCATTCGCAGACGTCCTTGATGCCGCCGTTATCGAAGCCGTTCTGGCAACCCGGCGCCGCGTGCAGGTCGAGCACGATCTGTAATCCATAGGTTTCCGCCCAGTCGAAAGCACGGTCGAGAATACCGAGGCCGCCGACGACGAAAGGATGCGCCGCAGCGCCGTAGGCGCGATGGTAAGGATAATCGGGCCCGAACAGCCAATGCCCGACCGGAATCCTGACCGCATTGATGCCGACGCCGGCCAGCCAGGCAATATCGTCAACGGCATGCCCTGGTCGTTCGACTACAAGGGGTATGGCATTAGTCACGAAAACGACGACTGCTACCTGATCCCGACGCTCGAAGGGACCATGAAGATGACCCGCGAGGACCTGCTGATCACCGGCGTGAAGGGCGAAATCTACCCGTGCAAACGGGACATTTTCGAAGTGACCTATGAGCCGGCCGATCCCAAAACGGCAATCGGCTTGAATTTCGGTGAAGCGATTGCGGCACTGAAGGCGGGCAAAAAGGTCGCCCGCCAAGGTTGGAACGGCAAAGGCATGTGGCTGGTATTGATGCCGGGTTTATTTTTGCCGCCCTTCAACTCGCAAGAGCCAGGCGCCAAAGTCAATGACAGGACCGCGAAGCACATTAGTAAAGATACGCCGCTGGATTGTCAGCCCTACATCGTAATGTGGACCGCATTAAAGCAGTGGCAACCGGGCTGGTTAGCCAGTCAGGCCGACATGCTCGCAGAAGATTGGGTTGTCGTCGAATGATTATCGCGGTGGATTTTGACGGCACCTGCGTCACGCACGAATACCCCAATATCGGTCGCGATATTGGAGCCGAGCCGGTGCTAAAGAAGTTGGTTGCGGCAGGTCATCGCTTAATTTTGTGGACCATGCGCAGCGGCGTGCAGTTGGAAGAGGCAGTGAAATGGTTTGCTGACCGCAACATTCCGTTATTTGGCGTCAACGAGAATCCTACGCAAAAAAACTGGACCCAAAGCCCTAAAGCGTATGCGCAACTTTATATTGATGACGCCGCTTTCGGCGCCCCGCTGATTGGACCGATAAACTCCGCCGAAAGACCGTATATCGATTGGATCGCGGTGGACTCTGTATTAAAAACTCTATAAGGAGAGAATGTGAAAAGGTGGTTTAGAAATTTGTGGATCCAAATTCAACTGGAGCTGTTCATGCTGTGGGAGATTTGGCGAAATCGAAAGGCGAACGAGGAATGGAAAGCGAAATACGAGCGATAACAAAAAGGGGCTGACGCCCCTTTTTTATGCCAGATCTTTAGACTTGCGCTTGCCGCCTGCCGGAGCGCTTCAGCAGCGCCTCCAATTCATTGGGATCGATGTTTCTGAGCTTCTCCTGCAGATCGATCGGCAGGCTTTCGATCTTCGATACCAGCTCCGCTTTCCCTTCGCGACTCTTGGCGACGCGAAGCCTCGTTTCATTGACCACTTTGTCCAGCAGCTCCTCGTCGCCGATGACCACATCAACCATCGTGTCGACGAATTCATACATCTTCAGGCCGCCTGCCTTCGACGCCTTCTTCAGTTTCTCGATCGTGCCCTTTGTCAGCGCGATGGAGGCGCGATCGTTCATTAGATTTTGTTTTTGCATAATATTCTCTACATTAAATAAAAAAATATTATACATGATTACATTAAGATTGGGTGCATGACTTTACAGCCCTCGCATCGTATTCAGTATAGACTGCTTTTCCTTCTCTAATGAGCGTCATACGGGGGCTGAAGCCATCGTATCCGCCATAGGCATTCTTGCCATTGACGCTGTAGCAAACCATCCACCCATGCGACTCTCGCTCGCCAGTCCATCTGTTGTAGATAAAATGCTTGCGAAGTGGGAAATTGCCCCATTTAACTTGAATAGATTCTGGGTCATTAACGAACAACTTTGATTGCTCCATAATGATCTCCTTGTAATTTAAAGGCTCGGGGCCGTAATCCAATTTGGACATGTCGAAGTTGGGTGCGGCGCAAGCAGTTATGCAGAGTGAGAGTAGAGTCGTTAATTTAAATTTCATATCGCGCTCCGAAAAAGAATAAGTAAGTTGTGAGCATAGAAAATAGCACACTTTAAATAGGCGTCCGTGTTTTTCTGGTAACCCGTAACCCGTAACCCGTAACCCGTAACCCGTAACCCGTAACCCGTAAGGCGGAACCGGCTTTGCCGGGTTCCGCCATTTGGAACAATCACGATGCCGAACGAACCCTGCACCTTGGATGGGATGCGCCAAACTTTATTTTATTTGTCGGCCTAGGATTGACGGATCGCCTGCCGGCATGTCAAGCGATCCGGCATTCCAAACCTCATTCGACGGAACTCATTCAACGGAGCCTGGCAAAGCCGGTTCCGCCTTACGGGTTTGTGCAAGCAAAGCTTGGGAACGAGAAAATGGAGAATTGAAAATGCCGACAGGCAGAGTGCCCGCAACAGGGCAAATAGTTAATAGTCCAAGCCCTCTTGGCTCACATCATATCGGTAATGTAATAATTAAATATACTCGTCGAGCTGATTCATCTGGCTGGTTGACAGTAAAATTAAGCAAATCAGATCAACGAATATCTTTGTGCGAATATACCCAAGTAGCTGTTCTCCGACGTGATAAAGACCGCACATATTTCAAAATCATGGACGGGTATATTTCTCTTGGAGAAATAGCATCTCTCACCAATGCTAATGCTGGACGCTATTTAGATATAGCTGGTCCAGCGGGGGCGGCATCTGTTACTGTGGAGTACCAAGGTAAGCCAGTCGAAGAAATATCGAAATTTAAGGGCAAGTTAAAACAGCAATGGGCAACGCTAACTTTTAATACACAAGCAGCTTTGGTAACCCTAAATAGCGTTTGGAATGGCAGTTATTCTCCCATTCCGCCGGGTTCTCATATCATCCTTGCACCCGATTATTCACATCAAATGATTTCTACAGCAGGCTATGTGGCGGCAACCCCCGGCATGATCGGTAATGATGTCTGGTTTCCGATTGGCATAAACGGAACAATGCAGAACAGCAGTCGGTACATTCATGTTGGTCATTTGTCAGAAGGATGCGTAACCGTCCATGAGCTTGGAAAATGGACTGCTATCTATAATTATCTAATTTCCCATCGCGTGCCCGGTTCCGTAGGCAAAAAGGTGGGTCATCTTATTGTGAAACAATGATGCGACTTTTTCGCTTTTTTCTTCTTGCCGTTATAATGGCGCATGCCTCCGGCGCGATGGGGCGCTCTGCTGCACCTGCGCCCTTAAAATTCGGGTGTGCAGATTTTTTGAGTAGACTGCATATAAAACCACCCCACGTCCTGTTTATTAAATGCGAGCTGGACAAGGGTCAGCAAGGCAAGCCGTTACGAGCCGTCTATCGTGTCGCTGGTGCCCATGCGGCGGCGGTCGAGGCTTTTTTTGAACGCGTAGCCAATTTGCCGCACCTGAAAAAATCCTGCTGCCAGTGGGACAGCCCTCCAGGTCAATTCACTGGCGACGATGGTCGTACCTACATGGTTTATATGATGTCAGCAGAAACCGACGTTAAACGTCGAAAGCAATGGCGCAACATACCTAGCTTTGAAATTGTGGTGGAAACGTTAACTGAAGACATTTAGCCGGGTAGGTTGGGCAACAGCTTCATCGTTGCCCGACGTTTAGGAGGCAATCTTGCTCTGCTATTGCAACAATCTGAAACCGCTGCCCAATTGAAACCCTGCAAATGTCGGGCACAAGAAGCGTGCCCGACCTATAGGGTTGTAGAGCTGGATTTAAACGTTAGTTAATTTGTTTTTTAATAGGGAAGTGAATATCATGAGTTCGACAACATTTTTGACGAAACCCGATATTCGTGAAAGATTCAGCAGTGAGTTTACAAAACCTAAGTTGCAGGTCAAAAAGGAGATACTTGCTCCACCATTAACAAAGCGCTATAGTTTAGTCGGGACTGCCTTTGACTATCTTCTGCGATTTCATATTGAGCGCTTAAATCCACAATTTACCATAAAGCAAGGCTGGATAGCAGAAGCGGCGTTACATCTTTTATCAGATGAATATTTCGAAAAGGCAGAAATTATCATTAGACAAGCTAAAGCCAACTTGATTGCCGTTATAAATGGCATCGAGTATCTGCTAACGTGGAATTGCACGCACATACGAGACCTAAAATCGAAGCTACCTGTCGGGCACCTGGTTACGAACCACCCGTTATCTGCACACCATTGGAACTTACCGAGGAATAAATATGTGGAAAGACCCCATTGTTACTGAAACACGAGCACTTAGAGACGAATATGCGCGCCAGTTTAGCTTATAGCGCTGACGCTATGTTTGAAGATCTTATGGCAAAGCAGGCTGCCCACTTGGAACGAGTGGTTTCATTACCACCACGTAAGGCTAGCAGCGTGAACCAATCACGCGATAGGTCGCATGCCTAACAATACGCTCAAGCCGACCCGCTTCCGCTACGCTCCAGCGGTCGGCTTAGCTCTACGTTATACGTCTTCAGTTCAACCAACAGGAGTATCCCATGCCAAGCATTCAACTTAATGTTCCTTTAGAGGCTCAAGAGAAAGCGAATTGTTGTTGGCACACCAGTGCCTACATGATTTGGCTGTATTGGCAACAAAATGGCAAAGGTGCTGGCCCGATGAACACAGTAGCAAGCAAATATGAAGTTGCCGATACCACAGGACTCTATCCTACAGAATTTATAACACTTGCCGAGAAGGTCGGGCTCTACAAACTTCCAGTAAAAAACCAACATTCAGAAAATGATCTTTTTAAGTACCTCCGTGATGGCGGTCCAGTATGGTGCGCAGGTTACTGGTTCGGTGTAGGTCATATCATAGTGCTGACCGGCGTAGGGAAAGGCAAGGCTTACTTTAACGATCCCGATCAAGGTGTCAAAAAGGAGGGAACAGTGAAATGGTTTAATGAAAAACTGGCATCGCAATTGTCTGGTTGTCTTATGGTAAAAGATCCTGGTCGCTATTAGTCAGCATATTGCGAGGAAGTCTGCGTGACGCATAACATGGCGCTCAACCGGAGCGCAGTTATAATCCGTTTTTGTTTTTCAGCTTTTCGGGCCACGCCCGGTTAGCTCTACGTTAGATGGCTTTAACAGGCTGTTGATTTTTGCAAAATCTTGATGGCTATTCTCCATATACAGTGTTTATGTTTTTCATAAAATACAACATGTAGCATCCTTTGGTTCTGGAACTGCATTTTTCAACAGCCTGTTAATTTATAAGCCATGTAGGATACGCACAGCGCTCGAAACGAATACGCGATTAATAACACCTTAAAAAGGCTCATCATGACCAATATCCCGCTTGATCTATACCGCGCCTGCAAAGCATCTGCATGGGGGAAAATACTTCGAAACGGCAGGAGAATTTTATCCGGCGGGAAGGCTCCGGTAGCCTGCACCCTGAATATGAAGGGTTTGAACGTGGCGATGGAACTTTCCGTGCGCCAGACGTTACCACTTTCAAGGATACGAATGATGTTATTTGGATACGGGGGATCAATGACCGCAATCAATCGAATAATCCTTATGTGAGCTGGAAAGAAGGAACATCGTTGAGCGGGACCCCAGGCTGTTTCGGCTATGGCGGGTGGTTTTATTTCCTGCTACCCAAAGACACACCAATTCCAGCATCGTTAGATGTCAAACATACTCCCAGCAAACGCGACCCCAATCATTATTCGTTGCGGTGTATCAACGCCATGACGAAAACCGCTTACGAGGGTGCACTCAACACGCTCGCAAGGTCGGCGCTTGCAAGGGCGGTCGAAGACAAGCGCGATTCCCTCAAATTTTCTTCTATTTGACCCCATGTGAGGTGACCTATGCGATCAATCAGCGAAAGAGACCTTTCTGTTGTCATCCCGATACTCGCCGCGAAGATTCATGACTTGAATGGCGAACTGAATGCCTTGAACGCCAGCATCCAAGAATTGGATGATGAAAAGATTGACGAAAAATGTAATCTTCAGGAAACGATAGAACAGTATTACGACGTTTTGGAAGCGCTACAGGCTGAATATGAAAGCGCCTTGGCGGAAGGAATCAATCTACCCAGTTACGAACAGCTCATCCGTAAGTTTGAACTGTATTGAAGGAAAAGTCTCCAGCGCGGTAGGTTGGGGTGAGGTACGAACCCCAACATTTTAGACTTCTAATTCAATATATTGACCTAACAACACCATCAACCCGGACGTGCCAAAGCGCCGCTGCACCCTGCTTTGGCACGCCGGTTATGGTGAACGTTAGAAGCTGTTTGGAAACTCCAAAGCCAAGCCAGATAGGGCAAGGTTTTGGGGGGCTCTAATCGTGGAACTGAGGTTTATGGCCAAATGCCACACCAGCCGTAGCCTTGGTTGATAATTTCCAAACAGCCGCTAAGATGTCAGGCTGATTACCCCGACAGACGCGCCGGCGACGATCGCCTGTATGCTGCCTGCCGGTTCCAGCTTCAGACTGCAAAGGTTAAACAATCCATACCGCACCCGCTGCCAACCCTGTTGTATCGATACTGTTAGCCGTAATGCCCGTTAACTGTATTAGCATATCGTCAATGCCGTCATCCTTGAAAACATAAGTGTTGCCACTGGCCGTGAAAGTAACCGTGCTACCTGGTGTGTCAATGTTGCTTTGCAGATAACTATACACATTAGTTAAATTGCTTGTCGTAAGGGCAAGTGGCGTTGTGTAGCTGTCTATATCATCAAAGCTGATAAAGCCATTGGTGATACTATGGCTACGGATAATGCCTGAATCAACGCCATCAGCAGCAGAGACATTGGCGGCAATTAGAAAGTCATCCAGATCAAGTCTGTCAATACCCGCAGTAGAGGCCGTTCCATTGCCCAGCTTGAAACCAGTCACCACATCAAAATTATTCACCAAGCTGTCACCCGCAGCTATCCGCAAAGTATCGGTAGCGGCCGTCGTTTCAGTTAATACATAAGTGTCTTTGCCGAGACCACCGCTAAGAATATCGCTTCCTTCGCCGCCATTCAGGGTATCGTTGCCGGCGCCGCCGTCAAGGGTGTCGTCGCCGGCTTCGCCGTACAGGCTGTCGTTGCCGTCGCCGCCCCGCAGCAGGTCGTCGCCGGCTCCGCCGTACACGGCGTCGTTGCCGCCGCCCGCCTCGATCACGTCCGCCGTGGCATAGCCGCGCAGCGTTTGCGCGCTGTCGTTACCGGTAATGAGCAACGTTTTGACCGTGTCGAGGGTCCATACCGTCCCGTCGGCGAAGCGAATTTCTTCGAGTCGGTAAGAGCCGGCCGCCTCATTGTAGAGGTAGCTTTGTATCGTGACCTTGTCGCCGGTGCCGGCAATCGTCAGTACTAGGTCGTCACCGGTACGCGTGAGCACGATGTCGGCGGGCGTCAGGTCGGCGGCAAACTGGAGGACGTCGGTCTGCCCTGCCGGGAGTTATGCTTGAAAGTTGTGGATGAAGGAATGAGGAAAGCGGCGTATTCTTGATGGTCTTCAAGGTCATCAAATCCTAACAAAGAGGAGTGAATACGCCATGAGCAATGATAAGGTCATCCCGTTAAAAACGCTAGCGGGTGCGAGCCCTATAGCCGATGCTTTAACCGATGTCTTGCGAGAAGGCGCCCAGCGAATGCTGGCGGTGGCGATCGAAGCGGAAGTCAGCGCCTTTCTGGAGCGTTTTCAAACGGAAAAGACTCAAGCCGGTTTGCAGCGGGTCGTGCGCAATGGCCGCTTGCCGAAACGCACGATCCAGACTGGCATCGGCGACATTGAGGTTTCGGTACCGCGCATCCGCGACCGCGCAGGCCAGCTACGGTTTACTTCGTCGCTACTGCCGCCGTACTTACGGCGCACGAAGACCGTGGAGCAATTGTTGCCCTGGCTGTATCTGAAAGGACTTTCGACCGGAGACTTTCAGGAAGCGCTCAGCACCCTGTTAGGCCCCGAGGCGCCGGGCTTGTCGGCGAGCACGATCAGTCGCTTAAAGGAAAGTTGGAAAGACGAGCAGCAGTGCTGGTCGCGCCGCGATCTCTCGCACCAGCGCTATGTCTATCTGTGGGTTGACGGCATCCACTTCGGCGTGCGACTGGAAGATGCGGCGCAATGCATCCTGGTGGTGATTGGGGCGACACCGGAAGGCAAGAAGGAACTGGTGGCGCTCTCTGACGGTTACCGGGAAAGCGAAGCTTCCTGGCGGGAAGTGTTGTTGGACCTAAAGTTGAGGGGCTTGAGGATCGATCCCCAATTGGCGATTGGCGACGGCGCCCTCGGCTTTTGGAAAGCGCTGCCGCAGGTCTTCGGTACGACGCGCAGTCAGCGCTGCTGGGTGCATAAGACGGCCAATATCCTGAACAAGCTGCCCAAGAGCCAACAACCGAAAGCCAAGGCGGGTCTGCATGAAATCTGGATGGCAGCGAGCCGGAAGGAAGCCGAGACCGCGTTCAGTCGTTTTCTGACCGTTTATCGGCCGAAGTACCCGAAGGCAGCGGACTGCCTGGAAAAGGATCAGGATGCCTTGCTCGCGTTTTATGATTTTCCGGCAGAGCACTGGATTCATATCCGGACGACCAACCCGATCGAATCCACCTTCGCCACCGTGCGACTGCGCACGGCCAAGACGCGGGGCTGTGTCTCGCGGGAGAGCATCCTGGCGATGGTGTTCATGCTGGTCAAAAGCGCCGAGCGCCGCTGGCTTAAGTTACGCGGCGTTGCACGCCTGGCCGAAGTGATTCAGGGAGTTTCCTTCAAGGATGGAGTACGGGAAGATCAGGAGAAAGTCGCCGCTTAATCAATGTCCCGTACACAACATTTGACCATTTCTCCGTGGGCTATGGTTTTTGCCTTTCTGGTCTGCTACATTTGGCAATGGACGTGCTTACGCCGATGGGAATTCCTTTGATTAAGCCGTTTGGCCAGAGGACATCGTTGAGTCTTTATAACCCGTAAGGCGGAACCGGCTTTGCCGGGTTCCGCCATTCGGAACGACCACGACGCCGAACGAGTCCTGCACCTTTGATGCGATGCATCAAACTTTATTTTATCTGTCGGCCTAGGGTTGGTGGATCGCCTACCGGCATGTCAAGCGATCCGGCATTCCAAACCTCATTCGGCGGAACCCGGCAAAGCCGGTTCCGCCTTACGGGTTCCGCCTTACGGGTTACGGGTTACGAGTTGTTTCACGCATCCACCAGTTTTGGCGAAATAGTGGGAGCGTGCCGAACAAGCCCATCGGCGGCTACCGACGGGCCATCCTGGAACCCTATGCCGATGCCCTTGTGAAACAGTTAGCGCAACGCCCATCAATGACCTTGAAGAAACTGCAAAGCTGGCTGGAAACCGGACACCGCCTGACCCTTTCAATCACGACCCTGGTATTGCCGCGGCACGGGATCAATGGCAGGCTTGGCAAAAAAGCCGTGATCTCTCCAAACGGGTGTTTTTGGATGAAACCGGAATCAGCACCCATATGCTCCGGCGTTATGGCCGGGCTTTAGGCGGTGCCCGCTGCGTGGATGCTACGCCGGCCGGCCATTGGAAAACGCTGACCTTTATCGCCGGGTTACGGGCCGATCGGCTGACCGCGTCCGTGGTGAGTGGATCAGGCGATGAAGGACGACGCTTTCGAGAAATACCTGCGCTCGCAGCTCGGACCGACTTTCAATGAATAAATGTTCTAGAATAGCGTATCGAGCCGTGATAAACTAAACTAATTAAACTAAGTTTAATCAGGGGATCATCATGCAAACATACAACATTCACGATGCCAAAACTCAGCTATCCCGACTGGTAGAGCAAGCTGCCAACGGTAAGCCGTTTGTCATTGCCAAGGCCGGTAAGCCGATGGTCAAGGTGATTGCGCTTAATGCGCCGGAGCCTTCTCAAATCAAGCGCTTCGGTTTTATGGCGGGACAGATCCAAGTGCCGGATGATTTTGACCGGATGGGCGAACAGGAAATCGCGCAGTTATTTGAGGATGGCGCATGAAGCTGCTGCTGGACACCCATCTATTGCTGTGGGCGGCGGAAGGTTTTGAATATTTGCCGCCGGCTGCCCAGACGCTGATGAGCGCCCCTGAAAACGAACTGTTATTCAGCGTCGCCAGTCTTTGGGAAATCGTTATCAAATGCGGCTTAGGCCGTAAAGACTTCCAGGTCGATCCGCGCCTATTGCGGCGCGGCCTGCTGGACAATGGCTACAGTGAACTACCGATCCTGAGCGAGCATGCGGTAGCCATCGGCGCGTTGCCGCCAATCCATAAAGATCCCTTTGACCGCTTACTGATCGCCCAAGCCGTTGTCGAGGGCATCACGCTATTGACATCCGACGCCTATTTGGCCGAATACCCAGGTCCTGTGCAACATGTCCAATGAATGGCAGCAAAAAATAAGCGGCTGTCCGTACTATCGAAAGTCCAGTAGGTCTGGGCAACAGCGCCACCGTTATCCGACATTTGGGTGGCGAAGATGTCTTCGGTGATCCGTAACCGTTATCGCTCTATCGCCGCATCGAAAAGGTCGGGCACAAAAAACGTGCCCGACCTACCAGGCTGTTATCCACCCACTTCAAGCGTTATGAATGATGAAGAGCAGCGTTGTAGGGCGTTTTCGCGACAGCAAAACGCCAATCCCCTTCAAAGCGCGGCGGATTGCCTGGCGGCGAATCCGCCCTACAAGAGCTTAAAAAATGGTATGCGCAGCATACCCTACAACGATGACTTGACAGGAGAAAACCGATGACCCGAAACACTCTGCGATTGCTGAGCCTTATCTTGGCAATACCTTTGTGCGTCAACGCCGGCACCCTCGCGAACGGCAAATGGTCGCTCGCCGACTGCGGCAACAAGCCCGAGGTACCGGCGATAGATCAAACCAACGTCGAAGCCTTCAACCGAAGCGTCGCGAAGATCAATACCTGGCAACAGCAGGCCAAGGCCTATTACGAATGCTTGGTCAAGGAAGCGAACACGGACAACGCGGTCATCGCGGACACGGCGAACGCCGCGCAAGCCGAATACCGCGCCACGGTCGAAAGCATCGGCAGGCAAGCCGACGCCGCCAAAAAGAAACTCGAAAGCAAGTAAGGATTTTTGCCGCAAGCCATTTCCCTAAACGGAAGGATGGGGGCAAAGCAAGTTTTGAACGCCAGAGCTTGAGTTTTACTGCGGCACCCAGAAGTCCAAAGCTTGCTTTGGGCAATAAGAGGAAGTTATTTTTTCATTTCAGCCAGTCGCGCACGCCCAACCCTGCGTGCAGACCGGTGGCGAAACAGGCCGTGAGCAGATAACCGCCGGTGGGCGCCTCCCAGTCGATCATTTCGCCCGCGACAAAAACGCCGGGCAGCGCGGTGAGCATGAGGTTTGAGTCGAGGCTGTCAAAGCTGACGCCGCCGGCGGTGCTGATCGCGTCGGCGAGGGGAAAGGGCGCGCGTACCGTGAGGGGTAAAGCCTTGATCGCCGCCGCGAGCGCGGCCGGATCGGCGAGCTGCTGCTTGTCGAGGATCTCATGCAGCAGGGCCGCCTTGACCCCGGCAAGGCCGAGCCTGCTTTGCAGATGGCTGGATAGCGACCGGGGCCCGCGCGGCCGGCCGAGTTCGGCCAGGACCCGCTCCGCGCTGCGTCCCGGCGCCAGATCGAGCGAAAAGGTGGCGCTGCCGTGGGCATTCAGGCAGTCGCGCAGCCGCTGCGAAAACGCATAGATCAGGCTGCCTTCCACGCCGCGCGCGCTGACTACCATTTCGCCTTGCCGCCGCTCGGTGCGGCCCTGCGTGTCGGTGAACGTCAGCGCGACCGACTTCAGCGGCTCGCCGGCGAATTTGTCGCGCAGATGCCGGCTCCACGCCACCTCGAAGCCGCAATTCGCGCTTTGCAGCGGCGCGATCTCAACGCCCCGCGCTTGCAGCCACGGCACCCATGCGCCATTCGATCCCAGTTGCGGCCAGCTGGCGCCGCCCAAAGCCAGCACCGTCGCCTGCGGCTTGAGTGAAATTTCGCCCTCCGGATTGGCCAACCGCAAGGCGCCGTCCGCATCCCAGCCCAGCCAGCGATGACGGGCATGCAGACGCACCCCGGCGCTGCGCAGGCGATGCAGCCAGGCCCGCAGCAGCGGCGCGGCCTTCATCTGCATGGGAAAGACCCGGCCCGAACTGCCGACGAAGGTCTCGATGCCGAGTCCATGTACCCACGCCTGTAAGGCTTCGGGCGGAAACCGGTCGAGCATGGCTTGCAGCTGCGGCCGGCGATCGCCGTAGCGGGCGCAAAAGGCGGTATAGTCTTCGCTGTGGGTGATATTCAACCCGCCGATGCCGGCCAGCAAAAACTTGCGGCCGAGCGACGGCATGGCGTCGTACACGTCGACCTGCACGCCCACAAGACTCAACGCTTCGGCAGCCATCAGCCCGGACGGGCCTCCGCCGATCACGGCGACTTGCGGGGCAGTATGTTCAGGCATGGCAGTCTGTTGAAGTTTGAAAAGCCGCGCATTTTAACTCAAATACCGCAGTTAAAAATTCGAACGTGCGCATAATCCTTTCAGGCCAATGAAATACGGAAACTTAACGCTTGTATGGCAAGCGTTCCATCTGACCGTCTGCTCCAATGCCCTGACGGTCCACGAAACACACTAAAATCACGAAAAAACTTCAGTAAGCAAGCCCCGTAATTCTTTTTCAGTAGGGTACGCTGTGCGTACCATTAGAGCATTTTCATATCGCGTGAAGGGAAGTCCTCACCTTCTGAAGGCTGCCATGCCGTTAAGTCCAGCCAACCTCGTAAGGTACGCTGTGCGTACCCTCAATGTCAAAAGGTACGCACAGCGTACCCTACGTTTGTGCCCTTTGGGGGGTAACCCGAGCCGGTAAAAGAGGTATCACGATAAGCGATCGGCGGGAAACCGATCCTAAACCTCAGGCTGTTTCAGCTCGAACATTTCGATCCCGCAACGGAAGATGCCTTAACGCCGGCAAATCGCCTCCGGAGCGACTTGCTCCACTGCCTGAAATCGTCCAGATAGGTATAGGCCACCGGAATCACCAGCAGGCTGAGCAAGGTGGAGGTCACCAGGCCGCCGATCACGGCGACCGCCATCGGGCTGCGGAAGGAGGCGTCCGCCTCGCCCGCGCCGACCGCAATCGGCAGCATGCCGGCCCCCATCGCAATGGTCGTCATCACGATGGGCCGGGCGCGTTTGCGGCAGGCGTCCAGCAGCGCCGCCGGCCGGGACATGCCGTGATCCCGGCGTGCCACGATCGCATATTCGACCAGCAATATGGAGTTCTTGGTGGCGATGCCCATCAGCATGACCAGCCCGATCAGGGACGGCATCGAAAACGCCTTGCCGGTCAGCAGCAACGCCACGAAGCCGCCGCCGAAAGACAGCGGCAGCGCCGCCAGGATGGTGATCGGCTGCAGAAACTCTTTGAACAGCAGCACCAGCACGATGAAGATGCACAGCACGCCGGTGAGCATGGCCAGGCCGAAACTGGCGAAAAGCTCCGCCATCATTTCGGCATCGCCGATATTGATCTGCCTGACTCCGGCGGGCAGGTTGCGGATGCTCGGCAGGTTCTGCACCGCCGCCGCCACGTCGCCCAGCGGCAGGCCGGAGAGTTCGACCTCGAAATTGATGTTGCGCGAACGGTCGTAACGGTCGATCACGGCCGGCCCGCTGGAAAGTTCCAAGCTGGCCACCTGGCTCACCATCACCGATCCCGAACCCGTCTTGAAGGAGGGCACCGCGAGCCGTCCCAGCACCGACAGATCGCTGCGTCCGCCGGCGGCCAGTTTCACCACCACCGGCACCTGGCGCTGGGCGAGATTGAGCTTGGGCAAAGACCAGTCGTAATCGCCCAGCGTGGCGATGCGCAAGGTCTCCGCGATCGCTGTGGTGGTGACGCCCAGATCGGCCGCGCGGGCAAAATCGGTCCTTACCGCAATTTCCGGCCTGACCAGCGCGGCGCTCGACGCAATGCTGCCGAGGCCGGGAATGGTCCGCAGATCGCGCTCCACGCTGCGGGCCGCGGCACTCAACGTCTGCGGGTCGTTGCCGCTCAGCACCAGGATGTATTTTTCGCCCGAGCCGCCGAGGCCGACCTTGGTGCGTACGCCGGGCAGATTTTGCAGCGCCCGGCGAATGTCCTGCTCGATCGCCTGCTTGCGCACGGGGCGGTCCTGGCGATTGGCCAGCAGGATCGTCAGCGTGGCTTTGCGCACTTCGCCGCCTTGCAATGCCGCAAACGGGTCGCTGCCCGCCGAACCGCTGCCGATGGTGGTGTAAATCGATTTCACGTACGGCACGCCAGCCACCAGGTGCCGGGCGGCTTCCGCCGCCGCCCGGGTTTGTACCAGGCTGGCGCCGGGAGGCAATTCGACGAAAACCTGGGTCTGCGGATTGTCGTCGGGAGGAATGAAGCCCTGAGGCAACAGCGGGATCAGACACAGAGACCCTGCGAAAAACGCCGCCGCGGCGATCATCGTGGCCGGGCGGTGCTGCAGGCACCAGGCCGCGAGCTTCATATAGCCCCGCATCAGGCGTCCTTCCGGCGGCTCGGCGTGGCTATTACCCTTCAGCAGGTAGGCCGACATCATCGGCGTCAGCATCCGCGCCACCACCAGCGAAGCCAGCACGGCCAGCGCGGCGGTCCAGCCGAATTGCTTGAAGAAGCGTCCGGCAATCCCGCTCATGAAGGCCGTCGGCAAAAATACCGCCACCAGCGCAAACGTGGTGGCGACTACCGCCAGACCGATCTCGTCCGCCGCCTGCATGGCCGCCTGATAAGGCGATTTGCCCATGCGCAGGTGGCGCACGATGTTTTCGACTTCGACAATCGCATCGTCCACCAGAATGCCGACCACCAGCGACAGCGCCAGCAGGGTGACCCCATTCAGGGAAAAGCCGAAATAGTCCATGCCCCAAAAAGCCGGAATGATCGACAGCGGCAGCGCAACGGCGGAAACGAAAGTCGCCCGCCAGTCTTTTAAAAACAGCCAGACGACCAGCACGGCCAGCAGGGCGCCTTCGTACAGCATGGTCATCGAACCCCGGAATTCTTCACGCGCCGGGGTAACGAAATCGAAGGCTCCGGTAAACTCGATATCCGGATTGGAAGCGCGCAATTCGGCCAAGGCTTTTTGCACGCCGGCGCCCACTTCCACGTCGCTGGCGCCGCGGCTGCGCGTCACTTCGAACGCCACTACCGGCTTGCCGTCGAGCATGGCCAGGGAACGGGGCTCGGCCACCGTATCGTCGACGGTCGCGACCTGATCGAGCCGGATCCGGCGGCCATCCGCCAGCGCGATGGGCAACGGCCGCATTTCTTCAACCGAAGCGACATTGGCCAGGGTGCGCACCGGCTGCTCGCCGCTGCCCAGGTTGGCGCGGCCGCCCGCGCTTTCCCGCTGAATTTCGCGCAGCTGCCGGGAAATATCGGCAGCCGTCGCGCCCAGCGCCTGCAATTTGACCGGATCCAGAGCAATGGTCACCTCTCGGCTGACGCCGCCCACGCGGTTCACCTGCCCCACGCCGGCTACGGAGAGCAGTTTTTTGGCGACGGTATCCTCCACATACCAGGACAGCGCTTCGTCGTCGCGCTGCGCGGAAGCGACAGTAAAGGCCAGAATCGGGGAGCCGGCCACGTCCAGCTTGGTGACCACCGGGTCGCGCAGATCGCCCGGCAGGTCGGCGCGTACTTTGGAAACGGCCGAACGCACATCGTCCAGGGCTTCCTGGACGGGCTTTTCGAGCCGGAATTCGGCAGTGATGGTGACGCTGCCGTCCTGCACTTTCGTGGTGATGTGCTTCAGGCCCTGCAAGGTGGCGATGGAATTTTCGATTTTCCGAGCCACCTCGGTTTCCAACTGCGACGGCGAGGCGCCGGGCAGCGAAGCCGATACGGTCACGGTGGGCAGGTCCAGATCGGGCATGTTCTGGACCTTCATCGACCGAAAACTCGCCAATCCCCCGAAACTCAGCAGCACGAACAGCATCAGTGCCGGCATCGGATTGCGGATACACCAGGCGGAAACGTTCATGGCTGCACCACCCGCACCGTATCGCCGTCGGCCAGAAAGGCGGCGCCGCCGGCGACCAGGCGATCTTCCGGCGCAAGCCCCGAAAGAATCTCGAAACTGTCGCCGCTTCGCTGCCCCAATTGCACTTTCACCTGCGACACCTTGGCCAAATCGCCGTTCTGCTCGTCCAGCCTGAATACATAGCTGAAGCCGTCGCGCAGGGAAAGCGCGGTCTGAGGAACGATGAGTCCGGCTTTGGCGCCGATGTCGAATTCGCCGCGCGCGAACATTCCCGCCCGCAAGCCGTGCCGCGACGCATCGGGCAAATCCACGTAAACCAGCCCGTTGCGGCTGTTTTCGTCGAGGGTCGGCGCCAGCGCGCGGATCTTGCCCTGCAAGCCGCCGACATTGGGCACCTCGACGCTGGCCGTCATGCCGATGCCGAGCTGCGCCATTTCGGCGGCGGTGACTTCTCCCCGCCATTCCAGACGGTTTTGCCGGATCAGGCGAAACAATTCCTGCCCTCTTGCGGCCACCGCGCCCAGCGTGGCGCTGCGGGATGAAATCACGCCGTCGTCGCTGGCCAGTACCTGGGTGTATTTGAGACGCAAAAGCTGCGAATCCAACTGCGCCTTGGCCGATTGCACCTTGGCCCTGGCGGTTTTTTCGCCGGTGAGGTACTGGTTCACTTGCTGGCCGCTGAGTGCGCCGGAAGCCATGATCTGCTTCGCCCGTTCGGCATTGTCGCGCGCATCGGCCAGATTCGCCTCGGCCTCGGCGAGCGCCGCGCGGCTCCGGGCGACGTCGGTCAACACGCTTTCGTCGGCAAAAACCGCCAGCACCTGCCCTTTTCCGACCTTGTCCCCCACCTGCACATTGATCTCGGTCAATCGCAAGTCGCTGATTTCGGCGCCGATCACCGCCTCCTGCCAGGCGGCGATAGAACCGTTCGCGCTCAGCGTCATGGCGATATCGCGCAGGACCGGCCGGATGACCGTCACGCTGAGCGCGGGCCTGGGCGCGGCAACCGTGTCTGCGGCGGGCTGGTTGCTGCGTCCGGCGATAAAAACGCCCAAGCCGGTCAATATGCCCAAGGTGGTCAGAAACAACCCCGTTTTTCGTTTTGTCATGATTTACCTTTGATGAAACCGACTTGCCGATCTAAAAAATTGCTCGGGGCTTTCGGGTGCGCCGAGGCGGCCACGCCGCTTTTCCCCGAAACCTCATTCCCCTCCCAACTGCCGCCGGCGGCGCGGTAAAGGGCGATCCAGGCGCTGACCCGCTCCTGCTCCAACTCCTTGAGCGCCATCTCGGCGGACAAAACGTTGCGCCGGGAGGTCTCGACGTCGAGCAAATCACCCAGGCCGACTTCGAAAAGCTGCCGGACCGCCTGAAAATGGGCGCGATAACCGCCGACGGCCTGTTGCGCCTCGGGCAGGCGCCGGTTGGCGCTGTCCAGGCGCACCAAGGCGTCTTCCACTTCTTTTACCGCGGTACGCACCTTGCTGCGGAATTGACTTTCGGCCGCCTGGTATTGGGCTCGCGCCGCGTCCACATCGGCGGCCCGCTTGCCCGCATCGAACAGCGGCAGGCTGAGCGTCGGGCCGAGGGACCAGGTTTCCGCGAGAAAAAACGCCGCGCCGTTCATGTTTTGCAAGGTCGGCGTGATGTTGCCGGACAGGCTCAGTTTCGGGAACCGTTTGGCCTGCTCGACGCCGATTTTGGCGCTGGCTTCGGCCATGTCGCGTTCGGCGGCGGCCAGGTCGGGCCGCTGCAGCAGCACGCGCGCCGGTACGGCACCGATTCGGAAGGCCGGCGGGCTGGGCAGCTTGGCCAGCCGTTCCGGAACGCCTGCCAGTAATTGGCGGACTTCCGTTTCCGGCAGGCCGGTCAGGGCGACCAATCCCTTTATCGAGCGTTCGCACTCCGCTTGTTGCCGCAGCAGCGTTCTGTTGCCTTCGGCGGCACTGGCGTTCGCCAGCGCGACATCGCCCGGAGCGCGGAACCCGGCGCTACCCGCGATTTCCGTCAGGCGCGCCGATTCCCGGCGCGATTCGGTATCGGCCTTTACGATCTGCACTTGCGCTTCGCAATAGCGATACGCCAGATACGCATCGGCGACTTCGACCGCCACCGCCACCCGCGCATCGTGCCAGGCGGCGTTTCTCGATTCCAACTGGCTACGCGCCGCCTCTTCCTGGCGGGCCAGGCCGCCGAACAGATCGATTTCCCAGCGGGACTGGAGCCCGAACGGGAACTGGTTCCAGATGAACGGTTCGCCCCCGAAGGATGCCGAGGAACGCGTGGCGCCGCCGCTGAAGTCTATATTGGGCAACAAGGCCGCATCCGCGCTAACCAGGTTGGCTCTGGCCTGCTCGATGCGCGCCTTGGCATCGGCGACGGTGGCGCTCGCCTGCTGGGCGGCTGCCAAAAAGCGGCTCAGGACCGGATCGTCAAAACGCTCCCACCAGCGGCTTAAATCGGCCGGGTCGCCCCGGTGGGCAACGGGCGAGTGATCGTCGCCGGGCCGGGGCGCCTGCCATTGCGCCGCCGCCGGCAGCGGCGCCTTTCGGTAATCGGGACCCACCGTGGCCAGTAAGCCGCCGGAGCCGCAGGCCGAAAGCACGCAAGGCAGCAGACTGAACGGCAAAAGGCTTTTATGCTTCACCACCGGCCTCCTGCGCCCGCCGCCGGGCCTCGCCCTCGATCATCGAAACCGCATAGCCGGCCAGACGTTCCGCCAGCACGTCGATCGCCTCCGGACCGGTCAACACCGCCGGCGAAATCGCCGAAACCACATCCTGGCCCACATAAAAATGCACCGCCATGCCGATGATCGCGAAAGCCAGCCGATGCGCATCCACATCGACCTCCCGAAGCTCCAAATGCGCCTTGAGCAGCGCCACCAGCGCTTCATGCTGCGGCTTGATCTCCGCATCGATTTCCTGCTGCCAGGCGCCGGTCGGCTCGATCATCTCCCGAAAATGCAGTTTCATCACCAGTTGAAGTTCCTCGCCCTTTTTCAACGGTTCGAGAAATTCCCGGAACAGCCGGCCCAGCGCTTCGGCCAACGGCAGACCGGCATAAGCCTGAAGATCGGACCGGCAGGGCGCATCGCCCAGCGGTTCGGTGAAGGCGGCGCGGTAAAGGCCCGCCTTGTCGCCGAAATAGTAGCGGATGGCCGAAATATTCGCCCCCGCCGCTTCGCAGATTTCGCGGGTAGTGGCCGATTCGAACCCTTTCTCGGCAAACAGCCGCAATGCCGAACTGACGAGCCGGCTACGCGCATCGTGAATTTCCGTTTCAGTATTTCTGTTTTTGGCCATGCCGCCCCGGTAAATTGCTCGGAAGTAAATAAATCAATCGATTGATTTAATATCATAGCAATCGATGAATGGATTGGCAATTCAGTGAACGGCTCAGCTTAACGCCTATCAGTTTAACGAAAATCTCTACTACGTCATTCCGGCAGGGATTGCCGGAATCCAGAAACCAGGAATGGCAAGGCTCAAATCACATCCCTGTGTCCTGGATACCGGCAGTCCATGCCGGTATGACGTGCTATTTAAGTAAAGTGATAGGTGATAAGACGGCTCAGGGAGGATTTATGACGGGATATACCGGACGTTCCCTAAGATCCTGCTAAAGCATCGGCTGATTTCGCTCAGGCGGAGCTCGACCACCCCTTCAAGCGATGAAGGAATTTATTGACCGGCACCGCGACGCTTATAGAGTCGAGCCGATCTGCAAGTGTGTTCTGCGCAAGCGGAAACCGATTGCTTTTACGAATGATAACAATTATCATTTACTTTTTCATAAATGATAACTGCTGTTATTTAATAATGGACGATCAACAAAAACCAAGGCCGTCTCCGGCGGAACGCAGTCCCTCCCGTAGCGAAACTCTGTTTGCGGCAATGCGCTATTTGTTGGTCAGAATCAGCTTGTTGTTGCGGGTAATCCGCAACCGGTATTCCTCGCCGTCGTGCATGGATGGTCCGTTCATTGCTTCGTCCCTGCGCGGCAATGCGCTTCGAACGGATTCACACCCGCCAGCCACCGAGTGCTTCGGCACAAGGCAGCCAGCTCACAACCCGGAATGAAGCGGGAGCCGTCTCTTTTATGACAAAGTTTTCGGCGTGCCTGATCCTGTCCCTGCTCGCTGCCGATTGTGCAGCGGCGGCCGAAGCGGCCATGCCCGAATCGGAAGCGGAATCCCAATCGGAGGCGGAACTGGAAAGCGTCCTGGTGACGGCCAGCCGCACCGAGCGCGGCGTCCTCGACATGCCGGGTACCGCCTCGGTGATCGAGGCCGAGACGATGGAACGTCAGCTCGCCCGCACCATCAAGGACGTGGTCCGCTACGAGCCGGGGGTCTACGTGCAGAACGATCCCCAGCGCTTCGGACTGTCCGGGTTCAATATCCGCGGGGTCGGCGGCAACCGCATCCAGACCCTGGTGGACGGCGTGCGGATTCCCGATGCTTTCTCCATCGGCAGCTTCCAGAGCGCCCGCCGCAACATGGTGGACGTGGACTCCCTCAAGGCAGTGGAAATCGTCCGCGGCCCCGGCTCCGCGCTGTACGGCAGCGACGGCATCGGCGGCGTGGTCAACTTCGTCACCAAGGATCCCCGCGATTACCTGGAACTGTTCGGCAACTCCCATTACGAAAGCCTGAAGCTGCTTTATGGCAGCGCCAACCAGGGCTTCCTGCAAACCGCCACCCTGGCGGGCGAGTACTCGGGACTGGAAGGGATGCTGCTGCTGACCCACAATCAGGCCGGGGAAACGGAGAATAAAGGCAGCAACGACAGCCTGTCCCGCGCCCGTACCGAGCCCAATCCCCAGAATGCCCGAACGCTCAACCTGCTGTCCAAGCTGCTGTACCGGTTCAGCGAGGATAACGTTCTCCGGCTGACCGGGGAAGCCCTGGCGAACGATGTCGATACCCAGGTGTATTCGCTGTACGGGTTGAACTACACCGGACGCGATGTCTACCGCTTCCTCACCGACGACCGGCAGAACCGCTGGCGGGTCAGCCTGGATCAGTCCATCAAGCACCTCGATCTCGGCTGGCTGGACACGCTCAACTGGAAGATTTACGGCCAGCAGAGCGAAACCCGTCAGGCGGTAGACGAGGCGCGCAACACGCTCTTGGGCGACAACCAGCAGGTGTCGCGGCTGTTCACTTACCAACAGTCCATGGCCGGCGGCGAAATCCAGGGCGTCACCGAGTTCGCCTTGGGGCCGACCCGACACCGCTCGGTGTTTGGCGGCGAAGTCTTCCACTTCCGCACCGAAGCCCTGCGGGACGGCCATCTCGCCGACCTGAACACCGGCGCGGTCAGCAATGTCGTCACCCCCGACTCCTTTCCGGTGCGGGACTTTCCCGTATCCGACACGTTCCGGGCAGGCCTGTTCTGGCAGGATGAAATGACGTTCTGGGAGCGCCGGGTGGAACTGCTGCCCGCCCTGCGTTTCGATTATTTCGGACTGCGGCCGGAGGTCGATGCCATCTATGCCAAAGACAACAAAGGCAACCGGGTCGTGGATCAGGACGCCACCGCCTTTTCCCCCAAGTTCGGCGCCCTGTTCCACCTGAACGACGTTTTCACCCTGCACGGCCAGTACGCGGAGGGTTTCCGCGCGCCCAATTTCTCGGACGCCAACTCCGGTTTCGTCAACTTCAGCTTCGGCTACGCCTCCATTCCCAATCCCAACCTGAAGCCCGAGACCAGCTCGGGCGGCGAGGTGGGGCTACGGGCGGAAGGACGGGCGGGCTACGCCGACGCCACCTTCTTCCGCAATGATTACCAGGACTTCATCCAGAGCGAGACCGTCTGCGATCCGACTGCCGGGACCAGCTGTCCACCTTTCGGCCTGTTGACTTACATGACGATCAACGTCCCGGACCCGGTGCGCATCCAGGGTTTCGAGTTCAAGGGCGAACTGAAGCTGAGCCGGCTCTGGCCCGTGCTGGAAGGGTTCAAGGCCGTGGGCAGCTATGCCTACGCCGAAGGCTGGAACCTCCACACCCAAGCCCCCGTGAACTCGGTCAATCCGATGCGCGGGGTACTGGGGCTCGGCTACGACGCGGCGGGCGGCCGCTGGGGCATCGAGACCATCCTGACCCTGGCGGCGCCCAAAAAGACCCAGGACATCGACTTCGAAACCGCCGGGGCGGTGTTCCCGACCGCCGGCTACGGGACTGTCGACCTCCTGGCCTACTGCCGCTACACCGACCACGTCACCCTGAATCTCGGGCTCTTCAACATCTTCGACAAACGCTACATCGAGTGGGAGACCGCCCGGGGCCTGGGCAGCGATCCCCACGCGGGGCTGGGCGGCCCGGTGGACATCCGCGACCGGTTCACCCAACCCGGTATCAACGTGAGCGCGAGCCTCCGGGTGGAGTTCTGAACCATGAATGCCGGACCGGCGATTTTTTTCCATTACCACGAGAGGACACGAACCATGCGTCACCTGTATCGATTGACCCTAGCGGCCGGCCTGCTGGCCGCCGCAGGACCGGCCTGCCCGGATAACGCCCGAGGCCCCGACCCGTACGGGGCCGGGTTCGGCTTCGACCAACCCGATACGGCTCCCTGGGGCCTCTGGACTCGGGGCGATGCCGGAACCCTGTACGCGGAATGGGATAGCTTCAGTGACGCCTCCCACGGCACCGACAGTGACCGGACTTCGGCGCCCGATGTCGGCACGTTCGGTGCGGTCTCCCCCTGGCTGGGCTGGAACGCCGGGACTATCCGCACCAGCACGGGCAATCTGTACAGCTTCTCCGGGCCGGAACGCTTCGAGGTAAATTTCGAAGGCGAGGTTCCCGCCGAACCCCAGCGGGCCGTTTTGCAGATCGAAACTCAAGGCACCGCACTCGATGTCGCCGGAGTCACCCTGAACGGGGCCGCTCCCACCTTCAGCGCGGTCACGTTCAACGATCCGGCGTTCGCCACCAGCCAGGGTCCGGTTACCTTGCAACACCGGCTATTCTTCTGGGACTTGCCCACGGCCCCCGCTACCTATCAATTCGTCTTCGGTTCGGCGGAGCATTCCATGAGCCTGACCCAAGTCGCCGTAGACGTAGGTCCCCGCCACAACCAGGCACCCGAGGCCCAGGCGGGCGCGGCGCAATGGGTGAGCGAAGGCACGGAGGTGACCCTGTACGGGTCGGGCAGCGATCCCGAAGGGCAGGCGCTCGGCTTCCACTGGATCCAGACCGCCGGACCCAGCGTGATGCTGCGCGATGCCGCCTCCGCCACACCGCGCTTCACGGCACCGGAGGTAAACGCCACCACGACGCTCGGCTTCCAGTTGGTGGCCATCGACGCCGAGGGGCTGCCCAGCAACGCCGCCAACACCCAGGTCAACGTGCGCGACCTGGACAGCCAGCCGCCCGGCACGCCTTTCGCCGAGGCGGGCACCGACCAGAGCGTCCGGGCCGGCGTGGAGGCGGTCCTCGATGGGTCGGCAAGCAGCGATCCGGAAGGGCAGGCATTGAGCTACCAATGGACCCAATTGGCCGGGCCCACCGTCACCCTCGACGATCCCACGGCCATCAAACCGCGCTTCACAACGCCGCGCCTGGGCAATGACACCGTACTGACCTTCCAGTTGGTGATCACCGATACCGATGGCAACGAGTCCGACGCCGCCACCGTGAACGTGGACGTGAAATGGCATAACGAGGCACCGGTGGCCGATCCGGGGGCGGCGTCCACCCTTCGGGCCGGCGCCGTGAAAGTGCTGGGCGGCGAAAGTTACGACCCGGACGGCGATCCGCTTGCCTACCACTGGACTCAGACCGGCGGACCAACGGTGGCCCTGTCCAGCGACACGGCGGCGAATCCCAGCTTCGTGGCGCCGGTCGATGCCATCGGCCAAACCCTGACGTTCTCGCTCACCGTGTCCGACGGACGTCTGGAAAGCTCACAACAAACCGTCACCGTCGCCATCGTCGCCAACAGTGCTCCCACCGTGGATGCGGACACCGGCCAGGTGTTCGGGCAGGACGCCCGGGTGGTCCTCCACTCCACGGCCAGCGATCCCGACGGCGATGAACTGACCTACTCCTGGGAGCAGACCGGCGGACCGACCGTGGTCCTGTCCGGGCCCGATACACCGAGCCCCGAGTTCATTGCGCCGTCAGTGATGGAAGGTACGGTGGTGCTGGAGTTCCGCCTTACGGTGAGCGACGGGTACGCACCCGACCCGCTGTCGGCCTCGGATACCGTGCGGGTGCTAGTCAATAGCAACGGCCAGGCCCTGGACTGCTCCCATGCCGTGCCCAGCCGCGCTACCCTGTGGCCATCCAATCGAGGCATGAAAAAGGTCAGGATCGACGGCGTCACCGGGCCGGACCCGTTCCGGCTCACCATCACCGGCATTACCCAGGATGAGCCGGTCTTCAATCCGGCGCTCAAGGACCGGACCCGCCGGGATGCCAAGATCGTTACCCCGAAAGCGACTCGCAAGAATCCCATGACCAGGGATTCCGCCCTGCTTCGGGCCGAACGCCAGGGACTCCGCAAGAAGAGCCAGCCTTTCAGCGGTAATGGCCGGGTTTACCAGTTGAATTTCAGCGCCGACGACGGCACGCAGTTTTGCGAAGGCTCGATCCACGTCCAAGTGCCCCCGACACGGGACGGCACCGCCGTGGACGACGGCCAAGCCCATGACGCCACCGTGAAAATAAAGAGGTAATCATCATGACGCTATCCCAACCTGACAAGCGATCCCATCGACTGGCTTGTGCCCTGCTCGCGACGCTGGTGTCCCCCGCCTTCGCCGACACCAGCATCGGTCCCGATCCCTACGCCGCGGGCTACGGTTTCGACCTGCCCTCGGAAGCCGCCTGGGGAGGATGGACGCGGGGCGCGGAGGGCACCCTTTACGCCGAGTGGGATGTATTCAACGACAACTCCCACGGCGGAGCCGACGACCGCTCGGCGGCACCGGACCTGGGCCGCTTCGGCACGTCTTCCGCCTGGCTGGGCTGGAACACCGGCACCTTCGTATCGGGCACCGGCAACCTGTACAGTTTTACCGTACCGGAAATCTTCAGCATCGATCTGGCCGGCACCGTGCCGGCCGCACCGCTGCGCGTGGTTCTGCAAGTGGAGACCCAGGGGCAGTTCCTGAATTACGACAGCTTCACGCTCAACGATACCCAGCCCACGCAGAGCACTCAGACCTACCGGAACGCCGCCTTTCCGTCGCCGCAGGGACCCACCGACTTGATCCATCGGCTGTTCGTTTGGGATTTGCCGACCCCGCCCGCCGCCTTCGTGTTCCGCTTCGCTTCGAAGGAACCCCACGTCAGCCTGACCCAGGCCGCCGTGGACATCGGTCCGCAAACGGCCAGCAACCCGGACCTGCCGCTACCCCCCGAGCCTTCGGCCGCCCAAGACCGCACCGTACTGGCGAAACTGCCCGCCGAAGCGCTGGACGCCAACCTGGCCGCGCAATTGCACGCGCAATACCCGCGCTGGTTCCCGGAAACCTGGGCCGACCGGGAGCTGACGTTCACCCGGAAAACCGATCGGGGCGGGAAGCGGGTCACCCAGATCCTCAAGGGCGGTATTCCAGCTCTGTTCCAGGACACGGCGGCGGGTGGGTCGAACCGGGTATACTTGGATATCTACCGCCCGGATGAGGCGGGTGATGTGAAGATCGCCGAATGCCAACCCAAGGCCACCAAAATCCGGCGCTGGAAGAAAGTCACGCTGGACGACGGCATTAGCCGCAGCCGCTACGGTACCGCCCTATACCGGCTCGAATTGAAAGCGGTGACATTGCCCGCGAAAAACAAATTCACCAAGCGCTTCGGGCTCTGCGATGTGGACCTCGCCACGGCGGGCATCCAGCCGGGCGTCCCGGCCCTGCTGGATGGAGATTACGCGGTGTTCCGGCGGGAAAGCGATTGATGCGCTTTGCGGGTTTCCGGGCGGCATCTGGAAACCCGCGGCACAACAGCGTTTGTAAGGATTTGGCTCCAAATAATTTCCCGAAATCGGTAGGTTACAGATAAACTGAAATAAACGTTCGCTTCCCCCTTTGAAAAAGGGGGATTGAGGGGGATTTATTAAAAAATCTCCCCTAACCCCTCTTTTTTAAAGAGGGGGACTGAAGCGTAAGCGCTAAAAAGCTACGCGATGCGAACAGGTTAAAACCGGGAAATTATTTCCGCCCAAATCCTAAGCAGAAATCCAACATTTTTTATATTTTATAGAGACCAAAACGATGACTAGCGAAACCAAACCCACCTTGGAAGAAATCCTTCCCGAAGCCCTGGACTTCCCCCGGGCCTTCGACTCCCTGCTGCTGGCGACCGCCGACGCGGCGGGCCATCCCCACGCCAGCTACGCGGTGTACCTCGCCGACGAGCGGGGTCGTTTCCACATCTACATCAGCGAACTGGCCGCCCACACCGCGAATCTGCGGGTCCGGCCCGAGGCTAGCGCTCTGTTCATTGAGGACGAAGGGCAGGCCAAAAGCCTGTTCGGGCGCAAACGCCTGACCTGCGAGTGCCGTGCCGAACAGCTGCTCCGTGGCGCGCCCGACTGGGAAGCGGTTATGGACGGTTTCGTGGCCAAACACGGTAAACTCATGGAGATGCTGAGAGGGCTGCAGGATTTCCATCTGTTCCGGCTGACCCCGGAAAAGGCGACCTATATCCGCGGTTTCGCCCAGGCCTACGAATTGAGCGGCGAACAACTCGGACACATCCGCCACATCAACGACAAGGGCCACCAACCAAGCAGCCAAGATACAGCGGAGGCGCTGGGCAGCACGGCTTGAGGCCGTTGGAACATGAGGTTGCCGGGCAACGTTACGGCGCGCGGCAGCCTACCAGAGAAAAGCCATCGATCGGATGAACGTGCCAGGCGTCGGAACCCCTTGGATGTCTCCTTAGGATCTGGTAGGAAATAACTTTCCGAAGTTGATTGTTTACTCCCCTCTTTGAAAAAGAGGGGCCGGGGGAGATTTATTAAATAAATCCCCCTCGATCCCCCTTTTTCAAAGGGGGAGGTTGTTTTTGACGAAACCCTTAACTTAAGGAGCAAAAACCATGCAAAAGCCGAGACCCTTTTTACCCTATGCGGCAGATTTGATCCTGCTATAAGCACGTCTATCAGTCATCGGCGGCGCTGCTGCACTGACCCGGCGCGTTTCGCCGCCTAACCCGGAACCCTTCCATTCAAACCCTAGCTTTCCTATCCTTTATTATCATGGAACAGTATTGCAAACACTCCGCCGAAGCGCTCCGAACCGCCTGGCAGACACTCAAGGACGCTGAACCCGCCCTGCGCATCCGGGATGCGGCCCAGCGGCTGGGGGTGTCCGAAGCCGAACTGCTCGCTCTGGGCTGCGGTCAAACCGTCACCCGCCTGGAGGCCGAGTGGGCCGAACTGATTCGCTCCCTGCCCCGGCTAGAGCGGGTGATGGCCCTGACCCGCAACGATCTGGCGGTACACGAGAAGCATGGCCGCTATGTCAACGAAGCCGACGGCCAAGCCGGGACGGAGGATGCCCTCGACCTGCGGCTGGTCCCGGAGCGCTGGCGGTTCGGATTCGCCGTGATCGAGCGCGGCCACGGCGGCGAGCGACACAGCCTGCAATTCTTCACCGCCGACGGCGAAGCCGCCCACAAGGTCTACCTGACCGAAGCCAGTCATGCCGGCAATTATGAGAATCTGGTAGAACATTACACCGCGCCCGATCAATCCCCCTGGCAGGCTGTCGCTTCCGAGGCCGATGCCCCTAGTTTCGATGATCTCCACCTGCGGCAAAGGCGCGAACAGCTGCAAGCCCTGCGTCTGGCCGAACCCGAACGGGCTTGGCCGGTGGCCGTCGGCGCCGCCGAACGGGTTCTCACCCTGGCGGCACAGGAGAGTATCCCGCTGGTGATCGAAGTGGCCGGTCCCGGTGCAGTCCAATACCATCGCGGCCCCGTTCAGCACATCCGCCGCACCGGCCCTTGGATCAATGTACTGGACGAAGATTTCAACCTGCATCTGCGGGACACCGCCGTGGCCTCGTCCTGGGTGGTGCGCGAAACGCTCCCGGCGGGGGACGCTCTCTGGCTGGAACTACTCGACGACCAGGGCCGCACTGTGGTCCGCATCGGCGGCGAGGCGGAACCGAACACGTGGCGGGACGTGCTGACGGCCCTGCCCACAGCGGAGAGCCCGGTATGAAAAAGACACAGCGCGCTATGAGCATCCTGTTGTGGCTGGCCGTCTGGCTGTGCCCGGCATTGGCCCAGGGGGAAGAAGCCCGCCGCGTAATAGTGGCCGGAGGGGCATTAACCGAGATCGTCTACGCCCTGGGGCTGGCCGACCGGCTGGTGGGGGTAGACATTACCAGCTCGTTCCCGCCGGAGACGGAGAAGCTACCCAAGATTGGCTATCTCCGCAACCTGGGCAGCGAGGGGCTGCTGTCGCTGCGCCCCGATCTGGTGCTCGCCATCGCCGAAGCCGGACCGCCCGAAGCGCTGGCCCAGATCCGTGCCGCCGGAACGCGGGTCGAAATCGTCGCGACTCCCAATACACCGGAGGGCGGGGCGCAGAAAATCATAGCGGTGGCCGACGCGTTGGGCGTATCGTCGCGGGGGCAGGAACTGGAACAGAGTTACCGGGCGGCGTGGCAAGCCACGCAACAGGCGGTGGCGGGTTACCGGGACCGGCCACGGGTGCTGTTCATCCTGGCCCATACCGGCGGCAACCCGATGGTAGCGGGCCGCGACACGGCAGCGGATGCCATGATCCGTCTGGCCGGGGCTGACAACGCCGGGGCCGGGTTCGAAGGCTACAAGCCGATGAGCGCCGAGGCCATTATGGCCGCCAACCCGGAGGTGCTGCTCATAACCACCGAGGGTGTAGACGTTTTGGGCGGACTCGACCCGCTATGGGATCACCCGGCGTTGCGCCTAACCCCGGCTGGCCATGCCCATCACATCGTCACCCTGGACAGCCTCTACCTGCTGGGCTTCGGCCCGCGCCTGCCGGATGCGGTGCAGGAACTGGCCCGGCGCCTGCGTACCCCGGAGACGGAATGAACGCCGTGCCGATCCGCCCTCACGCATTCCGCACGGCGTCCGGGCATCTTCGCGCCGGTGTCTTCCTGGCCGTGCTGGGCGGACTGCTGCTGGCGGTCAACCTGATTGCCGTAGGCATCGGCGCCATGCCGGTGGGCTGGCGGGAACTGCTGGCGTGGCCCGGCAATCCTTTGGGGCTCGACGCCGATTTGTCCGAGCAGGCCCGAGCCGTGCTGCTGTATATCCGCCTGCCCCGCATCGTCCTGGCCCTGCTGGCCGGAGCGGGCCTGGCGATGTGCGGGGCGGCGCTGCAAGCCCTGTTCCGCAACCCCCTGGCCGATCCGGGCTTGCTGGGCATTTCCAGCGGCGCGGCATTGGGCGCGGGCTTGATGATCGTCGCCGGACCCGGCGGGACGCTGGCCTTCCTGGGTGGATTGGCCGTGCCGTTGGCGGCGTTCCTGGGCGCCCTTGCCGCCACGGCGGGCGTGCTGCTCTTGACCGGACGCCAGGCGCGCTGGGCGCCGTCCACCACCCTCTTGGCGGGCATCGCTGTCAACGCGCTGGCCGGGGCGGGGGTTGGCCTGTTGTCCTATCTGGCCGATGATGCAGCCCTGCGCAATCTTACCTTCTGGACCTTGGGAAGCCTCTCCGGAGCCACCTGGCCGGTGCTGCTGCCGGTGGCCTTGCTGACCGTCCCGGCTCTGTGGGGGCTGCGGCGGCAGGCGGCGGTATTGAACATATTGTTGCTGGGTGAGGCGGAAGCCGGGCACGTGGGAGTGGATGTGCGGCGTCTCAAGCGGCAGGTGATTACCTTGTCGGCCTTGGCTGTGGGCGCCCTGGTGGCGGTAACGGGGATCATCGGCTTCCTGGGGCTGGTGGCGCCCCATCTGGTGCGCCTCTCCATCGGCCCCGATCACCGCGTGCTGCTGCCGGGCGCCGCCCTGGCCGGCGCCTTGCTGCTGGGCTGCGCCGACCTGGGCGCCCGGACGCTGGCCGCCCCGGCAGAATTACCCATCGGCCTGCTCACCGCCTTCATCGGCGGGCCATTCTTCCTATGGCTGCTGAGACGGCAGGATGTGGGGGAATAGCTCATAGAGGCCCCCCTTCTGTGGCCAATGCCGTTAAGTTTAACCCCGAGGCGTTGCAAAGCTAGCTTTACAAATGACGAAACCGAGTGACAAAGCGAGCTTTGTACTCCATTAAGTAATGGCTTGACTCGGGTTTATCTTAACGGCATGGCTTCTGTGGCTGATTCCAAAACAGTTTCATCGTCAACCTGTAGGTGATTAGGGGATCGGACGCCCCCGTTTTTTTAAAAGGAAGCCGAAGTTGTTCCGGGAATACTGCACAGCGGATTTCCCGTTTTTTCATCGACAAAACCATGCTCGAAGCCATAGATGTATCCCTGAGTTTCCAACGCCGCGCCCTGTTGCGGGGGGTGTCGCTCACCGTTCGGTCCGGCGAGGTATTGGCGCTGGTGGGCGTGAACGGGGCGGGCAAGTCCACCCTGCTGAAAATCCTGGCGGGCGACCGGCCACCCGACGGCGGACAGGTCAAGCTGGTGGGGCGGTTCCTGCCGGATTGGTCCTTGCCGGAGCTGGCCCGGCGCCGGGCCGTACTGCCCCAAGACAGCCGACTGGCTTTCCCGTTCAGCGCCTTGGAAGTGGTGCTGATGGGCCGCTTTCCCTACTCCGGCGGCTATCCGTCCCGGCAGGATATCCGGCTGGCCCGCGCAGTGATGGCGGATCTGGATGTGATCCATTTACAGGACCGGCTTTACCCAACCCTCTCCGGTGGCGAACGCGCGCGGGTGCAGTTGAGCCGGGCGCTCTGCCAATTGCTGGACAACGGCGTGCCAGACTCCTGCGCCCTGCTTCTGGACGAGCCCACCGCCAGCCTGGACCTGGCCCATCAGCACACCGCCCTTGCCGCCTCCCGCCGCTTCGCTCGCGAGAAAAACGGAGCGGTCTGCGCCGTGCTGCACGACCTCAACCTGGCGGCACAGTACGCCGACCGGATCGCGGTGCTGGCCGAAGGACGGATTGTCGCTTGTGGGTCGCCATGGGAAGTGCTGACGGAAGCCATCCTGGGATCGGCCTTCGAGGTGGAGGTACTGGTGGGACGGCATCCGAAACTCGATTGCCCGTGGATCGCCACGGCGCCGAATACAAAAACGATTCATCCCTCCCCAAGCAGCCGATGATCCTGAAAACACGGCAGGACTGAGCGGCGGCGGATGGCGGCGCCAATCATCCTGTACTGACGGCCTCTCCACAGACTTCGCCTCCCGCTCGCCCGGCGGTAGATCTTGCGAGACCAACATCTTAGAACCAGGGCACCTGCGGCATCCGAGCGAGCCTTACTCACGCTGAAGGCCGGGACTTGTCGCGCACCGGGTCCCTTGGCCGCCGAATCCTCACAATGAGCTAAGGATACGGCTAAAAATAACTTCCCGACATGCCGCCCGATCGTTCCTGACGGTATGAACCGCCGCCTGCATGCCGGACGGGATATTTATCCCGTCCGTAACGTTTAAAGCGGGACGGACAGGGAAGATGATTTTGTGTTTGCGGAAAAATTTCAAACAGCGGGGACGGGGAGATAAACCCTGTCCCGCTCAGAGTCGCGTCCCCCATCAACTCGCTATGTGGCGGGGTTGAACACTTAGCATTAAATCAGCACTTCCCCAAAAAACATCCTCGAATATCCGCCATGGCTTTCGACGCGGCCGCGCATTCGCCCGGTTTTCGCCATGATGCGGCCGGGCATCGAGTCTTCGATTCCGCCGCAATCCCACGAGACGATGCGCACGTTTACCGGCCATTTCGAGTTACAATAGCCGCTCCAAAATTAAAAGCCGAACCTCTGAAGGATTGGCGTATTCCTTGCTTTGATCCCCGGTTAAGGTGCTGCGCGATGAAAAAATGCCCTGCTTGCGGTCATGAAAACCCGCTTCCCGAGACAAAATGCCCCCAATGCGGGGGCTATTATTCGAAAATCATCGAGTTGATCGATCAGGAAGCCGCCGCCGAAGAGGAACAATCGTTCCGCGGCCAATGCCGGCGCATCCTCCGGTCGGACAACATCAAGCTCGCGCTGAAGGCCGAAGTGACGCGCGGGTGGGCCGGGCTGGGCGGACGCGCCAAATTCACGTTGTTCGTGATCTTCGCGTTCGTGTTTGCGCTGGTGGTTACGGTTTTATAAGATTTTACTTTACCTGTCATTTTGTTTTTTCAATTTTGTATGGAGTTTTGAATGCATCTGGTGACCTTGATAAAAGGCGACGGTATCGGCCCTTCGATTATGGATGAGGCCGTCAAAGTGATCGACGCGTCCGGCGCAAAGATTCAATGGGAAGAAGCGCATGCCGGCCTCGGCGCGCACGAAAAGTTCGGTACGCCGCTGCCCGACGCAACGATGGCGTCATTCGACAAGACCCGGGTCGCCTTCAAGGGCCCTTTGACCACGATCGTCGGCACCGGCTTCCGCAGCATCAACGTCGCGCTGCGCCAGAAATACGAACTGTATGCGAACGTGCGCCCGGCCAAGAGCTGGGCCGGCGTCAAGACCCGCTACGACGACGTGGATATCGTGATCGTCCGCGAAAACACCGAAGGCCTTTATGCGGGCCTCGAACATTATCTGACCCCGAAAAAGGACATCGCCGAAAGTCTGGCGGTCGTCACCCGGGCCGGTTCCGAGCGGATCATCGACTACGCGTTTAAATACGCACGCGAGAACAACCGTCAAAAGGTCACCGTCTGCCACAAGGCCAACATCCTGAAATATACGCAAGGCCTGTTTCTGGACGTCGCCCGCGAAACCGCGGCGCGCTATCCGGACATCCAGTTCGACGAAAAGATCATCGACGCGGCCTGCATGCACATGGTGATGGACCCGAAGAAATTCGACGTGGTGGTCTGCACGAACATGTTCGGCGACATTCTGTCCGACCTGACCGCGGGCCTCGTCGGCGGCCTGGGCCTGATTCCGGGCGCGAATATCGGCAACGACGCGGCCTTGTTCGAAGCGGTGCACGGCAGCGCGCCGGACATCGCGGGCAAAAATATCGCCAACCCGACCGCGGTGATCATGGCCGGCGCGATGCTGCTGAACCATCTCGGCGAACACAAAGCGGCGAACCGGTTGATCAAGGCGGTCGAAAAAGTCGTGAGCGAAGGCAAGTACGTCACGCCGGATTTGAATCCCCATTCCAAGGCCGGCACGATCGAGATGGGCAATGCGATCGTCGACGCGATGGAATGAACGCAATCGCTAAGTTACTGTCTGAACAGATGAAATTTGCCGGCTGAGCATTTTCCACTGCCGAGAATGCTCCCGCGCCATCCCGAACAGAGGAATCCTTTGATGCTAGAACAATACCGTAAACACGTCGCCGAACGCGCCGCCGAAGGCATCGTGCCGAAGCCGCTCGATGCCGCACAAACCGCCGCACTGGTCGAACTGATCAAAAATCCTCCGAAAGGAGAAGAAGATTTCATTCTCGACTTGCTTGCCAACCGGATTCCGGCCGGCGTCGACGAGGCGGCCTACGTAAAGGCCGGATTCCTGACCGCGATCGCGAAAGGCGAAGCGACCTCGCCGATTCTATCCCCCGCCGAAGCTACCCGCCTGCTGGGCACGATGCTCGGCGGCTATAACGTCGCACCGCTAATCGACCTGCTCGACCGTCCCGATCTCGCGCCGATCGCGGCAAAGGGGCTGTCGCACACGCTGCTGATCTTCGATGCGTTCCACGATGTACAGGCCAAGGCGGAAGCCGGCAACGCCTTTGCGAAGCAAGTGCTCCAGTCCTGGGCCGAGGCGGAATGGTTCACGGCCAAACCGGAAGTCCCCGAAAAACTGACCGTGACCGTGTTCAAGGTCACCGGCGAAACCAATACCGACGACCTGTCGCCGGCGCCGGACGCTTGGTCGCGCCCGGACATTCCGCTGCACGCAAAAGCGATGCTGAAGATGCCGCGCGAAGGCATCACCAACGCGCCGGAACAGATCGCCGAACTGAAAAAGAAAGGCTTTCCGGTCGCCTATGTCGGCGACGTGGTCGGCACCGGCTCGTCCCGCAAATCGGCGACCAACTCGGTGCTCTGGTACATGGGCAACGACATTCCTTATCTTCCGAACAAGCGCGAAGGCGGCGTCTGCATCGGCGGCAAGATCGCGCCGATCTTCTTCAACACGATGGAAGACTCGGGCGCGCTGCCGTTCGAATGCGACGTGACCGGCATGGCGATGGGCGACGTGATCGACATCTATCCGTACGCAGGCGTGGTCAAGCGCCACGATAGCGGCGAAGTCGTCTGCACATTCGAGCTGAAGACCGACGTGCTGCTCGACGAAGTGCGCGCCGGCGGGCGGATTCCGTTGATCATCGGCCGCGGCCTGACCGATCGGGCGAGGAAAGCGCTGGGCCTGCCGCCTTCGACCGTATTCCGCCGGCCGGGCGCGGTACAGGACAGCGGCAGAGGTTTTACGTTGGCGCAGAAAATGGTCGGCCGCGCCTGCGGCGTGAAAGGCATCCGTCCGCACACTTATTGCGAACCGCACATGACCACGGTCGGCTCGCAGGATACGACGGGACCTATGACCCGCGACGAACTGAAAGACCTGGCCTGCCTCGGCTTTTCGGCCGACTTGGTGATGCAGTCGTTCTGCCATACCGCGGCCTATCCGAAGCCGGTCGACGTCGAAATGCAGCATACTCTGCCCGACTTCATCATGAACCGCGGCGGCGTGTCGTTGCGTCCCGGCGACGGCATCATCCACTCCTGGCTGAACCGGATGCTGCTGCCCGACACGGTCGGCACCGGCGGCGACTCGCACACCCGTTTTCCGATCGGGATTTCGTTCCCGGCCGGCTCGGGGCTCGTCGCGTTCGCTGCCGCGACCGGCGTCATGCCGCTGGACATGCCCGAATCGGTACTGGTCCGCTTCAAGGGCGCGATGCAGCCCGGCATCACGCTCCGCGACCTGGTCAATGCAATTCCGTACGTCGCGCTGCAGAAAGGCCTTTTGACGGTCGAGAAAAAAGGCAAGAAGAACGTGTTCTCGGGCCGGATTCTCGAAATCGAAGGCCTGCCTGACCTGAAGGTCGAACAGGCGTTCGAACTGTCCGACGCCTCGGCCGAACGTTCGGCCGGCGGCTGTACGATCCGGCTGAACGAAGCGCCGATCCGCGAATACCTGAACTCGAACGTCACCCTCTTGCGGTGGATGATCGCGGAAAGCTACGGCGACAAGCGCACGCTCGAACGCCGGATCAAGGCGATGGAAGACTGGCTCGCGAATCCGGTGCTGCTCGAACCCGATCCGGATGCCGAATACGCGGAGATCATCGAGATCGATATGGACCAAATCAAGGAACCTTTGCTGGCCTGCCCGAACGATCCGGACGACATCAAGCCGCTGTCGGAAGTCGCGGGTACCCACATCGACGAAGTCTTCCTCGGCTCGTGCATGACCAACATCGGCCATTTCCGCGCCGCCGGCAAACTGCTCGACCAACAGAAAGGCGACCTGCCGACCCGGCTCTGGGTGGCTCCGCCGACCAAGATGGACCAGAACCAGCTGACCGAAGAAGGCTATTACGGGTCGTTCGGCAAAGCTGGGGCACGGATGGAAATGCCCGGCTGCTCGCTGTGCATGGGCAATCAGGCGCGCGTGCGCGAAAATTCGACCGTGGTGTCGACTTCGACCCGCAACTTCCCCAACCGGCTCGGCAACGGCGCGAACGTGTTCCTGGCCTCGGCCGAACTGGCGGCGGTCTGCTCGATCCTCGGCAAGATTCCCACCATCGAGGAATACATGCAGTATGCCGCGCAAATCGGCAAAACGGCGGACGACACCTACCGCTACCTGAATTTCGACCGGATCAAAAGCTATCGGGAAAAGGCGGACAAAGTCGCGCTAAATGCGTAACGCATCGGTGAAGCGGAGATCGTTCCCGCGCAGGCGCGTGGGAACGATAAAAAACGATTGCCCGGTTTGAGCTTGCAGGCATCGCCCCCTCTTTCTTTCATGCTTAAAAAATTCCTGAAGAAAACCCGGCCGGCCTCTCCCCTGCCCGACCTGTCGGGCGAACTCGAACGGCGCTATTTCGAGCTGATCGACCACGCCCAAATTCAATACGACGCCGCTCAGCACGGCGTACTGGCGCATCTGCAGGAGCTGCTGAACGACCTTGTCGCGCATGCCTCGCACGCCGGCAAACCGGCGCCACGGAAATTTTTCTCTCCCCGGCCGCCGCGCTGTAAAAGCCTGTACATCTACGGCGGCGTCGGCCGCGGCAAGTCGATGCTGATGGAATTGTTTTTCGAAGCTTGTCCCTTGCCGCAAAAACGGCGCGTGCATTTCAATACGTTCATGACCGAGGTGCATCGCTTCGTGCACCGCTGCCGGCAGGAAAAAACCCCCGACGCGCTGCTCGTACTGGCCGGGCAAATCCGAAAATCGACCCGCCTTCTCTGCTTCGACGAATTCCATGTGACCGACATCGCCGACGCGATGATTCTGGGCCGGCTGTTCAGCAGATTGTTCGAACTCGGGGTCGTGACCGTGATGACTTCGAACCGCCATCCGAACGATCTCTACCAGGGCGGCCTGCAACGGGAGCAGTTTCTTTTTTTCATCAAGGTGCTGCAGAACGAAGCGAACATCCTGCAATTGGCGGCCCAGAGCGATTTCCGCCTATGCCGCCGGCATGCCCTGGAAAAGACTTATTACACCCCGGTAGACTCGGCTGCCGAAGCGTTCCTGCGGCAAAGCTACGACGAGTTGACCCATTCTTCGGAAATGCGGCCGATCGAGCTGCCGGTCTTCGGGCACACGGTGCGGCTGGCCGCGGCGCATGGCGATGTCGCCTATACTTCTTTCGACGAACTGTGCGTGCAGCCCTTGGGCGCGGCGGATTACATGAAAATCGCCGGCCAATTCAGTACGATCATCATGGCGAACATTCCGAAACTGACCGCCGCTTACCGCAACGAAGCCAAACGCTTCGTGACCCTGATCGACGCGCTCTACGAGCACAAAGTCAAACTGATCTGCACCGCCGAGGCGTCCGCTCAAGAACTCTATGTCGAGGGCGACGGCGCGTTCGAATTTCAGCGCACGGTATCGAGGCTGATGGAAATGCAGTCGGAAAGCTATCTGCGCAGCGAGCATGTACGCGCTGTCGATCGCCAAGCATGAAGCCGTCTTCGGACGGCGAAGCGCCTGGGCGAGGAACCCGACCGATGCAGCGATGCCGAGCGTTCTCTTAAAACCCCCAACACTCTTGCGCCGCTTCGGAAAAAACAGGTTCTTTATAGACCTTCTGCCTTGGAATCGCCTCGGGCGCCAGGATGGGAGGAATAACCGCCACTGGCGGCGATGCCGGCGGGTATTTTTCGGCTTCCGTTTCCCCCGATGCCAAAAGCCGGCGTTGAATCAGCTTGGCCCGAACCACATGCCGGCTCAAGCCGAGCAAGCGTGCCGTTGCCAACTGGTTTCGGCCGGTATGCTTATAGGCGGCTTGCAGCAAGGCCTGTTCGACGCGGGCATATAAATCGGGGTGCTCTTGCTCGCACAAGGCTTGAAACATCCGGCCCAATTTCTCGAACGCTTCCTCATCGGCATCGGCATCGGCCGCTTTGGCCGGACCGGGCAACTGCGAGAGATGCAAATCCGCCGGCGTAATGGCACGGTCGCGGGCCACCAACAAGGCATGGTGTATGACGTTTTCCAATTCCCGGATGTTGCCTGGCCAAGCATGCGCCAGCAGCGTTTGTTTGGCGGCCGGGGAAATACGGGTATCCGGGCAGCCGAGCCGCTGACCGTACACTTTTAGAAAATGCCGGGCCAGCGGCAAAATATCCCCGCCGCGCTGCCGCAAAGGCAGCAGGTGCAAGGCCGCGACATTCAAGCGATAGTACAAATCCTCACGAAAGCGTCCCGCTATGATCGCTTCTTCCAGTTTGATGTTGGTCGCCGCGATCAGCCGCACGTCGATCGGCACCGCGCGATGAGAACCGACCCGCACCACCTCGCGCTCCTGCAAAACCCTCAGCAGTTTTACCTGCATCGACAACGGCAGATCGCCAATCTCGTCGAGAAAAATCGTGCCGCCGGAAGCCGCCTCGAACCAGCCTTGCTTGGCCGTTGTCGCGCCGGTAAAGGCCCCTTTTTCATGGCCGAACAGCTCGCTTTCGATCAAGGTTTCCGACAAGGCACAGCAGTTGACCGCCAAAAACGGCCCGCCGCGCCTTGGGCTGAGTTCGTGTATGTGGCGAGCCACCAATTCTTTGCCGGTACCGGTTTCGCCGATGATCAAAGCGTTCAACTCGCTGGGGGCGATGCACTGGATCCTTTCGAGCAGTTCTTTGGATTTCGAGTCTTCGAAGACTAAAGCGGACGCGCGAATCGACAGCGCCATCTCGGCGGAATTTGGAAAGGCGAGTAAAGGCATGAGTAAAAACAGGTTCCCTGAAGTTACAACCGGTTCCAAGATAGCATGGGCATCCCAAGTTATAAAACGATCAAAATCAATATTCTTATGCCCGAATACGATAATGAGGAGCATTCCCGCAGAACGCGCGGATCGCGACCCGAGAATCGCTCCCATAAGTCACGCGCTTCCGCAGGCATGGGAGCCGCGACTTCCCGAGCCCGCAAGGTTTGCGAAGCCAGGCCGCGCGAGACGACTGCCCAAGTCTCGGTTTGCACTGGCTTTTTTACGAGCGTTTTCACCGGAATTGACCGGTTTCGGTGCATGCAGAAGCGCCGACAGCCGTTTTACGGAGGCCGGCATTTGTGTATAGCGTAGAGCGTGGGAACCCTAATGAACTATCGGGCGCTCGACGTTTCCCAAGGTAAATCGTCCAGCTTCAGCCAATGCCCCAGCTTTTCCGATTTCGTGCGTAAATAAACGATATTCTCCCGATTGGGCGCGGACTCCAGCGGCACGCGCTCGACGATTTTCAGGCGGTAGCCCGACAGTTCGGTAAACTTGGCCGGATTATTGCTCATCAGCCGCAGCGTCGTTACCCCCAAATCGGTCAGAATTTGCGCACCGACATCGTAGCTGCGCGAATCCACCGGCAAGCCCAGGTCCAGATTGGCCTCTACGGTATCGCGGCCCTGGTCCTGCAATTCGTAAGCGCGGAGTTTATGGGCCAAACCGATGCCGCGGCCTTCGTGGCCGCGCAGGTAAACCAGCACCCCGCACCCTGCCTGTTCGATCTTCGCCAGGGCCATTTTCAACTGGTTGCCGCAGTCGCAGCGCAGGGAGTCGAGCACGTCGCCGGTCAAACATTCCGAATGCACCCGGACCAGCACGTCTTGCTGCCCCGCCAGTTGGCCTTTGACCAGCGCCAGATGTTCCGAGCCGTCGAGCAGCGAACGGTAGACATGCGCGGTAAACACCCCCGTGGCCGTGGGAATGCGCGCTTCCGAGACATGCTCGACCAGGCGCTCGTGGCGGCGGCGGTAAGCAATCAGGTCGGCGATGCGGATAAACGGCAGGCGGTGTTTTTCGGCGAAGGCTCTGAGAGCCGCGCCGCGCGCCATGCTGCCGTCGTCGTTGACGATTTCGCACAGCACCCCGGCAGGATACAAACCGGCCAAACGCGCCAGGTCGCTCGCCGCTTCGGTATGGCCGGGCCGCGCCAAAACCCCATGCTCCCGGGCGCGCAGCGGAAACACATGACCCGGGCGCGCGAAATCCTCGGCTTTGCAGGCGGGATTGGCCAGGGCGCGGATCGTGGCGCTGCGGTCCGCGGCGGAAATGCCGGTGCTTGTGCCTTTGTTCAAGTCCACCGAAACCGTAAAGGCGGTGCCGTGCGCATCGGTATTGTTCGCGACCATCGGCTGCAGATGCAGCGCGTCAATACGCTCGCCCGGCAGGGAAACGCAAACCACGCCGCTGCTGTGCCGAATCAGAAAGGCCATGCGTTCCGGGGTGATTTTTTCGGCCGCGATGATCAAATCGCCTTCGTTTTCCCGGTCCGCGTCGTCCGCGACCACGACGAATTCGCCGTTGCGGATGGCTTTCAGCGCCGCTGCTAGGGTGTCGTCACTCATTGAATCGATCCTCAGGAGTAAAAACTCGGCGTGGGAGACTTGCCGTTCAACACCCATTCGCCAAGGTCCAGCAGCTTATAATCCACCGGATCATGCAGCGAATGGGTGCGCAGATTGCGCCAGTAGCGGTCGAACCCGGCTTTGGCGCTGGTGGCCCGCGCACCGGTGACTTCGAACAGGCGCTGGGTTACGTCCAGGCCCGCCCGCGTGGCCAGGACTTTGGCCGCCGCGCAGGCGATCGCCACGTTGCCGCGCTCGGCCTCGGTCAGCGCATTTTCCAGCCGCCAGGCGGCATCCAGCAAATTGGCGGCATAGTCGGTTGCTTGCGCGGCGGCATTCAAATCGACCCAGAACTCGCCGTATTTTTTGAGCACGTAAGGGTCGCGGGTCGCGCTTTCCACGCCCGACAAAAACCAGGCGCGCGCTTGGCTGCGCGTGTAACCGATCGCTTCGGCCAGGGCGCCTTCGCCGATGCCCAGGTAAATATTGGTCAACACCAATTGCGCGATCAGCGGCCGCAAGGTCGCGAACACGCTGCCCAAGGGGCCTGGCCGGCGTAAAATTTCATGGTCGTAAATGCGCACGCCGTGAAAATCCACCGTGCCGCTGTCGGTCTGGCGCTGGCCCATATTGTCCCAATCCGCGTTGATCCGGAGGCCGGCGCGGTCGCTGGGAATGGCCGCGATCACCAATTTGTCGCCCGCTTCCGGCACGGCCGAGACGATCAAATGGTCGGAGTCGGTGGCGCCGGAACAAAAGCTTTTCGATCCATGCACCAGCCAATCCTGGCCGTCGGCGCTGATCTTGGCGCGGGTATCCAGAGGATTCAGCGTATTGCCCCAAAACCAGTGGTTTTTAACCGTTTCCCGATAGTAATGCGGCCACTGGTCACCGAACAAACGCACGGTGGCCAGCAGTAAATGCTGAAAGCCGAACAAGTGCCCGAGCGAACTGTCGGCCCTGGAAATGAGGCGCACGATCCGCAAGGTGTCGTGCCAATCCAGGCCGTGGCCGCCGTATTCGCCGGGAATAATCAGATTCAACAGGCCGCTTTGACGCAAGCGATCGCGTTCGGCTTTCGCCGTTCCGCCCTGCCGGTCGCGTTCGACGGCGGTGGCGGCAAATTCCGCCGCCAGTTGCTCGGCGGTATCAAACAAGGCTTGAGACCTTGCTCGCGCCTGTTTGAGGGGTGTCACGGCGCTCATTAGGCGGCCACCGGGTCGGCGTGTTGCGATTCCAATGCCCGGACCAAAGGTATCACCCGCTGTCCGAAATATTCGACTTCTTCCTGGAAATGCAGAAAGCCGGTCAGCACCAAGTCGACGCCCGCCGCTTTTAACGCCACGATACGTTCGGCGATTTGTTCGGGCGTGCCGATCAGATTGGTTTTAAAGCCGTCGTTGTATTGCACCAAATCCTCGAAAGTGGACTTGGCCCAATTGCCTTCGCCTTCCGGCGACGCTTTGCCGGCTTGCCTGACTTCACGGCCAAAGGCGTTGACCGCGTCCGGATCGGCTTTATCGATGATTTCATCGAGCACCGCGCGCGCTTCCGCCTCGGTGTCCCTGGCGATCACGAACGCATTGACGCCGATTTTGACCGCATGCCCTTCGCCTTCGGCCTTCGCGCGAATGTCGTCGACCTGCGCCTTGATGCCCTCCAGCGTGTTGCCGTTGGTGAAATACCAATCCGACACGCGGGATGCCATGTCCCGCGCCGCACGGGAACTGCCGCCCTGGAAAATCTCCGGGCGCGGTTGCTGCAAGGGCTTGGGTTTCAAGGTGTAGTTGTGAAAGCGGTAGAAGTCGCCCAAAAAGCTGAAATCGTCCTGCGTCCAAATCCCTTTCAGCGCGCGAATGAATTCCTCGGAACGGCGATAGCGTTCGTCATGCTCCAGCCACGGCTCGCCGATCGCGGTGAATTCGGATTTGAACCAGCCGCTGACGATATTGACCGCGATGCGGCCGCCGGTCAACTGGTCGATGGTTGCGATCTGCTTGGCCGCCACGACGGGATGCCAAGGTCCCGGCAGAATCGCCGCGATGATCCGCAGCTTCTCGGTGGCTGCCAGCAAGGCATGCGTGAAGGCAAGCGGCTCGTGCTGATACTCCGCGCCGTAACCGGCGGTAAAGCGGATCTGGCTCAGCGCGTATTCGAAGCCGTTTTGCTCGGCGATTTGCGCGAGCTTGCGGTTATAGTCGATGTCCCAACGGGTGCGCTGCTCGATTTTGCTGATCAAGAGGCCGCCGCTAACGTTGGGTACCCAGTAGGCGAATTTGATTGGGGTGTGGCTCATGAAGTTCTCCGAAATAGGGCTGTGATTGTCGATTAAGATGACCGGCTTTTTCTACTCGCCGCCCGCCTCGAACAGTTCCAGCGGCAGCCCGACCAGCGCCTTGCCGATCCACTCGCGGGCAATGTTGTTCGACGGCCCCATGCCGATGCCGGCGCGGGCGTCGCGGAAGATCCGTTCGATCGGCCCTTTCTTGTATCCGTAGCCGCCGCTGACATCGAGCGCGTTGCGCGCCGAAATATTGGCAACCTCCGCCGCGTGCACCTTGAATTCGGTCAACGGCAACAGGATTTGCCCTTGCGGTTGACCGGCCGCCTGTAACTGGTCCAGTTGCCGCGCCAGTTCGTGTTGCCAGGGGCGCAGGCTTTCGACCAGGATTTTGGATTCGCCCAATTGCTGGCGCAGCACCTGGTAGTCGGACAACTTGCGGTTGAAATCGCGATGGATGTTGCCGGTCAGATGGGCGGAAGCTTTTTCCAGCGCCGCTCGCGCCACGCCGTGCCAGACCGCGCCGAGGCCGACCAGATAAACCGGCGAGACGCCGTGGTAAACGATGTCCTTGCCTTGCCCTTCCTCGCCGAGGCGATCGATGCTTTGAACGCGCACGTCTTTGTAAGTGATCGGCCCACTGTGGTTGCCGCGCACGCCGAGCGCCTCCCAGGTACCGTGCGTAATGCCGTCGAGTTTGGAATCGACGATGAAGAAACTGATGTCGGTCGCGCTTTTCGCGCCCGGCGAACGGGTTTGAAAAATATAGTAATCGGCCTGTCCGGCGCTGGTGGTAAACGATTTTTCGGCATTGAGCAGGTAGTGATCGTCGCCATCCCGAGCCGCCTCGCTAAAATTGAACCACCAGTGTCCGCCCGAGGCTTTTTCGCTGGTCGAATAGGTGCCGACCAAACCGTCGCGGGCCGGCTTCAGCCAGCGCTCTTTTTGGTCGCGGTTGCCGAACAAATTGATGGTCTGTGCCGCGCCGGTGTGCATCACATAAACCAAGCCGGTGGAGGCGCAGGCGCGGCCGATCTCTTCGGCCACGATCGAAAAAGCGACATGGTCGAGGCCCAAGCCGCCGTATTCCTGCGGAATCAGTACGCCGTTCCAACCTGCCTGGCCGAGGGCGTTCAGGTTCTCGCGGGGAAAGTGCCCCTGGTCGGTACGTTCGGCATTGGGCCTGATGACCTCGTCAACCAATGCGCGAATGTCGGAGCGGATTTTTTCGTAATCGATGACAGACATGAGATGTTCCTTAAGCGATGCGTGGTAACGGAAGTTGTTGCGAGCGGGTGCGCGCGGCGGTCACCGCCTGCTGCGCCGCGGCGTTGATGCGTTCGAGTACGACAGGATGGCCGAACCGCGTGCCGTCGAAGTTTTGTTCGCTGGCGTAAATACCGGAAGGAACCGTTTGCGCACCAAAAAAGCCGAACAAGGGGCGCAATTGATGCTCGATCATCAGCGCATGTTTTTCGCCGCCGCCGGTGGCTCCGAGGACGACCGGCACGTCAATCAGCGCATTCGGGTCCAGAAAATCAAATAGGTGCTTGAACAGGCCGGTATAGGAGCCTTTATAAACCGGCGTGACCGCCACCAGAATATCGGCCGCGCCGATGGCTTGCAGCACCTCTTTGCCGAAGTCGTTCAGCTCGCCCGGATGGCGGGCGGGGCCGAACACCGGCGCAAGATCGGCCAGGCTATAGGTGAGAACGTCAACGGCGGCCCGCTGCTTGACCGCCTCCACGATTTGTCCGGCCAATGCCAGAGTCTTGGACGGCTGCCCCAGATTGCCCGAGACCACTACAACTTTTAATGTGCTCATGTTGATTGCCTTTGTTTGGTTGAAAACTCGAATGCTCGATGCGCTTTGCGTACCGCCATGACTAGGCTTAAGCACCGATCGTGCCAAACTATAATGCTATGATTTATATTGATTTATTTAAATAATATCCGTGACGAATGCTGCTCTCGCGGCAGCAGCGGAAACCCGTTGCCGCTGTAGCGGCAGCGGCGCCTGGCCCGGATGCCGGCAAATACGCGCGGCAATGCGGTTAACGGCGATTGGCACACTATCTGCTGCTTTCGGGACTTGAAACATCCGCAGAAGCGGAAAACGCTTTCTTCAATCACCCAAAACCGAGAGTTGATACGATGCACGGACCGATCATCGATATGCGCAGCCGGCCTGCGTTTCTACATGATTTTTATGGCGCGACGCCGGAAACGCCGGAATTTGAAACGGCCAGATGGCTGAATCGCCGCTTGGGATCGAAACAGGACGATCACTTCGTCCGTTCGCTGACGCCGGACGGTTTTATTGGCGAAATTCGCGACGCCGGTATCAGCCGTGCCGTCGTCGTCGGCCGCGATACGCCCGACATCAAGATCGCAAACGAAACGATTCGAGACATCGCGCGGATTTATCCGGAATTGATCGGCATTGCGTCGCTGAATCCGCAAGCCCTGAGCGAACGTGAAATCGGCGCCGAAATCGAACGCGCGGTAAAAACATGGGGCTTGGCCGGCGTGAACATCGAACCGGGATTCGGTTCGCCGCCGCTGCAGGCCGACGATCCGCTGCTGTTCCCGGTGTATGACGCCTACAAGCAGCTTCAGGTGCCCGTGTTTCTGATGTCCGGGCCGACCACGCCGAATCTGGAATTCGCCAGACCCGCCGCGATCGGCAGGGTCGCCAGGGCGTATCCGGGATTGGCGATTGTCTGCTACCACGGCTTCTATCCGTATGTCGCCGAAATGATCGGCGTGGCATTCCGCTATGAAAACGTGTATGTGGTTCCGGACATGTATCTGTTTCTGCCGGGCGGCGGTCTCTACGTGGAAGCGGCCAACGGTTTCATGCGGGAACAATTGCTGTTCGGCAGTTCGTACCCGTTCCGGGCGATGCGGCAAACGCTCGAAGATTTTCTACGACTGGACTGGCGGGAGGATGCGCTGGAGCAAGTGCTGTGCCGCAATGCGCAGCGCTTGCTGCGGCTTTGAATGGACAGGACGGATTTGCCGAATAGCCGAAACGGGTTATTCGGCGCTCCTCGCTCAAAATCGGAAATTGGCCCCCGCGCCCAGCGACCACTCGCTGCCTGTCGCGCGATAGTCTCCCAACGCCAGCGTACTGCGCTCCGCCGAACCTTCGAAAGCATAAGCCGCAAACGCATCCAGCCTGAATTTGGGCGAAAAGGCATAGCCCAGACCGGCTGTAGCGGTATGCTCCCAGACGACCGGCCCCAACGTAGTCTGGACGACTTTAATGATGTCGTTATGGTCAAGCACGCCCGGAACCCCGGTGTCGAGAGGCAACGTGCCGACGCCTCCGAAGCCGCCGACCGTGCCGTTCGGATTGTCGCGCAGCAGTTTCGAGGCATAGCTGTAGCCGGTACGGAACTGCCAATTTCCAAGACTGTATTGTCCGCCCAGCATCGCCAGAAATTGGTCCTTGTAAACATCTTTGTACAGCGAAGACTGCGACCAGTTCTTCCAGGCCACGTCCGCCTCTAATAATAGATTCGGGGTGACATTGGCAGCCGCACCCCAGGTCACCTCGAACGGCTGTTCCAGCTTGACGTCTTGATAGACCTGATGACCGTTGATGGTTGTCGCCAATACATTTTGGTAATGGTATTGCAAGGGGGTTTTGAGCGAAAGTCCAAGCTTGACATCCTCGGTGAGCCGGTAAGTCGCCCCCAGCGAGCCACGAATCGAAATATCGTGCACGCTGGACGTCGTACCGCCAAAATCGCCCGTCAGACCGGCAAGTCCGGTCGTACTCCCGCTGGTACCGAACTGGCCCAAGCCGAATCCCACCGTCAAGGCCGCTCCCAACGACAGATCGGGCGTCACTTCGTAAGCCGCGCCGAGATTGGCGCTAAACGACAGTAACTCGACCAGGAGGGGCAATGTCGCCGCGCCTCCGGCGCCGGCTCCGCCCAAGCCGAGGCCCGCGCCGGCATTGATCGGCTGGGTGCGATAATCCGCTCCCAGGCCGGAATCGACCGCCACCCCGGCACCCAGCACGAAACCGGGCGCGATTTCCGCGCCAAGCGCGAAGTCCGGCGCAATATAATTCTGGGCCAAGCTGTGCGAGTGGTTGGTAAAGCCGTTGTTACTTTGATAATTGTCCACGTCGGGTTCGAGGATGGCCGCGCCCAGGCCGAAATTGAAGCCTTTGAATTGGGTCAAGGTTGCGGGATTACCGAACAAGGCCGCGGATATCTCTTGTGGCTTCGTATAAGCGGCGCCCGCCATGCCTCCGGCAATCGGCTTTAAAGACAGGTTCAGATCGGTTCCGCTATTCAGCGCCAAAACGCCGGGCGATGCGGCGCTAACTAACGCCAACAGCAACAGCCGCGGTAGTTGCGCTGAACTTATCGGTCGGACATTTCCAACAAATGTAAATTCTTTCTGCATTGTAAACTCCAATAAAATATTTCAGGTATCGGCCATGTCCGAAGTTTGTCCAAACAGGTTTCCGTAAAGACAAACGCCGTCTGCCTGAAAGCCTCTATTGCGAGCTTTATGCCAAACATAAGTTATTATTTCTTAACAAGAAAATTATATATTATTGTTTTGAAATGCCGTACTGGCAGCAATTCCATGGAAAAATTGCCGCCCTAGGCGCAAGGGGTGACAGTTTTTTGAAGAAGCGAGGCGATTTTTTTGAATCGTTTTTATCTTTCGCACCCCATCCAAAACCGGAAAGCGGCAAGAACCGCCCCAGTGCATTCCGGCAAATCGCTGGGACGTTTTAGGCCGGTTTACCGGTATTGAGGACAGCGCGATTGCCTGCAAAGCTATCCGCAATCCGGTAAAAAGAGTTAAAATAGCGGATTTAAACCGCATTTGGCTGTTGCCTCGTAGTATCCCATGCATACAAAATACAAAACCGACGACCTGAGAATCTGCGAAACGAAAGAAGTCATCGCGCCGTTTCAGGTTCACGATGAAATGCCGATTACCGACGAAGCGGCCGAGACCACAGCGAAAGCGCGCCAGCAAATTCATCACATTCTGACCGGCGAAGACGACCGCCTGCTGGTCGTGGTCGGCCCCTGTTCGATCCACGATCCGGCTGCCGCGATCGATTATGCCAAACGCCTGAAGGAGCTCAAGGACGAACTGGCGGAAGACTTGCTGATCGTGATGCGGGTTTATTTCGAAAAACCGCGCACCACCGTCGGCTGGAAAGGCCTGATCAACGACCCCGATATCGATTCCAGCTTCAACATCAACAAAGGCCTGCGCATCGCGCGCCGCCTGCTGCTCGACGTCGCCAGCCTGGGCATGCCGGCCGCGACCGAATACCTCGATCTGATCAGCCCGCAATATATCTCCGACCTGATCGCCTGGGGCGCGATCGGCGCGCGCACGACCGAAAGCCAGGGGCATCGGGAACTGGCCTCGGGCGTTTCCTGTCCGATCGGTTTCAAGAATTCGACCGACGGCACGATCAAGATCGCGATCGATGCGATCGGCGCCGCGATGAGCCCGCATCACTTCCTGTCGATGACCAAGGGCGGACATTCGGCCATTTTCTCGACCACCGGCAACGAAGACGTGCATATCATCCTGCGCGGCGGCAACAATCAGCCGAATTACGATGCGGTCAACGTCGAGAAGGTCGCGGAAGGGCTGATCAATGCGAAGCTCAGGCCCAATATCATGATCGATTTCAGCCACGCGAACAGCTTGAAACAATGCCAGCGCCAGCTGATCGTCGGCGAAGATGTAGCCGAACAAATTGCCGGCGGCGACCACCGGATCATGGGCGCGATGATCGAGAGCAATCTGGTCGCGGGCAAGCAGGACGTGGTACCGGGCAAGCCTTTGACCTATGGCCAGAGCATCACCGATGCCTGCATCAGTTTCGAGGATACCATACCGCTGTTGAATACACTGGCTGCCGCCGTGCGCAATCGGCGGGCCTTTGACAGCAAAGGGGTTTAACGCATGAAGATTACTGTTAACGGTTCAGCCCGCGAATGCGCTGAGCAAAGCACTGTCGCCACACTGATTTCGGAGCTGGAATTGACCGGCAAGAAAATCGCGGTTGAATTGAACCAAGAGATTCTGCCTTACGATCAATACGGCGAATACAAATTGCAAGACGGCGACCGTCTCGAGATCGTGCATGCGATCGGCGGCGGCCAGGACGATACGTTCGTGATCGCTGGCAAAGCCTACCGCTCGCGCCTGCTGGTCGGCACCGGCAAATACAAAGACCTGGAAGAAACCCGGCTCGCGACCGAAGCCTCGGGCGCCGAGATCGTGACCGTGGCGATCCGCCGCACCAATATCGGCCAGAACAAGGACGAGCCCAATCTGCTCGACGTGATTTCGCCGGATAAATATACGATCCTGCCGAATACCGCCGGCTGTTATACCGCCGAAGAAGCGGTCCGTACCTGCCGCCTGGGCAGGGAACTGTTAGGAGGCCATAAACTGGTCAAGCTGGAAGTCTTGGCCGACCCGAAGACGCTGTTCCCGGACGTGGCGCAGACCTATATCGCCGCCGAGCAACTGGTCAAGGACGGCTTCGACGTGATGGTGTACACCAACGATGATCCGGTTGCCGCGAAACGGCTCGAAGAAATCGGCTGTGTGGCGGTGATGCCGCTGGCAGCTCCGATCGGCTCCGGTCTCGGCATCCGCAATCCGTATAACATCCTGACCATCGTCGAAAACGCGAAGGTGCCGGTTCTGGTCGATGCAGGCGTCGGCACCGCATCGGATGCGGCGATTGCGATGGAACTCGGCTGCGACGGGGTGTTGATGAATACCGCGATCGCGGCTGCGAAAAATCCGGTGCTGATGGCCTCTGCAATGAAGAAGGGTATCGAGGCCGGCCGCGAAGCCTTTTTAGCGGGACGGATGCCCAAGAAACGCTTCGCTTCCGCCTCTTCGCCGCTGGAAGGATTGTTTTTTTAATCCTTCTTATTTCTACAAACGCTATGCGCAATATCGCTAAGTTAAGCCGTCATCTCGGCATGGATTGCCGAGATCCAGACTATAGGGATGTATTAAAGCTTGCCATCCGTGGCAACTGGATTCCGGCATTCCCTGCCGGAATGACGCGCCTACCTTAACTTAACGGCATTAACACTATGCGTACCTTACCAATATAACGAAACCCCGAAATCATCAGAAACGGTACGCGCAGCGTACCCTACAACGCGTGTATGCTCTCCACCGAAGTTTCATTTCCCCGCAAAATCCAGAGTTTCATTCGCCGCCAGGGGCGGCTGACCGCTGGCCAACAGCATGCGCTAGACCATCACTGGAAATCTTACGGGCTCGACCCGAACGCCGATTATGATTTTGCCGGGGTCTTCGGGCGCCATGCGCCGCTTTGCGTCGAAATCGGCTTCGGCAATGGGGAAAGTCTGGCACAGATGGCGGCGGCAAATCCGGAGATCGATTACATCGGTATCGAAGTGCATCGGCCCGGCGTCGGCCACCTGCTGATGCTGCTGGCGGAGCGGAATCTGACCAACGTCAGGATCTATTGCCACGATGCGGTCGAGATTCTCGAAAAACGGATTCCGAACGACAGCCTGAGCGGCGCCCACCTGTTTTTTCCGGACCCCTGGCCGAAAAAGAAGCATCACAAAAGACGGATCGTGCAGCCCGGCTTTATCGCACTGCTGAGCAAAAAGCTTAAAGCGGGCGGATATTTTCATGCCGCCAGCGACTGGCAGCCCTATGCGGAACACATGCTGGCGGTATTGTCCGAACAAGAAAAACTGGCGAATACCAGTGAAGCGGGGGGATTTTGCGAGCGCCCCGCCTACCGCCCCTTAACCAAATTCGAACAGCGCGGAATCAGGCTGGGGCACGGAGTTTGGGATCTGATCTTCAGCAAGGCCTGAGCGGTCCGAGCTTGTTGTTCAGACCTGCCAGGTTTTAAAAACCTGGCAGGTCTTCGCCAGGAAGAGATGTCGAATAACGGCCGATCCATCTCACTTGTTGTCGAACTGCAGACCTTCCGTCCGCATCATCTTGATCATAAAGACCAGCTCTTCCCGCTGCTTTCTGATCTGTTTCAATTGTTCTTCCAGGGCAGTGATGCTTTCGGCGACGTTGCCTTTCGATTCGTTGATCTTCCGGAGCATCAGCAGACGGCCGTCGATCTGTTTCTTGTAGTCCTTGATCTGATGCATCAGCGGCGTCATCACGTTGCTGCTCCAGGTCGCCGCGTCGTCGTGCGCCTGTTTCAGGATATGCCGCGCCTTCGCGATCAGCGTGCCGTACAGCTTGTTGATCACGATGCTTTGCTCGGTCATCGTCGTTTTGGCGCTGGCGCGGAATGCTTCACCTTCGGCGAAAATCTGCTCCAGTTCGAGCTGATAGGCCGCAATCGAAAAAAGCTGCGGCTCGATTTCGACAAAACCGTATTCATCCTTGAATTTTTTGTGAATCGCCTTGATCAGCCGGCGGGTTTCGTTCGTCAAATCGACCGAATCCTGCAACAGATCGCGGAGCTCGTCGAACAGTTTGCGCATGTTCTGCTTCATGCTGTAAGTCGTCAGGCTTTTCGCCATGTCTTCGCGGGTCCGTTTCACGATTTCGTCGACCCGCTCTTTGCCGAACGAATCGACCAGCATTTTCGCCTGCGTCAGAAACACTTGGCGGCTGGTCTGGAAATTTTCGACCGTCGCCATGTACTGATTCTGCCTGTCGCGCATTTCGGCCAGCAGCTTGCCGGTCATGTCCTTGTTTTCGAAATCGATCTTCTTGACTTCCTCGAGCTGGGAAATCGCATTGCTGTAAGACACGTCGACCAGACTCAAAGATTCGTTGACCATGAAGCCGATGTCGCGGACGATCGCATTCATCAGGATCGTCCGGCGCTCTTTCAGAATATCGTTGGCCAGATAATTTTCCAGCGTCGCCAGGCGGCTTCTCTCCAGAAGCTCCGGATCGTGCTTGACCTTCGCCAGTAACGCCTGCTTGGCCGATACGGGGAAAATGGCTTTTTCATCGATCCTCAAAATGTCGGCCGACGCCTTGATCTGCGAGTGGATCGCACTTTCATAGCCTTTTTCGCCGGTCAAGTCGTCCCACATCGCGTCGATCTTGTTCATGACGACGGCGACGCTTTGCTTGCTGCCGCTGCTGACCTTGAACACATGGCTGCGCCACATTTCGAGGTCGCTCTTGGTCACGCCGGTATCCGCGGCGAGCAGGAATACGATTGTCTGGGCACTCGGCAACATGCTTAAAGTCAGTTCCGGCTCGGTGCCGAGTGCGTTCAAGCCGGGCGTATCGAGAATAGCCAAGCCTTCCTTCAGCAAGGGATGCGGAAAGCTGATCAGGGCATGGCGCCAGCACGGAATTTCGACTTTGGCGGGATTGAGGTTGCCTTGTTCGGCGGCTTCGCGCTTGCTCCATAAGCCCAGTTTTTCGGCCACCTCGCGATCCACCGACTTTTTCGCCGTCAGCTCCTTGAACGCTTCCTGCATTTGCGTAGGGGAATTGCAATCCAGCGGAATATGCTTCCAGCGCTGCGGCTCTTGCTTCAATTCGATCAGCGAAACATCTTCCAGACGCGTTTCGATATTCAATAAGCGAATATAGCTGCCGCCTTCTTCGTCCCAGAACAATTCGGTCGGCGACATCGTGGTGCGGCCCGGCGCGGAAGGCAGCAGCCGAAGGCCGGTTTCGGCGAAAAACAGCGCATTGATCAGTTCGGTCTTGCCCCGGGAAAATTCAGCCGCAAACGCCAGCGTAATGCGGTCGGATTTGAGGCCGCTCAGCAGGTTCAAAATCGTATTGTCGCTTTCGGCGTCATGCATGCCGTAGCGCAGGCGCCACTGCTGATACATTTCGATCGCCTGCATCAGCTTCGAACGCCACTGTGAATACTCGCGCATTTGCTCTTTAAATTCCAGATTCCTCATGGCAAGCCTTATTATTCTTCGATATGCGTCGGTTAAGAGTCGAATGTCTGGACCAACAAGATGTTGAGATTCAAACGGTTACAAAAAAACCCGGCTATCGGAAACGCAAGCGTTTCCTCAGGCGAATTTGCTTTTAAGTGTAGACCATAATCAATCGAGGCGTAACGGCATGGGTTGTTTTTTGTCTGCCACGGCATGTTCGATCAGATGCCATAGCGGTCGCGATAGGCCGTAATCGCCTCCAATACGCCGGGCCGCTCTCCGGCATGCCCGGTCAGATAACCGATAATATCCGACAGCGTAACGATCGAAACGACCGGCATACCGTAACGTTCCTCGACTTCGCGGATCGCCGAACGGTCGTCCAGACCTTTTTCCTGGCGGTCCAGCGCAATCACCACGCCGGCAGGCACGGCGCCTGCGGCGCGAATGATCTCGACCGATTCCCTGACCGAGGTGCCGGCCGTGATCACATCGTCCAGAATCACGACATTGCCGGTCAGAGGCGCACCGACCAGCGTGCCGCCTTCGCCGTGATCCTTGCTTTCCTTGCGGTTGAACGCGAAAGGCATATCGCCTCCGGTCAATTCCGCATAAGCGATCGAAGTCGTGCTGACCAGCGGAATGCCTTTATAGGCGGGCCCGTACAGAACGTCCGTTTCGATGCCGGACCGGATCAGGGCTTGCGCGTAAAAACGGCCGAGTCGGCCCAGCTTCGCGCCGGTATTGAACAGGCCGGTATTGAAAAAATAGGGGCTGCTGCGGCCGGATTTCAACTGGAATTCGCCGAATTTCAGAACGCCGCATTCGAGCGCGTAACGGATGAACTGTGCTTGATAATCGTGCATGGCAATAAAGATATTTTTAGAGTAAAGAAAACTTCAGGCGATGAAATTCTGTAAAACCGTATCCAGAAAATCCCAGCCTTTTTCGGAACACACAAAACGGCCGCCCTGCCGGATCAGGAGGTTTTGCCGGCAATTGACCGACAAGCCCGGCTCCAGCGCGGCAGGCGCAAGGCCAGTCGCCGCCGTGAAACCGTCGAGCGCAAAACCCCGCTTCAGGCGCAGACGGTTCATGACGAATTCGAGCGGCAGCTCCGCTTCCGGAATCGCCTGCGCCCCGCCTTGCCGGTGCGTATCGGCAAGGTATTGCTCAGGGCCTCTCGGTTTGAAGGTGCGGACGATGTTTCCGGGTAATGCCTGGGAAATTTTCCCGTGCGCACCGGCGCCGATGCCCAGATAATCGCCGAATCGCCAATAATTCAGATTGTGCCGGCATTGCCGGCCGGGCCGGGCGTAAGCCGAGATTTCGTACTGCGCATAGCCGTGCTCGGCCAATAGCGCCTGGCAGGCTTTTTGCGCCGCGAAAATCGACTCGTCGCTCGGCAGCCGCGGCGGAAATTTGTGGAAATAGGTATTCGGCTCCAGCGTCAACTGGTAAAACGAAATGTGCGCCGGCTCCAGGCCGATTGCAATCCGAATGTCGTTGACGGCGCTGTCTTCGCTTGCATCCGGCAAACCGAACATCAAGTCCAGGTTCAGATTGTCGAAGCCGGACCGCTGCGCAATCTCGACCGCGCGGAGCGCCTCGCGCGCCGAATGCACCCGGCCGAGCGCCTTTAAGAACCGGTCATCGAAACTCTGAATCCCGATCGACAGCCGGTTGATCCCGAGCGCACGGAATTCCGCGAATTTACGGCTTTCAAAAGTACCGGGATTCGCTTCGAGCGTGATCTCGGCGTCGTCCTGCAACGGCACCTGTGCCGCAATCCCGCCTAACAAGCGGTCGAACGCTTCCGGCGAAAATAGGCTCGGCGTGCCGCCGCCGATGAAAATGCTCCGGATCGGCCTATTGATCGCATAGCGCCGGATATCCTCGGCCAGATCGTGCAACAAGGCATCGATATAAGCCGCCTCCGGCGCGCCGTCCTTCACCGCATGGGAATTGAAATCGCAATACGGGCATTTTTTGATGCACCAGGGAATGTGGATGTATAAGCTGAGCGGCGGCAACGACTATCTGGAAAAATGATTGGCGAAACGTTCAGTCTATCATGTTCGCCCCAAGGAGGGCATTCGGAAACGCGCCCAAAAACCGAACCTGCCGCCAATTGCCGACGGTGCGGCGCATTACGCCAGCGCCGACGCGCCCTGCGCGGACTCCTTGCGGCGAAATTCGCAAATACTTCTTTCTGATTGACATCCTTCCGCCACCCTCTATAATTGCCGCCTGCTTTAAGGTTCCGTTGGTTCTTCAGAATCAACGGTTAAACGGGAAGCCGGTGAGGAAATTCCAAGACCGGCGCTGCCCCCGCAACGGTAAATAAGTCAAGCGTCATCGATACGCCACTGTGCTCAGGCACGGGAAGGCGATGATGCCGGCAACCAGCCGCTTATAAGCCCGGAGACCGGCCTGAAAGTATCATTCGGAACAGCGGAGGGCTGTGCACGATAAAGCCGCGGCAACTCCCGTCTTTCTCTGCGTTTCATCTTCCGCCCTGTCAATCCCCCAGATGCGCGGGCGGCGCAGAGGATAAAATGCTCGATCCACGATTTTATTTCTTGTTTTCCAGCCTGGTGTTTTCGGCGCCGTTATGGGCCGCGGAAAACGCCGATACCCCAAGCGAAGAAGAAAAAGAAATCAAACCTTCCTATCAATTGCCTTCGGCGAAAGAAGCGGTCGAAACTTACAACGTCAAAGCGCAGGATAAAGCCTTGCTTTCTCCGGTGACCGTTACTGCCAACTCGTCGGTAGCGGACGAGTTGCTGTCCCCCAAGTCGGTAACCATCTATTCGAAAGAGAATATCCGGCAGAGCGGCGTCAGCAATCTGCTGGATTTCTTCAAATACAATACCGAAATCCAGGCGGACCCCAGCTTCGGCAACGTCATCACGCCCCGGCTGTCGATGCGCGGCTTCGGCAACGGCGACGGCTATCAAAACATCAACATCCTGGTCGACGGCGTTTCGTTGAATCAAATCGACATGGTGCCGCAGCAATTGGGCTCCGTGCCCATCGATTCGATCGAAAAAATCGAAGTGGTCAAAAGCAGCGGTTCGGTGCTTTACGGCGATTATGCCGGCGCCGGCACCATCGTCATCCGCACCAACAATTCATTCGACCGAAAGCCGTGGTACGGTTCGGTCAGGTCGGGTTTCGGCACCTACAACACCAAGCTCGAACACATCAATCTCGGCTCCGTCACCGACTTTAAAGGGTTCAAGATTTTGGCGGACGGCAATTTTACCTACCTCGACGCGGAAGGCAAAAAACCGGTGCTCGCGGACGGCAGCAAGGATACGACCGAAAATTTAAACGGCAAAGCGACCTGGGGTTTGCAAAAGGACAATTTCGAAATCCTCACCTCTTTCATCAAGGACGACTCCAATGTCGTCTATACGGGTCCGATGTCCCTGGACACCTTCAATCGGGACCCCAATGCCGCCGTCACCAACGGTTCGCGCAATATCGTGCATAAAGAAGACTGGGTGACCACGATGAAATACAAATTCAGCGACCGCTGGAATGCTGCCTATACCTATGCCAATAAAACCAAGGATTTGAAATACCCTGCCTACAATTATCTGCCGCATTACGAAGGGGAAGACCATCGTTTCACCTTGCAGACGATCCAGAACGATTTCGCCGTGCTGGCCGGTTTCGACCTGAACGACAATCTGCGCGCGGAACCGGGCCAGGTCACCGAAAAGAACAACGTCGCCGGCTTTATTTCGGCCGACTATTTCGTGAACGAACGTTTGTCTTTGAATGCGGGCTTCCGGCAGGCTTTCATCACCTTCAAACACAACAACGACGGAGCGAACAAGCCTTTATCGAAAACCGTCAACCCTGCGAGCGTGAACGCGGCGGCGAATTTCTCTCTGGCCAGGAACGATGCCGTATTTGCAGGTTATTCGCACGCATTTCAATCGCCCGACATCGACCGTTTCTTTTCTCCGGTGTATGCTCCCGACTTTACGCTGATCGGAAAGACCTTCAACGGTTTCATCAATACGATGGAAATGGATACCTATTCGATCGGGTATAAACACCTGGAAGATACGTTTAAAGCGAAAGCGGAGTTTTATTATTCGGATTTGAACAACGAGATTTTCTATAACAGCTCCACCTTCAACGACACCAACTACGACGCGTCTTCCAAGTACGGCGTAGAACTCTCCGTATACAAGGATTTCGCTCTTTTCTACGCCAGCGCCAACTACGTTTATACGGATACGCGCGCCAAAGTCGGCTCGCAAGCCTATCAAATCGCCGCCCAACCGAAACACATCGTACTCGCGACGCTCGGCAAACAATTCACCAGTACGCTGCTGCCGCTGCCCTATCATACGATCAGCCTTTCCCATAAATATCAATCGGACAGTTATGCGGAAGGCGACTTCGACAACTCGTTGGGCAAACAACAGGCTTACAACGCGACCACCTTTACTTACCAGTTGGCGGACCGCAAACACTGGACGGTCGATTTCTCGATCCAAAATTTATTCAACGGCGCGAACGGGCAATTCGTCGATTTCGGAACCGCTAACCCCGTGGTATATCCCATCAATTACCAACGAACTTTTCAGGGCTCCGTCAGCTACCGCTTTTGACAACCTATCAACAAACCCCAACGGCATGTTAAGCGTCGAACTCGATAATCCGCTGGATAAACGCCTCCAACTGTTGGATACTTTAATCTTCCGCGGAGCGAAACTTCTCCGCCCTTATCCTTTATAATAACCGGCTGCCGGATGGACAGACTCGCAAACCGATTGACAGGAGATAATCCGATGAACACGACACAATGGCTGCAAACGAAGTATTTACCCATTCCGCTGATCGCGCTGATGGTGCTGACCCGCTATCATCATTTCGGCGATGCGCTGCATCTGCCCGATGCGTCGCTGGCGGTGTTTTTCTTTGCCGGCTTCTACCGGAAACCCGCCCTGCTCGCATTCCTGTTGATCCTGGCGGGATTGATCGACTATCTGGCGATCGCGAACGGTACCAGCGCTTACTGCATTTCGCCGGCCTATGTCTTTATGATTCCGACTTACGGGGTGATGTGGCTGGCCGGCCGTTATTGCGGCCGATATAAAACCTTCGACCGGATCGGTCTGCCTTTGAACGTCGGCATGCTGATGCTGGCCTCGACGGCGGCCTTCCTCATTTCGAACGGCAGCTTTTACCTGCTTTCCGGACGTTTTGAGGAGGTTGCCCTGAGCGCCTATATTGCCGGCGGCCTGCAGTATTATCTGCCCTATGTCGGCTCGACTCTGCTTTATGTCGCGGCGGGCTACGCCCTGGTCAAATTACTGGCTTTTTTGCCGGCGCTTCAAAGCCGCCACACATCGGCTTAATAGACCGTCATAGACCGTCTCTCTCGCAAGGTGGATGCGCTACCGCTTATCCACCCTACCTGACGGCTGCCTATTTCATCTGCAGCTTTAACCCCGCACAGCAGAAAAACACCCGCTCGCAATGGGCCGCGATCAGTTGCGCGGCCCTGCCGGATAAATCGACATACTGCCTGGCCAGCGCATTGTCCGGAATGATTCCGAGGCCGACCTCGTTCAACACCAGCACCATCGCGCACGGCAATTGCATCGCCGCTTCCAGTTCGGCCAGGATGTCCGCCTCCATCACGCCATGGTAGAGCTGATTGTTCAGCCACATCGAAATGCATTCGACCAGCACCGGACCGGGGCAGCGCTGCAGGACCGCCAGCAGGTTGACCGGCTCCTCGATCGTGACGAACGCATCCTGCCGGCGCTGGCGATGAATCCTGATTCGTTCCTTCATTTCATCATCGACAAACTCGGTCGTCGCCAAATAATAAGGCTTGCGGCCGCCCGCCTGTTCCAGAATATACGCCTCGGCCAGGTGCGATTTGCCGCTTTTGACGCCGCCGGTAAACAAGGTTTTCATAACGCTTCCACAATACGGTCGATGTCGACATGCGCGGCGACCGTTTCCGCAAACCGGCTGATTTCCGCCTCGCGGTAAGCCGGATAGCAAAATCCCCGGTAAGCCGGATCGATCGCCCGGAAATAACCGGTACGGAACGCGTCATGATCGAACACCCCGTGCACATGCGTCCCCGAAATCCGGCCCTGATGGTAAAACAACGGATGTTTCTGCAGGCGGCCGCAGTGGATTTCATAGCCCTGCACCGCCTCTTCCGAAAACAGCCGGTAAGCGCCGCGCGCGAGTATTTTCGGGCTTCGATAGATCACCTCGTCGTCGATCAGCCCCAGCGCTTCCTCGATGCAAGGCACATCGTGTTCGAGCGCATCGGGATCGTGCAGCCTGTTGCACAGCATCTGATAGCCGCCGCAGAGGCCGAATATCGGTCCGTTAAACTGTCGCAGTTCCGCAAACAGCCCCTCTTTCTTCAGCCAGTGCAGATCGCGGATCACGGTCTTGCTGCCCGGCAGCAGCGCCATGTCGAAGCCGGCCAGCGGGCGATAGTGGTGCACTACCTCGACGTCGAGTTCGGGATCGGCGATCAACGCGTCCAGGTCGTTGTAATTGCTGAGCCCCGGATAGGCAATCGCCGCAACCCGGACTTTGACCGCGCCGAGGCGCTGGCGGTAGTTCTGCAGCGACTGCGAATCTTCCATGTCGATGTTCAGCGGCCGGAACGGCACGACGCCCAACACCGGCACACCGAAACGCTCGGCTATAATCTTTTCGCCCTCGTCGAAAAAGCGCCGGTCGCCGCGGAACTTGTTTACGATCACCCCGGCCAGGTTCGCCCGCATCACCGGGTCCATCAATTCGAGCGTCCCGTAAATCGAGGCGAATACGCCGCCACGCTCGATGTCGGCGACCAGGATGTTTTTCGTGCCGAACGTTTTGGCGACGAAGGTGTTCGATAAATCCTTGTCGAGCAGGTTCAGTTCGACCGGCGATCCTGCGCCTTCGGCGACCACCAGGTCGAAATCCGCTCGAAGGCCGTTGAACGCCTTCTCAACCTCGGCCTGCAAAGCGCCGATGTGGTTGTAATAATCGGCGATCGACTGGTTTCGATGGACCTTGCCGTTCACGATCACCTGCACCGAACCGCTGCCTTGCGATTTCAACAGCACCGGATTGAAGCGGCAGCTCGGCTCCGTGCGCGCCGCTTCGGCCTGCAGACACTGTGCACGGGAGATTTCGCCGCCTTCGACGGTCACCGCCGAATTGTTCGAGACATTCTGCGCCTTGAACGGGGCGACCCTGATTCCCCGGTCGGCGAAAATCCGGCACAACGCCATGACCAGGGTGGTTTTGCCGGCGTCGGAACCGGTGCCGAACACGGCCAACGGTTTCATCATCGGTTCAGATAATCGATATAAGTATAATCGTGCTGGCGGCGCAGCTTGTGCACCGAGCCGGGATCGATGCGCAATTGGAATGCATTCGCCGGCGGCAGGTCCAGCACCCGTGCAAGCAGAGCACGAATCGCGCCCGCGTGGGTCACGATCAGCACCTGTTCGTGCGGCTGACTCAACAGCTCCTGCCAGAAGCCGCCGACGCGCTCGCAAAGATCGGTGAAGCTTTCGCCGTCGGGCGGCGCGGTCTCGACGAAATTGCCGGTCCACCGGCTGAGCAAATCGGGCTCGATTTCGTCGAAGCGGCGGCCTTCCCATCGGCCGAAATTCAGTTCAAGCAGCCGGTCGTCGACAATCACGCTCGGCGATAACGTTTCGGCCAATTGCATGCAGCGCGTCAAAGGACTGCTGTATACCGCGCAACACTCGACCGAAGCAGGCAGCTTTTGCCGCAGAGCCGCCAGTTCTTCGCTGAAACCCGGCGACAGTGCCACGTCGGTTTGGCCATAGCACAGCCCGATTTCGGTTGCGGTCCGGGTATGGCGGATCAGATAGATGTCCATGACGCGCCGACGCCCAGATAGAACACCGTTTCGGCGACCTGTTGGCAGGCGCCGAGACAATCGCCGGTATAGCCGCCGATATGCCGATTGAAATACCGGCCCAGCCACAGTGTGGAAAACACGGACGGCAACGTCGCCAGCAGACAACTGGCCGGGAGGAAAACGAACGGCAGCAGCGCCATGGCAGCCGCAAACGCCAGATCGGCAAAACCGGGCCGGAACATCGCGCCGCCGCTTTTGCTGTTTTCGGTCCGCGCATAACGGTATCGCCGCATCAAGAGCAACGGCATCAGCCGGCTCATGCTGTGTCCCGCCAGCAAAATCCAGGGCACGATGCGAACGTCCAGCGAGCCGAGCAAACCGACCTTCAGCAGCAATAGCAGCATCAGGCCGAGCGTGCCGTATACCCCGATCGCCGAATCCTTCATGATGGCGAGGATGCGTTCCTTACCGTAACCGCCGCCGAAGCCGTCGCAAACATCCGCGAAGCCATCCTCGTGAAAAGCGCCGGTGATCCAGATACCGGCGATCAGCGCAATCACCGCCGCGACCGTCGTCGGCCAGAGCTGCACCGCCAGATAATATGCCCCCCCCGACAAGCCGCCGACAATCCACCCGATCATCGGCAAAAAGATCGCCGATTGCGGCAATTGTTGATAATCGAGATTTTTCGGGCACGGCAAACGGGTATAAAAGCTAAGCGCCAACAACAAACGTTTTAGATTGAACATTGAGCTTGATGAGTGAATTGAGGCTTCCACTTCGGGAATGGGATCGGCTTGCTTTAGCGCAATGATCTGACATGCGGGTAATTGGTAATTTTACTGTCTACCGTCATCAAGGGACAATCATAGAGCCGGGCTGTCGCCACGATAATTTGATCGGCGGGATCGCGGTGAAAAGGTTGAGGCAAACGGGTTGACTCTATATCCAAATGTGGGTGTCCAACAAAATCACCGGAGCGACTCCCAATCATTCAGTGCCACCGACTCGGTCGGTTCTGAATAGCGAATTTTTGTACCACGCAAGGGATAGGTTCGGGCTGTATTTTGCTGTTCTTTTTCACGCTGCAATCCCAAACGGAAATAATGTATCAAATCGTATACTTCGGCGAGCTTTTCGGCTGGAATATGCTTTATTTCCTCAATAATTTGCTCATGTAATAGCATTTTAATCTCCATTTTCGAATCGGTTCATCGTAACACGAGCGCCGCCGGCAAAAATTTTTTATTTGGTCCCTTTCCAACGTCCGGCAATAAAATCCAGCGCCTCCTTAATATTCAGATCGCGGGTCGCGCCGCCGGTGCGCACATAGAATTTTTGCGTATTGCCCTGCTCGACGAACACCGGCCGGTTCGCCGGCGAGACGATCAGGCGGCAGACGTGCTTGCCGTCGATCACATGGAACAATACGTGCACGAAAGCGCACAGGTCGGCGCCGAGGTTCGCCGAAATCGCCGTCATCACCGCCTGTTCGAAGCCGTCCTGATCCGGCCGCTTCAAGGTTTGATAATCTTTCTCCAGCCCGATCACTTCGCCGTTGTCGGCCACGCCGATCAGCAAAGTGCCGCCGATAGAACTGTTCAGGAATCCGGCCACGGTCTTCAGAATCACGCCTTCCAGCGCACGATTGATCCGCGATTCCGCCATGTCCCAGCGCAATGACGATTTGAATTCCAGGTGAGGGCCTTCGCCCTGGCGGATGATCGACGGCAAATCCTTGTCCAGTTCCATTTTCAAATAATCGATATGGACGAAACGCTGATGGATCAGTCTGAATAAAAAGAGCGAGAGCAATCCGACCACCGCGCCGATTTCCGCATAGAACATCAGCAGCATCAAGTTATTGTGCGAAATCCTGCCCATCACCATGTCGGCGATCTGCCCGAACATATACTCGAACGAAGAGAGCGGATCCACAGACTGCTCGCGCGCGCTGATATAATCGTAGCTCGGCGCCAGAATCAGCACGCCGATCAGCGCGCCGTTCAAGGCCGCGGCCAAATACAGTTTCAATTGCTGCCGCCAGATTCTCAGTATCAGGATGAAAAATCGCTTCATGCTCGCTTCAGTTTTCCGCAGGGCGAAAAGGGATCGTGAAGATAGGGATTTTCAGCAGTTTCACCGCTTTGGGTCGACGCCGGCCTGCTCGAAGCTGGCCATCTCGTTCAAAAACGAGACCGCCGACCGCAGTAGCGGATAGGCCAGCGCGATACCGGAACCTTCGCCCAACCGCATGTCGAGATTCAGCAAAGGCTCTGCATTCAGATGTTCCAGCAAGGCCCGATGCCCCTGTTCTCCCGACATATGGCTGAAAACGCAATAGTCGAGCACGGCAGGATAAATCTTCGCCGCCGCCAGCAAGGCGCTGCAGGCGATAAAACCGTCGACGGCGATCAGCATGCGCAGTTCGGCGGCTTTCAGATAGGCGCCCGCCATCATCGCGATCTCGAAGCCGCCGAAGGTGGCCAAGACTTCGGTTGCGCCGGTCAATCCCGGATGGCGGGTTAACGCCTGTTTTAAAATCTCGAATTTATGATGCAGTTGCGCATCGTCAAGACCGGTCCCCCGGCCTATGCAGCGTTCCAGCGGCAAGCCGGTCAGACGGTGCATGATCAACGCCGCAGAAGACGTATTGCCGATTCCCATTTCGCCGAAACCGATGCAGTTGCAGCCCCGATCATACTGCCGCCGTACCAGCTCGGCTCCCCTGCCGAGCGCCGTTTCGCCTTGTTCGAGCGTCATCGCCGGCTGTTCCAGAAAATTGGCCGTGCCCTTGCCGATACCGGCATGAATCAAACCGGGCAGCGCCGAAAGGTCGGCATTCACGCCGGCATCGACGATCCGCAAATCGATTCGATGCTGCCTGGCAAACACATTGATCGCTGCGCCGCCCGCGGCAAAATTGGCGACCATCTGCGCAGTAACCGTTTGCGGATAAGCGCTGACGCCGGCCGCGGCGATGCCGTGGTCGCCCGCGAACACGATAATGCAGGGCTTATCCAGCGAAGGCGTCAGGCTGTTCCGTACCAGTCCGATCCGCAGCGCCAAGGTTTCCAGTTGTCCCAGCGCGCCGAACGGTTTGGTCTTTTGATCGATTCTGGCCTGCAGAGCCCGCTCCAGGGTCCGGGGCAGCGGCCGAACATCAAACATGGCCGGCACGGCTGTTCCAGCGGTTTTCGAACAACAGCTCGTCGAGCGGCATCCGCTCCGCCCAGCGCTCCTGTTCCAGCATCGGTTTTTCGTAAAACCGTTCGACATGGCCCAGGCACAGGATCGCGGCCGGCCGGCTGCCTTCGGGCATCGCCAGCAGGCGTTTCAGTTCCTCAGGCTCGAACAGCGAGACCCAGCCCATGCCCAAGCCTTCCGCGCGCGCCGCCAGCCAGAGATTCTGGATCGCGCAGGCCAGCGATGCGAGGTCCATGTCCGGCATCGTGCGCCGGCCGAACACGGCCTTTTCGCGCTGGTCGCAGAGTGCCGCGACCAATACGACCGCGCAGTCGAGAATGCCTTCGACCTTCAGTTTCATGAATTCGTCTTCGCGCTCGTGCAACGCTTTGGCGGTCCGGACCCGCTCCTGTTCGACCAGCGCATGGATTTGCCCGCGCAAGGCGTTCGAGGTAATCCGAATGAACCGCCACGGCTGCATGAAACCCACGCTGGGCGCCTGATGCGCCGCATCGAGCAGGCACCCGAGCACATCGGAAGTGATCGGATCGGGCAGGAAATGGCGCATGTCGCGGCGCTCGTAGATCGCCCGATAAACGGCGGCGCGCTCCGCCTCGGAATAACGGTGTTCAGTCATCGGACCGGTAAGAATCGAGCGTTCGCTGTAAACTCAAAGCTCAAAGATGGTAAGGATGCGTCGCCTCGAAACCGTGCACCTTCGCTTTGGTGCTAAAAACCGGCGGCGTCCAGCTCCCGTGTTCCTGACCGGCCAGATGGGCGGCCAGCCAGTTCGCCTGATGGCGTATCGGCATGATGTAGGCGTACAGCCTGCCGTTCGGCAATTCCGCGACATCGCCCAGCGCATAGATATGCTCGTCTTCGGTTCGAAGGCAATCGTCGACCTTGATTCCGCGCCCGACCGCCAATCCCGCCTGCTCGGCCAGTCCGGTGCGCGGCTTGAAGCCGCACGCCACGATCACCGCATCGAATTCGGCCGCCGCTTCGGTCAACACGCACACTTTGTCGTTCTCGTCGGCGAGGCTATGGACGGATTGGTTCAACAGCACGTCGACGCCGGCGTGATTCAGATTTTCGAACAACGACAATGAGTCCTCTTCGGCCAGTTGGCGTTCCATTAACCGGTTCATCGCATGGTACAGCGTCACGCTGTCGCCGGAAACGGCCAGATCGGAAGCCACTTCGCAGCCGATCAAGCCGCCGCCGATGATCGCCCAGTCCGGCCGGCGGTTTTGGCTCAAGATACCGTGGCGGAACTTGCGCAGCGTCTTTAAATCGGCCAGGCTGTTCAGGCAAAAAAACAGTTCGCGGTAAGGCTGGAGCGGCGGCGGAACGAAGGCGGCGGAGCCTTGGGCGATGATCAGCTTGTCGTATTTGAGCGATTTTTCCTGGCAGGCCCCCGCCACCTCGACCCGGCGCGGGATACGGTGTATCGCGGTGATTTCGACACCGCTGATCACCTCGATACGGTTTTCCCTGAGCGCCGAGAACGGCTTCAGAACGATCGTTTCTTCGATCGTATCCTTGCTGAAGCCGCGCGAAAGCAAGGGCCGGGAATAATAGCCGTCGTTCTCGCGGGTCACCAGGGTAATCTCCGCATCGGCATCCAGGGCGCGGTATTTCTCCGCAAAAGTCACTCCGGCGACGCCGGAGCCAATGATTACGACTTGCATGCGATATCCCGTACCCGTCCTAGTCGATCAACTCGAAATCGCTTTTGACGGTGCCGCACTCGGGGCAGCGCCAATCATCCGGAATGTCTTCGAAGCGGGTGCCCGGCGCCACGCCGCTGTCGGGATCGCCTTCGCTCTCGTCGTAAATATGCCCGCAAATCGTGCACTGGTATCTTTTGTAATCCGACATGATCATTCCTCTCTTCTGGAAAAACTTGGGTAAAACAAAATGCGGTTCCGCGTTTTGTGCGGAATCAGACAGACGATTGACTGTATCAGTTCTCCGACCATTTTCAAACCGGCGTTGCCGATTATTTTTTAAACGGCAGGTAATCCGCCGCGTTTAACCGGTAAATTTTTACCGCCTGCCGCTCGCGCGTCAAAAAATTTTCGATCGCTTCGGCAAAAGCGGAATCCTTCAGCCAGTGAACCGAATAGGTCGGGACCGGCTCGAAGCCGCGCGCGATTTTGTGCTCGCCCTGCGCGCCGGAATCGAAGCGTTGCAGACTGTGTTCAATGCAATACTCCAGTCCCTGATAATAACAGGCCTCGAAATGCAGGGCGTCGAACGCTTCGGCGCAGCCCCAGTAACGGCCGTACAGCGTATCGCTGCCGATGAAGCTCAATGCCGCAGCGACCGTTTTTCCATGTTTGAGCGCCTGCACCAGCAGCATTCGACCTCCCATTGCGGCGGCGCATCGCCTGAAAAAATCAGGCGCCAAATAAGGCTGCGAGGCATTTTTCAAATAGGTCAGCGCATAAAACCGGTAAAACGCCTGCCAATCCTCATCGGTGGCCTGATCGCCCGGCACGCGCCGCATTTCGACCCCGGCTTCGCCGACTTTTCGCCGTTCGCGCCGGATCATCTTGCGTTTGGCCGCATTGAATGTTTCCAGATAATCGCCGAAGCTCCGATAGCCTTTGTTGAACCAATGATACTGCACGCCCTCACGCAACGATAATCCCTGGGATTGCCATTGTCCGGCCTCTTGTTCGACAGGAAACAGACAGTGCCATGAAGAGATTCCCTTGCCTATCGACTGCTCCCGGATGAATTGAAGCATCAGCCGCATCACGCTTGCCCGGTCGATTGTTTCTTTAATCGATAGGCGCGATCCCGGACACGGCGTAAACGGAACCGCGGTCAGCCATTTCGGATAATAGGCCAAGCCATGCTGGTGGTAAGCCGCCGCCCATTGTTGATCGAACACATACTCGCCGTACGAATGGGTTTTCAGATACAAAGGCAGCAACGCGATCAGCTCTGCGTCATCGTATACCAGCAGATGCCGCGGCAGCCAGCCGGTCGGCTCCGAAACCGAGCCGCTCTCTTCCAGCGCCGCCAGAAATTCATGGCGGATAAACGGATAATCGCTCCCGGCCAGTGCATTCCAGTCCGCATCGGCGATATCGCCGATGCTTTCTATCTGTTTTACTTGCATGGTCAAACCCGATAAAGTGGAGCCGTTACCCTCTCGGCATTTTATCCGTATCTGATTGAAAGGCCCTAATTACAGGCCAGCGAGTGATGCGCTAGCTGATTTTGCGGCATCTCGCATACACCATTCCATAAACGGCCAGATTTAGCAAAATCACGCCAAATCCCAATACGATCTGCATGTTTGGGGTCAACATCGAAGGATAAATGATCGGTACGAGGTAATGCTCGATGAATCCGCCGGCGTAATGATCGCCGCTCGCCGAGCGCAGCCGGTTTTCGAGCAGGGTCAGGGGGCATAGCCAACCCGCAAATTCGATCAGCGCGCCCCATATCGCGGCAGGAAGGTGCACCCAGATCATCCTGGGGTATTTTAATACCAACAGCCCGCCGAATATCACGAACAGGATAAAGGCGAGGTGAATAGCCACGGTCAGGTCGGCAAATATCCGATTTAGCATAGGGACGTTAACTTAGCCTTTGATGCAGATGACCGGTTCCAACCTGGCAATCTTATGCGCCAGCCCGGCCTTGTCCGCCGCACCGACGACCGCTCCGGCATCTTTATACGCCAGCGGAGCCTCTTCGGCGATTCCTCGCAACGAAGGGCTGCGAATGATGATGCCCTGCCGGGCCAGTTCGTCCACCAGTTCGCGGCCGCGCCACTGTTTGGCAGCTTGGTGCCGGCTCATTGCCCGGCCGGCGCCGTGACAGGCGGAACTGAAAGCCCGGTTTGCGCCTTTTTCGGTCCCGCACAGCACATAGGAACTGGTGCCCATCGAACCGCCGATCAGTACCGGCTGGCCGACTTCGCGAAACGCCTCGGGCAAATCCGGGTGGCCCGGCCCGTAAGCGCGGGTTGCGCCTTTGCGGTGAATATACAACTCCTTTTTGCGGCCGTTTACCGTGTAGTGTTCCACTTTACAGGTATTGTGCGAGACGTCATACAGCAGTTCCAGACGGACGCCGGGAAACACCGTATCCACCGCCTTCTGGGTCAGATGCGTCAATATCTGGCGGTTGGCCAATGCGCAGTTGATCGCGGCGCGCATCGCGCCGAGATAGCGCCTGCCCAGCGGCGAACGGATCGGCGCGCAGGCGAGTTCGCGGTCGGGTAAGGCGATTTTGTATTGAGCGGCCGCCATCGCCATTTCTTTCAAAAACTCGGTCCCGATCTGGTGACCCAGCCCCCGGGAACCGCAATGAATCGTAATCACGATGCCGTCAGTCCGTAAACCGAACTTTTCCGCCACCGGCCGGTGATAGATTTCAACGACGCGCTGCACTTCCAGATAATGGTTACCCGATCCCAACGTGCCCATTTCCTCCCGCTGCCGTTCTCGAGCCCTCGCCGAAACCTGGGCCGGATCGGCGCCTGCCATGCAGCCGCGTTCTTCGATGCGTTCCAGATCCGCTGCTTCCCCGAATCCCCGATCGATCGCCCAGCGTGCGCCGCCGGTCAACATCGCGGTCATTTCATGCGGATTCAAATGTATTTTGCCGCGGCTGCCGACCCCGGCTGGAATCGCCCGATACAGTTCATCCGCCAGCCTATGCGGGTCCGATTCAAGCCTATCCATTGTCAAACCGGTATGTAAAGTCCGCACGCCGCAGGAAATATCGAAACCGACGCCGCCAGCCGAAATTACGCCACCTTGATCCGGATCGAACGCGGCCACGCCGCCGATCGGGAAACCGTAACCCCAATGCGCATCGGGCATCGCATACGCCGCTTCGACGATGCCGGGGAGAGTCGCGACATTGGTGATTTGTTCGTAGACCTTTGGGTCCATCGCGCGAATCAGCCCTTCATCCGCATAAATGACGGCCGGCACCCGCATGGCGGCCGTGGGCGGAATTTCCCAGCAGGTTTCGCCGCGCCGAATCAACTGACCGATATTCATCGCGTTTCTCCTAGACATCGACAATGCATTGGGCGACCCACATGGCTTCTTCGTTCCGGTAAACGCGCAATTCGGTAAAGGTGCCGCCTTTGGCCTCTACGGCAGGCTGATGCCTTTCCCTGTCCACGGTTTCCCCGCTGGCCGTAGCGGTCAGCTCGCCTTGTTCAATCTTTACTTCATAGCGGCCGAAAATCAAATGCTGCGTCGACATCTGGTAGATCAACTCGTTGATCCAGTCCAGAAATAACAGTTCATTATCCGGCGCTCGGCATTTTATTGAAATCGTCCGGGTTTTCCGGACGGCATTCGGATCGGTGGTGACGGCGGTCAAGGCCAGGGCGGCCTGTTCAAAGCTTCCGGCCAGCGTCGGCGCAATGCCCCGGATTCCCATATCGGCGTCATGATCGAAGTGTTCCCAATGCGGAAGCTGTGCTCTCGGCATATTTTTTTCCGGCGGATCTCTGAATAAAAGGTTCATGTTCAAAATTCGGCCTTCCACTATAATTAATCCCAATTTTCGAATCAGTTAAATAACACATGCATTCGACAACGCTTGGCAATCTTTTCTCAAATGTTCCGGAGCACTTACCGGACGAACTGTTCGAAACCCTGCTGAAACAAGGCGGAATCGAAATCGAACGGATCGTTTCCAAAGGTTATGCGACCCCGGAGAATCAATGGTATGACCAAAGCTGGGATGAATGGGTGCTCTTGCTTCAGGGGCGGGCGACATTGAGTTACCAAGATGAAGCTAACCCCATGCATCTGAAGCCTGGCGATTATTTACTCATACCTGCGCATCGCCGCCATCGCGTCGAATGGACGGATCCTGTGCTGGAAACCATCTGGATCGCGATCCATTGGCGTTAGCCTTCGCCTTGTTACAGAAAAGCTGATCGAAGGGATCATTTATTTCGTTCACTCTGCATTCAGTATCTGTTGACTATTATCTCATTGAAGAGAAACAGTTCTTCCCGTTATTTGTCCTATGCGGGTTAAGCGGGTATATATTCCTGCGCTTGCAGGACGTTTATGATCCAAATGCACAGGGTGACCAAAATGGATGAATTTGACATGCAGAATACACCGGTCCATAACCCGAGTTCTTCACTCGAATCGCTTTGCCAGGAATTCAATGGCATCAGTTTTTATGGTCTGGAATACATCATCGAAGATTTTTTTCAGATTCAAAATGCAAAATCCGCGACCTCCCCTTCATTTCACCCTGTAGACTGGTTCGGTTTGCACGGCTGACTGAAAGCATTCGTACGCTTATCCAAATTCTTCAGTAAGTCTATCCAACCGCCTTGATGAGTACGGGCTTCACTCTGGCCCGCCGACCGCTCTAATCATCAAGATTTCAAGCTTCGCATTTTCGTATAGGGCCCCCAGGGTTCGCTTACGATTCGCTTTTCTTCTCACTTTATTTTCCCGATTGCTCACCCCTCCTTTGACCGATTGAACAATCGAATCCGAAATACATCCCACGGACAAGGGACTGTAAGATCCTATTCCAGGGCCGGAGTTAGGCCTTATGGAAAAAGTCAAGTGTATAGTGTATATGACAGGAGGAAGTTTATGGCCAAAGAAGCTAAATCTTACTCACCCGACGAACAAACGCCGAGCGAGAAATATCCGAAAAGCCCATTGCCCGCTCAACATCAGGAGCGTCCGGGGATTGAAGCGGAAATGATACCGCGGCCTGAATATCTTGCCCCCGCTTACAAGGGCGCAGATAAATTAAAAGATAAGGTCGCATTAATCACGGGGGGAGATTCGGGCATCGGCCGTGCGGTGGCGGTCCTTTTCGCGCGCGAAGGCGCCGATTCCGCCATCACTTATCTCCCTAATGAGCAAACGGATGCCGAAGAAACACAGCGGCAAGTCGAAAAAGAAGGCCGTCGCTGTTTGCTGATTGCCGGCGATGTAACCCGTCCGGAATTTTGTCAAAATGCCGTGGAAAAAGTCGTCCAGGAATTCGGTGAATTAAATATCCTGGTCAATAACGCCGCCTATCAGCAAAATCAGGAGTCCGTCGAAGATATCTCGGACGAGCAATTCGATAAAACGTTTAAAACCAATATCTATGGTTATTTCCGCATGGCAAAGGCGGCGGTCAAGCATTTGAAGGATGGCGATGCGATCGTTAACTGCGGTTCTATTACCGGTTTGGAAGGGAACAAGCATTTGATCGATTACGCTACCACAAAAGGCGCCATTCATGCCTTCACAAAATCGCTTGCGCTCAATCTGGTGGATAAAGGCATCCGGGTCAATTGCGTTGCTCCGGGGCCGGTGTGGACGCCTTTGAACGTCGTCGATAAACCGGCCGAAAAAGTCGCCCAGCATGGAGGCAGCACACCAATGAAACGACCAGCCCAACCGGAAGAAATTGCACCGGCGTTTGTGTTTTTCGCCTCGAACAGCGACTCCAGCTACATCAATGGCGAAATCATGACGTTGCTGGGCGGCGAAACGCGAGCGGCCTGAATCTCGGCCATAAAAAAACCCCCGGCCTCGGGGTGAGGGCCGGGGGTTGGGTATTAAAAGCTTGGCGATTCCCTACTTTCGCACGACAACCTGTCGCACTATCATTGGCGCTAAGCGGTTTCACTGCCGAGTTCGGGATGGGATCGGGTGGTTCACGCTCGCTATGGTCACCAAGCAAACTGGCTAGATCGACAAGTACTGCGGTCGATCATCGGCAGGAGGCTAGCCTTCTGCCTTGGAAATCTGTAACATTCAATTCTCTCGCTTTAAAGCGTCAGCTGTCGGCTCAGTTTTCTTCTGCGCCTCACCCAAACCGATTGGGTGTTATATGGTCAAGCCTCACGGGCAATTAGTACACGTTAGCTGCACGCATTACTGCGCTTCCACACCGTGCCTATCCACGTCGTCGTCTCCAACGGCCCTTCAGGGGACTTGTCGTCCCAGTGAGATCTCATCTTGGGAGGGGCTTCCCGCTTAGATGCTTTCAGCGGTTATCCTGTCCGTACATAGCTACCCGGCAATGCGATTGGCATCACAACCGGAACACCAGCGGTACGTCCACTCCGGTCCTCTCGTACTAGGAGCAGCTTCCCTCAAATCTCAAACGCCCACGGCAGATAGGGACCGAACTGTCTCACGACGTTCTGAACCCAGCTCGCGTACCACTTTAAATGGCGAACAGCCATACCCTTGGGACCTGCTTCAGCCCCAGGATGTGATGAGCCGACATCGAGGTGCCAAACACCGCCGTCGATATGAACTCTTGGGCGGTATCAGCCTGTTATCCCCGGAGTACCTTTTATCCGTTGAGCGATGGCCCTTCCATTCAGAACCACCGGATCACTATGACCTACTTTCGTACCTGCTCGACCTGTCCGTCTCGCAGTCAAGCACCCTTATGCCATTGCACTCATTGCCTGATTTCCGACCAGGCTGAGGGTACCTTCGTGCTCCTCCGTTACGCTTTGGGAGGAGACCGCCCCAGTCAAACTACCCACCAGACACTGTCCCTAGCCCGGATCACGGGCCGAGGTTAGAACTTCAAATAAACCAGGGTGGTATTTCAAGGTTGGCTCCACGCGAACTGGCGTCCACGCTTCGCAGCCTCCCACCTATCCTACACAAGTCGATTCAAAGTCCAGTGTCAAGCTATAGTAAAGGTTCACGGGGTCTTTCCGTCTAACCGCGGGTACACTGCATCTTCACAGCGATTTCAATTTCACTGAGTCTCGGGTGGAGACAGTGTGGCCATCGTTACGCCATTCGTGCAGGTCGGAACTTACCCGACAAGGAATTTCGCTACCTTAGGACCGTTATAGTTACGGCCGCCGTTTACTGGGGCTTCGATCAAGAGCTTCGCTTGCGCTGACCCCATCAATTAACCTTCCAGCACCGGGCAGGCGTCACACCCTATACGTCCTCTTTCGAGTTTGCAGAGTGCTATGTTTTTGCTAAACAGTCGCAGCCACCAATTTTATGCTACCTTGCTCGGCTCCATCCGCGAGGGACTTCACCTAACCAAGGCGTACCTTATCCCGAAGTTACGGTACCATTTTGCCTAGTTCCTTCACCCGAGTTCTCTCAAGCGCCTGAGAATTCTCATCCCACCCACCTGTGTCGGTTTAGGGTACGGCCACTCGCAACCTGAAGCTTAGAGGTTTTTCTTGGAAGCTTGGCATCGATCGCTTCGCGGCTCCGTAGAGCCTGCTCATCATCACGTCTCGGGATTGAGCGCCCGGATTTGCCTAAGCGCTCTCCCTACCGGCTTGCACTGCCACTTCCAACCGGCAGCCGATCTAGCCTTCTCCGTCACCCCATCGCAGTTGCGACCGGTACAGGAATATTAACCTGTTTGCCATCGACTACGCCTTTCGGCCTCGCCTTAGGTACCGACTAACCCTGCGTCGATTAGCGTTGCGCAGGAAACCTTGGGTTTTCGGCGTGCGGGTTTTTCACCCGCATTATCGTTACTCATGTCAGCATTCGCACTTCCGATACCTCCAGCCGACTTCTCAATCGACCTTCGCAGGCGTACGGAACGCTCCTCTACCGCTCATCTTGCGATGAACCCGTAGCTTCGGTACTATGCTTAGCCCCGGTAAATCTTCCGCGCAGGCCGACTCGACCAGTGAGCTATTACGCTTTCTTTAAAGGGTGGCTGCTTCTAAGCCAACCTCCTGGCTGTCTGGGCCTTCCCACATCGTTTCCCACTGAGCATAGATTTTGGGACCTTAGCTGACGGTCTGGGCTGTTTCCCTTTTCACGACGGACCTTATCACCCGCCGTGTGTCTCCCGTGCTCGCACTTCTGGGTATTCGGAGTTTGCATCGGGTTGGTAAGTCGGGATGACCCCCTAGCCGAAACAGTGCTCTACCCCCCAGAGTGATACACGAGGCGCTACCTAAATAGCTTTCGAGGAGAACCAGCTATCTCCGAGCTTGATTAGCCTTTCACTCCGATCCACAACTCATCCCCTACCTTTTCAACGGGAGTGGGTTCGGTCCTCCAGTCAGTATTACCTGACCTTCAACCTGGTCATGGATAGATCGCCCGGTTTCGGGTCTAATCCCAGCGACTGAACGCCCTGTTCAGACTCGCTTTCGCTACGCCTCCCCTATGCGGTTAAGCTTGCCACTGAGATTAAGTCGCTGACCCATTATACAAAAGGTACGCAGTCACCGAACAAAGTCGGCTCCCACTGCTTGTACGCATACGGTTTCAGGATCTATTTCACTCCGATCTCCTCGGTTCTTTTCGCCTTTCCCTCACGGTACTGGTTCACTATCGGTCAGTAAGGAGTATTTAGCCTTGGAGGATGGTCCCCCCTTCTTCAGACAGGGTTTCACGTGCCCCGCCCTACTCGTCTTCATCTTGGCGTCGTTTTCGTGTACCGGACTATCACCGTCTTTGGTGGGACTTTCCAGACCCTTCCACTAACAGGTGCCAAAACTTAAGGGCTAATCCCCGTTCGCTCGCCGCTACTAAGGGAATCTCGGTTGATTTCTTTTCCTCCGGGTACTTAGATGTTTCAGTTCTCCGGGTTCGCTTCCTGCACCTATGGATTCAGTGCAGGATACTTGAGTGCTCTCAAGTGGGTTGCCCCATTCGGACATCCGCGGGTCAAAGTGTGTTTGCAAACTCACCGCGGCTTATCGCATGCTACAACGTCCTTCATCGCCTCTTACTGCCTAGGCATCCACCGTATGCGCTTATTCACTTGACCATATAACCCCAATCATTCTGAAGTTATCGATCAGCTGACATTTTCGCTTGTTCTGCTTGAGAACGGGTTCTTGTTTGCTGGCACAGCGAGTACGGCTCGGCTTCGGTGAGGAAGCTTCGTCACTCTTTCTGTGTCAGTTCACTTGAACTCGTTACATCACTTCATGGCAGTGATACCATGGTGTGATTTCGTTACAGATTTCCAGTTTGTTAAAGAGCTATTGATGAGCGGACTCATCAATTCTATAAAGTCTCGGTTCACTCCGTCCGCGCTGCTTCGAGGCAGTGCCGGCGGCGGTGCATGAAAACTTTATAGAGTTGATGGTGGAGCCAAGGAGGATCGAACTCCTGACCTCCTGCGTGCAAGGCAGGCGCTCTCCCAGCTGAGCTATGGCCCCAATGTCGGTTTAAACTGCAAGGCCAGGAGACTTTGCACCATGCCTTTCGCCTATGTTCACCGTGGTCATTGGTGGGCCTAGGAGGACTTGAACCTCCGACCTCACCCTTATCAGGGGTGCGCTCTAACCAGCTGAGCTACAGGCCCAGGCTCATGTCTTTCGTGATCAAAATAATTTGTTGTGGATGCTCATGATGCGTCAGGCATCTTTGTAAGGAGGTGATCCAGCCCCAGGTTCCCCTAGGGCTACCTTGTTACGACTTCACCCCAGTCATGAATCACAAAGTGGTAAGCGCCCTCCCGAAGGTTAGACTACCTACTTCTTTTGCAACCCACTCCCATGGTGTGACGGGCGGTGTGTACAAGGCCCGGGAACGTATTCACCGCGACATTCTGATTCGCGATTACTAGCGATTCCGACTTCATGGAGTCGAGTTGCAGACTCCAATCCGGACTAGGACCGGCTTTGTGGGATTGGCTGGCTCTCGCGAGTTCGCTGCCCTCTGTACCGGCCATTGTAGCACGTGTGTAGCCCTACCCATAAGGGCCATGATGACTTGACGTCGTCCCCACCTTCCTCCGGTTTATCACCGGCAGTCTCCCTAGAGTTCCCGGCATCACCCGTTGGCAACTAAGGATAAGGGTTGCGCTCGTTACGGGACTTAACCCAACATCTCACGACACGAGCTGACGACAGCCATGCAGCACCTGTCTCAGAGTTCCCGAAGGCACTCTACGATCTCTCACAGATTCTCTGGATGTCAAGGGTAGGTAAGGTTCTTCGCGTTGCATCGAATTAAACCACATGCTCCACCGCTTGTGCGGGCCCCCGTCAATTCATTTGAGTTTTAACCTTGCGGCCGTACTCCCCAGGCGGTCAACTTATCGCGTTAGCTGCGCCACGAATCTTACGAATAAGACCAACGGCTAGTTGACATCGTTTACGGCGTGGACTACCAGGGTATCTAATCCTGTTTGCTACCCACGCTTTCGTACCTCAGCGTCAGTTTGAGTCCAGAGAGGCGCCTTCGCCACTGGTGTTCCTTCCGATCTCTACGCATTTCACCGCTACACCGGAAATTCCCCTCTCCTCTACTCAACTCGAGCTGCCCAGTATCAAATGCCGTTCCCAGGTTAAGCCCGGGGCTTTCACATCTGACTTAAGCAGCCGCCTACGCACGCTTTACGCCCAGTAATTCCGATTAACGCTTGCACCCTCCGTATTACCGCGGCTGCTGGCACGGAGTTAGCCGGTGCTTTTTCTATCGGTAATGTCAGACTGATGGGTATTCGCCATCAGATGTTCCTCCCGATTAAAAGTGCTTTACAACCCTCAGGCCTTCTTCACACACGCGGTATTGCTGGATCAGGCTTGCGCCCATTGTCCAATATTCCCCACTGCTGCCTCCCGTAGGAGTCTGGGCCGTGTCTCAGTCCCAGTGTGGCTGATCGTCCTCTCAGACCAGCTAGGGATCGTCGCCTTGGTAGGCCTTTACCCTACCAACTAGCTAATCCCACGCAGGCTCATCTGTTAGCGCGAGGCCCGAAGGTCCCCCGCTTTCCCCCTCAGGGCGTATGCGGTATTAGCGTGAGTTTCCCCACGTTGTCCCCCACTAACAGGCAGATTCCTACGCGTTACGCACCCGTCCGCCACTCGTCAGCGCCCGAAGGCCTGTTACCGTTCGACTTGCATGTGTTAAGCATACCGCCAGCGTTCAATCTGAGCCATGATCAAACTCTTCAGTTCAATCTCGGTGCGACTATAGATCAGTCGCCAATCTTGGCTCGACTTCAGAATTCAACGCAAATTACTTGAATTAACGTCGGTTCTTGGGTCGAATGTTTCTTTGCTGACCATTCCACCACAAGCACCCACACAAATTATTTTGATCGACTTGTTAAAGAGCCGAGGCTGAAGCCCCGTTGAGTCGGACTATTATAAAGATCTTTTATAACCTGTCAACTCTTTTTTTCTCAGCGTCCTTTCTGAGCATCCTGACCTGAAATCCTTTCAGGCTCCGCCGAAGCTGATTTGCTTCTGGCGAATTGAGCCGGCCATTATACCCTAGCTCAACCATTTGTCAACCCATCCCTTTCAGTTTCTGTCGGAATCCGACGGGCCATCCCGGCCGCTTCGCCGTCGCCGGCGAAAGAGAGGCGCATTATACGCACTTTTTCGGACTTGGCAAACGGTTTTGTGAAATTCTGCTCGACCCTTAGAACCAAAAACCCGTTAACCCTTTAGTTTTTATAAAAAAATCAACTGCAAATATCCATTCGATCAATTAGCGAGCATCACCTTCATGAATTTCCTTTTACCGACCTGATAGACGTGACTCGCGCCCACCGCAATTTCCAGCTTGGGGTCGGAAATCTTCTCTCCGTCGATTTTCACTCCGCCCTGGTTAATCATTCGGATCGCCTCCGACGTGCTGGCAGTCAGACCGGCGTCTTTTAGTATATTAGCGATACCGTAGTGTTCGCCCTGAATCTTGATTTCCTTCTCTTCGATCTCATCCGGCATCGCGCCACGCTGGAACCGGGCCTCGAAATTTTCGAGTGCTTTTTGGGCCGCCGCCGCGCTATGGAATCTTTCTATGATCTCCTGCGCCAGCAGCACCTTGTAATCGCGCGGATTGGCCCCCAACTGGCATTCCTGCCGCCACTGTCTGATTTCGGTCATCGGACGGAAACTCAGCAATTCAAAATAACGCCACATCAGTTCGTCGGAGATCGACATGAGTTTGCCGAACATGTCATCCGGCGTATCGGTGATGCCGATATAATTGTTTAACGATTTGGACATTTTGTTGACGCCATCCAAACCCTCCAGAATGGGCATCGTGATCACAACCTGCGGCTGTTGGCCGTATTGCTCCTGTAGTTGCCGTCCGACAAGCAAATTGAACTTCTGGTCGGTCCCGCCCAACTCGACATCCGCTCTCATTGCAACCGAGTCATACCCCTGAATCAACGGATACAGAAACTCATGAATCGCAATCGGCTGACCGTTTTTATAGCGCTTGCTGAAATCGTCGCGCTCGAGCATCCTCGCCACGGTATGCTTGGCGGCCAACTGGATCAGATCGGCCGGCGACATCGCATTCATCCAGCTGGAATTGAACATGACCAATGTCTTAGTCGGATCGAGAATCTTGAAAATTTGCTCTTCGTAGGTTTTGGCGTTCTCGATCACTTCATCGCGGGTCAACGGCTTACGCGTGACGTTTTTGCCGGTCGGATCGCCAATCATGCCGGTGAAATCACCAATCAGGAACAGCACTTCATGCCCATGATCCTGAAACTGTTTCAGCTTGTTGATCAATACCGTATGCCCCAGGTGCAAATCGGGAGCCGTCGGATCAAATCCCGCTTTAATTCTAAGCGGCCGTTTTTCTTCAATTTTTTTGATAAGATCCTGCTCAAGCAGCACATCTTGCGCTCCTCTTAACAAGTCCGCCACTATTTCCGCTTGCAACTTATTTCTCCCTTAAAAATCTAGATAAGTAATCGATTAATATTGTGGGATAGGTATTATAAAGAAAAAATACCCATCTATAATTGGCAAATATCAAAAAAATCCGTACAATGACTTCAGGATAGAGTTAATTATTGCTTTATTGTTTCAATTTCAATAACTTAATCTTCTTCATCGTGAAAATTCAATTTTACGCCCCCTTGCTGATCAGTGTGGGTCTGGCGCTTACATCGTCCACCGTGGACGCCAGAACTTCGCATTTGGCCATTAAAAAGCATGCGAGCGATGCCTCCAAGCGCTCCAAGTTGCATTCACGCAAAGCAGCGAACCATCGTGCATCATCTTCCGAACGATCACATTCCTCCGCTTCGCCATATAAAAAAAGGCCTACTTTGGCAAAGGCCCAGCAAAAGCCGATCATTCTCGATACGGAAGAAACAAACACCGCAAGAATTTCCACTACTCTCTATCCGCTGGCAAAAAACAAGCTGCACTTTCCCAGATTCAGCCAGCGCGGCATTCCTCCTATCGAAACCGCCCCCGCATCCTCGACCATTGCCATACTCGGCAGCCAGAGCTCCAGTTATCTGGAATCGGCTGAACCGGTCGAGTCCTCGGGGTTGACCGGAACCTATGGCATCATCGAAACCGATCTTGCCGAAGCCGGCTACAAAGCGGGGTTGTCCGACGAGTTGATAGACGAATTGACCAGGATTTTCGCGTGGGACATTGATTTTGCATCAAATCTGCATCCCGGCGATCAATTTACCGTACTCTATAAGAACAGCTCCGACACGGGCAACTCCAAAAGAGGCCGTATCTATGCAGCCGAATTTGTCAGCCGCGGTAAATTTCTTACGGCGGTCCGGTTCGAAGATGCCGACGGCAATGCAGGATATTACACTCCCGAAGGCAACAGCCTGCATAAAGCCTTTTTGAGCACGCCGGTCGATTATGCTCGTATCAGCTCACATTTCGATACTCACCGGCGGCATCCGGTCCTTAATCGCATCCGCGCACATAAAGGCGTCGACTATGCCGCCCGCACAGGCACCCCGGTCAAAGCCGCGGGCGACGGCGAAGTCGTTTTCAAAGGCAGGAAAGGCGGATACGGGCAGGTATTGATCCTCAAGCATGGAGATCATTACGAGACGCTGTATGCACATCTTTCCGGCTTCAAGCGCGGCTTGAACGACGGGGACCGCGTAATGCAGGGGGAAGTGATCGGTTATGTCGGCCAAACCGGGCTCGCGACCGGTCCACACCTGCATTATGAGTTCCGGAAGGACGGCATACATCAAAATCCGGAGTCATTGGAACTCAAACGCCCGATGCGCCTCGCCAATCAACAACTGGCCGAATTCAAAGAACAGACCAAACCGTTGTTGGCGAAACTGTATCAGACCAAATCCAGAAACATGCTGGTTAGGAATCAGTAGATTTCATCCATTGAATCTACTGATATAAAGCTTGTAAGCTCCCTTTTTTATCTTAAATCAAGCGGAAAACGAGGATCCGCACCCGCAAGTCGTCGTCGCATTCGGATTGCGAATCACGAACTGCGCACCGTTCACGTCTTCTTTATAATCCACTTCGGCGCCTTGCAGATACTGGATGCTCATCGAATCGATCAATACCGTCACGCCGCCTTTTACGATACTGGTATCATCCTCGTTGACTTCTTCATCGAACGTAAAACCGTATTGAAAACCGGAACAACCGCCGCCGGTCACGTAAACTCTCAGCTTCAGATTATCGTTGCCTTCCTCGGCGATCAGTTCGCTGACCTTGGCGGCCGCGCTGTCGGTAAAATTAATTGGATTTGCCATAAACTTGTCAATGTACAAAATAGTTGAAGTATGGCGGGAATTATGACTATACCCAGTAAAAGAGTCAAGATTTCGACTCTTGCCGGGCAAGCCAAGATTTACCGCCCATCCCGTGCTTCGCCTTTACGGATACAAAGCGACTGCGCTGAGTCCCACATCCTCTGCCAGGCCGAACATCAGATTCATGTTCTGCACGGCCTGTCCCGAGGCACCTTTCACCAGATTGTCGATCACCGACAAAATCACCACCGTTTGCCCGCCCTGCGGACGGTGGATCGCAATCTGGCAGCGATTGCTGCCCCGCACGCTCCGGGTATCGGCATGCGCGCCATTCGGCAATACATCGACGAAAATCTCGTCTTTGTACTTTTGTTCATACAGCGCCTGCAAATCTTCGGTATTGGACTCAAGACGCGCGTATAGCGTCGCATGAATGCCCCGGATCATCGGCGTCAAATGCGGCACGAACGTCAGCCCGACCGGCTTGCCGGTCGCCAACGCCAGCCCTTGCCTGATCTCGGGCAAATGACGATGCCCGGAAACCGAATAGGCCTTGAAGCTTTCGCCGCATTCGCTCATCAATGCGGCAAGTTCCGCCTTGCGTCCCGCCCCGCTCACGCCCGACTTGACGTCGGCTATCAGATGATCGCAATCGATCAGCCCCTTTTCCAGCAGCGGCAAAAAGCCGAGCTGCACCGAAGTCGGATAACAGCCCGGACAAGCGATCAGCCGGGCTGATTTGATCCGCTCCCGATTAATCTCGGGCAAACCGTAAACCGCTTCCGCGATCAAATCCGGGCAGGCGTGCTCCATACCGTACCATTGACTCCATTCCTTTGCATCCTGCAGACGAAAATCGGCTGACAGGTCGATCACTTTAACGCCGCGTGCCAGCAATTGCTCGGCCATCAGCATCGCGGTACCGTTCGGCGTCGCGAAAAATACCACTTCGCAGGCAGCCAGCGCATCAACCTCGGGCGCGGTGAACACCGCGTCGATATGGCCGCGCAGGCTCGGATACACCGCATCGACCCGCACCCCGGCATCTGCGCGCGAAGTGACCACGGCAACCTCGACTTCCGGATGCAGGGCCAAAATCCGCAACAGCTCCACGCCCGTGTAGCCGGTGCCGCCCACTATTCCCGCTCGAATCATCGGTTTAAATCCCTCTCGTTCATTTCTTTGAAATTGCATGAGTATATAATACTTCCCAATTCTCAAAAATCGTTATCATCAACCGGATATTCACGATATACCCCCATACCTGTGCCTGATTCGATGCGCGCGATAGAAATCACTCAGCCCGGCGGACCTGAAGCGCTCGCCCTCGCTGAACGTCCCCTACCCCCGGTGTTGCCGCACCAAGTCCTGATCAAGGTCGCCGCCGCCGGCATCAACCGCCCGGACGCGGCACAGCGCCGCGGCGTCTATCCGCCTCCGCCCGGCGCCTCGGATATCCCCGGCCTGGAAATTGCCGGCATTATCGAAGCCCTGGGTAAAAACGTCAGCCATTTGAAGATCGGCGAGGCCGTCTGCGCCTTGGTGGCCGGCGGCGGCTATGCCGAATATTGCGCCGCCTCGGCATCGCTGTGCCTGCCGATTCCGGAGTGCTTCGATTTTATCCATGCGGCCGCCCTGCCCGAGACCTTTTTCACGGTCTGGAACAATGTTTTCGACCGGGCCGGTTTATCGGCCGGCGAAACGCTGCTGGTCCACGGGGGCAGCAGCGGCATCGGCACGACCGCGATTCAACTGGCCAACGCTTTCGGCGCGCGGGTCGCGGTGACGGCCGGCTCCGATGCCAAATGTGAGTTTTGTCGGCAACTCGGCGCCGCAGCCGCGATAAACTACCGAACTCAGGATTTTGCCGAAGAGATCAGACAACTCACCGGAAACAAAGGAGTCGACATGATCCTGGACATGATCGGCGGCGATTATCTGCCCAAGAACCTGAGATGCCTGGCAACCGAGGGAAGACTGGTACAGATCGCGATCCAGCACGGCGCTAAAGCGGAAATCGACCTTTGGCAGGTCATGCTGAAACGGTTGACATTAACCGGTTCGACGCTGCGCGCCCGGGACGATCCGTTTAAAGCGCAAATCGCTAGGCAATTGCAGGAAAAAGTCTGGCCCTTGCTGTCTTCGGGTAAAATCAGGCCGGTCATCGACAGCGTATTCGATCTCGGCGAAGCCGCCAAGGCGCACGAACGGCTGGAATCCGGCCAACATATCGGTAAAATCATCTTGAAGGTATAACTTGCATGTCTTACAGCACACTCATCTCCGCCGATGCCCTGAAAGCCCAAATCGACCGTCCGGATTGGGTCGTGGTCGACTGCCGGTTCTCACTGGCCGACACCGGGCTCGGTGCTAAAAATTACCGGCACGGGCATCTGCCGAATGCACGCTACGCTCATCTCGACAAAGATCTGTCATCGGCCATTACCAGCCGGACAGGCCGCCATCCGCTGCCCGACTTTCGCGCACTGGCGCAAAAACTCGGCCATTGGGGCATCGACAACCGCAGCCAAGTCGTCGTTTATGATGACGCAGGCGGCGCGTTTGCGGGACGTCTGTGGTGGCTGCTCCGCTATCTCGGGCACGACAAGGTTGCGGTACTGGACGGAGGCATCAAGCTCTGGCAGAAAAGAGGCTACCTGATTACGACCGCCCTGCCGGCGGTCAAGCCTACGATCTTCAGGCCTTACCTGCAGGATGCGTTTTGGCTGACCGCCGGGCAAGTTCAAAACAAACTGGCTGCCCGGTCAATCTGCCTGATCGATGCGCGCACGCCCGAGCGTTACCGCGGCGAAGCCGAACCGATCGATCCCGTAGCGGGCCATGTGAAAGGTGCACTGAATCGGCCTTTTCAGGCCAATCTGGCCGCCAGCGGCGAATTTCTACCCACCAACCAGTTGCAGCGGCAATTCCAGGCGCTAATCGGCGGCCGGCCGCCGGAACAAGTCGTCCATATGTGCGGCTCCGGCGTCACTGCCTGCCACAATTTGCTCGCAATGGAACATGCAGGCCTCAAAGGCTCGAAACTTTACGCGGGCTCCTGGAGCGAATGGATTCGAAACAAAAACCGGCCTGTCGCGACCGGCAAATAACGTTTCCAATACTCAAGCCTTCGGATCCGCCCATGAAAATCGACAGCACCACCATCCAGCGCCGTTACGACCGGCTTGCGCCTTATTTCGACGGCCTTGAAGCGATGATGGAGGGGCTGTTTTTCAGGAGCTGGCGGAAAAAACTGTGGGAGTCCGTGGAAGGACCGCATATCCTCGAAGTCGGCGTCGGTACCGGCAAGAATTTCGACTACTACCCAACAGGCGCAAGAATCACCGCGATCGATTTCAGCCCGAAAATGCTCGAACAGGCCCGGAACAAAAAACACCGGAAACAAGTCGATGTCGATCTGGAATTGATGGATGTGCAGTCATTGCATTACGCGAGCAGCAGTTTCGATACGGTCGTCGCCTCCTTCGTATTCTGCTCGGTGCCTGCGCCAATGAAAGGCCTGAAGGAACTGCACCGGGTCTGCAAGCCGGGCGGACGCGTTTTGCTGCTGGAGCATGTGATCAGTTCGCATGCCGTGCTGGCCGGCCTGATGAACCTGATGAACCCGCTGGTCGTCAAGGCGGTCGGCGCGAACATCAACCGCAATACGGTCAAAAACGTGCAGGCCTGCGGCTTCCGGCACGTACGGGTCGACGAACGCAGCGGCGACATCATCAAATTGATCGAAGCGGTCAAATGAGCGGAAAATTTATCCCGAATACCGGATTTGAGTAAAATATAAGGTCTTTTTATCTTTAATAATTGACGTGAAGCCGACAGTAGAAGACTTAGTCCAGACGCCGATACCCACCCAGCACGGCGAATTCATCCTGCATTATTACCGCAACAATCTCGACGACAAGGAACATGTCGCGCTGGTCCGCGGGCGGGTCGAGGGCGCCGAACAGGTGCCGGTGCGAATCCACTCCGAGTGCTTTACCGGCGACGTGCTCGGCTCCAGGCGCTGCGATTGCGGCGAACAGCTCGACATGGCGATGCAAATGATCGAGCAAAGGGGAGTCGGCATTCTGATCTATCTGCGCCAGGAGGGGCGCGGCATCGGCCTGCTGAAAAAGCTGCAGGCTTATAACCTGCAGGATGCGGGCATGGATACGGTCGATGCCAACATTCACCTCGGCCATTTAGCCGACGAGCGGGAATACGACATTGCCGCGCTGATCCTGGAGTCGCTCCGCGTCAAATCGATCGAACTGATCACGAACAATCCGCAGAAAATCGAAGGGCTACAAAAACTCGGCGTGAACGTCGTGAACCGGATCCCGATCGTCGCCGCCGCCCACAACGACAATCTCGATTATCTGAAAACCAAGGCCAAAAAGATGGCCCACATGCTATTCGAGCGCAAAAAAGAACACGAATAGAACTCCGGCCATCTCTTGCCTGCCTTCAGCGGGCAGGTAACACGGTTTCGACCAGTTTTACCCAGTAAGCCGAGCCGGTCGGCAGAATCTCATCGTTAAAGTCGTAATGCGGATTGTGCAGCAGGCAGCTGTTACGGGATGGACCGTTGCCGATCCAAAGATAACAGCCCGGCTTTTCTTGCAACATGAACGCGAAATCCTCCGATCCCATGCACGGCGTGGGTCCAAGATCGACACCGTCCTCTCCGGCTACCGCGATCGCGGCTTGGGTCGCCAAGGCCGTTTCGACCTCGCTGTTGAAGGTGACCGGATAACCCGGATTTTCGGGATTGAAGGCGATTTCCGCGGCAACGCCGAGCCCCGCGCAAACCCCATCCACGATCCGGCCGATTTTTTCGCCGACCAGCCGCTGCACGCTCGGCTTAAAGCAGCGATAGGTACCGCGAATAACGGCCTCTTCCGGAATCGCGTTCCAGGTATTGCCGGCATGCACCTGGGTGATGCTGACCACTGCCGAATCGGCCGGATCGACTGTCCGGCTGACGATCGTCTGCAGCGCATTGACGATTTGCGCGGCCGCAACGATCGCATCGGTGCCCAAATGCGGCATTGCGGCATGGGTCGCCCGGCCTTTCACACGGATTTCGAAGCAGTCGAACGAGGCCATCATCGGACCCGGCCTGACCGCGAAATGCCCGGCCGGAATATCCGGAAAGTTATGCATCCCGAACACCTGCTCGACCGGGAAACGCTCGAACAGACCGTCGTCGATCATCCGCTTGGCGCCGGCGCGGCCTTCTTCGGCCGGCTGAAAGATGAACACCACCGTGCCGTCGAAGTTCGGCTTTTCGGTCAATATCTTAGCCGCGCCGAGCAGCATCGCGGTATGGCCGTCGTGCCCGCACGCATGCATTTTGCCGTGATGCTCGGATTTATACGGGAAAGTATTCTTCTCTTCGATAAACAGCGCGTCCATATCCGCACGCAGACCGATCGTGCGTTTGCCGATGCCCGAGGATAAGGTCGCGACCACGCCGGTCTTGCCGAGCCCCTCGTGCACGGTCAACCCGAAAGCCTTCAGCTTTTCCGCAACGAAGCGCGCCGTTTCGACTTCTTCAAAAGCGGTTTCGGGATGCCGGTGAAGATGCTGCCGCCAGCCGCGCATGGCCTCGTGAAGCGGTTGCAGATCGTTCGTGATCGTCATGCGGTTATTTCCTTTTTAGTTCATTCGATTTCTTATTCATCGGCCCCTTCTTACAAGGCGTAGTCGAGCGCATCGATTTGCCGGGCAAGCCATAATAAAACGTCCTTGCCGTTTCGGAAACCGCCCTCGTCGATTTCGAGCCGTCTGCCGTCGGTCAAACATTCCCAACGCGAGAGTTGACTCCGCAATTGCCGCTGTTCGCTTACAGAAAAATGGAAAAGGCCAAGCAAAGCCTTGAATTGACGGGGTTCCGGCGAGAAAATCGAATCCCGAAGGCTGCACAGCTCAGCCAACAGCCGGTCCAGAACCGGCAACTGCCCCGCAATCAGTTCGGTAACCTGTCTGGGCTGTATCCGGACCGCCGGCGCCTGCCGATTGTCCGAAACGACCTTGAGGCATTGAATCAACTCACCGGTCGAAAAACGCACCGCTGTTTCGTAAAATGCAGACGCCTCCATATCGTAAAGATGCGGCGCGGAATAATCCAACTGCGGCCTCGATCCGGTCCGGACCGTCTCGAGCGCGCACGGTGGCAAAAACGCCAGCGGAGGATAAAAATTTTTCGAAGCATCCGCGTCGGCGATTTTGCCCGCCAAGAACACGCTTCCCACTTCATGCTCCGCGTGGCCGGCAATCCCGACATTCAGCAGGATCGGGACATCGGCGCCGCCAACCCTTGCCTGCGTATAGGCCACGCCCGCCGCCATCGCACATTTGCCGATGCCGGCGACGGTCAGGCAAATCCGGTCATTTTGGTACAGTTCGAAGGGATGGCTGTCCAGGTCCTTTTTCAACCGAAAATGGTCGATCAGCGGCCGGGCTTCGCAAGACAGGGCGGTATGGATGAAAATCGTCCGGGCGGATTGGGGCATGGGTTCGAAGAGAAAAGCTTAACGGCCGGAAGTCGGCAGAATACGGCGGAACGTCAGATTGATCCGGGGATGTTTCACCTGCCGGGTTTTCGGCAACGCATGCAGCCAATGATGCTGCAGCGTGCCGGCCATCACCAGCAAGTCGCCGCGTTCCAGCACAATGTCCAGGTTTTCCCGGCGCTTTTTATGGCGCAGCCTGAACAGGCGCGAATCGCCCAGGCTTAGGGATGCAATCGCCGGATTGATCCCAAGTTCCTTTTCGTTATCGGCATGATAGCCCATCGAGTCGCGTCCGTCGCGATACAAATTGGCCAGCACGCTGTTGAATGCGTAGCCGCTGCAAAGTTCGATTCGCGCCTTGACCGCCGCCAACTCGCCCGTCCACGGCAAGGGCCGATGCGCCACGCCCGAATAGCGGTAAATCGTCTCCGGATCACCGTACCAGCACATCAAGCGCGGCACCTTGCACGCTTTTCCGAAAATCAGCACCGCTTCCTCTTGCCAGTCCAAGGTCCGGTAAAAATCGTCGAATAACCGGTCGGCCTCGGGAGGGCAATAAAAGCCCTTGATCCAGTAGATTTCACCGTCGAAAGGGCAAAGATTGGGCCGGTCGATCACAGAACGATTTTAACGGCGCGGAGGATCAGCGAGACAAAAAACAAGGTGCCGGGGATCAGGCTTCGATCACGTAAGCCCCGTAGCCGACGACCCTTTTCTTATCCCCCGCCGTGTCCCCGGAATTGCGCAGATCGATGTTTTTGACGGCCAGCGATTTGTCCCGGGCCAGCTTCAGCAATCCGCCGATCGCTACCCGTCCGCAGGCCGAATCGATACCCAGACTTTCGTATTGCAGCTTTTCGATCGCCGCACTGGTGGCCTTGTCCAGTTCCTGACAGGTCGCATAGTCGTGATAATGGCTGAGATCGGAGCTGACCACGATCAGCGTTTCCTCGCCGCCCCATAACATTCCGAGTACCTGGGCCACCTGCTCGGCCGGCGCATCGCCGGTCACGATCGGCACGATCTTGAAATCGTCCAGCATTTCCTGCAGAAACGGCAGATGCACTTCCAGGCTGTGCTCCATCACGTGCGCCTGCTCCAGATAATCGACGAACGGCAGTTGGGCGATCGCGTGCACCGCTCGCTGATCGACTTCGATACTGCCGAGCGGCGTAACGAAGTTTTGCGCACTGGTGATGGCCAGCCCATGAAAGCCGACCCGGTGCGAAGGGCCGATCAGCACCACCCGGCTGATCTGGTCGTGGGCCTTGAGCAGGCGCGCATAAGCGGTGGCGGCTATCGGTCCTGAATAAATATAGCCCGCATGGGGCACGATTATCGCCTTGGGAACTTTCGGCGCGGTATCGGCATCATTGAGATATTGATCGAGCAGCAGATGAAGTTGCTGAGGTTCGGCAGGATAGAAAGTTCCTGCAACGGCGGGTTGTCTGTTCATAATGTTGCCTTTTCACCAAAATCGATCTTATTCTTAGATTATAAGATTATCAGCCCATTAGCAGCACTGCAGGTTGATTTTATTACTTCAACCACTAAAGACAAATCGAAAATTCAATAGTTCCTGGAGAGTCGTAATGACTGAATTCATTTCTGCCGATACCGTCAAAACCCGGTTCTGGCATGTACTTGAAGACGGACGGGTACAATGCGACGCCTGCCCGCGCTTTTGCAAGCTGCACAAAGGCCAGCGCGGCCTGTGCTTCGTCAGACAGAATCTTGACCACCAGGTCGTAATGACCAGCTACGGACGTTCCAGCGGCTTCGCGATCGACCCGATCGAAAAAAAACCGTTGAATCATTTTCTGCCCGGCACGCCGGTCTTCTCGTTCGGCACCGCCGGCTGCAATCTGGCCTGCAAATTCTGCCAGAATTGGGACATCAGCAAATCGCGCGAAATGGATACGCTGATGAGCAAGGCCACGCCCGAAGCGATCGCGAAGACCGCGCTCGAACACGGCTGCGCCAGCGTCGCCTATACTTATAACGATCCGGTGATCTTCCACGAATACGCGGTCGACACCGCGAAAGCCTGCCGCAAGCTCGGCCTGAAATCGGTTGCGGTTTCGGCCGGCTATGTGACCCCGGAGCCCCGAGCCGAATTCTACCAATGGATGGATGCGGCCAATATCGACCTGAAAGCGTTCAGCGAACGCTTTTACCATCAGATCACCGGCGGCCACCTGCAGCCGGTGCTCGACACGCTGAAATATATCAAGCACGAAACGCCGGTCTGGCTGGAGCTGACCACTTTGCTGATTCCGGGCGAAAACGATGCGGATGCGGAAATCGAAGAGATGGCAAGGTGGGTCGTCGAAAATCTCGGCCCCGACGTACCCATGCATTTCACCGCCTTCCATCCCGACTGGAAAATGCTCGACAAACCGTCGACGCCGAAGCAGACTTTGCTGAACGCCCGGCGGATCGCGATAGAAAACGGCGTCCGCTACGCCTATGTCGGCAACGTGCACGACAAGTCGGCCTCAAGCACCTACTGCCACAGCTGCGGTAACTTGCTGATCGGCCGGGACTGGCATCAACTATCCGAATGGAACCTTGACACGACAGGCCATTGCACGTTTTGCGGAACGCCATGCGCCGGCGTCTTCGCCGAACGACCCGGCTCCTGGGGAGCCAGACGCCGCAGCGTGGCGATGAGCTGAATTCCGGAACCGATCTGATCCCTGGGACTCTCGCTCATCTTACCGAGTTAGGAAGTCTGTTCGACCGTACGGAGTTCCGGAGGCTGGCATTTGCTGTAAAAAAGCCAGGTCTTGACGTGCAAATGCTTGCGGATGGGGGTTTTGATCACGGAGACGCAGAGCGCGATCGAAAACAGACACCATACCGCGGCATATTCGTTCGGATCGGTAGTCGTGATGTCGGAAATCCACGGTCCGATCACGTAATGGAAAGCGACGAAACGCCAGGAACCGTACAATGCCGGTAGATAGAAAGAAACCAGGATATAGGTCAGCGCATGCAGGCCCCAGTCGAAGCCGAACAGCCATTCCTGCGGACCGGACAACAAGCCGTTCAACGGCATTTGCCAAGCGATGTGCCAGTCGCCGGAAACCGAGCAGACGCCGGTGCCGCAAAAGCCTTCGGTGCCGATCACGCAATGGCCGGCCCAGTCGAACGGGTACATCTTGACCAGCATCGTCAGCGAGCCGATCGCGCAAATCGTGTACACGGTCGTACGGATTTTCAGTTTGACGCTTTCCGGAATGAAGTACATCGCGACCATATTCACGAAAAACGGCTGGAACGCGACGTGAATATAGCCGAACATTGTCAATATCTGATTTTTCGGATTGCCGCACAGATCGATATAAATATAAGTGGCGGCCTGCAACAGTTCCATCAACGCAAAATAAGTCAACGGAATCCACAATTCCTTCGATTCCCCCTTGTAGGCGACATAAGCCGCGGTACTGAGCCCCGCGGCGGCCAGCACGCCGGACGCTTCTCCACTCCAACACATAATTTGAACCTTCTTATAATAGTTATCGAATAAAACTTTCTGCCGGGAAAGAAGACGATGCCATCCCCCTTTCTTCGGCCGGTTATTCTATTACAGAGGCTCGAACTGAAAAAGCGCCGCTGCATTCAAGCGCCGGCGGCCGGGAAAAAATAATCAGCCCGGCAAGGCGTCGCTGTCGATATAAATTTCGACGGGACAGCCAGGCTCGATCGCGGCGACCGGCAAATCCGCGCCGCCCTGCCATTGCCTGACCGGCTCCTGCTTGCTTTTGCCGGTGACCAGAAAGATCAACCGGCGGGTGTCGCTCAACGCTTTGGCACTGATCGAAACGCGCTCGGGAGGCGGTTTCGGGGAGTTATAAACCGCATGGGTCAGCTCGTCGCGGTTGTGGACATGTCCGGGGAACAAGCTGGCCGTATGGCCGTCTTCGCCCATCCCAAGCAGCACCAGGTCGAAAGGCAGCGCATCGGCGACGGCCTGACGGTATTGCAGCGCCCCCGCTTCGGGGCCGAGCTCTGCCGGAATCGTAAAAATCTGCGCGACAGGAATCGGCACCTGCGCAAGCCATGCCTTTGCCGCCATCCTGCTGTTGCGGTCCGGATGATCGCTCGGCAGGCAGCGTTCATCCCCATAATAGATATGCCATTTCGACCAGTCGGTTTCCGCCTTGGCGAGCAGGCGATACGCTTTTTCGGGCGTGGTGCCGCCGGCCAGCACCAGCTTGAAACGGCCGCGTTCCGCAATGGCCTCCTCGGCCGTCTTGAGGATTTGTTCGGAGGCGGCTTCGGCCACCTGATCGGCGGTCGAAAAAGTCCGCCAGAGGACGTTTTTCTGCATTTACTTGCACTCCGGGGTTAATGAACTGCGCCAGGTCTGGTTGTCTTTGTCGAAAAGCCGGCTGTCTTCCGGCCCCCAAGAACCGGCCGGGTAAGTCGCGATAAAGTCGCGCTCGACCGCCCAGGTCTGCAGGATCGGATCGACGATGCGCCAGGCGTGCTCGACTTCGTCGAAACGCAGGAACAGCGAACGGTCGCCCTTCAGAACGTCCAGCAGCAAATCTTCGTAAGCATCGATCGCTTTCTCGTCGTGATTGCGGAAGCTCGCGTCGAGCGTGGTCGAGCGGGTGCTCATTTCCAGGCCCGGCTCCTTCACGGTCATTTCCATCTTGATGCATTCTTCAGGCTGAATGCCGAGCAGCACCCAGTTCGGATTCATGCAGTTCACGTTCGTGTCGCGAAAGAATTGCAGCGGCGGATGCCGGAAACAGATCGAGATGGTCGATTGCGCCTTCGCCATCCGCTTGCCGGTGCGCATATAGAACGGCACGCCGCGCCAGCGCCAATTGTCGATGTACAGTTTCATCGAGGCGTAGGTTTCGGTCACGCTGCCGGCCGGGATGTCCTCTTCCTGCAGGTAGCCCTTGACCTTTTCGCCCTTGATCGTGCCTGCGGCATACTGGCCGCGGTGGGCGTGCGCATGCACCGCTTCTTTCGGAATCGGTCGGATCGACTTCAGCACCTTGACCTTTTCGTCGCGCAACGCCTCGGCTTCCATCGAGACCGGCGGCTCCATCGCGACCAGCGTCAACAACTGCAGCAGGTGACTTTGCAGCATGTCGCGCAGCGCCCCGGCGCCGTTATAGTAATCGCCCCGGCTGTCGATGCCGATCTCTTCGGAATGGGTGATCTGGACGTGATCGATGTAATTGCGGTTCCAGAGCGGCTCCAGCATCACGTTCGCGAACCGGAACACCAGCACGTTCTGCACCATGCCCTTGCCGAGATAATGATCGATCCGGTAGATCTGCTCCTCGCTCAGATAATGGCTGATGCGCTTTTGCAGCGCCTGCGCGCTGTCCAGATCGTAGCCGAACGGTTTTTCGATAATCACGCGCCGCCAGCCGAATTCTTCGTCGAACAGTTCGCTATGACTGAGTTGTTCCAGCACGGTGCCGAAATCGGCCGGGCTGATCGACAGATAAAACGCGATATTGCGCGGGAATTGCTGTTTACCGTTCAAAAGTTCGGCCAATGCCTTGTAATCCTCGGGCTGCTGAATATCGGTCCGGTGATAGCACAGGCGCTGGCTGAAGTTCTGGAAGGCCGTTTCGTCGAAGTCGTCCTTGACCTTGGCCTGAATCATGTCCCTGACTTCGGCGAGCCATTTCTGTTGATCCCAGGGCCGGCGGCCGATCGCGACGATGCGCGTGCCTTCGGGCAGTTGTTTCGCGACATCGAGATGGTAAAGCGCCGGCATCAGCTTGATTCGGGAGAGGTTGCCGGTGGCGCCAAAGATAACGTAGGTACAGGGTTCGGCGTTCATGGGTCGGGTTTGTATTGGAGTTAATTCTGGGGAGTAATTGAGGTAATTCAGCCCTCGGCGCAATTAGGAGATAGCCTTATTGCGCCTTATAGGCCATACCTTACATTTGGCGGAATTCGCTTCGCTATTCCGCCCTACGGTTTGTTTGGGTTCTGCCGCTCATTTTCGTTTTTGCCCATGCCGGGTTTCTTCGCATCGGCAGTACGGCAACGACTGAGGCGACATTGCCGCTGACATCATAATAAATTGCATAAGGGAAGCGCGCTTCGAGAACATTCGGTAAAACCCAAACTCTTTTTTGTGGATGCCTGCAAAAATGACTAACGACTCTATATCGGACAATAAGCTGTCCTAAAAGTAATTACCCAGGTTTTTACCCTGTTTGCCGTAAAACTTGCGCCCTTCTTCAAGATCATCTTCGGCATCCGAGAGAATTCGGATATGTTCTATTTTCATCCGTCCCGTTTTGTTCTGAGCTCTTCAATAGCACGGAATTGGGCTTTACCTTCTTCAATTTTCAGCTTTCGGTCGGCAAGCACGCTTTCATGCCAATCGGGCGTATCGATTTCCGCATCTTCACGGAGAAGAGAATCCCAGATTATTTCCATCGTTTGAAGCCTTTCGATTTGACTCATTCGTGATATCTCGGAAATATTCATGAATTTTTCGCCCTCAAAACGGAGAAAAGCGAAGTAGCATGAATTATGACTACGCCGCTATCCAAATTACGCATTGTATGTCGTCGAAGCGACCTTGCCGCCCTGCCCGGTCCAGTCGGTATGGAAGAACTCGCCCCGAGGCCGGTCGATCCGCTCGTAGGTATGCGCGCCGAAATAGTCGCGCTGCGCCTGGAGCAGATTGGCCGGCAGGCGTTCGGTGCGGTAGCCGTCGAAATAAGCCAGGGCGGACGAAAACGCCGGGGTCGGAATGCCGAGCTCGATGCCCAGGATCACCGCCTTGCGCCAGCCGGCTTCGGCCTGTTTCATCGCGGCGACGAAAAAGTCGTCGAGCAGCAGGTTTTCGAGCTCCGGATTTTTTTCATACGCCTGCTTGATGTCGTTCAGGAACTGGCTGCGAATGATGCAGCCGCCGCGCCACATCAGCGCGATTTCGCCATAGTTGAGCGACAGTTTATACTCCTTCGAAGCTTCCCGCATCAGTCGGAAACCCTGCGCGTAAGAAATGATCTTGGCGGCATACAGCGCATCGCGGATCGCATCGATCATCGCTTTTTTGTCGCCGCTGAATTGGCCCTGCGGTTTCGGCAAATGCTTCGCGGCCCGGACTCGCTCGTCTTTTTGCGCGGACAGGCAACGGGCAAAGACCGATTCACCGATCAGCGTCAGCGGGATGCCGAGGTCCAGCGCATTGATGCCGGTCCATTTGCCGGTGCCTTTCTGGCCGGCGGTATCCAATATTTTATCGAGCAGCGGCTGGCCGTCGTCGTCCTTGTAAGCCAGAATATTGGCGGTAATTTCGATCAGATAGGAGCTGAGTTCGCCCCGGTTCCATTCAGCAAAAATTTCGTGCATCTCGTCGGCAGACAGACCGAGTCCCTCGGACAGCAATTGATAGGCTTCGCAGATCAGCTGCATATCGCCGTATTCGATCCCGTTGTGCACCATTTTGACATAGTGTCCGGCCCCGTTCTCGCCGACCCATTCGCAGCAGGGCTCGCCGTCCGCCTTCGCGCTGATCGCCTGGAAAATCGGCTTCACCGCAGGCCAGGCCGCCGGGTTGCCGCCGGGCATGATCGAAGGCCCATTCCGGGCACCTTCCTCGCCGCCCGACACGCCGGTGCCGATGAAGTTGAGCCCTTTCTCCGCCAGATAGCGGGTGCGGCGGTCGGTATCGGTAAACAGCGAATTGCCGCCGTCGACGATGATGTCGCCGGGCGAGAGCAGCGGGATCAATTTTTCGATGTATTGATCGACCACTTCGCCGGCCTTGACCATCAGCATCACGATGCGAGGCGTTTCGAGGCTGTCGACCAGATCTTCGAGCGAATGGGTACCGACCACTTGGGTTCCCTTGGCAGGACCTTCGAGAAACTCGTCGACGGTCCGGGTCGTGCGGTTATAGACCGCGACCCTGAAGCCGTGGTCGTTCATGTTCAGGACCAGATTCTGGCCCATGACCGCCAGGCCGATCAATCCGATATTCGCTTTCATCAGTTGTTCTCCAGAAAAATTGGGTTGGGCCGAATTTTATCATGCCGGGAAGGACGGCCGATAGAAAAGCGCAGAAAACGGGGATTTAACCCGAACCGGCGTGGCGCATCCTGATTCTGAATTGAATCATCGCAAAGATCACCACGGCCAACAGGACCGCCAGCGAAAACTCCAGCGCAAAAATGCGCCGATCTTGAAATAAGCGAACACCGGGTGCACGAAACGGACCAGCCAGCCGCCCGCTTCATCCGCGACCGCGGAAATATAGGTCAGGCTGCTGATCCAGATTTTGAGTCGTATCGAAAAATCGGTCATCAGCATCAGATGAGTCAGGGTCACGACCAGCATGCCCATCGAGAACAGATGGAAATGCGCAGGAAATCAGCCTGCTGAAGGAAACGCAGCAGGCGCAAAGCAAAGCGCTTCAACAAGCCACCGCCGCGCCGGCGGCAGCGGCTACAGCGGCAGCGCCTGCCGGCGGCAAGGGCGAGCTGGAGCGCAAGACCGACGTGCTCGCCGGCGAAGTGGAAAAACTCAAGACCCAGCTCTTCATACCGGAATCGCGCGAATATAAAAGCCAATACGGCCTCGGCCCCGCCGCCTCCAACGTCTACCGGGTCAACCGCGGCCTGTCCATCGGCGGTTACGGCGAGGCGATGTACACCAGTTACGCCAATGCGCGCGGCGACAACACCACCAACAAGGACACCGCCGATCTGGAACGCGCGGTCATTTATCTCGGTTACAAGTTCAACGACTGGATCATCCTGAACAACGAGTTCGAATTCGAACATGCCACGACCGGCGAAGGCGGCGAAGAAAAAGGCGAAGTTTCGGTGGAATTCTCCCAACTCGATTTCCTGCTTGATCCCAAATACAACATCCGGGCCGGCCTGATGCTAATGCCGATGGGATTCATTAACGAAATGCACGAACCCACCACCTTCCACGGCAACCATCGTCCGGACGTGGAACGCTACATCATTCCATCGACCTGGCGGGAAATGGGAGCCGGCCTTTTCGGCGAGATTCTGCCCGGCCTGCAATACCGCATGTATGCGACGAACGGATTGAACGCCAAGGAATTCAGCAATGTCGGCATCACGGAAGGGCGCCAGGGCGGCAGCAACAGCCAGGCCGAGGACTTCGCCTTCACCGGCCGACTGGATTATTCGCCGAACTTCGCGCCCGGCCTGATGGTGGGCGCTTCGACATTCCTCGGCAACAGCGGGCAAAAAGACATTGTGGATTTCAACGGCAATACCGTCAACGTTTTCACTCAGCTTTACGAAGGCCATATCGAATATAAGCACCGAGGACTGGAGCTTCGCGCTTTAGGAGCCTGGAGCAAGATCGACAACACCGAATTCCTCAATCCTCTGCTGGGAGCGGGCGGCCCGGTCGGCAAGGAAAATTACGGCTGGTATGTGGAAGCGGCCCACGACATCATGCCGTTCCTCTGGAAGGACAGCAATCAATATCTGGCGCCTTTCTTCCGCGTCGAACGTTACAACACGCTGGCCTCCGTGGCCAAAGACCCGGCAACCGGCATGCCGTTCGACCAGAGCACCGGCCTGGACCGCTGGATTTATCAAGCCGGCCTGAGTTATAAGCCAATCAGCAATATTGTCATCAAGGCGGATTACCGCAACATTCAGGATCGGAAACTCGTTCCGCTCGGCGTGCCGTTCGGCGACGAATTCAACCTCGGCGTTGGCTTCATTTACTGATATTTTCGCCGCCCGGCATGCCGAGCGGCCTTTACAACAGGTTTTCCGATGAAATTAAAGTTTTATGCCCTCATCGCCGTTGCCGGCGGATTAGCCGCCGCGCCGGCCGGGGCTGCCGCCCCCATACTGCCCGGCGGCCAGAATCTGACCCCGAAGCAGCAACTGGGCCAGCAATTGTTCTTCGACACTCATTTATCCGAACCGCCGGGGCAGGCTTGCGCCACCTGCCACAACCCCGCGACAGCCTTTACCGATGCCGATAAATCCAGGCCCACATCCAAAGGCGTCATCGCCGGGCTGCTCGGCAACCGCAATACGCCGACGGCAATGTATTCGGCCTATGCGCCGGCCTTTCATTTCGACCGCGGGGAAGGTCTGTATTTCGGCGGCCAGTTCCTCGACGGCCGCGCTTCGACACTGGCCGACCAGGCCAAGGCGCCTTTCCTCAATCCCATCGAAATGGCCAATCCCGATCCCGGAACGGTAGTCGACAAAGTCCGCAATGCGGCTTATGCAGCGATGTTCGATACCGTCTACGGCGCCGGCGCGCTGAACGATAACGGAGTCGCCTACGACCGTATTGCGGATGCGATCGCGGCCTTCGAGCGCAGCCCGGTATTGAACCGCTTCAGCTCGAAATACGATTATTATCTATTCGGCAGAGCCGCGTTTACCGCGCAGGAAAGGCGCGGACTGACGGTTTTCGAAGCCGGCAACAAGGGCAATTGCGCGGCCTGCCACCCCAATCGGCCGGTGAACGGCACGCCGCCGCTGTTTACCGATCACAGCTACGACAATATCGGCGTACCCAAAAACCCGGAAAATCCGTTCTACGGCCTGGCTCCCCAATTCAACCCCGACGGCGCCTACTTCGTGGATCTGGGTTTGGGAGGCATTCTGGATGCCCCGTTGGAAGAAGGCAAAATCAAAGTGTCCACCTTGCGCAACGTCGCCGTTACCGCGCCGTACACGCACAACGGCTATTTCAAGACCCTGCGCGGAGTCGTGGAGTTTTACAGCACGCGCGACCTCAAGCCGCGCTGCCGCAACCCGCTGACCACCGAAGCCAAGGCACGCGCGCAGAAGTGCTGGCCGGCGGCGGAGGTAATCGCCAACGTCAATCACGGGGAATTGGGATCGCTGCGCCTCACGCCGCGCGAAATCGGCGATCTGGTGGCTTTTTTGAAAACGCTGACCGACGGCTATAGAAACGGATCGCCGTGGCAATTTAAAGCCCCGTGAAGGCCGAAAGCCAGCGTCCGAGGGAAGGCCTTGGCAGCGTTTCCGAACGCCGCCGGGTGAACGCCTGAGCTCTTTTCCCCGGCCCATCAAGGGCGCTCGATGCGAAACACTCTGCCGCCGTAACTCGCGATGACCCCGTCGGAACGGATTTCCCTGATCTCGACCGCATTCTTTGGTGGTCTGGCCGATCTTAATTTCGTCATGTTCAGTATGACAAAGCGGTCTGCGGGATTGTCAGCATACATAAAGCGGAACCGCTAGAGCATTTTCATATCGCGTGTAGGGAAGCCCTCACCTTCTGAAGGGTACCATGCGGTTAAGTCCAGCCCCGTAGGGTACGCTGTGCGTACCTTTCGACATTGATGGTACGCACAGCGTACCCTACGGGCTGAACCCGTAAGATACAGGTGCCGGACGGGATATTTATCCCCTCCTTAACGTTTAGAATCGGGCGAACACAGACGATGATTTTATGCGGGCGGTAGGTCTTCAAACGTGGGGAACGGGGTTATCAGTCGTCCGGCAATCCCTGACCGGGGCAGGTTCTGCTGAAATGACGTGTTTTCCTTACGAAGGCCACATACACAAAGCGAAAATGCGCTAGCGCGTTCCACCTTACGGGTTGAAACCGGTCTGGTTGGCGGCGGTCAGTGGATTGTCGAGGTTATAGGCGTAGATCCAAACGCCGTCGTCGCTCAGATTGCCGTTGGCGTCTCGATCGCCGCGCCTAACGAGCAGCCTAATTAAGGATGCGCACCTTATCGCATTGTTAAGAGTTCAATGAGAGGCCATCCCAACCTACACAGCTAAATTAATTTCGATCTTGGCCGATAACCGCATGTGAGCAACTTTTATTTCAGGAGGTTAAGCTAATGATCGTAAAAAATTCCGCCATCCAATTAAACAGCCAACATCATTTGTTAAAGAGCTCCCAAGAATCCGAATCTCTGCGGTATTGGAAAACTCCGGTGCAGGCAGAGCCTAATAAAAACGAGCGTTTGGCCGATATGTTTAGCCCAAGCAGTTCCGCGCAGACACTTAAGATCGAGAAGCAGTCGTTAGATGTCGGCGGCTCGCTCGATGCCAGCCAAAGCGTTACGCTGCTGATTGTCAAGCATATGTTTGAAGCAATAACTGGCCTTGATTTTAAACTGTTTTCACCCGCTGAATTGTCTGCCAATATCGGCGCCAACGTTACAAATATTGAGATCACTACAACGCCGCCAGCCAATCAACCGCCTTCTGCCGGCTTTGGACTTATATATGAGCATCGGGCAGTCTATCAGGAATCCGAAAGCACAAACTTTTCCGCAATCGGCACGATTCAAACACAAGACGGACGAAGCATAGATTTTTCAGTCGCGCTGAATATGAGCCGCGAGTTTCGTATCGAAACCAATAATTCAATCAGGCTCGGCGATCCCGAAAAGAAGATCGATCCCCTTGTGATCAATTTCGACGGCAATGCCGCGCAACTATCGCAAACACGTTTTGAATTCGATCTTGACGCCAACGGCATAACCGAACAAATTGCGATATTAAATCCGGGCAGCGGTTTCCTGGCCCTGGATAAAAATAACGACGGCGTTATCAACAACGGTTCCGAACTGTTCGGCCCGAATTCAGATAATGGATTTTCAGAGCTAGCCCAATATGACAGCGACGGCAATGGCTTTATTGACGAAGCCGACCCGATCTACGGCAGTTTGAGAATCTGGCAGCGATATGAAGACGGCAGCCAGCAGCTTATTGCGTTGGGTGATAAAAACATAGGCGCTATTTATCTGGGTCACGCCACGACCCCCTTTCAATTACGTACTACCGATAATCAATCGTTGGGAGAAGTCACCGATACCGGCGTTTATTTAACTGAGGACGGCAAAATAGGCACCATTCAACAAATTAACTTAAGGAAACTCTGAATAAGTCCTACGCCTGGGATAAAATATCCGCAGCTTGCCATTTTCGATAGGTGCCCGCCATGAAGCAACTCGGACTCAGTGCCCCGCTGTTCGTGAAGAAACCGAAACAGACTCGGCGGCAGCAATTTCTCCAAGAGATGGAGCAGGTAGTGCCTTGGAGTTTGTGGGCGAGCCGGATAGCGCCGCACTACCCGACAGCGGGCCGAGGCCGCCGCCCCTTTCCCTTGGCGACGATGTTGCGCATTCACCTGATGCAGCAGTGGTTCGGCTATTCCGATCCGGCGATGGAGGAAGTATTGCACGACATGCCGCTGCTGCGCGAGTTTGCCGGGCTCGATGCGGGCGAGGACGCCCTGCCGGATGAAACCACGATCCTCAAGTTCCGGCATCTGCTGGAACGCCATCAGTTAGCACAAACCCTATTTGATGAAACGGCGGCGCTGTTGGCCGAAAAAGGCCTGTTGCTACGGCAAGGCACGATCGTCGATGCGACATTAATCGCTGCCCCGCCGTCCACCAAGAACCGGGCGCGCAAACGGGATGCCGAGATGAGTTCGACCAAGAAAGGGAACAATTACCACTTTGGGATGAAGGCGCACATTGGGGTCGATGCCGAGTCGGGGTTGGTGCATACTGTGGAGATGACCACCGCCAAGGTGGCGGATGGGGTCATGACGGAGGCGTTGCTGCACGGCGAGGAACGGGTCGTGCTGGGCGATCGGGCCTATACCCGCAAGGACCGGAATCTAGCGGCGGATCGCCTGGAAGGCGAGCCGGTTTGGGCCTTTCCGTTCAAGCGGGGGAAGGGTGAAGAGTTGCCGGTAGAGCAAGCCCTTCACAACCACATGCTGGCGCCGTTACGCGCCATGGTCGAACATCCGTTCCGGATCGTCAAGCGCCAGTTCGGCTATACCAAAGTGCGTTACCGGGGGCTGTTCAAGAATGCCCAACAACTCTACTTGCTGTTTGCCCTGGGCAATCTTTATCACGTTCGGCAGGCGCTGCAGCCGACCTAGGGAGACCTTTGTCCTTCGCCCTGGAAAACCGAGAACACTGAGTGAAATCACCCCGATAGCGGGCGCTGCCGGGAAGGATTTGCCCATTTTCGGCGAGGTGCCACGGATGTCGCACGGTGTCGCTTATAAAAACCACTTATTCAGAGCTTCCTTAAGTGTTTAACCCGTAAGGCGAAGCGCGCTAGCGGTTCCGCCTTACGGGTTACGGATTTCCCACGCCTTGAAAGGTGACAGGGTTTCAGATCCGCGCAACATTCCGAAGCAGGATCGTCGGGCAACGATAAAGCGGTTGCCCGACCTACACGGCTACAGAGCTCGTTCGGCATCGTGATTGTTCCGAATGGCGGAACCCGGCAAAGCCGGTTCCGCCATTCGGGTTGGGCGTGTAGGTCGGGCACGCGCTTTTTGTGCCCGACATTTCCAATGTCTTGAAAGGTGATAGGATTTCAGACCCGCGCAACATCCCGAAGCAGGATCGCCACATGATCGTCGGGCAACGATAAAGCAGTTGCCCGATTACACGGCTACATGCGTCCGAATACGCTCCGCTATTCGGACCTACGCGGGCTACGCGTTGGCAATTTACCGATCATTTTCCTCAGCCCAGTCTAAAAAAATACTAAGTAATTCCTCCAAATTATTGGGACCAGCATATCCTTGAAAATTTCCTTCTTCTACTTTGCATATAATCCAATCATTTTCTTCACTTCTTTGTATTTTAATTTCTTTAAAAGCTAGCTCATAAAGAGGAGTATCCTTCAACTCGACCTTTAAAGACCAGCCAGGATTGTCAATATTAGTGATAAAAACGCCGTAAGTATGCTCCCAATCGTCATTACATCTAGAAACGTACCAATCTTGAAGCCGTTTTAAAATACTGCCTGTATTTTCCATATTTGTAGTGTTAGTAATAAGAATTTATCTTGGAATTTCGTCTGGATAAGCCCGCGTAGCTCCGATTAGCGTTAGCGTAATCTGAGGCATTTTGCCTTCGAATCGGGCAATACACTCCGTTAATCGCCCCTACGGCCCTACGCGGGCTGTTCGTAGTCGCTGGCCGAGGAGGCACCGGCAGTGGTTTTGTCCGGATAGAGGGTTTTGGTCTGGCGGTCGTGGCCGTCGTATTGGTAGGTGGTCAGCTGATTCTTGGCGTCCTTGACCGTAAGCGACAGGCCGGATACCATCAAGCCGTTGTTGCGGGGTACAACTTGATGGGCAGGTGCCGCTGATAAAATCCAAAATCCTTATCGGTCGTAAAGATGGGTACGTTTAACCGCACTGCAACCGCGCAGATCAGCAAATCGATATGTGATCCCTGAATGCCTTTTTGACGGCATTCATTGTAGAACTTAGCGGCATTAATATAATCTTCGTCTAGAACGGCTATATTCTCAAAATAACTCAACTTAGTTTTTAATATCTCAAACTTGTTCGGGTCACTATAACCCGACAAGACTTCCTGCCGAATAGGGCCAATCATCAGCACGCGTTGGCCTGAGATTAATATTTCCAAACTCTTTACCTGAGCTTCGAACTCGGGCTTTTTAGAACGGAGCGCGTGCGACCAGATGCAGGTATCAACCAATACTTTCAAGAAAGACGCCCCTTCTTGTAATCATAATCGAGGTCTGGGTCAAAATGACCGAATAGATCAATAATCTCCAATTGTTTGCGGCGATTGATAAATTCTTTTAGCGCCGTCACTACGGTATCTTCCTTGGTTTTAAAGTGGCCTAAGGTTAGCGCCTCATTAATTAATTCATCATCAATAGCAAGATGTGTTGTCATGATATTTATCCTCCACACGTTAGGCATTGAAGTTCTTTATCGTTTCTGCCAGGGTTTTTGCTGCTTCCGCATCGACTTCCCAATGCGGCATGTGATCGATATGAGCAAGAGGATTCAAGTAACGCAAGATGTCGATAATTTTCTTGCGGTTGCCCTAAAAATCGGAGACTTCCGTCCTCAAGTAGTAACGCCTTCTCGCACATTCTCTTTAGTGACCGTTTCATGCAAGGCAAACAGCACCCGCCGCATTAATGACCCGGCAAAGTTATTACCGCCTAGATTAGCGCGTTTAAATTCCGTACCGGTTTTAAAGCGTACTTCATTGGCTTTGGTTTTGGCAAACATAAACGCATATTCGCGCACGCCAAAGCCCTGGGCGAGCTCCTGATAGGCGCCGGCACATAATTCGCCATGTTTTTCCGGCTCCAGGCCTTTTAAATACGACCGTTCGGAAACCGTCAACTTTTTCCATTGGATTTGTAGGGCGTCAATAAGCGAGGCTGCGCCGTATAGTTGGTTTACCCATTCGGCGCAATACTCGTTGGTTATTGCGCCTTACGGCCTTACACGGCTACAGAGCTCGTTCGGCATCGTGATTGTTCCGAATGGCGGAACCCGGCAAAGCCGGTTCCGCCTTACGGGTTACGGGTTACGGGTTGTTCGACCTGTCTCATAAATAAGATACTCCATACTCTGCTGAGTATAGAGGTAATCAGCTACTTGCTTAGCCTGACTTGGATCGGGTGCACTGATTGCCAATAAATTAGCAGATGACCACTCTAACTCAACCGGAAGATTATCCATAAATTTAAGTACTTCATTTTTAATCTCTTGATCAGTTGAGTTTCCAAACCAAACCCTGAATGTATAGTGCCCCGACTCCTTTATTACCCGCTGTATCACATAGTTTTCATCTGTTTCTACCTCATCTCCCAATGCAAGATCAAAAGCAAAAAAAGGGATGCAACCAATACAAAAGCGCTTGTCTCCCAAGCGTATGGCCCATAATTGCTCCCATTCATTCTTCGAATTTTTCTCTTCCAAATAAGCCTCGTAGGTCGGGCACGCGCTTTTTGTGCCCGACATTTTCCATGCCTTGAAAGATGACAGGGTTTCAGATCCGCGCAACATTCCGAAGCAGGATCGCCACATGATCGTCGAGCAACGATAAAACGATTGCCTGACCTACAGAGCTCGTTCGGCATCGTCATTGTTCCGAATGGCGGAACCCGGCAAAGCCGGTTCCGCCTTACGGGTTACGGGTTACGGGTTGATTGACTTTGAACAGAGTATCTACACGGCTACGGCCCTTGGAAACAAAAGCCCTCTTAGCATAAGTTGGATAGCATCTGATCCCTCGCTAGCTGTAGAAAATAAGGTATTTCCAACTTGAATACGCAACAAACCATTCGGTATTTCTCTCGACTTTAGCCAACTTTGCTTTAGAAGATCGTTTTTATTGGCACCAGTTAAGCTCCAGAAATCATCTCCTAACCACATTACAGCCCCAATTGCCTCAAGGTAACCCATACAAAATCGTCGGTGTCCCGGATTATTTGAGGTATCAATAATTTGTTTCTCAAGGGGAGGAGGCAATCCATTTGATCTTTTTGGCAAATGTTCCCACGGGCGACCATGAGATATGTATTGAAGAGAATCTTCGGCATTCTGCCAATAGTCATAATCGGCATCAACTAACCAAGCTTGAACAACTTTTACTTGTTCACTGATAGAAGTAATCCAATCATCCCAAAACATATTTTTTCCATTTTCGGCACTAATACTCAATATATCAACCTGATACCGTAACACCGAAGCCAAGTGTATTTCAAAGCCATTCCCATTTAATAGAAAAGTATGGCGTGATTTTTTTTTAAGGATAGAAGCAACTTCTTCTAAATGAACCTCATCTCCATAGAGTGTATAACCAGAAGCAGATATGTCTCGCTTTTTAAAAAAATCTAATATTAAGTTCAATATCAGATCGGCATTTAACATACCTAGTCTACTTATTACATATATTTTTTCAACCATTAAGGAAACTCTTTAATCATTACTGAAACACCTTGGGACTGTCCATATCCAATTAAAGACTGAGCGGCATTAGATCCTCCTGGTTGAACTCGTAAATCCAAAATCATATTAGCAGGAACACCATCTACTGTTGCTCCTCTGGCCGCTAAATCGTCTATATGAGACTGCATATTTCCCAGCCAACTGGAACCATTAGTATTCACTGTCTTCAAACTAACCAAATTATTTTCAAGTTGAAAGTCAACCAAAGGAAATTTACCGTTGTTCAATTGACCAATTCTAAACCAATCTTTGTATTCTGTACTAGCGAGCGAGTTTTCAATTGCTTGTCCACGAGCCAGTGGTTTTAATCCCCAAACACCACCAACCGGCATCTCCCCGGAAGCCAGATTCTCCAATTCAAAAGATGATAATGTTACCGCTGTGGCAACCGGATAAGTCGTAGCAAGCCCTAAACCCGCCCCGAGTGTAGAACCGGCGGCAAAGGATTGCAACGCGGGCCTGCTGGCGATAGCACTGCCAAATGCACTCGCCGTCGCTCCGAACTCGTTGCTGAAGTTGCCGGCCAGTAGCTTCATATCGGCCGCAATCAACCCGCGGGGATCGTTCCGGTTAAAGGGATTATTGCCGACGTAGGCATAGCCTGGTAGCCTGGTAGGTCGGGCAACAGCTTCACCGTTGCCCGACATTTGGGCGGCGAAGAGGCTCGATGATCCGTAACCCCGACCTCATACCGTCGCATCGAAAAGGTCGGGCACAAAAAGCGTGCCCCATAGGCATCAACTTAAGGAAGCTCTGAATAAGTGGTTTTTATAAGCGACACCGTGCGACATCCGTGGCACCTCGCCGAAAATGGGCAAATCCTTCCCGGCAGCGCCCGCTATCGGGGTGATTTCACTCAGTGTTCTCGGTTTTCCAGGGCGAAGGACAAAGGTCTCCCTAGGTCGGCTGCAGCGCCTGCCGAACGTGATAAAGATTGCCCAGGGCAAACAGCAAGTAGAGTTGTTGGGCATTCTTGAACAGCCCCCGGTAACGCACTTTGGTATAGCCGAACTGGCGCTTGACGATCCGGAACGGATGTTCGACCATGGCGCGTAACGGCGCCAGCATGTGGTTGTGAAGGGCTTGCTCTACCGGCAACTCCTCACCCTTCCCCCGCTTGAACGGAAAGGCCCAAACCGGCTCACCTTCCAGGCGATCCGCCGCCAGATTCCGGTCCTTGCGGGTATAGGCCCGATCGCCCAGCACGACCCGTTCCTCGCCGTGCAGCAACGCCTCCGTCATGACCCCATCCGCCACCTTGGCGGTGGTCATCTCCACAGTATGCACCAACCCCGACTCGGCATCGACCCCAATGTGCGCCTTCATCCCAAAGTGGTAATTGTTCCCTTTCTTGGTCGAACTCATCTCGGCATCCCGTTTGCGCGCCCGGTTCTTGGTGGACGGCGGGGCAGCGATTAATGTCGCATCGACGATCGTGCCTTGCCGTAGCAACAGGCCTTTTTCGGCCAACAGCGCCGCCGTTTCATCAAATAGGGTTTGTGCTAACTGATGGCGTTCCAGCAGATGCCGGAACTTGAGGATCGTGGTTTCATCCGGCAGGGCGTCCTCGCCCGCATCGAGCCCGGCAAACTCGCGCAGCAGCGGCATGTCGTGCAATACTTCCTCCATCGCCGGATCGGAATAGCCGAACCACTGCTGCATCAGGTGAATGCGCAACATCGTCGCCAAGGGAAAGGGGCGGCGGCCTCGGCCCGCTGTCGGGTAGTGCGGCGCTATCCGGCTCGCCCACAAACTCCAAGGCACTACCTGCTCCATCTCTTGGAGAAATTGCTGCCGCCGAGTCTGTTTCGGTTTCTTCACGAACAGCGGGGCACTGAGTCCGAGTTGCTTCATGGCGGGCACCTATCGAAAATGGCAAGCTGCGGATATTTTATCCCAGGCGTAGGACTTATTCAGAGTTTCCTTAAGAAAAAGCCCGTCCTGATTTAAGTCGTTGCGAGGTATTGGGGTGCTTTTTCCTGGGATTTAAAGAACACCCCTGTTTAAACCGTTCCGCTAATTCCTTGAGCAACGCGGTTAATGCCTCAAGGTCTTCCATGCAGGCGGCCAGCCGTGCCGATTGCTCTTTGATCATCTGGCAGCCCTTGACCAAACTACGATCCGGGAGGCGCCATAGCCCGGTGAGGACAATCCAATGTTGTACCAGGACGCACAGTAATTTGGCGTACAGTTCGCAAAGTACCCGGTAAGGTTTCTCGCTCCGTGAATGGCCCACGCCGCCGTGGCTTTTCCAACATTTAAACAACCATTCGATTTGCCAACGGACCCCCTACAGCAGAAAACACTCATGATGGCTCAACTTGTCAACGCCCACATTGCTGATCAGAAGATTCCAGTCACCCCATGCCAGACTTTGCCGGCTCAAGGTTCGGCGCTGGTTGCGGGCGTTTTCATGCATTTTTGCCCGCCGCCGGTTCGCCGCTTCCTCGGACAGTTTCCACAACACTAAACGGGCCGGCAAGCGTTCCGACGTACCGACCTTGATGGCCATTTCATGTTGTAAAACGCCTTGTTTAACTCAGGCTTGTAGGAAATTAGCCAAGTCAATCCCTTCCCCCTTGTCGTTATAAACCTGGGTTCGGGGTTGCAAACGGGAAATCCAGTATTCGCCGCGCGCATCTTGCTCTTTCATGCGCTTAAGATTGAAATAGCCTAAATGCAGTTGCCCTTTTTTCAATTCCAGCCGCGTGTCAATCTTCATGCCGGCCTGGCTGTCTCCGGGCGGACCGCCAATGCCTTGCCAAATAACTTTCAACTCAGCCGATAGGATTACCGTACTGCAATCAATCACACACACGGCTTCAAAACGGCTGCACAAATCAATCTCGGCAGCACGGCTGGCCGCAATCACCTCGCCAGCCGCTGCGTCCAACACGCCTTTCATAAAGCGGCAGGCAGCTTCCGTAAAACGGTTATCGATCGCTTGTGCCGAGATTTTTAAGCCGTGGCTGTAGCCGGCACGCGCTAACCCTCCGACGGAAAAAGAACCAAGCTGCCGTCCAAGGCTTTCACAAAATTCGAACCGCTTACTTTACGCTGACGCTTGATAAAGCCGTGTTTTTGTGCCAATTCATTGGCTTTTTCGTTGAGAATACGTTGTAGCGCTCTGGCGATGCTTGAAAAAATATCCATCGATGACCCTCTTTGTCTGAAGTTGATTTATCAGACCGTTAAGCATCGAATACTGCTTATAACTTTGTTAAGTTGATGCCTAGGGGGACACAAGAAGCGTGCCCGACCTACACGGCTTACTACTCGCTTTGAAGTTCCCATTAGTTATTATTGGATTTTTTATCCAAATCCTTCTCACAGAATACTTCAAATAAATCAAAGAATTTCTCGAAAGCATCTTCTTCATCATTAGAAAAGAAAAGTATAATTTTATCCCAGCCTTGTGATGTTTCTATATGATATTTATTAGAAATAAACAATTGAAATTTATTCCAGAAAGCTTCGTCATCATTAATACCGTTGACAAGCAAGGCATAGTAGTAACCATCCAAAAAATTTCTCAGTTTTACAATAGAACGCCCGCCTAAATATAGACCTGGACGTAGTTTTATATTACCCAACAGGTCAAAAATATTCATAAGCGCCTTTCAAAAAGTTCGCATGTATTGATTTTCGTCAGTGTTAGTTAATGCAGCGTCAGAAAGCCAGGAATGCCTGTTGACTTGTTGCTAAGTGCTTATAGTTAAAATTTGGTTTCCGTAACATTGAAGTATCTTATGGGTTACGCAGGCTTTTTTGAAAACACTGACCGACGGGTCACCGTGGCAATTTAAAGCCCCGTGAAGACCGAAAGCCAGCGTCCGAGGGACGGCCTTGGCAGCGTTTCCGAACGCCGGGTGAACGCCTGAGCCCTTTTCCCCGGCACATCAAGGCCGCTCGATGCGAAACACTTTGCCGCCGTAACTCGCGATGATCCCGTCGGGACGGATTTCCCTGATCTCGACCGCATCCTTGGTGGTCTGGCCGGCCTTGTATTTCGTCATGTTCAGTATGACAAAGCGGTCTGCGGGATTGTCAGCGTACATGAACACGTTGATTGCCATCTTCGGCACGGAGTTGCGGAAGTTGTAAGGCAAATCCTTGAATAAAGGAATGGCCTGCCGGCCCGGCGGTGAGGCATCGCTCTTTCCTTTTTCGGTATCGCTTTCGGAATCGCTCGGGCTTTCGGCCGCGAGCACCGGCTGAGCCCTTTTTGTCTGTCTTTCCTTCCGGACCTGCTCCCGTGCGCCGGTTGCGGCAGTCGAGGGAGCGGTTTGGTCGTCGCGTTCGGGTTTGCCGGACATGGCCTGCTTCGGCCCTTTCTCCTCTGCGGCCCGGCTTGCCGCGGCCAGTTCTTCGATTGAAGGCGATTTTGTGGCAGATGCTGCGGCGGTTGGCGCCGGAGGGTTAATCATTTGGGGAGCCGGCGCCGCCGCGGCCGGCGCTTTTTCGGAAGGCGCATCAGCGTCAGCCGGTTTTACCGCACCCGGTTGAGGCTTTCGCGCTGCTTTTTGCTGTAACGCCAGGGCGCCGGCTTGCCTTCCCGCCACCGGCGTATCGTCCGTTTTTTTCAAATACCAGACCAACAGCAGCAGGGCCAGCAGATTGACGGCCAGCAGAGCGCCGATCACCATCGCGGTTTTCCGGCTTTTCAGCGCCGGCGGCGTCAGCACTTGTTCGGTCAGGGTTTCCGGCCGGTTGGCCTGCCGCTCCCGTTCCGATTTGCGTAGGGCATTGAGAATATAAGACATGTGTTAATCGGTTAAGGTCAGATGAGGCTTGTTCGGCGCCTCGGTCGGATTGTCGAGATAAAACAGGGTTTGGACTCCCACCGCACCGTCTTCGGCCAAATGGTGCTGGTGCTGAAATTTGAGGACCCGGGTCTTCAAGTCCTGATCGAATAGCTGGGGCGCCGCCACGGGCGGATTCAACCCGTCGAACAGCGCCATCTGTTGTCGAAGCCAGACAATTCTCTCTGACCGTTCTCCGGGGAAAATCGTTCGCGCATCGGCGATCGTCGGCGTCCATAGCAATAAATAGTAGCCGTTCCAATAACTCAGCACGTCGGCCAGCGAAAAGTCATGCCGGTCGTTTCCGAGCAATACCGGGTTTCCCTGCTTGAGGCCGGTCAGCAGCGCGTAGCGCTTTTCTTCGGCCGGCAGCACAAACTCCAGAATGACCGGCCGGTTCATCGCCAGCAGCTCTTTCCAACTGGCCTTGCCGAACTGGCATAACACGCCGAAGGCCTTGAGCGCCTCGCAATCGATCGTCCCGACGGGCGAAGCCGTTTTTCCGAGCGCGCTCAGTGCGTTCGCAAAGCCCAGCGGCAGCGTCAGGCGGGTATCGGTCACCCATTCGGCAAACGAAACCTGCTTCGGAGGCAGCGGTTCGGTTTTCGGCACGGGAGCTGGAGCCGCCGATACGGATTTAGGAGCGGCCGGACCGGACTTTGCCTCCGCCGTTTCGGATGGGCTGCCCAAAAACCGGTGCCGGAACGCGGCGTCCCGGTCAGGAAACAGATAATAACGGCCGGCCGCCACCCCGCCGAGCGCCAGCATCCCCAGCAGGGCGATACGCCATGCCGGCCATTTCGGCCCGGCCGGCGCCAGGGTTTCCTGCGCGGCGTTTTTGACCCTACCCGGCGTCACGTGCGCGGCGTTTTCCGCATAGGCGCCCAGCAAGGCGCGGTCGCACAGGATATTGATCACGCGCGGAATGCCGCCGGACAATTTGTATATTTTCCGGATCGCCCGCTCCTTGAACAGATCGGGATCACCGCCGCAAACCCGCAGCCGGTGCCGGATATAGTCCCGGGTTTCGGCGCGCGACAGCGGCTGCAAATGGTAGCGCGCAGTGACGCGCTGGTTGAGCTGCCTGAGTTCCTGCCGCCGCAGCATCTGCTTCAATTCGGGCTGGCCGACCAGAATGATTTGCAGCAGCTTGGTCTTGCTGGTTTCCAGATTGGTCAGCAGGCGGACCTGTTCGAGCACTTCCATGCTCAGATTCTGCGCTTCGTCGATCAGCAGCACGGTGCGCCGGCCGTTCGCGTGCGCCTCCACCAGGTAATGGTTCAAGGCATCGACCAGTTGTTTCAGCGTCTGCCGCTCTTTATCGTAGGCCACCCCCAACTCGTCGCAGATCGTCGCCAGCAGTTCGAGCGCATTCAGCTTGGGATTCAGGATCAACGCGATGTCGATAGTGTCCGGCAATTCGCCGAGCAGGCAATGGCACAGGGTCGTCTTGCCGGTGCCGACTTCGCCGGTCAATGCGACGAAACCGCCGCCGACGGTAATCCCGTATAAAAGGTGCGCCAGGCCTTCCTGATGGCGGCGGCTCATATAAATGAAATGGGGATCTGGCGCTATCGAAAACGGTAATTCCGCAAAATGAAAATACTGCTCGTACATAGCGGGAATCGGGTAATACAGATTTAGGATGAACCCCGATTTTAACCCATTACCCGTCAAAAGATGTAAAAAATGCCCCTTCTTCGGCGATAGCGGGCATTTTCCCTATATAATCTGGCAGCCGTCCGGCACCCAGCCTCTCGCCCCATTCACATCATGCCGATCAACGAAAATCAACTATACCGCAAACTGGCCTGGCGCCTGCTCCCCCCGCTCTACATCATCTATATCCTGGCCTATCTCGACCGCATGTGCGTCGGCTTCGCCCAACTGCAGATGAAAGATGCGCTGCAGTTCAGCGACACGGTGTACGGCTTCGGCGCGGGCATCTTTTTCGTCGGTTACATGCTGTTCGAGATTCCGAGCAACCTGATTCTGGAAAAAGTCGGCGCGAAACTCTGGCTGACCCGGATCATGATTACCTGGGGACTGATTTGCTGTGCGATGGTGTTTATCGAAACTCCGCAAGGTTTTTATATTTTGCGCTTTCTGCTCGGCCTTGCCGAAGCCGGCTCGTTTCCAGGCATGATTCTGTATTTCAGCTACTGGTTTCCGGCCCCGGTCAGGGCCAAGTACGGCGCGCTGCTGATCACCGCGACCGCGGCCTCCGGCGTGCTCGGCGCGCCGCTGGCGGGGCTCTTGCTCGGCATCGACGGCGCGTTCGGACTGCAAGGCTGGCAATGGCTGTTTCTGGCCGAAGGCGCGCCTTCGGTGTTGTTCGGCTTTGTGCTGTATTTCTGGCTGACCGACCGTCCGGCCGAAGCCGGCTGGCTGAATGGTGAAGAGAAAGCCTGGCTCGAAAGGACATTGGCTGCCGAACGCGAAACGGCTCCCCACCCTCATGCCGCCGATCTGAAACAGGCCCTGCGCCATCCGAAAGTCTGGCTGCTGGCGCTGATCTATTTCGCGGTGGTGATCAATTATTACAGCATCAGCCTCTGGCTGCCGCAACTGATCAAGAGCTGGGCAGGACTCGACAACGTGCGCACTGCCTTGTTGACCGGCCTGCCCTATCTCGCGGCCGTAATCGCGATGGTGATCGTCGGCGCGCATTCGGACAGGACCCGCGAACGGCGCTGGCACATCGTGATCTGCGCCTGGATCGCGGCCGCCGCGTTCGCGCTGAGCCCCTACCTCGCCTCGCCGGTCTGGGCGATCGCCGCGATCGCGATCGCAGCGGCAGGCGTCTGGAGCACGCTGGCGCCGTTCTGGACGCTGCCGCATAGGCTACTAAAGGAGGGACCGGCCAAGGCGTCGGGCCTGGCGCTAATCAATTCGATCGGCAACCTGGGCGGCTTTGCGGGCCCCTATGTGATCGCCTGGCTGAAAACCGCGACGGGCGATTTCAAGCTGGCGCTGCCGCTGCTGGCGGCGACGATGGCGTCGGGTGTCCTGCTGATTTTCGTGGCGGTGAAACCGGAAGAAGAAGCGCCTAGCCCAGGTCCAATCGGCAATGGCTGCCGAATCGATAGCTGATCGATATTATTGCTTTGAATTCATGGGCCTATCTTTCCGTTTTGACATTTGTCCCTTGCCCGATACAATGTTGTGAACTTTAATTCATTGTTTCGGTAGAGAATCGCCGGCCTTTCGGGTTCCACGGCCTTTGCCTGGAAGCCGGGAAATAACCGTTCTTCTCGCCGAAAATCAATCGTCCGGCGCCTTGCGCCGGGCATTCCGCGATACTTGGCGTCAAGGATGACCGACTTTAACTACCCGAATTCGTACGAAACACATGGCAAATCAGCACTGGAAAATTCCGCCTAACGAAGTATTAAGCGCCGGCCCCGTGATGCCGGTGATGGTCATCAAGAATCTCGACGACGCAGTGCCTTTAGCAAAAGCCCTGGTCGAAGGCGGCATTCGCGTGCTGGAAATCACTTTGCGTACGCCGGTTGCGCTCGAAGCCATCCGACGCATCAGCCGGGAAGTCGAAGGCGCCATCGTCGGCGCCGGCACGATAGCGAATCCGGCGCAATTACAGGCCGCGGTGGACGCGGGCGCGGTCTTCGCGATCAGCCCCGGCATCACCCCTTCCCTGCTGGACGCGGCGGTGAATGGCGACATCGCATTAATTCCGGGCATCGCAACCCTGTCCGAACTGATGCTGGGCATGGAATCCGGCCTGGACCACTTCAAATTTTTCCCTGCCGAAGCGGCCGGCGGCATTCCGATGCTGAAAGCGATTGCGGGCCCTTTCCCGCAGGCGACTTTCTGCCCGACCGGCGGCATCTCGCCCGATAACTATCTGGCTTACCTCAAACTCCCTAACGTAGCCTGCGTAGGCGGTTCCTGGCTCGCTCCCCAGGACGCGCTGAATGCGAAAGACTGGTCCAAAGTCACCGAGCTTTCGAGACAGGCAATCGTCAACGCCAATCCCGATTAATTGACTCCGCAATCGACACTAAAACACGCCGCAACGGCGTCCCAACCGAGATTGACACCATGAGCAAACCCAGCACTATCGTCCTATCCACTCCCGAATCCGAACCCCTGTGTACGCTGCCCGTGTTGTCCGGCACGATAGGCCCCGGCGTGCTGGATGTCCAGTCGCTGTACAAGCAGGCCGGCATGTTCACCTACGACCCCGGCTTTACCTCGACCGCCAGTTGCCGGTCCTCGATCACTTATATCGACGGCGAGGCCGGCATATTACTGTACCGGGGTTATCCGATCGAACAACTGGCCATGCAATGTTCGTTTCTGGAAGTCTGCTACCTGCTGCTGCGGGGCGAACTGCCGAACTTCGACCAACTGAAAGAATTCGAGCGCAACATTACGATGCACACGATGGTGCACGACCAGCTGACCAACTTTTTCAAGGGGTTCCGCCGCGACGCGCACCCGATGGCGATCATGGTCGGCGTGGTCGGCGCTTTATCCGCCTTCTATCACGACGCGCTGGATATCCGTTCGAAGTGCGACCGCGAAATGAGCGCGATCCGGCTCCTGGCCAAGGTGCCGACGATCGTCGCGATGTGCCATAAATACAGCGCCGGATCGCCCTTCATGTATCCGCAAAACAAGCTCAGCTACGTCGAAAACTTCATGCGCATGATGCTGGCGACGCCGTGCGAAGAATACGAGCCGAATCCGGTGCTGGTCAGGGCGCTCGACCGGATCTTGATCCTGCACGCCGACCACGAACAAAACGCCTCGACCTCGACCGTTCGGCTCGCGGGTTCCAGCGGCGCGAACCCGTTCGCCTGCATCACCGCCGGCATCGCCTGTCTATGGGGCGCGGCGCACGGCGGCGCGAACGAAGCCGTACTGCACATGCTGGAAGAAATCGGCGATACCTCCCGCATCGGCATTTATATCAACAAAGCGAAAGACAAGGACGACCCGTTCCGGCTGATGGGCTTCGGCCACCGCGTCTACAAGAACCACGATCCGCGCGCCAAACTGATGCGCGAAACCTGCTACGAAGTTTTGGGCGAACTGGGGCTGCAGGACGATCCTTTGTTCAAGCTGGCGCTCGAACTGGAACGGATAGCGCTCGAAGACGAATATTTCATCGAAAAGAAACTGTATCCGAACGTCGACTTCTATTCGGGCATCGTGCTGCACGCGCTCGGCATCCCGAGCAAGATGTTTACCGCGATCTTTGCGATGGGCCGCACCGTCGGCTGGATTTCGCATTGGGACGAAATGATTGCGGATCCCGAGCAAAAGATCGGCCGGCCGCGGCAGCTCTATACAGGAGCAACCCGCCGCGACGTGCCGGCGCGGCACGGCAGGACCGTTTAGGCTAATTGCAGACCTGCCGGGTTTTTAAAACCCGGCAGGTCTTTTTCCAACGTTTTGATAAAAATCATGCAGGCCCTTCCTGAACTGATCGGCTATCTGGCCGCGCTGCTGACCACCGCCTCGTTTCTGCCGCAGGCGCTCCTGACCCTAAAAACCCGCGATACCGCCTCGCTCTCGCTGTCGATGTACGCGATTTTTACGCTGGGCGTATCGCTTTGGTTGATTTACGGCATTTTTCTGCACAATAACGCGATCATTGCGGCAAACTCGATCACGCTGCTGCTTTCCGCCTCGATTCTTTACGTCAAAATTTACAACCGGCTGACCGGCAGGGAACAAAGCCATACGGCGGCAGCGGCCGAATAACTCCGGTTTTATCGAAGATGCGTGACGGAAGCCCGGCTGATATCTTTTTTGCGATGAATCGGGATGCAAATTCATAGTGACGACTCGCCGCTATCGGGCTCCCGCAGCCGGGCCGTTTCCTGAAACCCGAATGCGCCGGCGGTGCGCGGCCGATTGCATTTTCCTTATAAATCAAATAGACTGCGCCTCATTCCCAAACGGCGGTTTCTCTTTAATTTACGGGGATTCAAGCGCGATACTTCCCCAATCTGGCAACGATGGACATCAATAGAATCAGAAAAGAACACAACTCCGGCGGGCTCGGCGGCATCATCAACAGCATACAGACCCTGTTCGTTGCCGGCCTCAGAGTATGGACGATTCCGATCGTGCTGATGCTGAGTATGGCGACCGGTTTCACCACTTTTTACGGCTTGTCGCATTTTATCGTTTCCTGGATTGCGCTGATCATCACGATCGCGATCCAGTCGATCATCGTGATCAGCTCGCTGGAAATCGCCGGCATGCACTGGAAAGCGAACAGACTGCGCTTTTTCAGCGTGCTGGCTTCGTTGCTGGTGGCGGTTTCCGCGTCGATTACCTTTTCGTATTTCAAATTCTACGAGATTTCCCAGAAGGAAAACATTCAAATCGACCGGTTGAACAAAATCCGCACCGATGTGAACGCCTATCTGAAAAGCGTCGCCGACACCAAAACGAAGATCCTGAAACAGCAGCAGGCCGAGTTGGACAAGGCTTCCGAGAGCGTCACCCAGGCTTACTACGGCACTCACCCGGACGCCCCGCCGACGCAAAAAAACATGATCGGCCAGGGACCTTTTTTCCGCTACCAGCGCGAAGTGTTGGAAACCAAGAAAAAGGAAGCGGCGCAGGTCGTGCAGGAATTCGAGAAACTGAATCAGGACATCCGCGTACTCCAAACGGGACTGAACGAATGGAACATGAGTTCACCCGATGCGGAAGCGCGCTACCGTAAAATCGTTTCCAGCCTGCAGGAAGTCTCGCTCAAATTCAATCAGATGGCGACCAGCAACGGCGTCATTGCACCGGACATGCCGATTTTGATGACTTATACGGAAATCGTGCAGGGCATTACGCCGTCGTTCGCAATGTGGAAGGACTTTTCGCTCTTCGCCTTTCTCTGCGCGTCCATGGCGGATTTTTTCACGGTGTTTTTATCCTACCGGCTGGAATTCACCGCGCCGGGACCGCTGAGCGAGCGCGAACAGGAACTGGCCTTCGAATGCCTCCGCCAGTTTACCGAGTTCAGGATCAACGAAAACGACGAACTCGAAATGGTGATCGAAAAATCGGAGATCGAAAAAGCCCGGCGCTATTCGGACTGGTCGCGGATGTTCGCGGTCGGCTTTTTATTGAGCCGCGGTTTCCTGCGCAAGATCGATTCGAAGTCTGTCGAATTCGCGCCGAATCTTTACCCTTTGATCGCAGAACGGATGAGCGCGCAAATCCGCGCCCTGAAGGCGCAGCAGGCAATGCGCGCTTCCGGACCGGCCGTTCCGGTCGCCGTGGAGGTGACCGATGACGAATAAACAAGCGTTGCTCGACGCCTGGCTGGCCGGACTGCCGCCGCAAACTTTTTCCGACGCCCCCGAAGCCGAGGTCTGGGATCCCGGCTTCGACGGCGAGAGCCGCGTCGTACTTGCCAAACTGGGGCCGTATTACCGGTTGTTCGAATATCCCGCCAAATTCTTTCCGCGCTTTTACCACCGCGTCTATCCTTTACCGGTCGCCGAATGGCCAATCAGCGTTTCCACCGCCCTTTACGGAGGACTCTGCACGATCGAGGCGCAATTGAAGATCCATTTTCAGGCGACTTTCAGCTATGCCGAGCGCAACCTCGAAATCCTCTCCGACATCAACGCGCATATCAAATCCGGCTATGAAGGGCTGATCCGGACCACCGTCGATGCCGAGCTCAGAAATCTTCGCGACGGCGAATGGATCGAATCGGGCCTTTTCGCCACCGAAAAGCAGATCGAAAAAACGATCAACGAGGCGTTGACCGTCAAATACATCAAATGCCGCGCAGTCTGCTCACTGACCCCGTCGTTCGCCGACCTGGAAGACAGCCGGGGCCTCGACGGCCGTTTTACCCAGGAGGCGGTTTACCTGAGCATCCTGGAGAAAAATTTCGAATTCCGCGAGAGGCAGGCGCGCGAACGGACTCGTCAGGAACAGATGCTGGAAAAGGAACGCCTCGAACGCCTGAACCAGTTGCATGCGTTGGAGCAGCAGAAACTGGCGATCGAGCGGGAGAACCAGCGCCAGCTGCTGGCTGTGCAGGAAAAGCAGAACGCCGATCAGTTTACGATCGAAGCGAAGCTGCACGAAGAAAAGGTCAAACACGAAAAGCACCTGCAAAGCATCGAGCAGGCCGCAGCCCTGCAGTTCGAGCTCGAACAGCAGGCCCGCCGGCAGGAACTGGAGCAGCAACTGCACGCAAAAAGGCTCGAACACGAAGCGATCCTGAAAGAACGGGAGCTGCAGGCCGGCTACAAGGCGCAGGAAGTGCTGCAGCAGGAGCAGCAGAAATACGAAGAGCAGCTCGAAGCCGAACGCATCGAGCACCAGACCCGCCTGAAGGAAATGCAACTGCAGGCCGAAATCAAGGAACTGGAGCTGCGCGTCGAAGTCACCAAAAACAAGGACGCTTACCTGCACCGGCAAATCGAGTGGCTGGTGCTGGACAAACAGCGCGCCGAACTGTCGCGGGCGATCAAGGAAGCCGAGAGCGACATTGAGGCGGCGAACCGGTTGTCGCAATCACAGACCCAGTAATCGTCACTCTCTTAATACTCCTATACCTTTTTATTTCATCATAAGCAAATCCCGGTAAAAGCGCGCCGGGAAACCCGCCGTACGGACCGGCTTCTTTCCGGCATGCGGATCATCACCCGGCCATTGCTTTCCATAATTGCCGACCTTCCGTGAGCGATTCGGCATTAAAAAATTTCCTTCTTCTCGATAGGATGGCCCTTGCTTGGGGCCATCTTTATCGAAAGCCTGTACAGCGATTTTCCCTCGTTGTTGCAGATTCGCAGCGACTTCACCGATTTGTTGCGCCGTCATCAAACCGTAATATTTCCGTCATTTTTCCGTCATTTTTATTCTCTATCCTTGCCGCAGTTTTAATCATCACTGTGAGCAACATGCATATTTCCAAACTGACTTTGGCCGTGGCGGCCGCCTTGGGCGCCGGCGCATCTTCATCCGCGTTTGCGATCGACCTTTATGTCGACGTCAAAACCAAGCAAATTTACGCCGAGCCCGGTCCGAACCGGCAGCTCATGGGCTCTTTTGAAAGGGTTGAGGATGCGCACGCGAAAACCGCCGAGCAACAGAATGCCGCAGAGATCGCCGCGATTCGGGAAGAGATGGCGTTAAAAGACAATCAAATCAAGGCGCTCGAAGAGCATGCCCAGGAAGCTTCGGGACCCGAGTCGGTTCATGTCAAACTCGACGACGGGATACATTTTGCGACCAAAGACGGCAATTTCACCGCCGGTATCAATGGGCGCATGCAGGTCGACTCACAGGCCAACATTAATCAGAAATTGCCTGTAGATTTTGTAACCCCGACAGGCGTCCCCTCGGAATTAAACGATGGCACAACACTCCGCCGGGCGCGTCTGGGCATCGAGGGAACTTTTTTCAAAAATACCGACTATAAATTCGAATACGATTTTACGCGCGGCAATGGCTTGAACGCGGGCGGTATTACCGACGCATTCATTCGCTATAATTTTTCCAAGCCTTTCTCGGTCAAATTCGGTGCCTTTAAAGAACCGTTCAGCTTGGAAGAAGCGACCAGCAACCGCTATACGACGTTCATCGAACGGAATATGGCCGTCAACACCCTCGTGGACAACCTGAATACTTATAAGGTGGGCTTCGGCGCGAACTACGCGACCGAACGCTGGCAAATCGGCACCTCGCTGCAAACCGAAGGAGTCGGCGGCTACAATGCCTATGGCAATAATGCAGTTAACGGTACGAGTACCGGCAGTGCAATTAATCTTAATGGCGGCGTCAACCGGAACGGCGGCGGCGGTGATACCAGCTGGGAAGCCAACCTTCGCGTGACCGGCTTGCCGTGGATGGAAAGCAAAACCAAATTCTTACACGTAGGTGCATCGGGATCGTACATTACCTTTAACAATAATTACAGAGGCGATGGAAGTTACAGTAACGGAGGCGTCATTTTCGCCAACGGCATAGGTTCCAACGTAGACCGTGCATCCATCTTGAATACGGGAAATTTGACTTCCGGTAATATCAAGTCGGCAGCTGCGATTCAAGCCGATTACCTCCACCGGTGGGGCGCCGAAACCGCGCTGGTTTATGGCCCATTCTCGGTGCAGGGCGAATATCTCCAAGCCAATATTCATGGAAAAGGTTACGACAAAGACGAATCGCTGGAAGGTTACTACGGCTATATGACCTACTTCCTGACCGGCGAATCACGCAACTATAAAGCTAAAACCGCCTCCTGGGACCGGATCAAACCGAATCACAACTTTGACATGCACGGCGGCTGGGGCGCATGGGAGCTTGCGGCCGGATACGATTACATGGACTTGAACTCCGGCATCATTAATGGCGGACGCGCGTCGACAGCCAAGTTCGGTATCAACTGGTATCCTAATTCGCATCTTCGCGTGATGGCGAATTACGTTCATGCCCTGGACATCAATACCGGTACCGTCACTACCGTTCCGGGCGGCACGACTGGAAATGCGACAAGCCGGGCATTTAATAATGCCGATCTGGATATCCTTGAAACCCGCGTTCAAGTCGACTGGTAACAGTCGCAGTTCGGCAGGACAGGTTTTTTAGCCTTCCAATAGGCCGCTATCGAAAGCCGCCCTGTAATCATCCTACGGGGCGGCTTTTTTTATGCGCGAATCGCTTCTCGGCGATAATTGATTCCCACGGCCGCCGCGCCCGGCAGAGGCGGGGGTAGTAACAATGGCTGAGCCGGGAGCTTTTAAGCCGGTAGAAAGACGAAAGCCGGGGGAAACCGCACAGCAGGAGATCCGGATCGGCATACGCAATGCCGGCTTCAATCCTAGGCCGGCGTTTCCCACTCGAATACCGGCAGGCTGTGCAGCGTGGCGCACAGCCCCTCGTTCCAGCGCTGCTGCAATTGCAGCAGATACGGATCGTTGGCGGCCAGTTTCAGGTGTTGGCTGATCTTCATGTCGTCCCGCCGGTAGATGGCGACTTCGAACGGCGGTCCGACCGTCGCATTCGAGCGCGAGGTTGCGTCGAGGGAAACCAGCAGCAGGCGCGCGCCTTCTTCGAGGCCGGTCAAGGCACCGACCGCACGGTCCAGCACCGGCTTGCCGTATTTGTTTTCGCCGATCTGCAGATAAGGGGTTTCGCGCGTCGCTTCGAAATAGTTGCCCTGCGGATAGATCAGCATCAGGCCGGGATTTTGCCCCTGGATTTGCCCTCCGAGAATCAGCGTGGTTTCGACGCTGACGCCGGACGACATCAGGGCCGGACCGTGTTCCCGCTGAATTTCCTGGCTGATTTTTCCGATATAGTCGGCCGCTTCGAACATATAACGCGCGGTCAACAGGCTCCCTCGGTCCGAAGGATATTCCAAATCGCGGACGATACGGTTCAATACGCCCTGGGTGGTCGCCAGGTTGCCGGACGACATCAGCACGAAGAAACGGTCGGGCGCCGGCGTAAAGATATGCAGTTTACTGAACGAGGTCACATAATCGACGCCGGCGTTCGTGCGCGAATCGGACGCGAACACCAAGCCGTCTTTCAACAGTAACCCCACACAATAAGTCATTGCATTTTCTCCCCGAAAAAATCAAAAAACGCGTCCATTTTAGAAGATGCGGTTAGTTAAAGCGACTTTTTTCCTGCCGCATGGTTCCCTTCACGCCGTCCGGACTGTTTTATCGGCACAGCTCTAGTTTTTGGTGCGGTTCTTGCTTTGAAATATCTGCACAGACGCCAAGACCCGTTCCGTTTTTCGACATTTCTTCATTACGCAGCTTTTTTTGAGAACGCCCATGTCTCTGACCATCGCGATTCAACATCTTACCGTTTACGAATACGATCAGCCGGTAGCGCTGGCGCCGCATCTGATCCGCCTGCGCCCTGCACCGCATACGCGCACGCCGCTCCATCAGTATTCCTTAAAAGTCGAACCGGCCAAGCATTTCGTGAACTGGCAGCAGGACGCCTTCGGCAACCATGTCGCCCGCTATGTGTTTCCGGAAAAAACCCGGAAGCTCTCGGTCGAAGTGAGCCTGGTCGCCGAATTGGTCACGGTCAATCCGTTCGATTTTTTCATCGAAGACTACGCGAACGAATTCCCGTTCCGGTACGAACCTCAGCTGGCCAAGGAGCTGGCGCCCTATTTCGAAATCCGGGAAAACGGCCCCAGGCTGCGCCAATGGCTACAGGAAATCCCGAAGCGGCCCGACCATACGGTCAACTTCATCGTTGCATTGAACAGCCGCCTGCAGCGGGACATCGGCTATACGCTGCGTATGGAACCCGGCATCCAGAGCTGCGAGGAAACGCTTGAATTCGGCACCGGCTCCTGCCGGGACAGCGCCTGGCTGCTGGTCCAGATCATGCGCCATCTGGGACTGGCCGCGCGTTTCGTGTCGGGCTATCTGGTGCAGTTGGCTGCCGACCGGAAGAGCCTCGACGGCCCTTCCGGGCCGGAGCAGGACTTTACCGATCTGCACGCCTGGACCGAAGTCTATCTGCCCGGCGCGGGCTGGGTCGGCATCGATCCCACTTCGGGGCTGTTCGCGGGCGAAGGCCATATTCCGCTGTCCTGCACGCCCGACCCGGTCAGCGCGGCGCCGATCACCGGCGCGGTCGACAAGTGCGAAGTATCGTTCCGTTTCGAAAACCGGGTCGTCAGGGTGCACGAGGATCCGCGCGTCACCCAACCCTACAGCGCGGAACAATGGGCTGCCATTCAAAGGCTCGGCGAACAGGTGGACGCACGATTGCACGGCAGCGACGTGCGGCTCACCCAGGGTGGCGAACCGACTTTCGTCTCGATCGACGACATGGACTCGCCCGAGTGGAATACCGAAGCGCTCGGCGAACACAAGCGCGAACGCGCCGAGGACCTGCTGCACCGGCTTTACCGCCGCTGGGCGGAAGGCGGCGTGATGCACCACGGCCAGGGCAAATGGTATCCCGGCGAACAGCTGCCGCGCTGGTCGCTGGGCGTGTTCTGGCGCACCGACGGCGTGCCGGTCTGGCGCAACCCGGCCCTGCTCGCCGCTTACCGGGACCGCCTCCGGTCGCAGACCAATCTGTCCGGCCGCTTCATCAGCCGCCTTGCCGGTTTTCTCGGCGTGCCGACCGACCATGCGATGCCCGGCTTCGAGGATGGGCTTTACTACCTCTGGAAGGAAGGCAACCTGCCGGCGAACGCCGACGTGCTCGATTCGAAGCTGCGCGACCCGATCGAGCGGGCCCGCCTGCGCAAAGTTTTCGAACAGGGCCTCGACCGGGTCGTCGGCCATGTGCTGCCTATCGCCTGGGACTACAGCAAGGATTGCTGGCGTTCGTCGCGCTGGAAGTTCCGCCGCGAACACATGTTCCTGTTGCCCGGCGATTCGCCGATGGGTTACCGGCTGCCGCTGGACAGCCTGCTGTGGGAGCCTGCCGATCAACGCCAGCAGTTGATTCCGCTCGATCCTTTCGCGCCGAAAAAGCCGCTGCCCGCCGATCACAGCGCGTTGCAGACCCGTTACACGCACCGCCTCGGTGCGGCCGCTCCGCATCCGGGCATCAGCGAACAGGGTTTTGCCGATGCGGTCCCCGCCGATTGGGACCGTTACCTGATCCGTACCGCGCTCTGCGTCGAAATTCGCGACAACCGGCTGCATGTGTTTCTGCCGCCTTTGATCGATCTCGAACACTGGCTGCGGCTCGTCGCTGCGCTCGAAAACACCGCCGCCGACCTGAACATTCCGATCCTGCTCGAAGGCTACGAGCCGCCGCGCGACGAACGCCTGAAGCGTTTCAACATCACGCCCGACCCCGGCGTGATCGAAGTGAACGTGCCGCCTGAAGCCGACTGGGCCGCCTTGTCCGAACTGACCGAGAGCCTGTATGAGGAAGCCCGCCTGGCGCGCCTCGGCACCGAAAAATTCATGCTCGACGGCCGCCACACCGGCACCGGCGGCGGCAATCACGTCACGCTGGGCGGCCATACCGCCGCCGATTCGCCGTTTCTGCGCCGTCCGCACCTGTTGTCCAGCCTGCTGCGCTTCTGGCAGCACCATCCCGGCCTGTCTTATCTGTTCTCGGGCCTGTTCGTCGGCCCGACCTCGCAGGCGCCGCGCGTGGACGAGGCGCGCGACGAATCGCTGTACGAGCTCTCGATCGCGCTGAAGCAGCTCGCGCAGCACCAGGAGCCGCCCCCCTGGCTGGTCGACCGGGTACTGCGCAACCTGTTGACCGACATGACCGGCAATACCCACCGCGCCGAGTTCTGCATCGATAAACTCTACGCCCCCGACGGCCCGAGCGGCCGCCTCGGCCTGGTCGAATTCCGCGCCTTCGAGATGCCGCCGCACCCCCGGATGAGCATGGTACAGATGTTGCTTCTACGTTCATTAGTGGCACGGTTTTGGGAGCATCCGTACGAGCTCGAACCGGTGCGCTGGGGCACCGAACTGCACGACCGCTTTCTGCTGCCCCATTTTGTTGCAGGCGACCTGAAGGATGTGACCGAAACGATGCAGCGCTGGGGTTATCCGTTCGCAATGGATTGGCTCGCGCCGTTCCTGGAATTCCGCTTTCCGCATTACGGAGCGGTGCAGATCGGCGATGCGGAACTGGCGCTGCGGTTCGCGATCGAGCCCTGGCATGTGCTCGGCGAGGAAGTGACCGCGCAAGGCACGTCCCGCTTCGTCGACTCGTCGGTCGAACGGCTGGAAATCAAGGCGCGGGGGCTGACCGAAGGCCGCCATGTCGTAACCTGCAACGGCCGCCGGGTGCCGCTCCGCCGCACCGCGCGCCGCGACGAATGGGTGGCTGGCATCCGGTACAAGGCCTGGCAGCCGGCCTCCGGCCTGCATCCGACGATTCCGGCCCAGGCGCCGCTGGTGTTCGACCTGATCGACAGTTGGAACGGCATCGCGCTCGGCGGCTGCACTTACCATGTCGGGCATCCGGCCGGACGCAATTACGAAACCCTGCCGGTCAACGCGAACGAGGCGGAAGCCCGGCGGCTGGCGCGGTTCTGGGCACATGGGCATACGCCGGGGCCGGTCATCGCGCCGTGCGAGGAAGTGAACAACGAGTTCCCCTATACGCTGGATCTCAGAACATAAAGGTAGGGTACGCTCGACTGCAGGGATGCAGGAGGTACGACCCCATGGATGGGGGAGGTAGATCGCGGGGAACATGCGATCGAGAGCAATGCCACCACTAAAGGGTGGTCTAGGGACAGAGCAATTGCCGAGTGCGTACCCCATAGAGAGCTATTCGCGTAGGGAAACCTGAAAAGGTACGCACAGCGTACCCTACGAAAAGCGAGAAACCGCATGAAAAACATCGATTGGAAAACATACGAAGCCGGCAAGGTCTGGGACGAACTGATCGACACCGAAAATCGGCCGCGCCCGCACGGCGAGCAGCTCGCTAGGTTGCTGGCCGGCATGGACGCGGACGAGTTGGCGTCCCGGCAAACGGCAGCCGATCTCGCGATCAAGGAAATGGGCATCACCTTTACGGTCTATTCGGACGAAACGCGGGGCGCGATCGACCGTACCTGGCCATTCGACATCGTACCGCGCATTATCGCCAAGAACGAGTGGGATACGATCGAGAAAGGGCTCAAACAGCGCGTGACCGCGCTGAACCGCTTCATCGACGATCTCTACCACGATCAGGAGATCATCCGGGCCGGCATCATCCCGCGGGAAATCATCGCCAGTTCGAGCAATTTCCGGCCGCAGTGCGTCGGCATCTCGCCCCGTTTCGGCGTCTGGGCGCACATCTGCGGCTCCGATCTGGTGCGCGACCGGGACGGCACCGTGTATGTGCTGGAAGACAATCTGCGCGTGCCCTCCGGCGTCTCCTACATGCTCGAAAACCGTCTGGTCACCAAGCGCGTGTTTCCCGAATTGTTCGAAGACTATGCGCCGCTGCCGGTCGATGATTACCCGTCGCAGCTTTACGACGCGCTGGCCGCATTGTCGCCGCGCGACATCGAATACCCGGAAATGGTCGTGCTGACGCCGGGCGTCTACAATTCGGCCTATTTCGAACACAGCTATCTGGCCCAGCAAATGGGCTGCGAACTGGTCGAAGGCCGCGACCTCTACGTCGACGGCGACGATTGCGTGTACATGCGCACGGTCGGCGGCCCTGCGCGCGTCGACGTGATCTACCGCCGGGTCGACGACCTGTTTCTCGACCCGGAAGCTTTTCATCCCGATTCGCTGCTCGGCGTGCCCGGACTGCTCCGCGCCTGGAAGGCCGGCAAGGTCGCGCTGGCGAATGCGCCCGGCGCCGGCGTGGCCGACGACAAGGTGGTCTACTCGTACGTGCCCGACATCATCGAGTTCTATCTCGGCGAAAAACCGGTCCTGCCGAATGTGCCGACCTGGCGCTGCATGGAGCCCGAGGCGCTCGCCGACACGCTCGCCAATCTCGAAAACCGGGTCGTGAAGCCGGCCAACGAATCGGGCGGCTACGGGATGCTGGTCGGCAGCGCTTCGACCGAAAAGGAACGCGAGGAATTCGCCAAACGCCTGAAACAGGATCCGCGCAACTACATTGCGCAGCCGGTGCTCGGGCTTTCGACCGTGCCGACGATCGTCGAGAAGCGCATGGAGCCGCGCCATGTCGATCTGCGTCCGTTCATCCTCAGCGCCGATCAACAGCAGGTCACGATGGGCGGCCTCACCCGGGTGGCGCTCAGGCAGGGTTCGCTGGTCGTCAATTCGTCGCAGGGCGGCGGCAGCAAGGACACCTGGATCGTACCCCTTCGATAAGGAGTAAGCCGATGTTATCGCGAGTCGCCGAAAATATTTACTGGGTAGGGCGTTATCTGGAACGCGCCGAAAATACCGCCCGCCTCCTGGCCGCCAACGCGGCCCTGCATCTGGACCTGCCGCGCGGCATTACGCCGGCTTGGGAGCCGCTGATTGCGATGGCAGGCGCGCAGGACCTGTTCGAAGCTCAGCATTCCGATTACAGCGAGCCGGAAGTGATCCGGTTCATGCTCGGCTCCGAGCAAAATCCAAGTTCGATCCTGAGTTCGTTGCGCGCGGCCCGCGAAAACGCGCGCACGATCCGCGATTATATGCCGCGCGAAGCCTGGGAGCTGATCAACAAACACCATCTCGACGCCGGCGAACGGCTTGACGAAGGCCTGTCCAAACGCGGCCGCCACGAATACCTGAAACGGATCATCCTGACCACGCAAACATTGAACGGGATGCTGGCAGGCACGATGAACCACGACCAGGGCTACCATTTCCTGTTGCTCGGCCGGAACATCGAACGGGCCGACATGACCACGCGGATTATCGATGTCCGCACGGACGGGTTGTTGCCCCTGGAAAATTCCGGATTGCAGGCATTCGAAACGCTTCAGTGGGTCAGCCTGCTCCGCTCGCTGAGCGCGTACCAAATGTACCGCCGCAGCATGCAGGCCCGGGTCCGGCGCGGCGACGTGCTGCTCTTTCTGTTCCAGAGCGCGGATTTCCCGCGTTCGATCCGGCATAACCTGTGCAATATCGAACGCAGCCTGAAAACCTTGCCGAATCACGAATCGGCGATCCGGATTCTGTATCAGGCCAAGTCCCGGATTCTGTCGACGCCGGTCGAGAAAATGCCGTGCGCGCCGCTGCACCACTTCATCGACCAAGTGCAGATCGCGCTCGACCGGGTGCATGACGAGATCAGCAGCGCCTGGTTTTTGCCTCCGCATTGAGTAAGGCGCCCATCACCTTACCTGAGTGTGGATTTCAAATAAATCCGGAGCTTACTTAATTTCAAAAAGGTACGCACAGTTTTGTGTTTGCGGAGAATTTTCGAACAGTGGGGATGGGGTTATAAACCTCCGTCCCGTTCAGCCCAGTTGTAGGGTACGCTGTGCGTACCTTTTCCCTCAATGGTACGCACAGCGTACCCTACGATTCTTCTCGCGCCAGTTGTCAACCGATTACCTCGGTTCGGTAGCGGTAGAAGCGCAGGTTATCCGACCAGTAATCGGCCGGCAGCCCCGCCTTTTGCTTCAGATGCCTGAGGAACCGCTTCGGGTCCGGCAAATGCTCCCAGACCGAAGGCAAAAAGGTTCCGCGCCGCCTGCCTTCCTCGATAGTCAGCCCGTCTTCGCCGGCCCTCAGTTGCGTCAGCAGATCCTCTTCCGATGCGAAGACGATCGGCTCGGGCGGGGTCAGAATCGAGAGATGGATTTCCAGTTGTTCGAATTCGTCCGCCGACAGCGGCGGAAAGCGATAGTCTCTAAACGCAGCGGCAAACGCATTTTCGGCAATATCCTCGGCCAGCGGCCGCACTGCTTTCAACATGCCGATGCAGCCTCTAAGCTGGCGGTGCTTGTGCAGGGTCACGAAAGTCGCACGCGGCTCCAGGAATTCCGGAGGAAAAGCGGTGGTATCGATTTTCAAGGGGCTGTCGGTTTCGAGGCCGTGCCGAATCGAACGTTTAGCCAGGTCGAGCAATATTTGGGCTTGTTGTGAATTCAACTTCACTCCGATTTCGGGTTTACGGCTTAGCCCGGCGAGTCAATAACAATGATCAAATTGCCGAAGTTAACATATCTCAAAAAGCTCATGCGAACGTTAGTCCGGACTGAAGCTTATGTTAAATCGGTGAATTCCTATTATCCGCCCTTATTCCGCAAAATTGAATAAAAACCAAAGACTCGAACCGAACAATAAAAGCGAGCCGCACAGCAGTAAAATCGGGAACATCCATGAGGTACTCTCTTGAGCCGACCTGATCGGCTGTCCTCTGCCGGCCGGCTGGGCCGCGCCTCTCGGCGGTAAAGACGCGGCCGGTCTGGAAGCGGAGACTTGCTTCACCGCCGGGCCTCCTGCTTCCTGTTTTTGCACCGATTCCTCGCTGCGATGATTGGTCAGCCACAGAAAAACTTCGCTCCCCAGCCCGATTTCGTCGGCCGCCTGCCGCACGCTGTCTACATCGACCCGTGTTTTGCCGGCCTCAAAGCTGACGCGAAGCGCCCTGTCGCAAAACGTATTGACCAGTCGCGGAGTGCCTCGCGTCGCCGCCACGATCGCCTGGACGGCTTCGCCGGTAAAAATGCCCGAACGGCATCCCGCCACTTTCAGCCGATGCCGGATATATTGGTGCACCTCGGCAGGACTCATTGTACCGATCGCCTCCAGCCAGGCAACCCGCTGTTTAAACGATTCCAAATGCGGCTGGGCCAGTTTGAGGAGGAATTCCTCCTGCCCAATCAGGAGAATCTGGATCAGTTTGGTCCGGCCTTGTTCAAGATTATTCAAAAGCCGGACGCATTCCAGCACATCCTCGGATATTTTATGCACTTCGTCGATAATCAACAGACAGCGATTGCCCTCGCTGCGCAGCTTCTGCAAATGCGCCTTGATGTCCCTCAGCATGAAAACCCGGCCGGATGGCTGACATTCGATCTCTAATTCCTGGGTCAGAAAGAGCAGCAACTCTTCGCTGGCTTCCGGCGGCTCGCCCAGCCAGATAATTTTGGTTTTCTCGGGAACCGATACCATCAGTTTTTGGCTCAAGGTGGTTTTGCCGGTGCCGATCGGTCCTGCAACCACCATCAAACCTTTTTCCGCCAGAACGCTATCGACCATCCGGCTGAGTACGCGGCTATAGTCGCCTTGTTCGAAAAAACAGGCCGGATCGGCAACGTTTTCGAATGGCATGCTATTCAATGAAAAGTGATTCGTATACATACTACCCTGTTCCAGTTTGGTCTACACAAACTTTGTAACTACAAAGCAATCCATTAATCAATGCCCGGCGTCAGTGCCGGGCGGCGAGAGTGTTATTTCGACCCGGCGATTTTTCGAGCGCCCCTTCCGGGTCAGATTGGAAGCCCGCGGCATCGAATCGCCAAGTCCTTTCACGATGATCCTGTCGCCGGCGACGCCTTTTTGCTTCAGCGCTTGGGCGACGGCCTTCGCGCGCAGCATCGAGACGATCTTGTTCCATTTCCAGGCTTGCGTGCGGGTAAAGCCGCCCGGTATCGATCTGTCGGCGTGGCCTTCGATGATGACCTTGTCGGAAGATCTCTCCTGAATAAGCGGAATGATCTTGTCGATCTCAGCCTGCGCACCGGCCCCGGGTTTTGCCACGCCCGGAGAAAACGCGCCTTCGCCAAGCACGAGCAGGCGCAGGCGCATTTCCCCATCCCGGGAAAGACCTTCTTCTTCGGCTTTCTTCGGAGAGGCCGGATTCGACGGTTTCTCGGGGATTCGCGGGGCCGTCGCCTCGGTAACAACGGCCGATAGAAGCGGGACTGAAGTATCCGGCTGCTCTGCCGGTTTTCTTGCGCTTGCGTTACCGTTCTGCGCGGTCCCGCCTTCCCTGGTTTTTTCGGATAATGCCGGCTTATGGATCATGCCGAGGCTCCGCTTTTGTTCGGGCGCCGGTATTTCGAGGGATGTGTCGACAGCCGTGAGGGATTCCCGGCGGGCTTCCGTTTCGCGGCCTCCCGCCGGGAAGGAAATCGCTCTCTGCCGGGAGACGAATAGCACGGCCATAAAAATCACTGCCGATGCGCCCAGCATCGTAATCGAAGCCGCGGTAATGGCTCGGCGCATTCTCAGATATTCCATTCCTCCCCCTCATCCCGATCGGCATATCACCTGCGTTTTCCATAAAGCCAACAAAAATTAGAGGGGGCATTTTCTCCAATCGTTTCATCGGATTGTTAAATTTCGATCCCGAGCCTTTAAGCGACGATGACTCCATTTTTCGCCAGTTCAATAAACTGTTCCCCCGGAACGGGTCTCTGGATATAGAAACCTTGGGCGTAACGGCACCCCCGTTGCACCAGAAAGTCCACCTGCCCTTTTTCTTCGACCCCCTCGCAAACCAGCTCCAATGAGTAATTCTTCGCGATGGCGATGATCGTTTCGATCAGCGCGGCATCATTCGGATCCCATAAAACATCGCGAATGAAGGATCGGTCGATTTTCAAAATATCCAGCGGCAATTTTTTCAAATAACTCAGGGATGAAAAACCGGTGCCGAAATCGTCCATTGCGATTCTGATCCCTTGTTGTTTAAGCAGTTGCAATTGCAGCATGTAATTGGCCTGATGGCTCATCATCAGGCTTTCGGTAATTTCCACGATTACATGGCTCGAATTCATGCCGCTGCTTTCAATGATGTCGATCCAGTTTTCCGCACAGTTTCCGGCAACGAATTGCAGCGGCGAAAAATTGATCGCGATATAAAGCGGCTCCTGCAAAATCCTGTTCAAGCCTGCCATGAAGCGACAGGCTTCGCTCAATACCAGCTCGCCGATCTTCGAGATCAAATTAAGGCTTTCGGCGAGCGGAATAAACTCTTCCGGAGACACATTCCCGCGCACCGGGTGTTGCCAACGGAGCAACGCTTCGGCGCCGACGATCCGTTTGCGGAACAAGTCGTAAACCGGCTGATAATGCACCGTAAATTGATTGTTTTTTATGGCAATTTTAATATCGTTGCTGAGGCTGTGCTGTATTTTGGCTTTTTCATGCATGCTCGGCGTGAAAAAGCGGTAAGCGTTGCGGCCTTCGGCCTTAGCCGTGTACATGGCGCTGTCCGCGTATTTGAGCAAGGTTTCCCCGTCTTTGCCGTCGTTTGGAAACACGGTAATGCCGATGCTGGCCGTTACGTTCAGCTCGTGATCGTCTACCACAATCGGCGCCTGAATCGCTTCCAGAATTTTTTCCACGGTAGGGATAATGTCCGCTTCCTTTTGCAGGCCCGTCACCAGCACCGTAAACTCATCACCGCCGAACCGGGCGAGGGAATCGGACTCTCGCAAAATGCCGACCATGCGCTGACTGATCCGCTGCAATAAAATATCGCCCAGCGAATGCCCCAACGCGTCGTTGATGTCTTTGAAACCGTCCAGATCGATAAACATGACGCCGACCAATTCCCGAGCGCGCCCGGCATTCGCGATCGCTTGCTTGAGCCGGTCGAAGAACAGGTTCCGGTTCGGCAGATGGGTCAAGGCATCATAATTGGCTTGCTGAATGATCGTTTCCCGGTCTTTATATGCGGCGCTGATGTCGGTGAAAATTCCGATATAATGCAACACTTTTCCTGACTCGTCCTTGAGGGTGCTGATCGAAAGCCATTCGGGATAAACCGATCCGTCTTTACGTTTATTGAATATCTCTCCCTGCCATTTTCCGGTGTCTTTGATCGATTGCCACAGGCTTTCGTAGAATTGGGACGACTGGCGCTTTGAACTCAGGATACTCGGGTTTTTGCCGACAACTTCCGCTTTTTCATAACCGGTAATCTCGGTAAATGCCGGGTTGATGGAGATGATTTGATTGCCGGCGTCGGTAATGACGATCGCTTCGTTGGCGTTTCCGAACACGCTTGCCGCCAGGCGAATCTGCTCTTCCGCAAGGCATTGCTCGGTAATATCCTGAATCGTTAAGACCGCTCCCGTAACCGTATCGATATTTCGGCTGAAATAAGGATAGATGATCAATTCGAAATATTTTTTCTGTATCGGCAATTTACTGTGATACGTCGCTCCCGTGTCAATCACCTGCTGAATTCGGCCGATTAAATCCTCACATCCTAAAGCGTTCTTTAACGTATTCAAATTCGGTTGCTCGGTACCGTCGATAAAGCCGCCATTGAAATATTTTTTGCTGGCCTCGTTGATTCGATTGATATGCATCCGGCTGTCGACCACGATGACCGCTTTGTCCATGCTGTCCAGCACGTTCCGCAAATCGTCGTTCGCTTCTTTTAATTCCCGCGTTTTTAACGATAGCTCGTTATTGACCTGGGTCAGTTCTTCGTTGATCGATTGCAGTTCTTCATTGGAGGTTTCCAGCTCTTCGTTGGTGGATTGCAATTCTTCATTGGCCGCCTGCACTTCTTCGTTCAACACCTGCCAGGCATCGACATTCGTTTCCAACGCCACCGTGACCGTCCGCAGCGTTTCGCGCGCCATCTGCAGCTCTTGTTCCATCTCGACCAGGCGCGACACCGCCACCTGATCCGTATCGATGATTTCGGGATTGCGTTCCACTTCCTGGAACGAAATCAGCAATAATTCTTCCTTGAACGATTCCTGATAAACGGGCGTCACGATAATCCGGTAATGGACCGTCTTCTCATCCGCCGTTAACATCATGGTCTGGCTGGTCACCGTTTCCCTGCGCGACAAAGCGCTATGGCAAAAAGCCTTCAACTCCGTTTTCAGCGACGGATCGATGATCGAGAAAAGGTTGAAATCCGCTTTCCCTTTTTTGATTTTGATAAACGCTTCGCAGCTTTTATAAAATTCCAGAATCTTGCCTTCCCGGCTGGCGAGGATGCTCGGGGGCGCATAGATATCAACCAGCTTATCCTGGCCCAACAATTTATAGACCAGATGCACGGGCATCACACTGCTGATGTCCCGATTTGCATTGAAGTGCATCAAGCTTTTGGAGTCCAGACCGGGACGGATAATGTGCGAATCGTTCTTTACGAATAATTTGCTGTTCCTGTTCAGTTCAATAAAGGCATCGCTCAAACTCCAGAGCGATTCCGCCTGGCCGAGAAATAGGATGCCCTGGCTTACCAAAGCGTAATGAAAGATTTTAAGTATCTGCTCCTGAAGCGCCTGGTTGAAATAAATCAATAAATTACGGCAACTGATCAAATCCACGCGGATAAAAGGGGGACTTTTGACCAGATCGTGGCGGGAGAAAATGATTAAATCGCGGAGCGACTTGTTTACGATAAAACCATACTCGTCTTCGGTGAAATATTTGGCTTTCAAGGCGCAGTCCAAAGCAATCAACGACAATTCGTCGTATGTCCCCTTACGCGCCGTCTGGATCGCTTCGGCATTGATATCGGTGCCGTAAATTTGCACGCGGTAACGCGAAATTTCGGCCCCCAACTCCTCCGCCAAAATCATCGCAATCGAATAGGCTTCTTCGCCGGTAGCGCATCCCGGAACCCAGACACGAATATAGTCCCCGGCTTTTTTATGCGTCAGAATCTTTTTCAACGCCACCCTTAACGCATTGAAACACTGCGCATCCCGGAAAAACGACGTAACGCAGACCAAAAAGCTTTTGGCCAACTGGCTCAGCTCCTCGGGGTTGCCTTTTGTAAATTGAACGTATTCGCCAAGATCGTCGATGTGCAGTATCGCCATGCGCCGGTTGACCTGGCGGATCACCGTGCTGTTTTTGTAATTGACGAAATCCATTCCCGTCACTTTTAAAATATCGTCAACGATAACTCTAATCTCCGGAGGCAATTGGGTTTCCTTTCCTTCAGTAACGGGAATATCCAGATTCTTGGCTATCAACCCCAGCTCCAACGCGGCTTCTGCAGGGCTGAGAATGATATCGGCCCGGCCTTGCTCTATCGCCGCTTCAGGCATGCTTTTAAACTTGGCGGTTGCGGGTTGCTGGGCAATGGTAAGCCCGCCGGCCGCTTTGATGGCTTTGATTCCTTTGGCGCCGTCATGGCCGGTGCCGGAAAAAATAACGCCTACCGCCTTTTCCTGATAGGCTTCCGCAAGGCTGTAAAAAAAATAGTCGATCGTGGTTTTAGGAGCGGGTGCCAAAGAAGCGGATAAAAGTTTGAGGCAACCTTTGTCGATTTCTATATCTCTCCCTGCCGGCGCCACATAGATGGTATTGGCGCAGAGACCGACGCCGTCCGCCGCTTCCTCAACCGAAAGTTTTGCCTTGCTTTTCAATAACTCGACCAACGCGCTGCGTTTATCGGCAGGCAAATGCTGAACGATGACATAGCTCATATTGTTGCTTGGCGACAATTGTTCAACGAAAGAAAACAAAGCCTCCAGTCCGCCGGCGGACGCGCCAATGCCTACAACATACATTTCATGGTACTCCAGTAATCCTCCAAAATGACTCTATCTGCGTTCCTAATAGACGCGGCTTTCCAAGCTTTGTTCGCAGGGATATGATCGGGTTTCAATGGACAGTTTCGAACCGCATTTACTAAAGCCGGAGCATCGGTTCGTTATTGATTTCGGATAATTGAGCGGCCCCGCCTTAAAGTTATCCGCTAATATTAGCATTAAATATAAGGTTTATGCCTCACACTCGCGGAATGCCGGAACGTTAAAGCCTCCAAAAAGGATTTCGGACACTCTCTCCTGCGCACAATCCGATTTTATTCGGCCTGATCGGGAACGGGTCTTCTTCCGCGTTTGCCGGGTTTATTTTCCGATGCAAAAACTGGAGAAAATTTTCCCAAGCAAATCATCGGACGTAACCTGTCCGGTGATTTCGCCCAGCGCATTTTGCGCCTGTCTGAGATCTTCGGCGACCAGTTCGCCGGCACGGTTGTTTTGCAGTTGGAAGAGCGCGCTTTCGATCAAGACACGGCCTTGGTCGAGCGCTTCGAGATGGCGCCGGCGGGCGATGAAGACGTGTTCGGCGCTGTCGTTGAAGCCGACGCTTTGCTTGAGGTGGCGGGTCAGGAAATCCATGCCCTCGCCAGTTTTGATCGACAGATAAATTTGCGTGCCGTCTGTCGTTTCGATCGTTTCCGGCGCACGGCCGAGCAGGTCGATCTTGTTGTAAACTTCGGTGATCGGGATGCTGTCCGGCAAAGTTCGACGGATCGCTTCGGCGTCAGGTTCGCGCGCATCGATCAGCAGCAGGATCAGATCGGCTTTGCGGATTTCTTCAAACGCCCTGCGGATCCCTTCCCGTTCGACCGCGTTGTTGCTCTCGCGAAGTCCTGCGGTGTCGATGATGTGCAGCGGCATGCCGTCGAGCTGGATTCTTTCGCGCAGCACGTCCCGTGTCGTGCCGGCAATGTCGGTCACGATCGCGGCCTCATGCCCGGCCAATGCGTTCAGCAGGCTCGATTTGCCGGCATTCGGTTTGCCGGCCAGCACGACGGTCATGCCGTCGCGAAGCAGGCGGCCTTGTTTGGCGGTTTGCCGGATTTGTTCGATCCGGACAAGCAATGCGGCGATACGGTTTTCGACGATCCCGTCGCTGAGAAAGTCGATTTCTTCCTCGACGAAATCGATTGCGGCTTCGACGTAGGTCCGGAGATAGGTCAGTTCTTCGACCAGTTCGTTGATCAGCCGGGAGAAGGCGCCCTGCATCGACATCTGCGCGGAGCGCGCCGATTGCTCGGTGCCGCTTTCGATCAGGTCGGCGACGGCTTCGGCCTGGGCGAGGTCGAGCTTGCCGTTCAAAAACGCGCGTTCGGTGAATTCGCCGGGGTTAGCGAGTCTCGCGCCAACCGACAGCACACGGCGCAGCATCATGTCGAGCACGATCGCACCGCCGTGTCCTTGCAGTTCGAGCACGTCTTCGCCGGTATAGGAAGCAGGTCCCGGAAAATACAAGGCAATGCCCGTATCGATCACGCTACGGTCGGCATCGAGGAAAGGCGTGTATTGCGCCAGTCTCGGCGGCAGGGGTTTGGTGAGGAGTTGTTCGGCAATCCGGGGAACAAGACTGCCGGAAATTCTGACGATACCGACACCGCCGTTGCCGGGCGGTGTCGCGATGGCCGCAATGGTATCTTTAAACTCGATCAGCACTTAGGTGGAGGTAGCAAGTCCTGCTTTTTCGATCTGCTTGGTGATGTACGTCTGCTGGAAGATCGACAAGGTGTTGTTGACCACCCAGTACAGCACCAGACCGGACGGGAAGAACAGGAAGAAGATCGTGAAGATGATCGGGAACATCTTGATGACCTTCGCCTGGACCGGATCGACCGGAGCCGGGTTCAAGCCCTGCTGAATCTTCATCGTGACGCCCATAATTAAAGGCAGGATGTAGAAAGGATCCTGCACCGACAAATCCTGCAGCCAGAGCGTGAACGGCGTCTGGCGGAATTCGACCGTCTCGCCGAGCACCCAGTACAGGCACATGAATACCGGAATCTGCAGCAAGAGCGGCAAGCAGCCGCCGAGCGGGTTGACCTGCTCCTTCTTGTAGAGCGCCATCATTTCCTGATTCAGCCGCATCCGGTCGTCCGCGAAACGCTCCTGCAATTCTTTCAGGCGCGGCTGCACCTTGCGCAGTTTGGCCATCGAGCGGAAACTGGCCTGGGTGAGCGGGAACATCAGCAGTTTGATGCAGAGGGTCACGCCGATGATCGCGAGGCCCCAGTTGTGAGTGAAGCTGTGAATCCAGTTCAACAAGGCGTAAATCGGTTTGCCGATAAAAGTCAGTACGCTGTAATCGACGGTCAGTTCCAGTCCTTTGGCGACTTTTTCCATCATCGGCTGAATCTTCGGACCTGCAAACAGACTCGAAGTCAGCGTTGCCGAACCGTTCGCCGACACGGTGACTATCGGCGAATACGAACCGATCACGTAACGGTCGTCTTCCTGCAGCCATTTGGTGTAAAGATGATTTTCCTGATCGGCCGGCGGAATCCACGCGGAGGCGAAATAGTGCTGAATGAAAGCGGTCCATCCCCCCTTCGTACTGGTATTGAGCACCTCCTCCTGCATGTCGTCGAAATCGATCTTCTGATATTTTCCTTTTTCGGTGTAGATCACGCCGCCGTTATAGGCGCGCATGCCGCCGGCCAGCGCACTGCCCTTGTTTTCTTTCGGCGGCGTTCTGAGCAATTGGCTGTACTGTCTGCCACTCCAGGGCGCTGCGGAAGCGTTGTCGATCTTTTGTCCGAGCTTGATCTCGTAGCTGCCGCGGGTAAACGTGAATTCTTTGGTCACCTTCAGGCCGCTGGCGTCGGTCCAGGTCAACGGCACCGTCAGGCTGCTCTGCCCTTCCGGCAGCGTATAGCTGTCCTGGCTGCTGCTGAAGACGGTATGATGCGTAGGCGCCGAGACGGAACCTTGACTTGAGATCAAACCGCTTTGCGCAATGAAGTATTTGTCCTTGGCGGCATTGAAGAGGCGAACCGGAGTGCGGTTGACTTGCTCCGGCTCCATGCCGACCAGGCGGCGCAGCGCGTCGACATACGTGTTGTTTTGTTCGACCGGATAAACAAGCAGATCCAAATTCTGGATCGTGCCGCCCGCGAGGTCGATTTCAAGCGCCAGCACATCGGTTTTGACTTTGACGGTTTGGGAGGCGGATATAGCCTCAGCGGCAACGTTAGCCTGTGCCGCAGCGGACGCGTCCGCCGGCGCCGCCTCGCCGTTCGCGGTCGGCAGGTCTTCTTTGATATTTGTCGCGGCACTCTCTACCGCTGTCGGCGCAGGCGTCTTCGGACCGTAATCGATCTGCCATTGCTGGTACAGCATGAAAAGCAGCAGGCCAAAGCTGAAGATGAGAAGAAATCTTATATTATCCATTCTTATAATTACCGAGTTTTTCCGGAACGGGATCGCTCCCGCCTTCGTGGAAAGGGTGGCATTTCAATAGTCTGCGCAGGGTGAGGTAGGAGCCAGCCATGAAACCGTGGAGCCGAAGCGCTTCGATGGCATAAGTAGAACAGCTTGGATAAAACCGGCAGTGGTTTCCAAGCAAGGGACTTATGAAATATTTATAAAACTTGATAACCGCTATGAGCACGAAGCGCATCGGGATACCAGCCTTGACCAATGCTTTTCCAGGGAACGACTTAACGCTTCCCGGGGCGCGTCGATAGCTTCCCTGCGCGCCAGAACCACGATATCCATATTGCCCAAACTATGCTGCCGTATTCTGAAATTTTCCCTGACAGCCCGTTTGATCACGTTCCGGTGCACCGCCTTTTTGATTTGCTTTTTGGCGATTGCCAAACCCAGCCGCGGATGATCGAGATCATTCCTGATGGCCAATAAGGTAAAGTATTGATCGCCGGATTTTACCGGTTTGGCAAAAACTTTTTTGTAATCGTCCGGCTTGTTCAGACGCAACGCAGAAGGAAAACTTAAACTGTTCTCAGTCACCCGATTGCCGACTATACTGTCAATTTGGCGCGGCCTTTCGCTCTGCGCGCACTCAATACTTTGCGGCCGCCGACGGTCGCCATTCTGGCGCGAAAACCGTGGGTTCTGGCGCGTTTCAATTTGCTGGGTTGGTATGTTCTTTTCATGAATGTAGCCCGATCGAAATAATTTTAAGAAATACAGATAAAAAAGCCTTAGGATGATAGAATATTCCGGCTATCCTGTCAATTCCGCCGCGCTTTGTTTTGATTGTACAAACAAAATGACAGATTGCCGTTTTGATTGTTTCACTACCTTAAATTTATCAAGATTACCCTCATGAGTTCGATTTGGAGTAATTGCCTCGCCAAGCTTGAAAACGAAATTTCCAGCTCCGATTTCAGCACCTGGATTCGCCCGTTACAAGCCGTAGAAACCGAAGGACGTATCCGGCTGTTGGCTCCGAACCGCTTCGTACTGGACTGGGTAAAGGAACATCATTTCGCGAAAATCGAAGAAACGATTCATCAGTTTGCAGACGGCGCGCTGGTACTCGATCTCGAAATCGGTTCGAAAAAACCGGAGGCGCCGGCCGCCCTCAAAGTCACACAACAGACCGAAACCAAAAAACAGCAGCCCAACTTTCTGAACAAGGCGTTCACCTTCGACAATTTCGTCGAAGGCAAATCGAACCAGCTGGCGCGCGCCGCCTCGACCCAGGTCGCCGAGAATATCGGCAAAGCCTACAATCCGCTGTTGATCTACGGTAGCTCCGGTTTGGGCAAAACGCACTTGATGCATGCGATCGGCAATGCGGTGTTGCAAAAAAACCCGACTGCCTCGATCGTTTATTTGCATTCGGAAAAATTCGTGCAGGACATGGTCAAGGCGCTGCAGCAAAACCAGATCAACAGCTTCAAGGAATATTACCGCGGCCTTGACGTGCTGCTGATCGACGACATTCAGTTTTTTGCCGGCAAGGAGCGCTCGCAGGAAGAATTTTTTCATACTTTTAATACGCTGCTCGAAAAGAAGCACCAGGTCGTCTTGACCTGCGACAAATACCCGAAGGAAATCGACGGCCTCGAAGACCGCCTGAAATCGCGTTTCGGCTGGGGACTGCCGGTTTCGATCGAGCCACCCGACATGGAAACGCGCGCCGCCATTCTGATGAAAAAAGCCGATATGGCCCATGTCGAACTGCCGCAGGAGGTCGCGTTCTTCATCGCGAAACGGATTCCGTCCAATGTGCGCGACCTGGAAGGCGCACTGCGGCGGGTGATCGCGAACGCGCAATTCACCGGCCAGAAAATCACGGTCGAGTTTACCAAGGAAGCGCTGCACGACCTGATCTCGCTGCAGGACAAACTGGTCAATATCGACAATATCCAGAAAACGGTCGCCGAATATTACAAAATCAGGATTGCCGATTTGTCTTCCAAAAACCGGCGCCAGTCGATCACCCGGCCTCGGCAAATTGCAATGAGCCTTGCGCGCGAGCTGACTTCGCACAGTCTGCCCGAAATCGGCGACGCTTTCGGCGGACGCGACCATACGACCGTGATCAATGCCTGCAAACGAATCAACGAATTGAAAGAATCGGACGTGAAGGTCGCCGAGGATTACGCAAATCTGTTGCGCTCCCTGTCGCATTGATCCGGACAGTCAGCACGGGCTCTACCCCTTGCGGATTTTTAACTTTGCCTTTTATTGAACAAAACCCACGCTCGCCTATGAAATTCAGCATCAATCGAGACACCCTCCTGCCCCCTTTGCAGCAAATCGTCAGCGTGATCGAAAAGAAGCAAACAATGCAGATTCTTTCGAACATACTGATGGTAATCGAAGCGGACACGCTGACGATGACCGGCACCGACCTGGAGATCCAGATCGTTTCCCGCCTGTCCGTGATCGGTGCGCAGCCTGGCACGGCTACCCTGCCCGCACGCAAATTTCTCGACATTTGCCGGCTATTGCCGCCGAATACTGAAATTCGGATCGAACAGCAAGGCGACATGGTCAAACTGGCGACGCCGCGTAGCCGTTTTTCGCTGTCCTGCCTGCCCGCGGAAAATTATCCCGAATTTGCCGAATCACAGATGGAGAACTGTTTCACGATCAGTTCGGGCAAGCTAAAAAAAGCACTCGACAAGACCATGTTCTGCATGGCCAACCAGGACGTACGCTACTATCTGAACGGCCTGCTGCTGCACATCTCGAACAATGCGCTGAAACTGGTCGCTTCGGACGGCCACCGCCTTTCGATCTACGAAGACGAACTGGAAACGCCGACCGGCCTCGAAGCACGAATCATCGTGCCGCGGAAAGGCGTCCAGGAATTGTCGCGGCTGCTCGATGACGGCGATGAACCCTTGCAGGTCAGCTTTTCGAGCAACCACATCCGGATCGAAGTCCACAACGCGGTATTCTCGGCAAAGCTGGTCGATTCCAAATATCCCGATTTCGGCAAAGTTTTCCAGCAAAGCTTCCTCGACCCGATTGCGATCCCGAAACCGCTGCTCCGCGAAGCCCTGACCCGGGTCGCGATTCTCGCGAATGAAAAATTCCGCGGCGTAACCTTTCATTTTGCTGCGGACCTTTTGCGGATCAACGCGCACAACCCAGAACACGAAGAAGCCGAAGAAGAACTGACGATCGATTACGGCAAGGGCGAGTTCAGCATTTCGTTCAATGCACAATACATGCTCGATGCGGTTTCAAATCTCGAAGGAGATACCGCGGAATTGACGATTGCTTCGAACCTGAGCAGTTGTTTCATCAATGAACCCGGCCAGCAGGTTTACAAATTCATCGTGATGCCGATGCGCTTATGATACGGATCTGATGACTGTTTCAAGACTGGATATCGCTTCGGTCAGAAATATCCAACACGCCACACTCCATCCTGCTCCGACGCTCAATTTCATCTATGGCGCCAATGCCTCCGGCAAAAGCGCCTTGCTGGAAGCCATTTTCCTACTCGGCCGCGCCAGATCGTTCCGCTCTTCCTCGATTAAGCCCGTCATCCGTTTTTCGCACGATCACCTCTTGGTTACCGGGCAAACCGTGTTTTCCGGCGGCGCGCACCAGCACCTTGGCGTCAGGCTTGACGCCAAGTCATGCGAAATACGGATCAATCAACACACGATGCCGAACCGGTCGAGCCTTGCCTATGCCCTCCCGTTGCAGTTGATCTATCCGAAAAGTTACGAATTGCTGGACAGCGGACCGCAGGAGCGCCGCGAATTTCTCGACTGGGGCGTTTTTCATCACGATCCGGCTTTTTTACCGGCTTGGCGCAACTATAAAAAAGCTCTTGCGCAACGCAATGCCTTACTGAAAAACCGCCAGCCGGAATACCTGCAAGTATGGAACCAGGAATTATCGGATTACGGTACAATAGTCACTCATTGCCGGCGCCGCTATCTGGAGGCGTTTATCCCCGTTTTTCAGGACATCGCCGGTTACATGTTGGAGCTGCCGGCGATAGCCTTGTCTTTATCGTCCGGGTGGGATGCTACCGAATCCTTGTTACAAGCTTTGGATGCCGATACCGAAAAGGATTTGCGTTACGGCTTCACGCAAAGCGGCCCGCACCGTGCCGACTTATTGGTCACCCTTGATCGCCTGCCCGCCAGGGATATCGTCTCCCGCGGCCAGTTGAAGTTATTGGTGATCAGCCTGAAGCTCGCCCAGGTACAGCTATTGAATTTACATGAAGAAGATACTGCGTGCATCCTCTTCGACGATTTCGCTGCCGAGCTCGACATGGCAAATCGCGCGAAAGTGCTGCGCTATTTGGACGTCATGCACTCCCAAGTTTTCATAACCGCCACCTCGCCCACCGATTTTGGCGATTTATCCAATATTCATAACTACAAAATGTTCCATGTGGAACATGGCCATATCAATCCGGTGGATTGTTCCACGTGAAACAAAAGCAAAAACAGCAGGTACATAAATGAGTCAAGAAAACGATCATCAGGCAACCATCAAGGATCAATACGACAGTTCCAGTATTCAGGTATTGAAAGGACTCGATGCGGTCAGGAAACGCCCCGGCATGTACATCGGCGACACTGACGACGGCACGGGCCTGCATCATATGGTTTTCGAAGTCGTCGACAATTCGATCGACGAAGCGTTGGCCGGCTATTGCAAGGAAGTGCATGTGATCATCCATAACGACGGCTTCGTCTCGGTGAAGGACGACGGCCGCGGCATCCCGGTCGACATCCATGAAGAAGAAGGACGCTCGGCCGCCGAAGTGATCATGACCGTATTGCACGCCGGCGGCAAATTCGACGATAACGCCTACAAAGTTTCGGGCGGCCTGCACGGGGTCGGCGTATCGGTCGTGAATGCACTGTCGGAAGAGTTGTACCTCGAAGTCCGCAAAAACGGTAAACTGCACAAACAAAAATACGTAATGGGCGAGCCGGTCGCACCGCTCGAAGCGGTTGGCCCCGCCGAAGGCTCCGGCACCATGATCAAGTTCAAACCGAGCACACAAACTTTTTCCGATATCGAATTCCATTACGACATTCTCGCCAAACGCCTGCGCGAACTGTCATTCCTGAATTCCGGCGTCCGGATCATTCTGGAAGACGAACGCACCGATAAGCAGGACATCTTTGAATTCGAAGGCGGCATCTCGGCCTTCGTCGAGCATCTGAACAAGAATAAAACCCCGCTATTCCCGGAAGTCTTCCATTTCCTGACCGAAAAGGACGGTGTGGCGGTCGAGATCGCAATGCAATGGAACGATTCTTATCAGGAAAACGTATTCTGCTACACCAACAATATCCCGCAGCGCGACGGCGGCAGCCATCTGGCCGGATTCCGCAGTGCCCTGACCCGTACGATCAACCAGTACATCGAAACCAGCGGACTTGCGAAGAAAGAAAAGGTGGCGACCACCGGCGACGACGCGCGCGAAGGCTTGACGGCGGTATTATCGGTCAAAGTGCCGGACCCGAAGTTCTCCTCGCAAACGAAAGACAAGCTGGTCTCGTCCGAAGTCAAACCGATCGTCGAATCGGCGATGAACGAGAAATTGCAGGAATTTCTGCTCGAAAACCCGCAAATCGCAAAAACGATCGCGATGAAGATCGTCGATGCGGCGCGCGCGCGCGAAGCGGCGCGGAAAGCCCGCGAAATGACTCGCCGCAAAACCACGCTCGACATCGCGGGACTCCCCGGCAAACTGGCCGACTGCCAGGAAAAAGACCCAGCCCTGTCCGAACTGTTCCTCGTCGAAGGAGATTCCGCGGGCGGCTCCGCCAAACAGGGCCGCGACCGCCGCACCCAGGCGATTCTGCCGCTGAAAGGCAAGATTTTGAACGTGGAAAAGGCACGCTTCGACAAGATGATTTCATCGGAAGAAGTCGGCACCCTGATCACCGCGCTCGGCTGCGGCATCGGCAAGGAAGAATACAACCTGGACAAGCTGCGCTACCACCGGATCATCATCATGACCGACGCGGACGTGGACGGCTCGCACATCCGCACCCTGCTGCTGACCTTTTTCTACCGGCAATTACCCGAAATCATCGAAAAAGGCTATATCTATATCGCCCAGCCGCCGCTGTATAAAGTCAAAAAAGGCAAGCAGGAACATTACGTGAAGGACGACTCGGCGCTGAACGAATACCTGATCCAACAGGCGCTGGACAAGGCCCAGCTGTTCGCCAGCGAAGGCGCTCCGCCGATTCAAGGCCAGGGACTCGAAAAACTGGCGCGCGAATTCACCGAAGTCACGCGCACGATCGACCGTCTTGCCAGACGCTACGACAGCGGTTTTCTGGAACAGCTGATGCTGGTGGAAGTGGCCGACGAGCGGCTGCTCAAAAACAAGGAGGCTTTGAACGCCTGGCTGGCGAAAGTGCAAGGCAAGCTTTCCGCTTCGGACGACAAAACCCTCTACACAATCGAATTGAATTACCGGCACGAACAGGATTTCACGATTACGGTCGACAAGCGCCAGCATGGCAACAACAAGCAATTCGTCGTGCCGGCCAGTTTTTTCAACGGCAAGGATTACCAAAAAATCGCGTACTATGCGGAATTGACCACCGGCATGTTCGGCGCCACGTCCTATATGCAGATCGGCGAAAAACAGCAGCCGGTCGCGAACTTCAAGGAAGCGTTCGACTGGATGATGCGCGAAATCAAGAAAGGCCAGCACATCCAGCGCTACAAAGGCCTCGGCGAAATGAACCCGGAACAGCTCTGGGAAACCACGCTTGATGCGAACAACCGCCGCCTGCTGCAGGTGAAGATCGAAGATGCGATTGCGTCCGACGAAATATTTACCACACTGATGGGCGATGTGGTCGAGCCGCGCCGGGATTTCATCGTGAAGAATGCGCTGGATGTGGCGAATCTTGACGTTTAAGCTGTCGGATGATGTCGGATGACACTATTAATGAAAAAAATGACAAGTTAGTGAAAAAATAATGACATAGATAATGAAAAAATCCGGCTATTCCAGTTATCGCTAAATTTCCAGTAGAGCCTAAGAGCCCTGTTCATAATCTTTGAATTGCGCAAAAATAAATAGGGATGAGAAAAAAGTATCCCAGTGACATCAGTCGAGAACAATTTGAACACATCAGGCCCTTACTGGAAGGCGTGCGAAAGCGAACCAAGCCGCGGACGGTGGATTTATACGAAGTCTTTTGCGGGATACTGTATTTATTGAAAAGCGGTTGCCAGTGGCGGATGCTGCCGAGTGATTTTCCCAAATGGCGAACCGTGTATGCCTATTTTGAAAAATGGCGAGAGCCTGCCCAAGACGGCATCAGCGTTTTGGAGCAGGCTTTAAAAAAATCAGGTTGGCGAGGTCCGATGCAAACAGGGGCGGAACGCCTCGACGCGCTTCATCATCGTCGACGCGCAGAGCGTGAAGAACACTGATAGTGCAGAACTCAAAGGCTATGATGCCGGCAAAAAGGTATCCGGCATCAAGCGCCATATTGCCGTGGACATGCTCGGGTTACCTCATGCGATCGAGGTCACCACGGCCGATGTCACAGACCGAGCGGGAGCATTAAAGGCTATTGCACGTTGCACCGCTAATCTGACGCAGGTCACCAGCGTCTTGGTGGATGGCGGCTATTCGGGCCAACCCTTTGCGACCGCCGTTCAGGAACAGTTGGGGGCAACGGTGCAAGTGGCTAAGCGCAATGAATTGCATACCTTTGAGGTGATTCCACAACGCTGGATCGTCGAACGATCTTTCGCATGGCTGGAAAAATGCCGACGGCTATGGAAAAACTGCGAGCGTAAGCTGAATACCAGTCTTCAGTTCGTTCATTTGGCTTTCTTGGCGCTTTTGCTTAAGAGATCGTGAACAGGTTCTAAGATCAGAGCTATGACAAGTCTATTTCCAGATACGCCTGAAACTCGAGACAGACAATATGAATACCATCATGCCCAGATTCTTTAGTTCTCTACTCGAAGAAATTCCCAAAGAAGTTACACAGCTTGCATCCGAACTTCATTACCAACGTAACCAAAGCATCACGATTGAAGTTTTAACTCCCGTTTCCTTTTCACCCAAGCAAATCGATGAGCTTTATGGCATCGAAGACAATGAATTGAGATTCACTTCAATAGAAGCGAGAAATCACTGTACCGCCGTGCATAGTTTCCGCAAATTCGAGGACTCCGAATTACCGCTGAATGCACGAACAATGTTTGATGAAGCACAACAATTATGGATTCATGAAACTGAGCATAATGATTCTACCGACGGACGCTTCTTGGGACTGATGTCTGAAAAGCTGAATTTTCTAAATGCCGGGATCGAAGTAATCACTAGTCCGGATGGCCGCAATGTTTTTGATGTTTTGAGAGGTATCGGCAATGCGCTGCCGTATATCGCTAATATGAACGTAGTGGATATAATCGAATTAGCGGCGGTGCAGCACATAAAAACCTCAGGCGATTTGCTCGCAGGTATGTTTTACAATCAACTAAGCGACTATTTGCCAGCACATCCCCATCTTGCCAGAGAGCTATATGTACTTGTCCGAGAAGACATGTCAGTAGCAAATACAAATTTGTATGGCGCGGCTTTGAGCGGCTTAGTAGCCGCAGGACAAGCTCGTGAAGCCATTGAACTTGCAGTGTTGGATACCGACTCTGTTTGCAATGAGCTATTGGCAGGTGCTTTGTGGATACTGGGGCGCTTGAGTCATCACTGGGAAAAGGAACCCGATTTGAAAAACCGTGTTCAAGAAATTCTAAAGGCAATGGGACATCATTCGAATTCCAATATCAGTTTGCAAGCTTGGCGGGCGCTATCAAATGCTGCTGTATCGCAACAGGAGTTGGTTGCAGAGCTGTTGTTACATGCGCAACCCGATAACCAAGCAGCGTTGCAGGTGCTAGGTAACTTCGTTTTTATGAATCTCAAAATCCTAAAAGACCATCCAAATCTGGCAGATATGCTGTACGCATTGACAGATTTGGATGCCGGACTCGCGAATGATTTTGACTCTTCGCTTTCAATGTTGATCGAAACGGGTATCTACGATCAACTGGTATATGACTGTTTAACAGCTTGGATACTTAAACATTACAATGCCAAAACTTCGGATGAAAAATTGAGTTCATGTTTTTCCCGGAGTTTGAGCAAATTGGCAAATAAGCCCCTGTTATATGAATTGATTACGCGCTGGCTGATTTCTGATGAACGAGTTTTAGGGGCAGCTTATTCTGAACTGATTGGTTACTTATGGGTGCATGGAATCAAGCATCCGGTTTTTGCTAAAGATGTTCTCGATACTTTAGATGCCGCTGACTTCAAATACCTTGTACGGCGGTTAATAGGCTGGACTTTTTATGAGGAAGCTTTGTTTTCTCTGACCTTTTCATTGTTAGAGGCCAATGAGGCTCAGCAGCAAACTTTCGGATGGGTACACGCGTTATTGGTTAACGAAGTGGGACGAAATTATTCTCATGCCACATTGGAAACTATTCAAGAGAAATTGGAGGGCGCTACGCCCGAAGTAAAAGAATTATTAAAGTCCGCCCATGCAGAACTACTTGCTTACACTGAGGCAATCAACCAGTTGGCCATTAGACACGAACTACGCCCCCCAATCCCCGAACGCATTAGACATTCCGTCACATTGAAAAAAGAAAGGGAAATGCGAGAGGCGAGGGATAAAGCAGACGAACAATCGATATTCCAACAAATCTGCATAAGAATTCAGCTAAAAGCAGGGACAGGGAGTTTTTCCATCTATGGCGATGAGGTTGGCCCCATCAACCGCCTAGGCTCCCATTCCTATTCAATTACGTTGCCAGCTCAATACGTTATTGATCCCCTCAACGATGAAATTACAAAATTAGAGCTCAGGCTTGCTAAGCGAGGTGATGAATGAAACTGGTGATCGCTGAATACCTACGTACACTCAAGGAGCGGGATGAGCTGGATCGTTTGCTGCCTGACCTGCTGGTGGAAATGGGTTACGTTACAGTTGCTCGTCCACAGACAGGCAATCGGCAATACGGGGTGGATATTGCAGCCAGGGGTAAGAATCCAGAAACAGGAATTGATGAATTATTGCTTTTGGTTGTCAAACAAGGAGACATTGGACGTCCTGAATGGGATGGAAACAGCCAAGCCGTTTACCAAAGCATCAATGATATTTTTCATGTTTATTTGAAATCACACCTTGAACCGCAAGACCAAAGCCGTAGTATTCGCATCGTTGTTGCAACCAGCGGAGAATTAAAACAAACTGTGCAACCCAGTTGGAGTGGTTTTGTCACTGACAACCAAGCCAAAGCAATTATTGAATTCTGGGGCGCGGATGCCATCGCTACCCTGATCGAAAAACACCTCTTAGATGAACACATTTTTCATGACGAAGATCGGCGCGATTTACGCCGTGCGTTAGCCCTATCAGGCGATAGCGAGTATGACAGACGAGATTTGCATCGTTTGTTTATGAGAACCTTGGATTTGAATAACAAGGGACAGCTGATTGACAAGCCCAAGACCGGCAAAGCTTTGTTGAAAGCCTTGCGGATCGTCAATCTGTCAGCCCAAGCGTTCGCACACTGGACGCTAGGTGATGATGGCGACACCCGGCAAGGCCTCTTGGCCGTGGAACGTGCCATGTTGTGGTCGTGGCATCGAATTCAACTCGCTGATGAAAAAAACAGAAAGGACGCTATTGCCGAGCCGTTCAACATGATCTGGTGGGGGTATTATCGTTTTGCATCGCAATACTTCGCACGGATTCAGCCACATTGCTTCGTAGAAAACAGTTTGACTCGGTATACCTCTAATGGCGTGGAATCCTCCCTGATCGCCTTCGAGCAAATCGGTATTTTGGCAAGTATTGCTTTGTTTCTAGGTTTTCATCCGATAGCCACAGAGGAAGAAAAAAATTATTGGTCTTGCAATGCTAATGTGGTTGCCGATGCTTTGGAGGCATGGTTACAAAATAACGGGGTCAGCACTTCACCCTGCCTAGATCGGCATAGCCAAGATATTACTTTGGCTATGTTTGCATTAATTGGCATGGGCCGAGCGGAAGCTGCCAAAAAATGGTTGCGAAAATTGTTTCGGAACGTAGATTACGCCTACAAAGCGAAAAAATTTGTACCTATTGCCACAGACTCTTTGGATGACATGGTAGAGGAAGGCGGCTGGCTAGGAGGGCAGGCATCAGACCGCATGCTGGAAATGTCTTGGATGCTGGCGACTATCGCCGGTTGGAGCGTCATTCTTGGTATGGACGAACTTTATGAGATGTTGGCGAAAAATGCCAAAGACGATTACCCCAACGTTTGCATCCAACTCTGGCATCCTGAAAAAGACCTGTATCAACACCTTTATTTTCGGCAAGCTCACTTTAAGTCAGGCGTAGCAGAAGCGCCAATACAACTACCTCCTTTAGCAGAAGATTATCGAAAGCAAATGGACATAATAAGGCAATCGGAATTTGGAAAAGTCATTCTTGAATCGCCCGCGACTAAGGCGGGACTTATAGCGCTTGACCTCATTGCGCATCGGCACTTTTCAACGCCTGTTGCGCCAGTATTTTGGTATTCTTTGATGGGCACTTCTATTTGAAAAGCAATCCACAGTGATTCCAAAATAAAGCCTCACCCATCACTTACAAAACTAGAAAAACAACGCTCCTCGTGATGACTAATAAAACATGGAATCTGACCTTCCCAGCTTTGGCATATTAATCAAGCTCTATTCATAAATGACTGCTTTATGAAATTGACCAGCCATTAACCGGGTAATTGTGATCGTCTGTGCCTGGCCGATCTGCGCTACTGGCGGGTTTCGGTTGAAATGCTTGGTGGTTTTGAAATCGGAATTCGCAATTGCGTTATAAAACCAAGACAATTTCAGCGTGCCGGTGTCGCGAACTCCGCTTGTCTCCAAACCTCTAGGTCTCTGGCCTATAAGGCCTGCTTTGCATATTCATCAGGTCAATATCGTGCGCCACTTCCAAGACAGCTTCAGGGTACCAATCTCTCGAATCCAAAAAAAATTTTAATTAAATTTTCGTGATGGCCGAGCGCTATCGCCATTTTGTAAGAAATTCATTTCATATACGGCTGCTCATGATTGATTTATAAGTAAGTTTGCCGGCCATCAGACAAGATTTTTCTGGAAAATCTTTCGTAAAAATAGAAAACCCCCTGACCAATATGCCTAATTTTGAAGTACCAAAATATCTAATTCCGTACTACCAAATTGCATATATTAGACTGATTTATAAAGGATTTATCTTTTTAAGGCTGTTGCTTACTTGTCGGATTTTTATTATTCTTGGGTTAAGACTATTTCTTATTTAGTTAAAGCATGAGCCCATTTTCCCAAAGCTTAATTTCGCTTCGTTCACGCTATGGCATACGCCAGGGCGAACTTGCCGAAATGGTTGGGTATGAACAAAGTTATATTTCCGCGCTGGAGGTTGGCCTCAAGGGGCCGCCCACAATAGAGCTTGTAGAACGTATATGCGACGGGTTGTCGCTTTCGCCCGAAGAACGACAAAAGTTGCATGAGGCGCGGGATGCGTCTCAACGCAAATTCACAATCGACTTGGATGCCAGGGAAGACCTGTACTGGATGTTAAAGGACTTAAGGGAATATCTATCGGAACTGTCGGAAGCGCAAGTTCGTGTGATTCGCGAAATTGTACGTTTTCGCGATCCGCAAAAACCGCAAATTATCAGATCAATGCGTAGAACAAAACGTCACAAAGTCGAGGAGGCTGCCATGTAAAGTAAAGCGAGACAAACCTTGCGGCTTGCCCCGCTTTGGAAAGCATCGTAACGATACCCTCGATTAGCGTCCTCAGTATCGCTACAACCTCTCCCAGCGTCAAGCCATTTTCATCTTAGAGCCGGTTTACAACACGTTCATTTAACCGTGTTCAGGTCTTTTTTTGCCTAAAAATCGGTATGTCATATACAGCAGCTGGAGATGTAGGGTTGAGCTTACTCTGCTCTCATCTCCGGAAGGAGCAGTCATGTCAAAAAATCTTTGGCAGGGGGCTTGGCGTGGAAATCGACCTGATGGCGACGTCCATAAAAGAGCCAGAAATATCATCACCCCTTCCGGTGGGATCGTTCGTGGAAAATTTCCCAGTCGTAAGAACGGGCGGATGGTTCACCACGAAGGTTTGCTTGAGCTAGAAGCAATTTATCTTTTCGAAACTTCGCCAAATATCGTTCGGTACCGTGAGCAACCGGTCACTATCCACTATCCAGATGAAACAAGGCTACGGCGCTATACGCCGGATTTCGAGTTGGTGTTGACCACCGGTGAAATCATATTCATTGAGGTCAAGCCGACACGTAGCCTTCAACATGGTGATGTACAGCACAAACTCGATCGTGTAGCCGAATACATGCGCCGTTCGGAAACCGCTTTTGTCATTTTGACCGATCAAGTTATCCGACAAGAACCGCGCTTATCAAATCTCAGGTGGATTTACCATCGAGCTTCACGCGTCCCTCCTTCTTCGGACGCGCTTGCTGTTGCTATCAATAAATATCGCAACCAGTTTCCGTTATCGCTTACGGCAGCCGCGAATTTGTTCGATGTCGGCGGTATCGACCCTTACAGCTTGTTGTTAGCTGGACATCTTCGCTGTTCCTTGGAACAGCCTATTTCGCATGAAACCCTTATAACAATTGACTTGGAGGCTGACAATGGCTGGTTTTGCATTGCACAAGAACACGGTTTTTGATTGGAATGGTGCTGAATATCGAATCGCTCGGCTTCAACCCAACGGCGAATTGCTGATCGAACGTGTTGCCGATGGCTGTTTGTCCATCGTCACGCGGGAGACGATGTTAAACGAATATGGGGAGGGCAATGTTTCCGCGAAACGGTCTCAGCTTACCATAAGGGATTCGGCGCCATTATTTTCGCGACCTCTGGATGAATTATCCGAAAGCGTCCGATGTGAAGCCTTACGTCGACGCCGCTACATTGAACATATATTGGGACAGGGTGCTCCAGTTTTCACAGCGACTTACCTCAAACCGTTGATTGAACAAGCTGCGGCTGAAATGGGTGATGATACGCCACCCAGCGCAACCTCTGTTTATCGTTGGTTCCGGCGTTACCGGTCGACACATGATACCCGAGCGATGATTCCCCGTACCGATCTTCGTGGGCTTAAGAAGTCGCGGCAAAATGATCGTATTCTTCAACTCGTATCCGAGGCAGTAGAAGAGGCGTTTAAAGTATCGCCGCAGGCTTCCGTCCCAACTATTTACACCAAATTCCTGGCCAAGCTTGAAGCCGAGAATGCGAGGACGTCGCGGAATGAAGAGATCAAGCCGTTTACGATGCGGACGCTTTATCGGCTGCTTGCGAGAGTGGGGGCTTACGAAATTGCGCTCCTCAAAGAGAGCAAGGCGGTGGCCGATAACCGCTTTAGGATCGGCAAAACCGGCGCGAAAACATCCCGTATCCTGGAGCGGGTTGAAATTGACCATACGCCGCTTGATCTGTTCTTAATCGACGAAAAAACTTGGCTACCGTTAGGTAGGCCAACCTTGACCGTGATTATCGACCACTATAGCCGAATGTTGCTTGGCTACTATTTGAGTTTCGATAGTCCTTCGACTGCTGCGGTAATGGGCGCACTTCGGCATGCAATTCTGCCCAAAAATCCGGCTACGGCCGTGATGCCGTCATTAAAAACCGAGAATCGCTGGCCTTGTTACGGATTACCCGAAGTTTTAGTGGTCGACAATGGGTTGGAATTCCACAGCAACGATCTGGAAAGCGTTGCTTACGACTTGGGAATCCGTATCCAATATTGCCCGAATCATGAACCACGATTCAAGGGTGTGGTCGAGCGCTATCTCAAAACGATTAACTATTTCTTTGCCCATCAACTGCCGGGTACCAGTTTTGCCAAGTTTTATCTGCGCGGCGATTACGATTCGCAAAAGGCGGCCCTGATGACCTTTGCCGAATTCAATCATATCTTCGAAAAATGGCTTCTTGATATTTATGCCCAAGACAGGCATCGTGGGATAAATACCACGCCTTGGGCTCGATGGCACGAGGGCATTTCGCATTACGAACCGGTACTTCCCGACGATTTACGCACTTTGCAGCGCCGTATTGGCTTAGTGGCTGAACGGTCATTGCGTCGCGACGGGATTTTTTTAAACGGTATCCGTTATAGCTCAGATGAACTCGGTCCCATACTGCGAGCCTTTGATGAAGGCGTTAAAGTCCGTGTTGTCTATGATCCGGAAGATTTGGGCGAAATTCAGGTATGGGGACCTAACGATGCCGAGCCTGTGGCGGTGAAAGCACTCGATTACGAGTTTGCTAAGGGGCTGACCGTCAAACAGAACGAATTTATTCGCCAACAGTTGCGTGAGCAAGGTTTAGCCGCAGTTGATCGTATCGCCCTTGAACGGGCACGATCTGATTTGTCACGATCGATCGAAGAATTGATGACTAATCGCAAACATGTGGCCAGACGTCGTAGCGCCGCTTTACGCGGCATTAGCAGCAGCAAACCCAGTGGATCGGAAACCCCAATCAAAAAAGCGGATACCGCTGAATTACCGAAGCCTCAAAAACTTAAATCCCCCAAATTATCTGACCAAGGATCGGAGCCGACGGCGCCGGACATCATCACTTCATTCCAGCTGAAACGCAATTCTGGAGAATCAGAATGAATTTCAAAGAGATTTTCGACGAATTACAACGTTTTGATGAAGAGTACATTCCTTTCCCACCCTTTGTCGTCGCGGTCGATGCGGTTAAAGCGAATCTTGCGCTGTTTCGCGAGACGGGCATCGCTCAGCATTTGCTGGTTCTTGGGGAAAGCGGGGCTGGAAAAAGTAGTATTTGCCGATGGATCGAGCAGCAATATCCCAAGGTTACCTTGCCGGACCGGGATGTCACACCGGTACTGATCGTGTCGGTCCCTTCGGCAGCTACTATATCGAGCGTGGCCTCGGCTCTTTTAGAAAAACTAGGCGATCCGGCTGCTACCACCGGTACAGTTTCGGCGAAAACCTCTCGGGTCATTACGTTATGTAGGGCCTGTCGGGTGGAAATGATCTTGTTCGACGAAGCCCAACATATTCACGACCGAGGCAAAGCTACCACACATTACATGGTAGGCGACTGGTTAAAATAGTTAATCGATCAGACCGGTATTCCAACCGTGTTTCTTGGCTTGCCTCGTCTCGAACAAATCTTACAAGTCAACGAACAACTTCGGCGGCGCTTTTCCCGGCGAATTCGCTTAGCTTTGGGCCAAAGTGATAAGAGTTCCATCCACGCCGAATGCCTCCAGTTGTTTCGTTCGCTGGGGTCTTGCCTACCACTCCCCTTGATGTGTGGCCAGTTTGGGTGGGATGAACTGGGTATGCGCTTGCACTACGCCAGTGATGGCCGTGTTGCCTACATTAAGAAACTCTTGGCCACCGCTTTGAGAATCGCATTGGAAACGGAAGTGAAGGAGATTGGGCCACAATTGCTGGAGCAAGCCTTCACCGAGGAGCTTTGGTGGGAGGGCGTGGGCAAGCTGAATCCTTTTAATCCGACATTCGAGTTTCGCCGCCTGGATCGGGGTAACGAGCCGTTCGAATCCGGTAATTTCAGAAGTGCTCGTAAACGTCGTAAGGAGGCGGTATGTTGATTCCGTTTAGTGACTACCCTGTTAGTCCTCAATTGGAGCAAGTGAACCGCCCCGGGATTATCGGAGGCTCCAACTTATGAGAAGATGGAGCTATGAAAACGAAAACAACAAATCATTATTCACCGGAGATTCGGGAACGAGCCATTCGCATGGTGAGCGAGCATCAGAGTGAATACGCTTCGGAATGGGCGGCTATTCAGTCGATTGCCGCCAAGATGGGTTGCACAGCTGAAACGCTACGCCGCTGGATCAGGCAATCGCAAAAAACCAACGATGAGGCGAAAGGTTCGATCAGCAGCGAATCGGAACGGATCAAAGCGCTGGAGCGGGAAGTTCGCGAATTACGCCAAGCCAACGAGATTCTGCGCAAGGCGTCGGCTTATTTTGCACAGGCGGAGCTCGACCGCCCGTTCAAACGATGAACGCCTTTATCGATGAACATCGCGAGGCTTATGGGGTCGAGCCAATCTGCAAAGTATTGCCGATTGCCCCATCGACGTATTATCTGCACGCAGCACGCGCCGCTAATCCTGAATTGCGCTCAACCCGGGCCAAGCAGGACGAGGCTCTAAGCCAGCAGATTCGCCGAGTTTGGGATGAAAGTTTCCAAGCCTACGGCGCCCGCAAAGTCTGGTGGCAATTGCAGCGCGAAGGCTTGGCTGTGGCTCGTTGTACGGTGGAACGCCTGATGCAGCAAATGGGACTGAAAGGGATCGTACGCGGCAAAACGGTGAAGACTACGATCAGCGATGCCGACGCGGCTTGCCCTTTGGATCGCGTCAACCGGCAGTTCAGTGCCGAGCGTCCGAATGCGTTATGGGTGGCCGATTTCACCTATGTCAGAACTTGGCAAGGCTTTGTTTATGTGGCCTTCGTGATCGATGTCTTCTCCCGCTATATCGTTGGCTGGAAGGTCTCTGCCTCAGCGCACACCGACTTTGTACTGGATGCGCTGGAGCAGGCGTTACATGACCGGCAACCCGTGCGTGACGGCGGCCTGATTCACCATAGCGATCGCGGCGTGCAGTACGTGTCGATTCGCTATACCGAACGTCTGTCAGAAGCTGGCGTTGAGGCATCCGTGGGTAGCGTCGGCGACTCTTATGACAATGCTCTGGCTGAAACCATCAATGGCTTGTATAAGGCCGAGCTGATTCATAAACAATCCTGGAAGAATCGCGAAGCCGTCGAACTCGCCACTTTGACCTGGGTTGACTGGTTTAATCATCGACGCTTGCTAGGGCCAATTGGTAATATCCCTCCGGCAGAAGCCGAAGCAAGATATTATCAACAACTTTCCGAGTCGGCTATCGCGGCATGACTCACAACAATCAGCCTCCGACAAACCCGGGGCGGTTCAGTAACGGACTGGTAGATTTTCCGGAGCCCGGCGGCGACGGTTTTGCGGTCTTTCCAGGACACGAAACGCAAGGAATTGCGCACCCTATGCACGATACAGAGTTGGACTTGTGTGCTTGGGAAAGCGGCGGCGATCGCTTCCGGAAAACCGGTTAAGCCATCGACACAGGCAATGAGCACATCCTTGACGCCGCGGTTTTTCAGTTCGGTCAGGACCGACAGCCAGAATTTGGCGCCTTCATTTTCGGACAGCCACAGACCCAGCAACTCCTTTCTGCCTTCCAGGGTGACGCCGAGCGCCAGGTAAACGGCTTTGTTGATGACTCGCTTGTCCTGCCGGATTTTGACGACAATGCAGTCCAGATAGAGGATAGGATAGAGCGCATCCAAGGGTCGGGATTGCCACTCGATCACTTTGCCCAGTACCGCTTCCGTGACATTAGACACCAGGGTGGGCGAGATATCGGCGCCATAGAGTTCGCGGAAGGTTTCGACGATATCTCGCGTGCTCATGCCCTTGGCATACAAGGTCAGAATCTTATCGTCAAAATGACTCAAGCGGGTTTGATGCTTGGTGACCAGCGGCGGCTCGAAGCTGCCGTTACGATCGCGTGGGGTGTCAATCTCAATGACCCCGTGTCCGCTTTTCAGCTTTTTTGTGCCATAACCGTTGCGACTATTGCCGGAACCATAGCCTTCGGGAGAAGGCTTGGCATACCCTAAATGGGCATCCATTTCGGCATTCAGCGAGGCTTCTACCGTGATTTTCAGTAAATCCTGAGTCAGTGCCGCTAAATCACGCTCTGACTTAACGCCACGGGCCAAATCTTGTCAAGCGGCAACCATCGTGGGGTCTTTAATAATATCGCTCATTTTCTGCTCTCCTTGAGAGAAGTTTACTACACTGAAAATAAGCGGTTACACGGAATTATTTACACCCTCCAACTGGCGCCTCTTTTGGACAATTATTATGATTTGGTTCGCTATGGTGCGGATGTCTTTGTGGAGCAAGTACGAGTCAAAGAGCCTGCCCGCCGACTATTGAGTAGCGATATTCCTTTGCTGCATCAAGAGCTGCTTGATGTCCAGGAAGCGCAGCTAATTGCTGACGCACTGTAAACGGAGATGATGGTGGGAGAGCCTGTTGTCCAATCAGGTGAAGAAGCTGCTAACTCTATTCTTGGAAAGCTGCTTAGGAGAGCTGAAAACGCTTTGGCTAAGGATGCTTCTCGTGCCATATCATTAAGATTATCAGATAAATCAGTACCGGAGTATTGGCGGTTGCAGCGACACAAGGATAAATTGGAGTGTAATGCCGTACTGAGAGCCGCTGAAAAACAGGGATGTATTAAAATTGAATGGGACAAGCGAGCGGATGAGAACTCTCAAGTTGAACGGGTGCTTTTGCTTGATGAAAACCTGCTGGCGAATTACCTCGGGGTAGTGCCTCGTTGGGTATTGATTGAGCAAGCTTCTCGAGAGTTTGCCTCGAATCTTGATCGGTACCCATTATTGGAGCAAGTACTCGAGAACTGGCGATATGGTTCGCAAGTACGTAATTCCAAACCAGGAGATTTTGAGGTATGGATCAGCGCAATTCGGGTTATTGATTATTGTAGAAACAAAATTGGTGATGATATTCCTATTCGTCGCTTAAGCGCCTCTCTTTTTAGTAACAGTAAACGTTTAGAAACACTGGTTCCTTACATTGACTCGCTTATCCAAAATGACTTGCCAGCCTCTATTCGAGAAGCTGAAGAGGTTTTTAGCGAACTCGGTTTAGTTAAGTTTCCACCCACTTTATTGCTGGCTGGAGATTTAACGGTTCTATATGGCCAGCAAGAAACTAAGGTATTAAGGCCTTATATCGGTTTGGCACCGAAGGAAATAAAGGCTATTAAGGGGGAAGTATATTTTTCATATTTACTGACAGTTGAAAATCTAACGACATTTCACGAGTTGGTGTCCCAACGGCCTCAAGGAGCTATTGTTTTTTATACAAGCGGAATGCCCAGCCCATCTTGGAAAAGGGTGTATAAATTGTTGCTTCAAGAGCTACCACGGAATGCTTCTGTATATCACTGGGGAGATATAGATGGTGGCGGATTTAGAATTGCTAATCATTTAGCAATGTGCTGTTCAGATGTGGGTTTCGATTTGAGACTCCATTGCATGACCGCATCTTTGCTGCCGGCTGATATAGCCATAGCACGTGATTTATTATTGGCTGAGCGAATACAAATTCAAAATATCTGTGAACGATGGAGTTGGGGAAATGAGAAAGACGGATTAGGAACAGTGGCGATCGAACAAGAGGCATTGCCTATTGTATGGCCAGCGACGTAGTATTCAGTTCATTGGTAAGTTTTCAGAGTTGAAAAAAAATTTTCATTATTAGTGGCACAAAATCCGAAATTTTTCATTTTTTGTGTCAAAAGCGAGTATAGGGTATGACACAAAAAATGAAATATCACTTTAAAATCAATCGACCATTTTTCATTAATTGTGTCACCCGACATAACTGTCGGTTGTCAGATCTCATAATTTCTGAAAAAAATCTCAGAATTTATGAAATGGCTAAGTGATTGGTTATGGTGCAAGAGTTTATTGGCTGTTATCGACCCCTCTGGTTCAATGGCAGAAATTTGTCCCTAACCTGACATTATTGCTAATCATTAATAACACATCAAAAAATCCAAATCTGGCTCTGCTAAGGTCATGTCGCATAAGTAGAATGCGGGAATAAAGCAATTGCGTGGTAACTGGAGTACTTTTTGGGAAAGAAATCTAGAGAAAAGAGAGAACGTAAAGAAGCTCAATCAATAGCTTCGTCTCACAATTTTAATAAGTTATTTCAAGATCAAAAAAACAATCTTCATTCGAGGGCTATCGAACGAAAGTTCGCAGATCAAGTCATAGCTGTGCGATCAATTTTACAGCGTTTTGATCAATTCGACGCTGCATTGGCCATCGCAATATCGGACCTGTGGCCTGTCAATGCAGCGAGCCCGATCAAGCACATCCTCGCCTTGTCGATCCTTGTCGGGATGGAACACTCTTCTAAAGATAGACAACCAATTACTACCTATGAAGAATTCAAAGCATTCACTGAGGCTCTCATTGCGGCATGCCCAGACTTTCCGATGCTGGAGGATTATGTTCCCGAAATCGATTGGAGCAAAGTCCGGGTGCTGCTAGACGATGAATTCGTACCTATGTTCTACGGAAGTTGCATAGAGCGAACCCCTGACTTTGTGGAAGCCTTCAGGATTACCCATGCAGACAATCTGCTGGCCTTGGCTGATATGAATCTCGCCATCGCGATTCAAAACCATGTCATACGCAGCATCCCAGAACTTGCTACTCAACCTGAGCCCGCCGTGACGGCCGGATACATCGAGGTACCTCCCTCAGAATTTTGGATCTCTTGTCAGGAGACGCTCCTCAGTGCTCAGGCCGAGCTCAAGGATCGGCGCACAAAATCAAGCGGCCGACTTGATATCCAGATTGGCGCCTATCAAGCGCCGCTAGAGTACGACGCGTTCGGCGATGCTTGCCTGCAGGGTATCGCTTTGCCGTTTGCTGGAATGGTGTTCAACGATCAATGGATTCCCATAGGCGTCCGAAATGCACCGGGCAATACCATTGATGTCTGGGCTAATCGAGCTAAGCCTATTGATTATGCGACACACAGGTCGTTGGCGGGGTTTGTGCAAGAGCGCTTCCGGCACGTCGTTCCCGGTCCTTTGCGAATCTGGATTGAAGATCAGGAGTTCGATTTTTCAATAAGCTGCGTCATCTCAGATACTCGCCTCTGGCTGATTGTCTGCTGCTCACATGCCACAGTCTCCGTTGTAAAACAACATGCTCAACAGGCTCTATCGGCAATGAAGCCTGGTAGAAAATGGGGCTTTAAACATGTCCATGGCCCACGCTCAGTTATTGCCAACGAGGACGGCCAAAGTCCTTCTGCTAAAGATGTTAGTTTACTGTTGGTGCTTACAATTGCAGGCACCACATTTGGAGCATTGGATGCGCCGAAAAAGCCAATTCGTTTGCTGCCGCTGGCAGACCTGATTACTATCTTTGACGCCATCAAAGACCTTGATGAACTTGAAAGATTCTGGACATACGTCGATACACAGGATGGGTTATTAAATCCATTCTCAAGAGGAGCGGTTGATCTCTTCGCATCTTTTCGTGACTTCAACGAAGTGCTGGTCGAGGGTGCAGTAACGCCTACATTCATTTCGCTTGATCCCAGCTGGGGCAGTAGCTGGAGGTATAAGAACCTCTCGACCTTCTGGGAAAATGCCCCTCGGTACTTCCCTGATGGTTCCATCGGATGGCTTCTCGATAAGAACGCAAGCGGCGTGATCGAAATGTGCTCACGCCATGATGATTCTCTCGCCTACTCGGTCGAGATGGCCGATTGCACTATTCAAGTCGTCATGAACATTGACCATTCCTTAAGTTTGCTAGAGAACCGACTACTTGACCTATTCGTCCAAGCGCTCTCGGACTGCTTACAGCAATGTCGAAACTTGGTGTTCGAGCTGGCGTTGTTTGAGCGTCGACATGTAGTTATTCAATGTGAGACCGATCGCGCGTGCAGGTTGGATGAATCTACAATGCCAGATGCTGCCTTAGCGCGGACCCCTATCGTTACGTCGTGCGACAAGTTATCGGAAAGCCCATTAAAATTGCGGCTTCGGGTGAATGTTGCAGCAGTGCAAACGGGGCTCAATGAGGCGACGACAGCCACATTCGAGATTGAAAGCCTTATCGAGACCCTTATGACCATCCATCACGTCTGCGGTTGGCAACTGGCCGAAGACGTTCTTGCCCAGATTCGAGCTACTGCTACTCGACCGGCTCGATATTGTTTGAGTGTAGTTCAACAGTCGGTTGATGCGCTAGAGTATGTCGATCCGATCATCCCGACGCTAACGGATTACAAACTGGCCCGACGGCATCTGGCCGTCAGCATGCGCAAGCTTGGGTTCGCCCCAGGCCGCTATGAGCTGAAGGAGGCAAAAGAACGGATTGATGCAGGACGGGAACACCTCCGGCAACACATAGACGGGTTGATTGCGAAGCACGAGCCCAATGAGTTAGTCCGCAACTGTATTGAGCAACACGAGGCATTGTTGATCAGCGAGCGCCACAGGGTGATGCGCACGTGTCAGAGCCTGATGCATGAGGTCGACTATGATCGCCATGAGGCGGTTGCCGGGGCACGCAAGGAATTTGGTGGTAATGCCCGCCACTATCGCTACCTGCTCGAAAAGGCACTGAGCTCTCCGCAACGGACCGGCCGAGAGCCTATCGATGCGAGCCTTCTCCGATCGCTCGTCGGATTCGTTGACTGGTATATGGTCCTTGCGGAGGCAAGTGACACCCTTCATAACGGTGTGGATGTCGGTGGTGTAGAGATCGATGAGTCCTATCTTCCCCAGATCTTCTATTCCCCTGATCATGAAAACCGTCAAGCTACCTTTGAACGGGAATATGCTCGGTGGCAGCTGGGTATTGGAGTAATTGAATCTGACGCAGTTGTGGGCGATCTTGCTGAGGACTTGGAGAACCCCAGGCTACGCCAAGCGTTCCGGCAAGATGCCGGCTTCGAGCTCAAACACTTACTTCAGTGCTTGATCGTGCTGTCTCAGCCCATTCGGCATGAGCTGGCGACAAAGCCCGCGCTCTCTTACGTAGCTTCCAGCCAGGTGATCCATGAGGCAATTTTTTCTAGCCTTGAAGGGGCCACTTCGGCAGATTGTGAGGCCATCGTTCAGTGCCTCACTTTGTCCGCAGTCGACATTCGCCGTCTACCGGGACGCAACACTGACGAAAGTGACGTACCTTTCTGGGAACATATCAAACGTCTGCACCGCTACACCATTCGGCCTCTAGTGCCAGATGGTGGGATGCTTCGTTGGGGTGCGGAGGGGGCTAGCCGCGCACTGCATATCTGGTCTAAGTCAGTTGTCGACGGCTACCTACCTGCCGACCTTCCCTGGCCTGCGGTCGAGCGCGAAGTACGATTGATCAAGGAACGCATCGAGAAACAGCTAGAGGTTCGGACCTAGGAAATCTTCCGCAGGTTTACGCAATATGTCATGCGGGGCGTGGACTTTTTCCATAGATTCCCAGGTGAACATTTCCCAGATGTCGGCGACTTTGACGTTTTGGCCTACTGGCCTTTCACCAACACGTTGGTAACGGTGGAGTGCAAATACAACAAGCCTCCGTTCAGCGTCAAAGATTCTAGGCGACTCAGAGATGAGATTTTTGGAAAGGATGAAGCGGATAGAAAAGGTCAGTTCAGCAAGATCGCCCGACGCCGCGACTTCGTGAAGGAACACCGATCACGTATGCTCGAACTGCTGAAGTGGCCGCCTGCCGTGGTGGCCGAGGGACGCGATGTGGAGATGTATGTAAGCCGCGACCTGCATTGGTGGATGGTCCACCCACCTTACCCTGTTCCGACTGAATTTGTCAGGGTAGATTCTCTGGATGATTGGCTCAAGAGCGAAGCTTGGTCACAATAAGCCTAGTCGCATGAATCCGAGCACCTATTGATGCAGCCGTACGAAAATAGAAGCTAACTGACTGGAAATGGCCGAATTCAAGCATTCGAAATTCGGCCAGCTTGATGCGAGATAACGATATGACGGATCAACGATCCGATACCAATCTGGCAGATGTTTTTGCTTTGAAACACCTATTTATAATACAGCCTTTGCCGCAGTTTATCGGCATCGTGATGATCAACCGGGTAGATTTCCGAAGCGTCCAGCAACTCAATAATCCTTGCCGAGCTGCGTTCCGAGTCTTCTGCGAGCTTGGATAGAATGACATACTCCTGTTTAAATTGCCGGATATGATCCGGAAATATTAGTCTGGCATGACGCGAATCCGTTTTGTGATTCAGATACCCTCGATTTACCAATTGGTAGCCAAACTCCTCGTTGCCCCCGAGAATCTTGGCGGCTTCCGTAACCGGCAGAGCATCCGCATTGGGACGCAGTTGGTCCAGCCAAAGCGGCAAATTCCGCTTTATCCAGAAATAGATCCCGGATTTCATAGCGTTCGTTATCGGGCTTTCGGACAACAAGCTGTCCGGCCACAATGGCCTTGATCACCTTGTAGAAACGGTATTTCAATATACGTCTCTGGATTTGATGCTGCATGATTTGCAACACGGCCGCACACGCTGCCCCCAAATTGATATTTTCGATCAGGGATTTCAGCTCCAAGCGGGAATATTGCCACGTCGAACAATAGCCCTCGCGGGGAGGGATCTCGAATTTAAAACAGCCGCTGTTTTGCAACAGGGCAAATTGGGCTTTCGTCACGCCCAGAAGTTGCGCGGCCTCCTGAGCCGTTATCAAGCCTTTCAAATGCGGTAAAACTTTTTCCAGGTCCGGGCGATAAATCGCGCATTTGGTATACTCCTTCCGGGTGCGCTCATGATGTACATTGACTTGTTTATCGGTGATGGCCCGGTTTAACACCGAAGGGGCCAGGTCATATTTCTTGCAGGCCCGGCTGAATGGATACCACAGTTGCACTTTTTTAGCATTCGTACTGAACAAGGTATGTTTTTCCGTAATGTCGCGAATCAGATGCATCGTGGCGTATCGTTCAACCACAGCTTTCAGAGGCTAAAAGGCGGATCCCGGAAATTCATGGAAGAACTGCCGGTAAAAATACACCAATCTTTTCTGCTGAATGCCAATGAAACTGGTACGGTTGATAACCGATGCTGGCACCGGACGCGCTTCCGCGTTTATCAAAAGTTCAAACAAGTCTGAAGTGGGCTGTGCTTACCGCTTTCAATATCTATGCGCGGCAGATTGACAATCAAACTAAACAACCACCTGCTAAAGCAGGTGGGTTCGAGTAACGGACTGAAAGTCCGGATACGCGTCGACTCAACGACGCGTCTTAATCCGGCTCCATCTTAAAATTATCGTTCGGGTTGGGTTCAAAATGATGCTCCAAATAATCTTTGATCATCTCTTCCTTCATCTGCCCTACTGTGGCGCAGAAATACCCTCGCGCCCAAAAGTATTGCCCCCAATAACGCTTCTTCAAATGCAGAAACTCTTCAAAGAGATAACTCGATGTCCGACCCTTGATGCGCCTCATTATTTCGCTCGGTGCCATAGTCGGTGGCGCACTTACCAAAATATGCACATGATCTTTACTTACCACACCTCGGATGATCCGAATCTCAAAAGCTTCACTGGTCTGCCGAACCAGTTCTCTAACTCGCTCGGCAACCTCGCCTTTCAAAACTTTATAGCGGTATTTCGTCACCCATACAAAGTGATACTCGATCTGAAAAACCGTATGACTGCCGTATCTGTATTCCATAGCCCACCTCTCTGGCCGCTATTATCGCTGCTAAAGCTGACCGGCTAAAGCCGGTGGTTTAAACCTTATGATGGAAAATTAAATCGATAGGTCGGGTTGTTTTGACAAAGCCAATTTACACGTTTATTATACGTATAAATTGGTTTTGGAGAAAAGGTATGGCACTCAAACTCAAACAGTACCGAATTCAGGCCGGGTTGACGCAGGCCAAACTGGCCAAGGCTGTGGGCGTCTCACAACCCAACTACCAACGCTGGGAGTCCGGCGCGTCTTCGATTCCGGAAGACAAACTTAATAAATTGGCCGAGGTATTGCAGATCGGTGCGGATGCTTTGTTGGGCAGACACCTTCCTATCGAGGCAGGGTTTTACGACGAATCGGTGGGCGAAGATCTCAATTATTACGGTGAAGTCGCTGTTTACTTTCACAGTGGCGGAAAGCCGTTGTTACTTTCGATCTCGGATGGCGCGTTTTCACGCCTGCATCAGGATTTGCAACGTAGCCTCGCATTTGTGACCGTTGAAAGTTTGTCGAATCAGACCGTCATCATTCGGACGCAGGCGATTGCCGACCTGTATTTTTCCAGCGAAGCCTATGACGATTACGGTCTCGAACATGGTCATTACGAGGATTTTATTCAGTTGCAGATGCCCGATGCACGCGATTGGGAGATTGTAGAGGCACTGTGCTGTGACGATGAGAATGGTTTGAATGAATTCGCTCCCGAAGACGTACGGCGAGTTTCAGAGCGCATCATGATTACGGACGATCAATATGGCAAGCTCGTGGCCGATGGGCTGATTAAATCGGAGGAACTGGAAAGCGAGAAAGATAAGAATCAAAAGGAAACGGATAGGATATTTGACTTGGCAATGAAGCTGACATATCAGCTATCAAGCGGACAACGGCGTAGTGTGGATGCTGTTGGAGCTGAGGCATTGTTTGAGGCCTTTTACCCGTTGGTGGATTTTGATGGTGAGCTGGATAATGATTTGATACGATTGCCCATCGCAGGTTGGCATCGCATTGTTTTTATCAATAAGAATGCGCTCGATTACGTTATGTTGCCGACACATCGTTTCGACCAGGGGCGAATGGAAATGGACGCAGAGATGCTTGATGAACTGGAATAGCAAGACGGGTTGCCGGAAAAGAAAAAATGACAGGCCGCATGTGCCAGGTATTTGGCCCATAAATGTCTTTACGAGCCGGCGCTTGAGCTTCAGGATCATCCTCGGTCTGCCGCCCGAAACCGAGACTCCGGCACCGAGAAACCAGGCAAACTGCTGAGGTTTCTGGCAGAAGGTGCCGGTAAACCGTGGTCTTGTCAGTATCCTGAGGCCATCTGGTGATCCTCCCTGAAATTGCGAGATTTCGTTAGATTTTTATCTTTAAATTATGAGATTTTTTACGAAGACCTAAATCTCATAATTTCTGAAAAAATCCCACAATTGTGAAATGAATATCTGGATGTCCGACTGGCGGGAACTGGGGAGCTGCTGCGCCGCTCTGCATGACATCGCCGGACTGATCGAGCTGGCGAGCGATTACGGGGACACCGGCGATGCTGTTCCCGTGAACTGATTGGTGACAGGCCAGCGGCGGCCTTGCTAACCCTGCTTTATGGCGCGGCCTCCTCCCACGGATTGATAACTTCAAGCCCGGGTCTCAAATGAGCTGGTGTCGCGCGTTGCCACCATCAGCCCGTGTGCGGAGGCCGTAGCCGCGATATAACCGTCTGCCTTACCGATGCTTACCCTCTTCCCTCGCCCGCGCCATCAAGTCGGCATAGGCTTTTGAAGTATCCAGATCGAAGGCTAGCACGCGGCCTGCAAAGGTCGGCAAAACTTCATACTCTAGCCGTTCCTGGTAGATCGTGCGCCGCTTGCCCTCGGGCATTGTCGCAAGGCCATAGCGCAGCTCGGCCACCGTGGCGGCAGACAGATAGAGCGTTTCGTTCGACGGCCTGGGCATCAATCCAAGCCTGCACGTTGGGATTCGGCTCGACCTTCCACAATTCGGAAAAAACGTTGGTATCAACGACGATCATTCAAACCTCATCGGCTCGGCCGGGGTCTTGTCACGGAACTGGTTAAAGTGCTCGGCATCGGTCAGGCCGCCGGCTTCGCGAGCGATGGAAACCAGCAAAGAACCGAGCTTGACGCGCTCGGGCGGGCGAGCGACGTTTTCCAAAATGTCACGAATCTCGGCCTCGGTGCTGCGGCCGTGATGGGCAGCTCGCACGCAAAGCGCGCGATGCACGGCATCGGGTAAATTTCGTACGGTCACATTTGCCATGTGTCTCAATGATTGCATGGTAAGTTGTTTGCTATCATCGCGCAAGCGCATGGAACACAGTCGCAAAAGTCCTCAATGATGCGACATGCCGCCGACACCGCCCTTTTCCTGGCGTTAAAATGTCGTGTTTATTGAAGATTTGGGCTGATTTATGTTTTAGGCCAAAACGGATAATTTCTCACCGCTGTTTTTAGCGAAATGAATATTATGAAGTGGGTAATCAGCCGTTTAAGGCAAATTTTGGGACACGCCGGACTTTGATCTTTAATAGATGTCTAATGATCATTCGAAAAATTCAGATTCTCCAGACAATGCCCATCCTGAATCTCGGCTATTAAACGACATTGCTCTTGTTCCTCCTGATGGTATTACTGACGATTGATCACATCATCGATTGAGAAATCCATGAAATGATCCTGTGCCATTGTTCAACGTTCAAAAATGGCTTTGCGACTTCAAGTAATCGTAGCAAGCGTGCCTGCTCATCAGCTTCCGGTAACCAATCGTCGGGGTCAATTGATTCCTCGAACGGTTGGCCGCGAACAACGGCATTTAGAACCATATCGGCGATTGCACGATAATGGTCGGCGGTATAGACCGATCCTGGCGGCAGTTCCAGATGATAGGGTTCCAGTCGCGACCGCGCGTCGAAAATACCGGTGTCACCCAACAAAGGCCGAGTGTTCATCAAAGTCTCGCCAGCAAGTTGATACGGCCCCGGCGGACGACCGGCAAAACCCTCAAATGTCTCTGCAAAATGCCAGTCGCCCGTACCTTCGGGCGCCGGGATGTTCAACGCCGTCAGGCCGGTCAGATAATGCTCTTTCGAGGTTTTTGGGAATGTCCGGGTTTTAACGGCTAAAAAGGTCATAGCGTTATGCTCTCATGAACAGTGATATCGGACGCCGCGTCATTCTGCGCTGTGGCAACCCGTTCAACAGTCAACAAATCGGTCTCAAACTCGCAACGGCACGATCCAACCAAGATATACACCGATTCTACCAGAAGTAAGCACATCCAAGCTTTGGCCGCCTAAATCTATCCCTGACAGTTCTTCCGTTATCCAACTCATTTCGTTCCTAATCTCCCCGCAAATTATCCGGTCATACTGCTAGAATTTGAGTTGTGTATAACGGGATGGGCTAACCTCAACAATAACAATCAGTAACGATCAACAACTCATTAGAATCGTTTATCATCCCAAATATATCCATTCGCTTCAAATTGACTGACTAGTAGATTCCCAATTCCTGCAACAACTCAATAATCTTTGCCGAACTGCATTCCGAGCCATCTCTCCCAAACTTGGATGAAATGAATTTAGGCCGCCACCGTCCAAACCCGGTTGAAAAATCGGTGATCCCGTCCAAACAAAGCAATCATTATTCTTGTTTTTAATAAGGTTTTTGTGTAATGTTCGACACCCGGTTATCCGCCAAAATCGGTCCAAGACAATTCCGACCGAGCAAACCTCGCTTCAGACCGGTTCGAGATTTTTTGGACGTAAGCGTCTCCGTACCGGAAAAAGCTTAAGGAAACTCTGAATAAGTCCTACGCCTGGGATAAAATATCCGCAGCTTGCCATTTTCGATAGGTGCCCGCCATGAAGCAACTCGGACTCAGTGCCCCACTGTTTGTGAAGAAACCGAAACAGACTCGGCGGCAGCAATTTCTCCAAGAGATGGAGCAGGTAGTGCCTTGGAGTTTGTGGGCGAGCCGGATAGCGCCGCACTACCCGACAGCGGGCCGAGGCCGCCGCCCCTTTCCCTTGGCGACGATGTTGCGCATTCACCTGATGCAGCAGTGGTTCGGCTATTCCGATCCGGCGATGGAGGAAGTATTGCACGACATGCCGCTGCTGCGCGAGTTTGCCGGGCTCGATGCGGGCGAGGACGCCCTGCCGGATGAAACCACGATCCTCAAGTTCCGGCATCTGCTGGAACGCCATCAGTTAGCACAAACCCTATTTGATGAAACGGCGGCGCTGTTGGCCGAAAAAGGCCTGTTGCTACGGCAAGGCACGATCGTCGATGCGACATTAATCGCTGCCCCGCCGTCCACCAAGAACCGGGCGCGCAAACGGGATGCCGAGATGAGTTCGACCAAGAAAGGGAACAATTACCACTTTGGGATGAAGGCGCACATTGGGGTCGATGCCGAGTCGGGGTTGGTGCATACTGTGGAGATGACCACCGCCAAGGTGGCGGATGGGGTCATGACGGAGGCGTTGCTGCACGGCGAGGAACGGGTCGTGCTGGGCGATCGGGCCTATACCCGCAAGGACCGGAATCTGGCGGCGGATCGCCTGGAAGGTGAGCCGGTTTGGGCCTTTCCGTTCAAGCGGGGGAAGGGTGAGGAGTTGCCGGTAGAGCAAGCCCTTCACAACCACATGCTGGCGCCGTTACGCGCCATGGTCGAACATCCGTTCCGGATCGTCAAGCGCCAGTTCGGCTATACCAAAGTGCGTTACCGGGGGCTGTTCAAGAATGCCCAACAACTCTACTTGCTGTTTGCCCTGGGCAATCTTTATCACGTTCGGCAGGCGCTGCAGCCGACCTAGGGAGACCTTTGTCCTTCGCCCTGGAAAACCGAGAACACTGAGTGAAATCACCCCGATAGCGGGCGCTGCCGGGAAGGATTTGCCCATTTTCGGCGAGGTGCCACGGATGTCGCACGGTGTCGCTTATAAAAACCACTTATTCAGAGCTTCCTTAAAATCATTATTAATGATTTTACCGGTTAAAACATTGTTAACCGTTAAAATACGTCTATCATTTTGATAACGGAAATCAGTCTTTTATAAACTGGATAAAATTCAAATGCGTAACATCAAATTGTTCGATTCCGGCGAACACAAATTCATCCTGCTGAATGAAAGCGAACCCGGCGAAGAAAGCGGGATTCGCTCCAATCAATATCTCATCGTGCATGAGGACAGTGGCGTGTTGCTCGATCCCGGCGGTTTCGGCGTGATGCCCAGCGTATTGACCGAATTGTTGCGCTATATCAAAACCGAACAGATCTGTGCGATCATTCTTTCCCATCAGGATCCCGATATCGTGGGCGGCTTGTCCACCTGGCTGGAACTGACCGATGCGCCGGTGTATGTATCGAATATCTGGATGCGTTTCCTGCCCCATTACGGTATCGCCAGCATGGCTCAATTTGTCGGCGTCCCCGATGCCGGGAAACAATGCACTATCGCGCCCGGGTTTCAACTGCAGCTCGTCCCTGCGCATTTTTTACATTCCGAAGGGCAGATCAATGTCTACGATCCGCTTGCAAAAATTCTGTTCACCGGCGATATCGGCGCGGCAATGCTGCCGGTCGATCGCGAATATGAATTCGTCGACGATTTTGCAGCGCATTTGCCTTTTATCGAAGGCTTTCACCGCCGTTATATGGTATGCAACAAAGCCGCGCGGCTTTGGGTGGAAGCCGTATCGAAGCTGGATATTGAAATACTGGCACCCCAGCATGGGCCGATTTATCGAGGCCAGTCCGTCCCCGATTTTTTGAATTGGTTCAAGGAGCTGAAATGCGGCGTCGACCTGATGACGCACAGCGGCCATTTCGCGATGGGGAACTGGAATGAATAGCGTTAAAGACACTGCGGCTTATCCTCATCATATCGAGGATTTACGCATACGCTTGATGAACCAGCTCTTTTCCCTGCTGGAAAGCCAAAGCCGGACGCGGAGCTTCGCTTCGTCCATCAGCACTTTGGTCAAACGCCTTCACGGCAAGGGACTTGAAGAATTCGAACGCGGTTTGGCGCGTATCGACGATCCATTAACCGTCGAAATGTTCCGGAATGCGATTACGGATTTTCGAAATCTGGATCTGGCATTCGATAAACTCGTCGATGAACGTCAGCGGCAATGGTATAAAAACGGCAAATACCTGAAGCAGGTGATCGACGAGCTTACCGAAACGACCGATTACCTGGCTTCGATTCTGGTCGAAAAAAGCCTGCTCGAACGGCAGAGCCAGGTTCTGGAAAACATCATCCTTTCGCACGAAAAAGTTTCGCAATGGAAGGAATTCGTTCAGGAAATACTGGCCGGATTCCACAAGATTTTTCCATTCAATTTTTTTTTCATCGCGTTTGCCGAAGAACACGGACTGTCGTTGTATTTCTATTACATGGGCGAATACAAGGAAGAGGAAAAGCGCCAGGTCCGCATCCAGCTCGGCCAAAAAATGCTGCGGCAGCTGAATTTACCGAAGGATGTGCTTCTCGACATCGAGGAATACCAGATTCCGGGCCACCTTCGGACCGCCGACCTTTCCGATATCAGGATGCTCACCGTGCCCGTTCCCGACCACGCTTACGGCCTGGATGGACTGCTCGGCGTTGCCTATGCTTCGGTCAATACCCTGACCGCGCAGGAACGGACGATCATAAGATCACTGCTCTCGGTTATGGTCATGGTGGTCGGGTCCAGCAAGGTGTTGAGCAGAACTTTGTCCGAACTCGAATACTATTCGGTCCACGATCCGTTGACCGGCATTCATAATCGCCGTTATTTCAACGAAATGCTGGAATACGAAGTGGGGCGTTCGTCGCGTCATCACCATCAGTTCGCGGTGTTATTGCTCGACCTCGATGATTTCAAGGAGATCAATGATACCTATGGCCATCCGTTGGGCGATGAAGTATTGAAGAAAATCGCCGAATCGATCACGTCCCACCTGCGCAAGGGCGATATCGCCACCCGCATGGGCGGCGACGAATTCGCGGTCATTCTCCCGGAAACGCCGCCCGAGGGCGCCAAAATCGCCGCCGAGTCGATTCGGGCCAATTTGGAGAGCCTGGCTTTCAAATCGCCGAACGGCAAGGATTTTCACGTCACCACCTCGGTCGGCATCGTCAGTTATCCCAGGGACATGCAGACTGTCGAGGATTTGATGTCGGGCGTGGATGTCGCGCTGTACCAGGCAAAAGGTCTGGGTAAAAACGAAGTATGCGAGTTCGATGCCGCCGCGCATTTAAAGCAAATCATGCGCGACAGTCGCTCCGTCGCCGAGGAATTGCGCCGGGCATTGCGCGAGGAACGCATTCAGCCCTACTTCCAACCGATCGTCGATTGCAAAAGCGGCGAAATATTCGCCTACGAATCGATCGCCCGGCTGCTTGAAACGGACGGCCGCGTCACGGTAGCCGGCCAATTCATCGAGACAATCGAGAAATACGGAATGGGACGCGAACTGGACCGGATCATGGTACGGAAAGTGATCGAAGCCAATCGGCAGATCATTCATTCCCAAGGCAAACCCAAACGCTTGTTTATCAATTTGTCCGCCCAGGAAATCCAGGGCCGGGGCATTTTAGGCTACGCCGAAGAATTGTGCGCTCAGTTGGAAGTGCCGCCAAGCAGCATCGTGTTCGAAATTCTCGAGCGCGACGCGATCAGCGATATCACGCATATGGGCAAGTTCCTGACCAATCTCCGGAAAAAAGGCTTTGCGTTCGCGCTGGACGATTTCGGCAGCGGCTACAATTCGTTTCACTATCTTCGGGAACTGCGTTTCGAATATGTCAAGATAGACGGCGCCTTCGTACGCAATATCCTCAACTCGAAAATCGATCGGGCCTTGGTGCACAACCTGTCCCGTTTATGCCAGGAACTCGATATTTTGACGATCGGCGAATTCGTCGAATCTCAGGAAATCTTCGATCTATTGAAAGACATGGGCATCAACTTCGGACAAGGCTTTCATATCGGGCTGCCGCTGAACACTTTATGAATCATCAAACCAAAACACAGTTCATTGCGGTGGCTTCCATCACCTCTGAATTAACCGCCGTTATATCGATATCGAAGGAAATTTCATTGGCTGCCGCAAACGCCAAAGCCATCGCATTCCGTGCCGGAGACAAAGCCAGGGGATTTCAGCCGATTACCGATTTCATCAATGATTTGGCGAAAGAGATGATACAAAATATCGAGATTATCAACGAACTGGCAACATCATTATGCCGGATAACGATCAAGGAATATCGAAAAACGGAAGCTTTCAATAAATTTGAATTGATTACCACCACGTGCGGCTCGGCGGTTCATGCCCATTCCATGCAAAAACCCTTGGCCGACGCGAAGGCTATAGTACAGAATTGTCAGCTGCAATTTAAGCGCGACGTCGCCCTGCTGATGGATCATCTGGATACAGTAACGCAACATGCCAAAACGGCAGGAATTATTGCGACATACTCCAGAATCGAAGCGTCTCAGGCAGGCGAATACTTACAAAGTCTGCAAACCGTATCGAAAAGCGTGGATAACGCCGCCCGCAAAATACACGACCATGTACAACGCTGCATCATAGCCCTATCCCGGTTTGGTTCAGCCAACAAATAAAAGCTTGCCGCCCGTTGCACGGGTAACGGGTCGTCTTTCGAACTTGGGCGCCGACCTCGGTCAGGCCTTATCGGACATACATTATTAATCTGCCAAAAACAGAGCCTCTCGTACCATGAAATCGATCAATATTTATGAAGGATCTCAGCATCAATGGATCATGTTCGGCCGGGACAAAAACAAACCCGATAACATCATCGATTCCAACCAATATATGGTACGTACGGCCAACCGCTGCCTGTTGCTCGATCCCGGAGGCTATGAACTGTTTGCTCCCATGATGGCGGCGGTTTTGCATCATGCGCCTGTTGAACAAATTACCGATCTGTTTGCTTCACATCAGGACCCGGATGTCATTTCGTCGCTGAGTCTCTGGGATCAGGCACTGCCCCACGCCAAACTTCATGCTCCGAAAATCTGGGAGGGATTTTTACGGCATTACGGGTGTGAATCGATCGAATATGTTCCGATTGCCGATAATGGCGGCAGCCTCAAACTGGAGGCGATTGAGCTGCAGTTTATCCCGGCGCACTATCTGCATTCCTCGGGCAACTTTCACGTGTATGATCCGGAGGCAAAGATTTTGATGAGCGGCGACATCGGCGCCGCGCTCGAACCGGGGGAGGCGCCGCTATTCGTCGATGATTTCGAAGCGCATACGGAAAAAATGCGTTATTTCCACCAGCGTTGGATGCCCTCCAACCCAGCCAAAAAGACCTGGATCGAACGGGTTAGAAAACTGGATATCGAGATTCTGGCTCCGCAACACGGACGCATGTTCAAAGGTGACGATGTGGGGCGTTTCTTAGACTGGTTCGATGCTTTACAGGTCGGCATGGCAGTCTGACTCTTCCAGAGAAAAAGCTTTATCGGCGTGGCCAAGGCGATCGCCCTCGCCGATCCGGGCGCGGTTTTCTGGTGCCGGGGCGCGACGTCGACGCCCGGCCGCCTGACAAGCGCCAGCTTCTATTTCAAAAAATGATTACTTCCCTACTCGGAAATCTCTGTGATGCGGCTTCAAATTCATGAGACAAGCAAGAGAATTGTGCAAAATTTCATCTAAAATTAAAGACATGGATGGAACCCTGGAGGGTTTGCCTATCTGAAGAATAAATGAGATTTTTTAATAAGGATGAAAGAATGAAATTAGCTTCACTTGAAACCGCCATTGATGTTATCAGTAACGAATTGGTAAACAACAGTCCTTATCTGCCGACGCTACCCGACGTTGCCATCAACATTATGAACGCGGTTTCCAAAGAGGAAACTTCACCTAAGGATCTGGCTGCAATTATCCTCACCGATCCGGCGATATCGGCTCGTCTCATACGTGTGACGAACAGTCCGAAATTTCGGGGAAGAACCGAAATCTCCAATGTGCAGATGGCGGTGTTAAGGCTAGGCAACAACACGATCCGCACATTGGTCAGCAGCATGATCACCCAGCAACTGTTTGCGCCCTCCTCGAAATTTCTGGAAAACGAATTCAAGCAAATCTGGGAGCTGAGCAGGAATGTCTCTGCCGCCAGCCATTTCCTCTGCTCGTTTGCGCCTCACCTCGACCCCAATGAGGCCATACTTGCCGGACTCATTCACCAAGTAGGGAAATTGCCCATACTCATGATGATTGATCAATCCCCCGAATTTGAAGAGTTCAAAGAAAGCCCCACCCTCGTCGGTTTGCTGCTCGAACAAGCGCACGGCACCGCCGGCAAAATCGTGATGGATAAATTGAACTTTCCGGCGACGATAAAGCCGGTCGCCTCGGAATACAACAATTTCCGATACGATGCGGGAGCCAAGGCTGATTATGTAGACGTTGTGCAAGTCGCCTTTTTACAAAGCATTGCCGGAACCGACCATCCGGCCTGTCGAGTCGATTGCTCGATAGTGCCCGCTTTCGCCAAACTCGGACTCAGCTTCGACACCGAAACGATCACGCTCGAGAATATTTCGGACAACATCGAATTAGTCAATAGCCTTTTTGGATAATCAATCCTAGCCGCCTGCCCAACGAGCAATCTGACAAACGCTTCCGGAGCCGCTTCGACAAGATCGCCGCTTTTTTTGTTTGGCGGGAATGCCGCATCCCCGCATCCTCTTGCCGTATTTATTTTTTAATCGAATCATGAATTTTTTTCGCCAGCGCCTCGATGCCTCGCTGCGAAACTTTTTCGGTAAGCGTCCATCCGAGCCACCTATAAAATAGTTTTCGTCTGCGGCATCCTGTGATTTTTTTGATCAGGAGTTTTAGCATGGCCATCACAGCGAAATGGCGTCAGCATATCGAAGCGTGGCAACGCAGTGGTTTGTCGCAAGCCGCGTATTGCGCAGCACAGCAACTCAATGTCCGTACGTTCACAGCACGGCTGAGCGATTATCGCAAATTACCCAAGCAGGATTCGACGGCCTTGATACCGGTGCAGATTCAACCGGCTGTCACTGAGGTCATTGTCTTTACCCATGCTCAGGGCCATCGCCTGGAACTGCCGGCTTCGATGCCGGCGAGTTGGCTCGCGGAGCTGTTGCGATGCCTGGCCTGATCGCGAGCCCGGCACAGATTTGGCTGGCGGTGGCGCCGGTCGACATGCGGCGCGGCCTGGATGGCTTAACCACGATCGTGCAGCAGAGCCTGGGTCATTCGCCGTGTGCTGGGTCGGCCTTCATCTTCCGCAACCGTGCCGGCAACCGCTTGCGCCTGTTGCTGTGGGACGGCAATGGCGTGTGGCTCTGTCAGCGGCGCTTGCATCGAGGCAGTTTTGTCTGGCCCCAGGCCTCTGATCCGGTGTTTGCGATCAGTCCGGCCCAGTGGCAGTGGTTGGCCGCCGGTGTCGATTGGCAACGGTTATCGGCTCAACCCTCGGCGGAATGGCGAGTCTGATGTTAACGATAAAATCCTCTTGAACATCAGTCATATCAAGGCTTTCAGGGGATGAGTGCGGTATAATATCCCCCATGAATTTGCTCGCTGAACTCGATCAACTCAACCTGGAACCGGCCGCTAAAGCCCAAGTCGCGGCAATGCTTCAGACGCTTGTCGAGCAAGCGGCGCAGGATGCTCAAACCATTGCGAATCAGCAGCAACTCCTGCAAACGAAGGACGCCAGCCTGCAAGCCAAAGAGGTCAAAATCGCCGCGCTGACGCACGAGTTGGCCTATTACAAGCGCATCCGTTTCAGTACCAAGAGCGAAGCCTTGGCTCCGCTGCAGCGGGATGTCTTCGAGGAAACCTGGAACACGGATATTTCGGCGATTGAAGCCGAAGTCGAGCAACTGCAGGATGACAGCCCTTGTGCAACGGTGGCTCGTCCGAAACGCCTGCGTGCCGGTCGTCAGCTGTTGCCCGCTCACTTGCCCCGCGTCGAGCACCGGCATGAACCCGAGTCCTGCACCTGCGGGCACTGCGGCCGGGACTTGGTCAAGATCGGCGAGGATGTGACCGAGCAACTGGACGTCGAGCCGGCCAAGTTCTTCGTGCATCGGCACATCCGCCCGCAATATGCCTGCCGGCGCTGTGAAACCGTGACCGCGGCGCCGATTCCGCCGGCGGTGATCGATGGCGGCATGGCGGCGGTCGGTTTGTTGAGTTGGGTGATGATCAGTAAATTTCTGGATCACCTGCCGCTGTACCGGTTGGAACAGATCGCTGCCCGCGACGGCGTAACCTTGTCCCGCTCCACCCTGGCCGACTGGGTCGGACGCCTCGGCGTCGCCTTAGAGCCTTTGGCAGACCGTCTGGCCTGGCACCTCTTGCAACGCGATTGCCTGCATGCGGATGAGACGCCGGTGCCGCAATTGGATCCCGGCAACGGCAAAACGAAAAAGGCCTATTTGTGGGCGTATCGCAGCAACGACTTGCAGCCGGGACCGAAGATCCTCGTCTTCGACTATCAAGCCGGCCGCAGCGGCCGGCATGCGCAGCAGTTTCTGCAAGACTGGCAAGGCCACCTCGTCGTCGACGACTATGCCGGCTACAAAGCCCTGTTTGCGGCCGCCCGCGCGCATCCCGAGGATCAACGCCTGCTTGAACCGTGCATCGAGCTCGCCTGTTGGGCGCATGCACGGCGGAAATTCTTCGACTTGTTCCAGGCCAGCCAGAGCCCGATCGCGCACGAAGCCTTGAACCGCATCGCGGTGCTGTATGCGATTGAAGCCGAAGGGAGTGACCTAACGCCCGATGGGCGCCAAGCCCTGCGTGTCGAAAAAACGCTGCCGACCTTGGCAGCCTTCCACGACTGGCTTCAGCAAACCCGTTTGCGCACCGCGCCCGGCAGTGCCACCGCCAAAGCGATCGACTACAGTTTGAAGCGATGGGCTGCGCTCACGCGCTACGCCGAGACTGGTGATCTGCCGATCGACAATAACCCGATCGAAAACAGCATTCGTCCGATTGCATTGGGCAAAAAAAACTGGTTGTTCGTAGGCTCCGAACGCGCCGGCCAGCGTGCCGCCATCATTCAAACCTTGCTCGGCACCGCCAAGCTCAACGGGTTCGATCCAGCGGTATGGCTAAAAGAAACCCTGGAAAAGCTCCCAACTTGGCCCAACAGTCGCATCGACGAGCTTCTGCCTCTTCGCTTCGCGGATTAAATCATAACGTTTTAGTCCTGGCTATGTGGTTCCGCTGGCCGCTTACCTTTTTCGTGGCTGCCTTTCAGCTCGATCGCATAGCCGGCGGCTAACGCGCGATTTTTGACATCAACCAGATTCGCGATCAAATAAGAGAACAAAAAGCTGGGCTTGCTGTGCCGGCCGACAACCACCCAATCGGCGCCGGCCTGCTCGCCGAGCCTGGCGGCAAGCTCGGGAAAACGGAACAGATAACCCAAACCCGCATCGGCGGCCGCCTGGTCTTCGGCATCGACCCGAACCATTTCGTAATCGCCCGTCCGCTTCAGCGCCTGTTCCAGCAAAGGCCGGAAGGAGGCGGTACGCCGCCGCTCTTCGGGAGTATAGGGCAAAGAGGTCAGATCGTTCAGTTCGAAATCCAAAACGGCGATCCGTTCCGCAGCCTGTGCCGTATAACCGGCGAGCAGCTTAAAAACCAACACTACGAATATTGTCGAGCGATACATGCGATTTCTCCCAAAACCCGCTATTACTGCATTCGACGGCTGTGCAAATCGATAAAGTCCTGCATGCTCAAAGTAGCCACCCCATTCAGGTCATCGTCCAGAATCTCATAGAGCACGCCATCGCTGCCGCGAATGCTAAAAAAGACGATCGCGTCTTCGTCGCCGCCGCCTTCCCGGTGCGGCTCGTCGCTGGCAGGACTGACGGTATAGCGGCCGACCGGCCTGATTTCCTTCAGGCTTCCGTCGGCCTCGTACAGGCGGTGTTCGCCCTGAATCACCAGCATGTGGTTCAACACCTTATGCCGGTGCAGAACGATCTGCGCCTGCGCGGCGAATTTGAAGAGTACATCGATAATCCTGTTCTGCCGGTCGATGTCCAGGATCGCATACTGCAAATGCGCGATATTTTCCAGGGTTTGCCATGCAATGGCGCGGTCGAAAAGAAGCGGGTTCATGCGGTTTTTCCTTAGGGTCAGTGTGTAGAATCGCACGGGAGAACGGCTCCCTGCACTCGCCCTTACTCGTGAGGCATTCGGGGCAGGCCTCAGTCTATGACAAAAAAAATCCGCCGTAAGCCGAAATCCGCCCGGAAAGCACGGGCAATTTGCCTGCTTTCGTTCCGGCGGCTTTTCACCGCGCCGGCCGTCACCTAAAATGCAGCCATCTTCGGACAAAAGGCCGGCAGGCTTGCCCATGAATCTACAAAGCCATTTGCTGTTCCGTATCGCGGCCGTCGCGCTGGCATGCCTCCTGGCCGACTCCGTCTACGTGCTGCAGAAAAGCCATCGGCAAACCCTGCAGACGATTCAGACCACCGCCGAATCGCTGGGCAGACAGTTGGAATTTCAGTTGTTGCGCATCGATGCCGGCTTCGGCCAACCCCGGACGTTTCCGGACTTCTCGCTCTGGAAAGAGACTGCCGGCGTTCCCGGCTTGTGTATCCGTTTCGAACCCGCAGACAATACCGCCGTTAAAAGTTTGTGCAACGGCGCGAAACTGTCCCCGCACGGCTCGCCGGAGAGCTTCGCCAGCCTGTACCGGGCGTTGTTCGCTCCCGGCCTCGAGATAGCGCGGCCGGTAGCCTTCAAGGGCCGCATCCAGGGCACGCTGGCCGTATCGTCCAGCGCCGAAATGGACATTGCGCAGGCCTGGAGCGATGTCAGGAATCTGCTGGGACTTTCCGCGCTGACCATCCTGGCCGTCTGCCTGCCCGTTTACCTGAGCGTCAATCGGGCATTGCGGCCGGCCGGCGTCATCGTCGCCGGATTGGAAACCCTGAGGGAGGGCAACTTGGCTCATCGCCTGCCCATGTTCGAACCGAGAGAATGGGCGCAGACCGCCGCCGCGATCAACCAGCTGGCGGCCGCTCAACAGCAGTTGCTAGCGGAGCGCCAAAAGCTCGCCGTCCAGCTGATCGATCTACAGGAACAAGAACGCCGCGACTTGGCCCGCGAACTGCACGACGAATTCGGCCAATGCCTGGCCGCGATCAACGCGGTCGCCGCCTCGATCATCCATACGGCGGAGCGGGAATGTCCGGAACTGATCGAAGAAGCCACCCGCATCGTCCGGATCAGCGAACACATGATGACTCATGTGCGCAGCCTGCTCGGAAGCCTCAGGCCCGCCGAGTTCGACGAACTGGGGCTTGCCGCCAGCCTGAACAGTATGATAGCGGGATGGAACAAACATGGCGCCGGCAAAATCCGTTACGAATCGAACATCAGCGGCGACTGCGGGACCTTGCCGGAGCCGCAGGCGATCGCGCTGTTCCGGATCGCCCAGGAATGCCTGACCAATAGCGCGAAACATTCGGCGGCCAATCATGTGGAAGTTACGCTGACGGTGGCCGAAGAGCGGGCGACTTTAACCGTCCGCGACGACGGCATCGCCGACACGCTGCCTTTTCCGGAAGGCCCCGGCATCGGCCTGCTCGGAATTCGCGAACGGGTCGCCGCCTTGCAGGGACAACTGACGCTGTCCATCGCCGAACCTCATGGATTGAAGATTGAAGTCGTATTGCCGATGCCCAGGGCGGCCGAGCCAAGCTGCGCGGCAATGGCAGCGAGCGCGGCTGGCTCCTTTTCGCCTTGGCGGGAAAGCTGAAAGGGAATAAGGATTGCGTCAAAAACAACTACCCCCTTTCAAAAAGGGGGATCGAGGGGGATTTGTCGGATCAATCTCCCCCTCCTCTCTTTTTCAAAGAGGGGAGTGAATCATCCGCTTTTCAAAATAATCAACATTCGGGAAGTTATTTCCTACCGGACCCTAGATAGTGTCGTCACAAGATAAGTCTTTGTCAGGTATAATACGGAGATTGTCGTTGCTGATGAGATTAAAGAGCCATGTCCCAACCTGCCCACCGCCGCCATGACATTTCCGATACGGTTTGGAGCTTACTGGAACCCCATCTGCCCGGCCGTGCCGGGGCCTGGGGCGGAAAAGCGCGAGACAACCGCTTGTTTATCAATGCGGTCTTCTGGATTTTGCGTACCGGTGCGCCATGGCGCGACCTGCCACCTGACTATGGCGATTGGAAGAACACCCATCGCCGGTTTTGCCGTTGGCGAGATCACGGCGTCTGGGAAGCCCTGTTGGAACAGTTGGTCACCGAACCCGACTATGAATGGTTGATGATTGATGCCAGCCACATCAAAGTCCATCCGCATGCGACCGGCGCGCAAGGCGGCAATCAGGGCATGGCGGTCACAAAAGGGGGCTCAACAGTAAGATACATCTGGCCGTGGATGCGCATGGTATGCCGGTCAGAATCCTTATTACAGCAGGTACCACAGCAGATTGTTCGCAGGCTTCAGCCTTGATCGAAGGCGTGGATGCTCAGTACTTATTGGCGGACAAAGGCTACGATAGCGATGCTATCGTAGCCCAAGCCGAAGCAAATCAGATGACGGTGGTCATTCCGCCACGCCGCAATCGAAAACAACCCCGCGACTACGATCGCGACCTGTACAAACTGCGGCATTTAGTAGAAAACGCGTTCTTGCACCTCAAGCGCTGGCGAGGTATTGCCACACGCTATGCCAAGAACACCGCATCGTTCCTGGCCGCTGTGCAGATCCGGTGCATCGCCCTGTGGACAGCTATCTTATGACGACACTATCTAAGCTTTTAACTCAACAAAATGACGGAGGAGGCCGGAAATCGATGATCAACATCCTGCTGGTAGACGACCATGCGATCGTCCGCGAGGGCTACCGCGCGCTGTTGGCCAAGCAAACCGGCCTGCAGGTGATCGCGGAAGCGGCGGACGGCGCGGAGGCCTATCTCCGCTTCAAGGAATGCAAGCCGGACCTGATGGTGACCGACCTGTCGCTGCCGGGCATCGGCGGCCTGGCATTGATCGGGCGGGTCAGGCAGCGCTGTCCGGACGCCAAAATCCTGGTGTTCAGCATGCATCAGAACCCGAGCTTCGCGGTCCAGGCCAGCCGCGCCGGCGCCCTGGGCTACGTCACCAAAAGCAGCCCGCCGGACGTGCTGCTGCGCGCGATCTTCGAGGTCCATGCGGGCCGCCATGCGTTGAGCCCGGATATCGCCCAAGCGCTGGCGCTGGAAAAACTCGGCAGCGAGCGGATGGCGCTGGAGGCGCTCACGGTGCGGGAGTTCGAAATTCTGCGCCTTTTGGTCGAAGGCCGGCCGATCGAGGCGATTGCGCAGACGCTCAACATCAGCCAGAAAACGGTCTGCAACAGCCATTACCTGATCAAACGCAAACTCGGCGCGGCCAGCGACATCGAGCTGACGCGGCTGGCGATCCGGCTGAACGTGATCGATCTGCTGGAGTTGACGGACGCGGGGAAAGCCGAAAGTCAATAGCTGACTTTATGATGCAGGCCGATTTTGGCCAACGCCGCGCCCAGGAAAAGCATATTGATGCCCAGGAACAGGCCCAGCAGCCATTGCGAAGTTTCGGGCCAGGCGATCACGACGATCAACGCAAAAGCCAATCCCGTAATGCCGTTGAACAAAATCATCCTCCAACTGGGTAAAGGGCGCATCCTGAAAGCCAAAGAAATTTTGGCAATGCCTTCCAGGGCAAAATACAACGTGATCAGCATCGTTAAGGTGAGTATCCCCGAGGCAGGCCGGACAATGAACAGATAGCCCAACACCGCCTGTAAAATACCGATAAACAGCCACAATCCGAAACCGGGCATTCCGGAAAACAGCAGAGCGCGGCTGATATGCACGATCCCGCCGAACAGAATCAGCCAGCCCAAAAAAATCACCACGGCCACGGAGAAAAACCGGGGGACGACTATGGCGCAAAATCCAAGCAGGATGAAAATTATCCCTTCCGCCAGGAACAGTTTCCAATGCCTGTGGAAATAGTGCTGCATTCGTTCCTGAATGAGCCGGATTTCAATATCGATGTGTTCTTTCGTATTCATGATCTTCTCCAACTGCAAGCCATAACGAATCCTCTGCGCGAACAAAGTTCGCGTATTTATCGATAGACCATGAATTCCGCGAGTCGTTTTGGATAGCGATGCGGGCAAAGAGCCTGCCGGCCGCCGTGTAGGTCGGGCACGCTTTTTGTGCCCGAACTTTTTCGATGCGGCAGTATGAGGTCACGGTTACGGATCATCGAACGGCCTCTTCGCCGCCCAAATGTCGGGCAACGGTGAAGCGGTTGCCCGACCTACCAGGCTTGCCGACTGTCGGGAAGATTCGGCAAGGTAACCGCCCCGGTCGGCAAAAGTCCGGAGGCGGCAAACTTTGAATATCGGCCTGAAGCAGGCCGGATAATAATAAGGAAGGGATACCGGATGAGGAATTTAGGCCTACCGGAACAGCAACAGCAGGCTTACCATGCCCCAGGCCAGGCCGCCTGCGGCCGGAATCGTCAGAATCCAAGCCCAGACGATCCGCTCGATCACGGAATGTTTCAGTGCGTGAGGATTTTTCGCATAACCTACGCCCATGATCGCGGTAGAAATGCTGTGCGTGGTGGAAACCGGCATCCCGAAGTGGGCCGCCGTCAGCAAAATGGTCGCCGAGCTGGTTTCCGCAGCGAAACCGTTGATCGGGTGCAATTTGACCATTTTATGGCCCAGCGTCTTGATGATCCGCCAGCCGCCGATGGCGGTGCCCATCGCCATCACCAGCGCGCAGGTCAATACGATCCAGGTATCGATATCCTTCTCGCCTCCGTCCGGCCGCAGGAATTCGGCCCAGGCCGGCAATTGGTCGAGAGTGCCCGCGCTGTTCGCGGTAAAAAGCGACAAGGCAATGATGCCCATGGTTTTCTGGGCGTCGTTCGTGCCGTGCGCAAACCCCATGTAGCCGGCCGAAACCAGCTGGGCTTTACCGAACGCGACATTGATCCATTTCGGACGGACGCTCCGCGCCAACGCCCCGCCCAGCGAATTCATCCCACTGATCACGGCCATCAATGCTCCCATGATCACGATACCCAGCGAAAATCCGGCAATCGGCGAACTGACCATAGGAATCAAGACTTTCCAGAGCAGCCCCTTGTTCTCCGTCCAGACGTCCGCGGTTTTCGACCAGATCAGCACATCGAAATCATTGTGGCCCGCCGCCAGCGCCGCGCCGCACAAGCCGCCGATCAGCGCATGGCTGGAAGAGGACGGCAGTCCCAGCGCCCACGTGATCAGGTTCCAGATGATCGCGCCGACCAGCGCGCAGATCAACACTTCGGAGGAAATGGCCACCAGACTGGTATCGACCAGCCCCGAGGAAATGGTTTTGGCGACGGCGGTCCCGGACAAGGCGCCGAACAGATTCGTGGCGGCCGCAAGCACGACCGCCTGGGTCGGCGTCAGCACTTTGGTGGCCACAACCGTGGCGATCGAGTTGGCGGTATCGTGGAATCCGTTGATAAATTCAAAGACAAGCGCTGCCAGGATGACAAGCAAAAGCAGAGTCAGCATGGCGACCTTTTACGAGTTTTTCAAAACGATGTGATAAATGACATTGCCGGCGTCGCGGCAGCGGTCGATCGCCTTTTCCAGAATTTCGAACAAATTCATCTTGATCAGATAACGGATCGGATCGGATTCATTCGCGTAGGCATCCCGGTACAATTCGAGGATCTGGCGGTCGGCCTCGCCTTCGATCGCGTGCAGCCGATCGTTCAATTTTTTGATCCGGTCCAGATCCATGCCGTACCGCAACAATCCGATCATCTGTTGCAAAACTTCGCAGGCCTGTTCCAGCATGGCGGCGCGGCTCGCGAAATCCACGTCGCCGATTCGCGCCAGGGCAAGCGTGTAACGCTCCGCAAATTTTTCCACGATCTTGGGAATTTTATAGAGCGCGCCGTTCAGGGCTTCGATATCTTCGCGTTCGAGTACGGTAACGAAAGTGTCGACCAGTTCTTCGCTGATCTGCGCGGCCAAATCCTTTTCCTGGCGGCGCGCCTGTTTAAACTTTTCCAGCGATTGCTGCGATGCGGGCGTACTCAAAAGTTCGATCAGCGCCCTGGTCGACGCACGCGCGGATTCCGCACTGGCTTCGAGGAGGCTGTAAAACTTGTCGCCTTTGCCGAAGATAGTTTGCAATGAAAACATGGTTTCTTCCTTATTTTTGCCCCGTAAGGCTTTGCTAATTCTCTCCCATTATCGCATAACCTGTTGGCTGAATATGAGAAGTTTTGGGGATGCCGATGCGTGCGAGGGCGAGCAAACGCCACAAGAACTATTGCCGCCGGGAGCAAGCCGGCCGGTCGAATACCCTGCCAGCCGAAAATAGGCGCTTTTACGGCGCGTTTTGAAAATCAAAGCGGTCGATCGAAAACCATGAACAAGAGGAAAATTTATCGTTGTTTGTTTTCAATATTTCAATCATTGTTGTATAGTTAATATATGGATAAACAACTCGCCACTTCCCTTTTCGAATCCTTGGCCTCCGGCATCCGGCTGGATGTGTTCCGGCTTCTGGTCAAGCACGCGCCTGCCGGCCTGGTGGCCGGGGAAATCGCCGCACTGCTGGCCCTGCCGCCCACCAACCTGTCTTTCCATCTGAAGGCCATGACCCATGCGGGCCTGCTCAACGTAACCCAGGAAGGCCGGTATCAGCGTTACCGCGCCAATCTGCCGGTGATGCAGGCGCTGATCGATTATTTGACTGCCGAATGCTGCAGCGGCCATGCAGAGCAATGCTTCGATGCAGAGCCGGCGAAGACCTGCCGCGGCAACCCCTAATTTTCATCAAAGGACGAGCTTCCATGAACGTTTTGTTCTTATGCACCGGCAATTCCTGCCGTTCGATCCTCGGCGAAGCCACCTTCAACCATCTGGCGCCGCCCGGCTGGCAGGCGATGAGCGCCGGCAGCAAACCGACCGGCAAAGTGCATCCGCGTTCGCTGGCGCTGCTGGAACGCGAAGGGATTTCCACCGAAGGCTATTTCAGCAAATCCTGGAACGCTCTGCCGGCGACACCCGACATCGTACTCAGCGTCTGCGGCAATACCGCCAACGAAACCTGCCCGGTCTATCTCGGGCCTGCAGTGCGCAGCCACTGGGGCGTCGAAGATCCCGCCCATGCCGAAGGCGGCGACGAAGAAATCGACGCCGCCTTTATGAAGGCATATCGCATCTTGCGCTACCGCATCGAGCAGTTTCTGCGGCTGCCTTTAAACGCGCTGCAGCAGGATCGTGGCCGCTTGAAAACCGAACTGGACCGCATCGGAACCTTGCTTCCCTCATCGCTTGCCGGAGAATCCGCATGAAGCGCTTTCGTCTTCATATCGCCATAGACGATCTTTAACGGAATATCGCTTTCTACAGCGCCCTATTTCAGGCCGAATCCAGCGTAATTCGGGAAGATTACGCCAAATTCGACTTCCCGATCGGCTCGGTTCCCTCATGAACATACCTCGTTGCCCCGCTCCCCGCTTGTCGTTCCCGGATCGCTTTCTGACGCTCTGGATTTTTATGGCTATGGCGCTTGGCGTAGGAATCGGATTTCTATGGCCGGAACCAATTCAACAATTCAATCGAGCCGTTTCGGTCGGAACGACCAATCTCCCGATTGCAGCCGGCCTGATTCTGATGATGTACCCGCCGTTGGCCAAGGCGCGCCACGAAGCGCTGGGCGATGTGTTTCGGGATTGGCGGGTGCTGGGCCTGTCGCTGCTGCAGAACTGGATCATCGGGCCGGTGCTGATGTTCGCGCTGGCGGTCGTATTTCTGCGCGATTATCCGGAATACATGGCTGGCCTGATTCTGATCGGGCTGGCCCGCTGCATCGCAATGGTGATCGTCTGAAACGAACTGGCGCGCGGCGATAATGAATACGCGGCCGGTCTGGTGGCGTTCTTGGCGTTTACGGCGGCCAGCAATAATTTCGAGCTGGCCATTGCCGTGGCGGTAGCGGTATTCGGCATCCACAGCGGCGCCGCCTTTGCGGCAGTCATCGGTCCGCTGATCGAAGTGCCGGTGATGATCGGACGGGTCAATGTGGCGTTTCTCTTTAAAAAACGGTTATACGGGCGAACATGGCAGCCTATGCACCGATAGCCTCTCCGTTGCCGGAACAGCTTTAAGGCAAAGTTCGCCGATGAATTTGTCGGGCGCCCGTTGGTCTATGGTTTGAAAAATCGCCGATTCTTCGGTAAACCGATGTCCTGGGTGCGGCCGAGCACCATCGATTGCAATTCTCCGCCTTCCTGTCGATAATGCGGTGACTCGGGGCATTGCCTCCGGTTCCGATCACAACCGCGCATTATTGTCATGCATACAGAGCATCATTCTCACCCACACTCGCACGCGCCGAATTACGGCCGCGCTTTCGCCGTCGGAATCCTGCTGAACTCGATTTTCATCGCCGCCGAAGTCGTATACGGATTCCTTTCGCACTCCCTGGCGCTAATCGCGGATGCGGGACACAATCTCGGCGACGTATTGGGACTGTTTCTCGCCTGGGGAGCAACCGCGTTGAGCCGCCGCGCCGCCACCGAACGGCACAGTTACGGCCTGCAGCGCGCGTCGGTGCTGGCCGCACTCGCCAATGCGGTGTTATTGCTGGTCGCGGTCGGCGCGATCATCCTGGAAGCGGTCCAACGTCTCGAAACGCCCTCCCCGATCGCCGCCGACACGGTGATCTGGGTCGCGGTGGCAGGGATCGTGATCAACGCAGGCACGGCGATGATGTTCATGTCCGGACGCAAGAGCGACTTGAACATCCGCGGCGCGTTCCTGCACATGGCCGCCGATGCGCTGGTCTCCGCCGGAGTCGTCGCAGGCGCCGCCGTCATTCTATTCACCGGCTGGCAATGGGTGGATCCGGCGCTCAGCCTCATACTGGCATTGACCATCATCTACAGCTCGTGGCGGCTGTTGTGGGATTCGCTGAATCTGGCGCTGGACGCGGTTCCCGAAGGCATCGATGCGGCGGCGGTGCGCGCCTACCTGCTCGGACTGCCTGCGGTAACCGATGTGCACCACCTGCATATCTGGGGCCTCAGTACCACCCAGGCGGCACTGACCGTGCACTTGGTGCTTACCGATGATTCTCGGAGCAATGCTTTGCTGCATCAGATCAATCACGATTTACATGACCGCTTCGGCATCGGCCACGCGACGATTCAGTTCGAATCCGCCGGCGAAGCCGCCTGCCATTCCGAACAATGTTATTAGCGGCGGAAGAGACGACGTTAGTCATCGAGCAACCCTAACGCATCCTCGACCTGCCGAAGGGTCACGTCGACATCGTGCAGCCGCCTGAACGCCTGCCGCAAACGGACGGGATCCCGGGTGTCGAGCCGCATTTTCTCGATCAGGCTCGACAGATCTTCATTGACCGCCCAGGGATAGATAATCCACCGCCATTCGCCGATCGTCCCGGCATAATGATCCGGCACGAATTCGGAGACGGTTTTCAATTGCATCGCCGCCGTATGCAAGGAACGGGACGTTCCGGATCTACGGAGATGCTCGACCGCGACCGCGAAGGTCTCGCCGCTGTCGCACACATCGTCGACCAGCAGCACGTCGCGTCCGTTGATGTCGGCATTCAAAGGATATTTGACCAGCACCTCGCGCTGTTTTTGCGCGCCGCGGTAATGCTCGATCTTCAAGGCAGTCAGGTCGGAAACGCCCAGCATGTCCGACAACAGCCGCCCCGGAATATACCCGCCTCGCGCGATCGCCACGATCATATCGACCGGGGCCCCGGCGGTGCGGATCTTCCGCGCCGCCTCCCGGCATAGACGGTAAACTTCTTCCCACGTGACCAGGGTGCAAGGCATGGTTTCGGGCATCATAGACAAATCCTCGTTGTATATAGACCGCGTTCCGGTGACCGATAGCATAACACCGTTGCGTCAAACGGCATCCGGAGAGAAGGCCGGCAGATTTAAGCGGGGAGCCTGCTTGGCAGGGATTCGGCGCGCGCTTGTCTCCCCGGCAACGGGCCTTTCAGACATCGGCTTTCAGCGAGTCGAACGTCAGCGAAGCGGAATGGAACGGAAGAATACCGCGATGCGTTGCAGGTGAAACGGGAGGAAAAAATAGGAGAGGAGTCAGGGCGCCGTCACGCACCCTGAGCGCTCAACGCGGCAGCAGCATCAGGAACCTTTGCCGCTTAACGCTTCGGCGTTACGTTTGGCGAGAGAATCGTTCAGCGCGCTCAACGAACCTTTCTTCTGAATGTCCTCGCTGAAACTCGAACGGTAATTGGTCACCAGGCTCACGCCTTCGATGATGATGTCGTACACCTTCCAGCCGCCTTTTCCTTGAAACATCCGGTAATTGACCTGCACCGGCTTTTGTCCCGGCTGCAGGACTTCGGTTTTGACGACGACCTTTTTGCCGTCGCCTGCATCGATCGGCTGAAAATGGAGCGTCCAGTTGGCGTATTCGACGAAGGCCCGGGAATAAGACCGGATCAGCAGCGTCCGGAATTCGTTCTTGAAGCGTTCACGTTCGGCAAGGGACGCGGTTTTCCAGTGCTTGCCCAAAACCAGAGGCGCGATCACGTCGAAGTCGGCATGCGGGTAGATCACGCCGTCCACGAAGCGGGTCACCTGCGCAAAATCGCGGGTGAACGCCTTGTCTTGAAAACGCTGGCGCAACTGCTCCGAAACGTTCTGAATCACCTGCTGCGGCTCCTGCAAGCCGCCGGCCGCCGCGTTGGTCATCGGGATCAGCCCCAGCATGACCAGGGCGAACAGCGCATATTTTTTTATCAGGTTTTGCATGATTGATTATCCTGTCGGAATAATGAAAAAATCAGAAAAATGCTTTTCCAGGCGGAATATACTTCGCCGGCATTAACAGGGACTGAATTTCGGATCATCGTTCGTTAATGGGCCGCGTTTTATCCGCTTGCCGGAAGTGAGGCCTGCCAGATCTTATTGACAAGCAATGTAGGATGTGCTGAACGAAGGGAAGCGCATCGTTCGCGTTATATCTCGGCCGATGCGCCTCGTTCCTCGGCACATCCTACGGCTTTTGTAGACCTTGTAGGGCGGATTCGCCGCCAGGCAATCCGCCATCACATTCAGCGATCCGTCATCCTGCGGCGGAACCCGGCAGAGCCGGTTCCGCCTTACGGATTGGCGTTTTGCTATCGCGAAAACGCCCTACAACACTGCGCTTCATAACGCTTGACGTGAATAACCGTATCTACATCAACTCTCGCCTACAAATTCCGATCGATGGCTTTAAAACCGATATCGGTCCGGTAATAAACGTTGTCCCAATCGATGTTGCGGACCAGGCGATAGGCCTTGTTCTGGGCTTCGGCGATCGTGTCGCCGAGCGCACAGGCGCAGAGCACGCGGCCGCCGGCGGTGACGATGTCTTTGCCAGATCGCGAAGTGCCGGCGTGGAAGACTTTCATGTCCTTATTTGCCGTGGTCTGAAGCCCGCTGATCGCCGCGCCTTTCCGGTAAGCATCGGGATAACCGCCGGCCGCCATTACCACGCCGAGCGCGGCGCGCGGGTCCCACTCGCTGGTAACTCGATCAAGCCTGCCTTCCAGCGCCGCCTCGCAAAGTTCGACCAAATCGCTCTTCATCCGCATCATGATCGGCTGGGTTTCGGGGTCGCCGAAGCGGCAGTTGTATTCGAGCACCTTGATCGAACCGTCGGCGGCGATCATCAGCCCCGCGTACAGGAAGCCGGTGTACGGCAGGCCATCTTCGGCCATCCCTTTCAGGGTCGGCTCGATCACTTCGTTCATCACGCGCCGGTGAATTTCGGGCGTCACGACCGGCGCGGGCGAATAGGCGCCCATGCCGCCGGTGTTCGGGCCCTTGTCGCCGTCGTCGCGGGCCTTGTGGTCCTGCGAGGTCGCCATCGCGAGCGCATGCTGACCATCGGCCATTACGATAAAGCTGGCTTCTTCGCCCTGCAGAAACTCTTCGATCACGACCCGACTGCCGGCTTCGCCGAACACATTGCCGGACAGCATGTCTTCGACGGCGGCGACCGCTTCGGCTTCGGTCTGCGCGACGATCACGCCTTTGCCGGCCGCAAGCCCGTCGGCTTTTACCACGATCGGCGCACCCTGCTCCCTAATGTAAGCGATGGCGCGATCCTTATCCGTGAAAGTCTGATAGGCGGCGGTCGGAATCTGGTGGCGGACCATGAAATCCTTGCAGAAGCTTTTCGAGCCTTCGAGCTGCGCCGCCGCGGCGGGTGGACCGAAACATTTGAGGCCGGCTTCCCGGAAGCGATCGACGATCCCCAGCACCAGAGGCACCTCGGGACCGACGATGGTCAGGCCGATCGCGTGTTGTTTCGCGAAGTCGAGCAAGCCTGAAATGTCGTCGACCGCGATCGCAACGTTTTCGATGCCGGGCTCCAGCGCTGTACCCGCGTTGCCGGGCGCAACGAAGACTTTTTCGGCTTTCGGGGATTGTTTGGCCTTCCAGGCCAGGGCGTGTTCACGGCCGCCGCTGCCGACGATGAGAATCTGCATAATGTTCAGCAAGAAAAGTTATAAACGGTAGAAGAGAAAAAATGTAGGGTGGATTACGGTGCGCACTTGGATGGCATCTATTATGGTCGCGCGCCGTAACCCGCCAGGTTGCCAGGCGGGTTCGACGCGCGGAAAACTCTGCCTAACTCAGAAGGTAAAGAGCACAGCGCGTCGAACCCACCCTACATTTTATCGATTAATGCCTGAAGTGGCGCATGCCGGTAAAGACCATCGCCATGCCATGCTCGTCGGCCGCGGCGATCACTTCTTCGTCGCGGATCGAGCCGCCGGGGTGAATGACTGCGGTAATGCCGGCCTGGGCAGCGGCATCGATGCCGTCCCGAAATGGGAAGAACGCATCCGAAGCCATGACCGAGCCGGACACTACCAATCCTTCGTCGGCCGCCTTGATCCCGGCGATCTTCGCCGAATAGACCCGGCTCATCTGCCCCGCGCCGATGCCGATCGTCTGCCGGTCTTTGCCGTAGACGATCGCATTCGACTTGACGAATTTGGCGACTTTCCAAACGAACAGCAGGTCGCCGAGCTCTTCGGCGGTCGGCGCGCGCTTGCTGACGACCTGGATGTCGTGCACGCCGATCCGGCCGTTGTCCCGGTTCTGCACCAACAGACCGCCCGCAACGCGCTTGAAATCGAAGCCGGGCGTCTCACTACTTTGCCAGGCGCCGGATTCGAGCACGCGCACGTTCTGTTTCGCCGCGAGCACGTTCCGCGCCGCCTGGCCGACCGCCGGCGCGATGATCACCTCGACGAACTGGCGCTTGACGATTTCGGCCGCGGTGGCTTCGTCGAGCTCGCGGTTGAAGGCGATGATCCCACCGAACGCCGAGGTCGGGTCGGTCGCATAGGCGCGGTCGTAAGCCGCAAGCAGCGAATCGGCTTCGGCAACGCCGCAGGGATTGGCATGCTTGACGATCACGCAGGTCGGCTTTTGGTCGAACGACTTCACGCATTCGAGCGCGGCATCCGCATCGGCGATGTTGTTGTAAGAAAGCGCCTTGCCCTGCAGTTGCGCCGCCGCCGCGATCGTGCCGGCGGGCGGATTTTTTTCCTGGTAGAACGCCGCGGCCTGATGCGGATTCTCGCCGTAGCGCATCGTTTCTTTCAGATAAAACTGCAGATTCAGCGTGTCGGGGAACGGCTGTTCGTTGATCTTGGCGAGATAGCTCGCGATCGCAGTGTCGTAGCGCGCGGTATGCGCGAAACTGGTCAACGACAGTTTAAAGCGGGTCGCCTGGCTCAAGCCATTGTGTTGGGCCTTCAGTTCGGCCAGCACCGGAGCGTAATCGGCCGGCTCGACCACGACCGCGACATCGTTATAGTTTTTCGCGGCGGCGCGGATCATCGTCGGTCCGCCGATATCGATGTTTTCGATGGCGGTTTCCAGATCGCAATCCGGCTTGCCGATCGTCTGCTCGAACGGGTACAGGTTGACCACGACCAAGTCGATCGGCTCGATCCCATGCGCGGCCATCACTTGGTCGTCGATGCCGCGCCGGCCCAGAATCCCGCCGTGAATCTTCGGATGCAGCGTCTTCACGCGGCCGTCCATCATCTCGGGAAAACCGGTATGCTCGGAAACGTCGGTCACCGGAATCTTGTTTTCCGCCAAGGTTTTGGCGGTGCCGCCGGTGGACAGGATGACGATGCCGAGCTCGCTGAGTTCGCGGCAGAAATCGACGATTCCGGTCTTATCGGAAACGCTGACCAGCGCGCGTTTGATCGTTTTATTCATGGGTAATTGAAAAGGTGGAAAAAAATCGAGAAGTAAAAAATTTCGGATCAGGACAAACCGTATTGCTCCAGCTTTTTGCGCAGCGTGCTGCGGCTCAGGCCCAGCGCCTTCGCGGCTTTGGTCTGGTTATAGCCGCAATGGCGCAAAGCCGACTCGAGCAAAGGTTTTTCGATTTCGTTCATGACGATCGCATAAAGATTGGCGACGTCGTGATCCTTCATCTGTGCAAAGTACAGATCGATGGCCTGCTTGACGTGCGCCGACAAGGGAATCGAGTGCGTAGCGTTGGGGTCCAAGTGAGTTTCTCTTTTTTCTAGCTGACCGCTGGGTCCGCGGTCAAATCTGTCTGTGGGGGAGTTATCGGATGTTTCCATAAAATGTTCAACCCGACGGTTACGTTAAAAAATCCAGCGCCAGATGCATCAAACGCAGTTGCTCTGCGGATTGGGTGGCGGTATTGATCCTTTGCAGGGTCTCCCGGCCAATCAAGCCGAAAGGCCCCAAATACCAGCCGATGTGTTTGCGGGCGATTCTAACACCGGTCGATTCGCCGTAGAAATCGTACAATTGCTCGAGATGCGAGACGATCGTGTCCTTGATTGCCGCGGCGGACGGCTCCCAGCGCTTCTCGCCGCTCTCGAAAAAACGCAGGATCTGTTCGAATATCCAAGGATTGCCGCAGGCGGCGCGGCCGATCATGAGGCCGTCGGCCCCTGTCCTATCGAGCACGAACCGGGCCTTTTCGGGGCTGTCGATGTCGCCGTTGGCGATCACCGGCATCCGGACCGCCTGCTTGACCGCCGCAATCGTGTCGTATTCCGCCTCGCCGTTGAACTTGCAGGCGCGGGTGCGCCCGTGTACGGTCAATGCCGCGATGCCGGCGTTTTCGGCAATCCGGGCAATCGCGACCGCATTCCGGTTCTGCGCATCCCAGCCGGTCCGGATCTTCAGCGTCACAGGAACGCAGGCCGCCGCAACCACCGCATCGAGAATGCTGCCGACCCGCTTCTTGTCTCTCAGCAGCGCGGACCCGGCCGCCACCGAGCAGACTTTCTTGGCGGGACAGCCCATGTTGATATCGATGATATGGGCGCCGCGGTCGACGTTAAACCTGGCGGCCTCCGCCATTTGCGCGGGATCGGTGCCGAGAATCTGCACCGAACGCACGCCGCTTTCGCCTTCGCCATCCGATTTCAGCAGCGTTCGGGCATGCTGCCTGAAGGCCGGATTCGACGCGGTCATTTCCGAAACGGTCAGACCCGCGCCGAAGCGCTTGCAGGTCTCGCGGAAAGGGCGGTCGGTAATGCCCGCCATCGGCGCCAAAACCAGATTGTTAGCGAGTTGGTAAGGACCTATCCGCATCGGGTTCCACACGAACAAAAAAACAGAAAGTAAAACCCGCGGCAGCGGTGGAAAATCAAGCTAGTGCGCAGCGCCTCTGCGATGCGGGCGGCTGCGCCAGTGGGTCGGGATACGGCAAAACCCTGCCGGTATCTAAAATTCGATGTCGGAAGCGGCTGCCTCCGGGCACCGCTCCCTGATTGGCCGGCTCATTATCGGCCGAACCTGAGCTCGATCAGACAGAGGGGCCGGTCGCAGCCTGTTTGGCCGCCTCGGCTTCTTCATTCCAGATCGGATTGTCGAGGTCTTCCTTGTTCAGTTTGACGCGGTCTTCAGGATAAATATGCCAGAAAGACTGGTCGATCTTCGCATTGCTGTAGCCTTCCTTCTTTTCGTGAGTGAAAGGGCACCACCAGTTCTCGACGATCTTGACCATGTAGGCGTGCCATTCGAACACCGCGACGCTGACCGGGCAATACCAAGTGCAATTCAAAATCCAGTACAGCTTCGACTGCGACAGGCTGGCCTTGAAGGAGCCGTCCATCGTGATCTGGCTTTTCAGGTTATAGCGGTGGCTGTCCTTGGCGGGCAGAAATGCCGAGAAAGGCTTGATGTTGCGGCCGCCGATCAGGTGCAAATGAAAATAAACCATGTAGGCGCTCAGGAATACGAACGGCAAGGTCACGATCGGCAGATACACGAACACGAGGCCGACCGCCCGGCGCCAGACCGGAACCTGTTTATGATATTTGCCGATCTCGGCGCGGCCGGAACATGATTCACAAGCTTTCATTGTTATTCTTTATCCTCGTTTTTATGGGTTGATGTGCTTGTCGATACCGTATTGTTATCGTTAAGCAGTTGATAGATACTCAGGCAGCCGGCGCAGCAAAACTTCAACATCCCTTCGGGGGTTTGCAACGTAAAGCCTTCGATTTCAACAGGCTGGCCGCAGAGAACGCAAAAGTCGCGATATTCTACCTTGGTCATCAAGATGCCTCAATGACTTTATAAAGCGGACGAAACCGAACAAAAAAAGGTTTTCAAATACTGAGTCTCCGGAATCGCGGGATCGATCGGATGATCGGGCCCCTGGCCCCCCTGGGCGATAAAAGTCAGATGCCGGTCGATATGGCGTCCGGACGAACGCAGGATTTCGTGCAGATCTTCGCGGCTCAGATGGAACGAGCAGGAGGCAGAAATCAATAGGCCGTTTTTCGCGAGTACCTGCAGCGCCAAATGATTCAAACGCCGATAGGCCTCGTAACCTTGCGGGTAATCCTTCTTGCGTTTGATCAGCGCGGGCGGGTCGAGCACGATCATATCATAGAGCCGGCGTTCCTGGCGCGCCTGTTTCAAAAAATCGAACACGTCGCTGTGCGCGAACCGCATCCTGTCCTCGACGCCGTTCAAGGCGGCATTTTCGCGCGCCAGCTGCAGCGCCGCTTCGGAGGCGTCCACGCAGATCACTTCCAGTGCGCCGGCCCGCGCCGCCGGAATCGACCAGGCCCCGGTGTACGAAAACAAATCCAGAATGCGCTGCCCATTGGCGATCCGGGCCAGTTCCGCCCGGCTCATCCGGTGGTCGTAAAACCAGCCGGTCTTCTGGCCGCTCAGGATGTCGATCCGGAATTTTGCGCCGTTTTCCTCGATGACCAAAGGATCGGGCAATTCGCCGTAGGCGACGACCGATTCCATCGGCAAGCCTTCGAGCTGGCGCTGGCTGTTGTCGTTTTTCAGCACGATCGCGGCCGGATTCAGCAATTCGACCAGCGCGGCCAGCACGGCCTCCTTGCGTTGTTCGATCCCGGCCGTGGTAATCTGCGCGGACAAAACGTCGCCGAAACGGTCGATCACCAGTCCCGGCAGTCCGTCGCTCTCGCCGAACGCCAACCGGTAATAGGGTTTGTCGAACACTTTTTCGCGCTTTGCCAGCGCGGTGCCGATCCGATCCTTGAAGAAATTCGGCCCGCATTTCAGATTCGGCTTGCGCGACAGCAGGCGCGCGCAAATCAGCGCATTCGGATTCACATAGGCGGTGCCGAGCGGCTTGCCGTCATGCGCGGCCACCTGCGCCAGGTCGCCGGGCGCAAAGCGGTTCAGCGGCGAGCGCTTGATGTCGACTTCATTGCTGAATATCCACAAGTGCCCGAGGCGTAGGCGCTTGTCTTCGTTTTTCTTGAGAAAAAGTTCGGGAATGTCCATGTCTTAATCACTGAGATCGAAATGAAAACCGCCGACCTTCGTTTGCGTCGGGGCGATTTCAAGACTGATTTCGGCCGCGCCGTTCGCGGCCAATTGCGCATTTTCCGGCTGCCCGGCCAGATATTCGCCCGGCTGAAACAACCGGTATGCAAACGGCTGGCCGCCATAAGAGAGCAGGGTCAGACCGATGGCCGGATAGCGCATCGAAAATGACGACTCGTTGTTCAGCACCAGCTTGAACGCATAATGCCGGTTCGGCAGTTCGTCGAACGAATTGTGCAGGACGCTGAGTTCGGCCAGGTTTCGGTAGTCGGGCAACCGGCAATGCAAGGCTCCGCAGAGGTTTTCCAGGGCCGTACGCAATTTCGGGTTTTGCAAAGCGCGGACGCCTTCGAAATAGACGCCTTGCACAATCAGCAGGAAGAGGCCGGTAAAAAACCCGAAGCGCCACACCCGCGGGCTGCGCGTTTTTTTTTCGGCCCACGGTTCATCGTCCGGCGGCGCATCGGCAACCGCCTGCGTTTCGGTTTCGGCCAGGGTCGCCAGCGCATCGAACATCACCGCGCAGCGGCTGCAGCGCACCATGCCCCGGCCGCTGCGCAGCGCTTCCGGCGTCACAGCCTGCGTCGTCAGACATTCGGGGCAGCGGGTAAACATCACGGCTCAACGCTTCATTCCGTCCAGGCGAATCCAGTCTTCCTGCTGCGCCGGAGCGTTCAATTCGATGGAAGACCGGTAGGCATCCGCGACCTGCCCGGTCTGTTCGGCCAGAATACCGGACAGCACCAGCGCGCCGCCCGGCTTGACCAGATCGGAAATCCTTTCGCTGAGCTCGCACAAAGGTTTCGCGAGAATGTTGGCCAGCACGATCTCGGCCTGCATCTTCGGCAGTTGTTCCGGCAGATAAACCTTGATCCTGTCCTGTACCGCATTTTTTTCGGCATTGCTCAACGTCGCGGTCAGTGCCTGCGGATCGATATCGACCGCATGGGCTTCCTTCGCGCCGAGCAGCACCGCGGCGACCGCGAGAATGCCCGAACCGCAGCCGTAATCGATCACGGTCTTGCCGGCCGGATCGTGCTCGGCCAGCCATTCCAGACAGAGCGCGGTGGTTGGGTGGGTGCCGGTGCCGAACGCCAGGCCCGGATCGAGCAGCATGCAGACGGTGCCCGGCTCGTGTTGTTCCTGGCCGGTCGGGCAAACCCAGAGTTTGTCGCCGAATCTCATCGGATGGTAATACTCCATCCAGGCGCGCTCCCACGCCTGATCTTCGATTTGCTCTACGCGCCAGTCGCGCAGCCGATCGGAGCCGAAGGCCTTGAGTACCCGTTCGGTCACCGCTTCGAGATGGGTATCGAGTTCGTACAGCGCGATCACCTGCGTATTGCTCCAGATCTTTGTTTCGCCGATCGCGGGTTCGTAAACCGGCTCGTCCTCGGCGTCCATATAGGTCACCGATACCGCGCCGAGATCATCGAACAGTTCGGCGACTTGGGGAGCGGTACTCTCGTCAGTGATTACGGTAATTTGTTGCCAAGCCATACGGAGAGAAAGGTAAAAAAACAAGATGTAGGGCGGATTAGACGCGCTCCATGTTGCGCTTTCCGGCTTAGCGGAGCTTTCCGCGCGTCGTAATCCGCCGAATGAAGGTGACTCCCAATGGCGGCGGATTACGACGCGCGGAAAGGACAATGAAACCGGAGAGTACATAGGAAAGCGCGTCTTCGGCAACCGCTCCATGCGTTGCCCTCTCTCCTGCATCCGTGCAGTCGTAATCCGCCCTACGAATAACCACCTTTACGGATCAATACAAACCCAGCTTCTTTTCCAGGTAATGGATATTCTGCCCGCCGGCCGCGAAGGCGCTGTCGCTCATGATTTCCTGCTGCAGCGGAATATTGGTCTTGATGCCTTCGATGATGATTTCGCTGAGCGCGGTATTCATCCGCGCGATCGCGCTCTTGCGGTCTTCGCCGTGCGCGATCAGCTTGCCGATCATCGAATCGTAATACGGCGGCACCTTATAGCCGTTATAGATGTGCGTTTCGCAGCGGATGCCGGGACCGCCGGGCATGTGGAACTGCTCGATGGTGCCGGGACACGGCATGAACGTCCTCGGATCCTCCGCATTCAGGCGGCATTCGATCGCATGGCCGGTCATCTTGACCTGATCCTGCGTGATCGAGAGCGGCTCGCCGGCCGCAATCCGCAATTGCTCCTTCACGATGTCGAAGCCGGTGACCATTTCGGTGACCGGATGCTCGACCTGCACCCGCGTATTCATTTCGATGAAATAGAACTCGCCTTTTTCATACAGGAATTCGAACGTGCCGGCGCCCAGATAGCCGATGTCGATGCAGGCTTTCGCGCAACGTTCGCCGATTTCGCGGCGCTGTTCCTCGGTAATGCCGGGCGCGGGCGCTTCCTCGACGACTTTCTGGTGGCGGCGCTGCATCGAGCAGTCGCGCTCGCCCAAATGGATCGCATTGCCGTGCGCGTCCGCGATCACCTGGAATTCGATATGGCGCGGGTCTTCGAGGAATTTTTCCATGTACACCGTCGCATTGCCGAACGCGTTGGCCGCCTCGGCCTTGGTCATCGCGATCGCGTTCAGCAGCGCCGCTTCGGTGTGCACGGTGCGCATGCCGCGCCCGCCGCCGCCGCCGGCTGCCTTGATGATGACCGGGTAGCCGATTTCGCGCGCGAGTTTCAGGTTTTTCTCCTGATCGTCCGGCAGCGGGTCGCCGTTGCCGGGCACGCAGGGAATGCCGGCCGCAAGCATCGCTTTTTTCGCGGAAATCTTGTCGCCCATCAAGCGGATCGTGTCCGCGTTCGGACCGATGAACACGAAACCGCTCTGTTTGACCTTTTCCGAAAAATCGGCATTTTCGGCCAGAAAGCCGTAGCCCGGATGGATCGCTTCGGCATCGGTCACCTCGGCCGCGCTGATGATCGCGGGAATGTTCAGATAGCTGTCGATCGACGGCGCGGGGCCGATGCAGACCGACTCGTCGGCCAGGCGCACATGCTTCAGGTTTCGGTCCGCCTCGGAATGCACCGCGACGACCTTCACGCCGAGCTCCCGGCAGGCGCGCAAAATGCGCAACGCGATTTCGCCGCGATTGGCGATCACAATTTTGTCGAACATAAGGCGCTCCGTTATTCGATCACAAACAGCGGCTGGCCGTATTCGACAGGCTCGGCGTTCTCGACCAGAATTTTGGTAATGGTGCCGCTTTTGTCCGCTTCGATCTGGTTCAGGATCTTCATGGCCTCGATGATGCAAAGCGTGTCGCCTGCCTGCACCTTCTGGCCGACGTCGGTAAACGGTTTCGCGCCGGGGGACGCGGAGCGGTAGAAAGTGCCGACCATCGGCGACTTCACGATATGGCCGGTGATGACTTCTTCGCCGGCAGGCGCGGCGGGAGCGGCCGCGGCAGAAGCAGCCGGCACGGGCGCAGCCGGTTGCGACGCATAGACGACCGGCGCGGGCGCGGCGGAATAGCGGCTGATCCGGACGAATTCCTCGCCCTCCTTAATCTCGATTTCGGCGATACCCGATTCTTCGATAATCTCAATCAGTTTTTTTATTTTTCTAATATCCATGATTAATGTCTCTCGGCTAATATCTGATGTGCAGCCCGTAAGGCCAATTCGTATCCTGTGGCTCCCAGCCCGGAAATCACGCCTTTGGCGATATCCGAAAAGTAGGAATGTTTTCTAAACGGTTCACGCGCGTGCACATTCGACAGATGCACCTCGATGAACGGAATCCGGGTCGCGAGCAGGGCGTCGCGCAGCGCGACGCTGGTATGCGTGAATGCGGCAGGATTGATGATGATGAAATCCACCCCGTCGTGATAGGCCTGGTGCACCTGTCCGACGATTTCGTGTTCGGCGTTGGTCTGGTGAAAAACCAGCCGGTGCTGGAATCCTTCGGCCATGTTGGCCAGCGTTTGCCGGATATCGTCCAGCGTCTTGTTGCCGTAATGGCCGGGTTCGCGGATCCCCAATAAATTCAGATTTGGCCCGTTCAGAACGGCAATCGTCGCCATGCGTGCAACCTGCGAATGAAAAACGGCGGAAATTATCCCACAATTTCCGCACGATTTGCAGAGTTTAATCCAAATATATTAATTTTCCGGGAAGATAGCGTCATTAAGCCGGAGTTTTGGCGCCATTCGAAAAAAAGCGGGGCAACAAATAGCCTTTTACTCCAGCAGGCCGTCGATGATTTTCGCCAGCTCCGGCTTCGAGAATTTGCCGAGATGCCGGTCCCGGATCATCCCCTGCCGGTCGACCACGACCGTGAAAGGAATCGCTTCGGCCCGGTTGCCCAATTGGCCGGCCAGCGCCATGCCCTGCTCACCCGCGATCAGGGTCGGATAATTGATCTTGACGGAGTCGAGATACTCTTCGACCGGCGCCTTGTCCTCCAGCGCCACCCCGATCACCTGCACGCCCTGCGCCGCATACTGCGTCTGCAAAGCGACCAGGTCGGGCATCTCCTCGCGGCAGGAAGGACACCAGGTCGCCCAAAAATTGATCACGAGAATTTTGTCTTTCCATTCCCTGACCGAACGATTTTGGCCCGACAAATCGGGCAGCGTAAATTCGGGCAAAGGCGAAGCCTCGGCTTCCGGGGCGGGATACAGGCTGTAGCGCAGCGCGATGCCGCCGGCCAGCGCCAATAACCCGATGATGATCACAATAGCCGCCTGTTTCATGGTTTGATCCGTTGCAAGGTTTCGATGAAGGTGCTGCTGTCCTGATAGCCGATCACGCGCTGCGCGGCCCTTTCCTGCCGGTCCGGACCGAAGAACAGGATCGCCGGCGGGCCGATCAGTTTGAATTTTGCGAGCAGGGCCTGGTCTTGTTCCGAATTTTCGGTCACGTCGGCCTGCAGCAGCACAAAATCGGCCAGCGCCTGTTTGACCTTCGGGTCGGTAAAAGTATAGGCTTCCATCTCCTTGCAGGAGATGCACCAGTCGGCGTAAAAATCGAGCATCACATAGCGGCCCTGCGCGCTAGCTTCTTCAATCCGCTGTTCGAGCTCCCGAAGATTCGCGACGCGCCGAAAAACGATGCCTTCCTGCCTGGCCCCGGCGCTGGCCCCGCTGATCAACACGCCCTGCAAAGGCTTGAGCGGATTGGTGGCGCCGCCCGAAACGCCGATCAACAACAATAAGCCGTAAGCCAGCATGATCAGGCCGACGCCTTTCCAGAGCTTCCGCCAGCCGCTGCTGTGTTCGGGTAAAGGATCGATCGCGCTCAGGTAGATCGACGGAATGATCAAGAGCATCGCCCACAACAGCATGCTGACCGCCGGCGGCAGGATCCGGCTCAACATCCAGACCGCCATCGCCAGCATGATTACCCCGAACACGCCCTTGGTCGCGTTCAGCCAGCCTCCGGCCTTCGGCAGCAGCTTGCCGGCCGAGGCGCCGACCAGCAGCAGCGGCGCGCCCATGCCCATGCCCATCGCGAACAGCGCGCTGCCGCCCAGCACCGCATCGCCGGTCTGGCCGATATAGATCAGCGCCGCCGCCAGAGGCGCGGCCACGCACGGCCCGACGATCAGGGACGACAGCGAACCCATGATCGCCGCCCCCCACAGCGACCCGTCGCGGTGCCGCTCGCTCGAATTGTGCAGTCCGGCCTGCCAGGATTTCGGCAATTCGAGATGGTAAAAGCCGAACATCGACAGCGACAGCAGCACGAAAACCGCACTGAAGACCGCAATGATCCAGGGCTGCTGAAAGGTGGTCTGCAGGTTGCCGCCGAACAGCGCGGCAAGGACGCCGAACAAGGTATAAGTCAGCGCCGAGGCGACCACATAACTGAGCGAGAGCAGAAAGGCGCGCAGCGTGGTGATCGCACGGTGGCCGACGATGATGCCGGACAGGATCGGAATCATCGGGAAGATGCAAGGGGTAAACGACAACAACAGCCCGAAGCCGAAAAAGCTGGCCAGCGTCATGCCCAGGCTGTCGTGCTTGAGCAGTTGCACGATCCGGTCCTGTTCCGACACCGGCGCCTGCGGTTTCGCAGTCGCCGCAGCCATCCGCTGCGCCACGGGCAAGTCCAGCCTCACTGTCTTGCTCATCGGCGGATAGCAGACGCCACGCTCGGCGCAGCCCTGATAGGAGGCCTTCAGCGTGACCGTCTGCGCGGCCTGGCCGCCGCGCCGCAGCGGCAGATCGAAACTCAGCTCGTCGTGAAAAACCTCGACCTGCCCGAACTCCGGGTCGTCCTTCGGTTCGCCGCGCGGCATTTCGTAAATGTCCAGCGCAGTGCCGCCCGCCTCGATCAATTCGAGTTTCGTCTTGTCCCGGTACATGTAATAGCCGGGCGCGATCCGCCAGTTCACCTGCAAGGTATTCGGATCGCCGACCGCCGCGGAAAATTGGAAGGCTTGATCGGGCGGCAACAGATCCTCCTGCGCCGAAGAAGCCAGACCGGCGATGCCCTTGACCAGATTCTGGAGCGGATTGGCGGAAACGGCGGCGGCCACAACCGGTAGCGCGATGTCGAGCGTTTTCTTTTGTGGCGGATAACAGACCCCTTCGTCCGAACAGCCCTGGTAACGCGCCAGCACGCTTACCGAGCGAATCGCGTCGCCTGCCTTTACCGGCACCGGCACCGTCAGCTTGTTCCGGTAATGCACCGTATCGCCGAGCACTTCGTCATGCAGGGTTTTGCCTTCCGGCAGGCGAGGCGTGCCGAGTTCGACCCCCTCGGTCCTGGACTCGAAACGCAAATTTTTCCGGTATAAAGAAAAGCCTTCGGCAATGTTCCAGGAAAATTCAAGCTGGCCACGCGAAAGCGCCAGCGCCGAAACCTTGAACGCCTGGTCGGGCGGCAGCAAGTCTTCGCCGTTCAGGGCGAAGGCCGCGTTTTGGACAGTGAGCAAACAGAAAAAAATCAGTCGGTAGAGACGCATGCATCGATCCAGGTCAGGTAATCGGACAGGCCGTGCGCGATGGGCAGGGCAATGATTTCGGGCAGGTCATAGGGATGCTGCTCGCGTATCGCCTGCTCGACGGCCGGATAGCGGACGCCGGCCGTTTTGATCAGCAGCAGATGCTCTTCGGCCGTTTCCAGACGGTTTTCCCAGGTGTAAAACGAGGTCAGCCCGGGCAGGATGTTCACGCAGGCGGCCAGCCGGCCTTCGACCAGCCGTTTGGCGAGGGTTTCCGCTGTTTCCCGGTCCGGGCAGGTGCAAAGAATCAATTGGGCATCGTTCGGCATGTTTTGCAGGCGAATAAGCGAAAAGCGGATATTATGCTAGAAATCCGCTGTCAATATCTTTAGTATTGCTGGATTTATCAAGTCAGACCCCAAACCGAGCCCTTAGATGAGAATCTTCCAGTTATTGTTCCTGTTCCTCCTGATCCTTCCGTTCGCGGAGATTTATCTGCTGCTGACGGTCGGCGGCCTCATCGGCGCCTTTCCGACCATCGCGCTGGTGGTGTTTACCGCGGTGCTCGGTGCATGGCTGCTCAGACGGCAGGGCTTTCAAACGCTCCGGCGCTTTCAGGAAAACCTGGCGCAAGGCAACGTGCCGACCTACGAAATCATCGAAGGACCGATCCTGCTGGTCGGCGCGGCCCTGCTGCTGACGCCCGGATTCATCACCGACCTGTTGGGGATGATTTGCCTGATTCCGCCCCTGCGCCAAAAAATCGCCCAGTATATTCTCGAAAAACATATGATCCAGGTAATCCAGTCGAACAGCCCCTTCGGTCCGCGCGGAGCGGCGCGCGGGGATGCGCTGGAAGGGGAATTCCGGAAGGAAGATTGAGCGCGGGCGAATGGGCCACGCTTTACGCCTCCGCAAAGACGAAAGCGCTCGGAAATCAGGCTCAAGACAGGCAGCATACGGTCCCGAGCCTGACGGATATCATTCGCCGGAGGGAGCCGAACCGGCCGTGCCGCAGGTATTCTTGCCGAGACCGCCATAAACCGGGCAAAAGCCGGAGAAGCCGCTCGCAATCAGCGCGCAGCCGACAACCAGCAAAAAGATCGATGCGGTGACGACCGAAAGCACAAACAGCGCGGCGCCGCCGTAAATGCGGTATTTTTTTTCCTTATCGCCGACATTGTGTTCAAATTTGAACATACGTTTAAAATCAAAACTCATCTTCTTACCCTCACTGTGTCATTGTTGTTTTTCCGCCAAGCACGGCCCCTGCCTGTCACGCCCAGAGCCGAACAAATATACACAGCCACAAAAAATGTGCAAGCAATAAAATGATCGACGTCACTCTCCTTCTCGACCCTCTGAACGACGCGCAGCGCCGGGCCGTCACCGCGCCTTCGCGGCCCATGCTGGTGCTGGCCGGCGCCGGCAGCGGCAAAACCCGCGTGCTGGTGCACCGGATCGCCTGGCAGATCCAGGTGCAGGGCGTTTCGCCGCACGGCATTCTGGCGGTCACCTTCACCAATAAGGCCGCCCGCGAAATGCGGGGCCGGATCGAAGAACTGTTGCAGCGGCCGACCCGCAACCTATGGATCGGCACCTTCCACGGCCTCGCGCACCGGCTGCTCCGCCGCCACGCGAAACAGGCGAAACTGCCGGACGCCTTTCAGGTGATGGATACCGCCGACCAGTTGCGCGTGACCAAGCGCGTGCTGCAGGCCTTGAACCTGGACGAGGCGCGCTGGCCGCCGAAACAGGTGCAATGGTTCATCAACGCGCAAAAGGACGAAGGCGTCCGCGCCCGGCACATGCCCGAAACCGGCGATCTGTATCTAAGGCAGATGAGCGCGATTTACCGCGCCTACGAAGAACTGTGCGACCGCTCGGGTCTGGTCGATTTCGCGGAGCTGCTGCTCAGAACGCACGAGCTTCTGCGCGACAATCCCGAGGTGCTGGCCTTCTACCAGCAACGCTTCGAGCAGGTGCATGTCGACGAGTTCCAGGACACCAATACGATCCAGTACGCCTGGCTGCGCCTGTTGACCCAGGACCGGAACAACCTGTTCGTGGTCGGCGACGACGACCAGTCGATCTACGGCTGGCGCGGCGCGCGGATCGAGAACCTCTACAGTTTCCAGCAGCATTTTCCGAATCACGAAGTCATCAAGCTCGAACAGAACTATCGCTCGACCGGCACCATTCTGAAAGCCGCGAACTGGGTCATCGCGCACAACGAGGGCCGGCTCGGCAAGGAGCTGTGGACCGAATCCGGCGAAGGCGAGCCGATTTCGCTGTATGCGGCGTTCAACGAGCAGGACGAAGCCTTTTTCGTAATCGAACGGATCCGCGCCTGGATCGGCGAAGGCTGCGCGCGCCGGGACGCGGCGATTCTGTACCGTTCGAACGCACAGTCCAGGCAATTCGAGGAACGGCTGTTCCAGGCCGGCATTCCCTACCGCGTTTACGGCGGCCTGCGCTTTTTCGATCGCGCCGAAATCAAGAACGCGCTGGCTTATCTCCGGCTGACCGCGAACCGGAACGACGACGTTTCGTTCGAGCGGATCGTCAACACCCCGACGCGGGGGATCGGCGAAAAAACGGTCGACGACATCCGGAATGTCGCCCGCGACCGCGGCACCTCGCTCTGGAACGCGGCGGCATCCATGCTCGAACAGCGCCTGCTGAGCGCCCGCGCCGGCAACGCGCTGGCCGGATTTTTGCAGCTGATCGACCGGATGGCGGCCGAAACCGAAGGCATGGAGCTCTTCGAACAGGTCAAACGGGTCATCGAAAAATCCGGCCTGATCGCATTCTATCAAAACAGCAAAGGCGACCAGGGCGAAGAGCGGATCGAAAACCTCGAAGAACTGGTCAATGCGGCCCGCCTGTTCGATTTCAACGCCGACAACGAGGAAAACCTCGCCCCGCTCGAACTGTTTCTCGCGCATGCGGCCCTCGAAGCCGGCGAGATGCAGGGGGACGATTTCGACGACTGCGTGCAGTTGATGACCCTGCATTCGGCCAAGGGCCTCGAATTCAAGGTCGTGTTCATGGTGGGAATGGAAGAAGGCCTGTTTCCCTCGCTGCAGTCGGTCGAAGACCCGCAGCGCCTCGAAGAGGAGCGCCGGCTCTGCTATGTCGGGATGACCCGAGCCATGCAAACCTTATATATGACCTACGCCGAATCCCGGCGCCTCTACGGCCGCGAAACCTATCCACGCCCGTCCCGGTTCCTGCGCGAGATTCCGGACGAATGCGTCCAGGAAGTCCGACTGCGCGCGAACGTCAGCCGTCCGGCCGCCGCCTCGCCCGCGAAACCCTCGGCATCCCCGTCCCTGTCGGTTAGCCGGTACAAGCTCGGCCAGCGCGTCAGCCATGCGAAGTTCGGCGAAGGGATGATCCTGCAGCTCGAAGGCCAGGGCGCCCAGGAGCGCGCGCAAATCAATTTCAAGGGCGTGGGCGTCAAATGGCTGATGCTGGCTTATGCGGGGCTCGAAACCCTGCCGTGAAAAGCCGTCAAGCGCATCCCGCCCGTCAAAGCCGTGACACTCAGCATACGCACAATGTGCGCATTAATCCTAACCCGCGCCCATCAAGATACGTTAAAATGATCTTTTCCAAACGATAGAAAAGGTGAATCATGTTAAAGAAGATCCGCACCGCATTGGCCGTGGCATTCGCTTTGACCGCCTGCGCCACCAGTCCGACAGGACGTTCACAGCTCATGCTGTTGCCCGACTCGCAGGTCGACCAGATGGGCCTGCAAGCCTTCGAAACGCTCAAACGCGACAAACCGATCAGCAACGATGCGCGTTTGAATCAAATTGCCAACTGCATCGCCGGCAATATTACCCAAAGCACCACCGGCGGCCGCTGGGAAGTCGTGGTGTTCGTGGATGATTCGTTCAACGCCTTCGCGTTGCCGGGCAACAAGATCGGCGTTTACACCGGCCTGTTCAATCTGATCGCCAATCAGGACCAGTTGGCCGCGGTCATCGGCCACGAGATCGGCCACGTACTGGCCAAGCACAGCGCGGAACGGGCCTCGCAGGAACTGGCCGTCAACTCGGGCATGTCGATGATTCAGGCGATGGGCAATCCCCAGTCGACGCTCGGCCAGGCCGCGTTCGGCATGCTCGGGCTCGGCGCCGAATACGGCGTGCTGATGCCTTACGGCCGGACCCAGGAAAGCGAAGCGGACATCATCGGCGTCGACCTGATGGCCAAAGCCGGCTTCGACCCGCGCCAAAGCATCAACCTGTGGCAACGGATGAGCCAGGCGACACAAGGGCAACAGACCGCCGAATTCCTGTCCACCCACCCGTCCAATGAAACCCGGATCCACGACCTCGAACAGCACATGCCCCAGGCAATGGGCTTTTATCAACAAGCGCAGGCGATGGGCCGACGCCCCCAATGCCAGTAAACGATGACGCCGTATCTGCACAAGCTCCAATCGTATCCGTTCGAAAAGCTGGCCGCGCTGAAGCAGGGCATAACACCGCCGGCCGGTAAGCGGCACATCGCCCTGTCGATCGGCGAACCGGCACATGCGACCCCGCACCTGATCCAGGAAGCCCTGCTGACGCACCTGAACGGCCTGTCGAATTATCCGACCACGAAAGGCCTGCCGGAACTTCGGCAGGCGATCGCCGTCTGGCTGGCCCGACGTTTCGGGCTCGCGGAAGGCCTGTTGAATCCCGAAGCGCAGATCCTGCCGGTCAGCGGCACCCGCGAAGCGTTGTTCTCGTTCGCCCAGTGCCTGATCGACCGCACCGCCGATCCGCTCGTGGTGATGCCGAATCCGTTCTATCAGATCTACGAAGGCGCGGCCCTGCTGGCGGGCGCGGAGCCTTATTTTCTGAACACGATCGCCGACAACGCTTATCTTCCCGATTTCGACGCCGTGCCCGAACACGTCTGGCGGCGCTGCCAGCTGCTGTACCTCTGCACGCCGGGCAATCCGAGCGGCGCGGTGATGCCGCGCGAAACACTGATCCGGTCGCTTGAACTCGCCGAAAAATACGACTTCGTGATCGCGTCGGACGAATGCTACAGCGAACTGTACGACGACGAAAACAGCCCGCCGCCGGGCCTGCTCGAAGCGGCGTTCGCGATCGGCAATACCGCCTTCAAACGCTGCGTGGCGTTCCACAGCCTGTCGAAGCGTTCGAACGCGCCCGGCCTGCGTTCCGGCTTCGTCGCGGGCGATGCGGCGATCCTGCGGGACTATTTCAAATACCGGACCTATCACGGCGCGGCAATGCCGCTGCCGACCCAGCATGCGAGCATCGCGGCGTGGGGCGACGAGAAACATGTGGCCGAGAACCGCCGCCTGTACCGCGAAAAGTTCGCCGCCGTAATCGGCATGCTGGGCGATGCGGTGCAACTGTCGAAGCCCCCCGCCGGCTTCTATCTCTGGATCGAAACGCCGATCGACGACACCGAATTTACGCGGCAATTGTTCGCTCGGGAAAACGTGACCGTGCTGCCCGGCAGCTATTTGTCCCGCGAGTTCGGCGGCCTCAATCCGGGCCGGAACCATGTCCGGATCGCGCTGGTCGCGCCGCTCGAAGAATGCGTCGAAGCGGCCTTCAGAATCAAAGATTTTCTTCACACACGATAAAAACCAACCATGTCCGATTTAGAAAACCTCATCAACGCCGCGTTCGAACAGCGCGCGGAGATCACGCCCGCTACCGTTTCGCCGGAAGTGCGCAATGCAGTGCAGGAGTGCCTGAACCTGCTCGACACCGGCAAGGCGCGCGTCGCCGAAAAAGTGAACGGCGACTGGGTTACCCACCAATGGCTGAAAAAAGCGGTGCTGCTGTCGTTCCGGATCAACGAAAACCGGCTGATGGACGGCGGCAACACCCGTTACTACGACAAGGTCGAATGCAAGTTCGCGAACTACAGCGAAGAAGACTTCGCGAAAGCCGGCGTCCGGGTGGTGCCGAACGCGGTCGCCCGCCGTGGTTCCTACATCGCGCCGGGCGCGATTCTGATGCCGTCCTACGTGAACATCGGCGCTTATGTCGACAGCGGCACGATGGTCGATACCTGGGTCACGGTCGGCTCCTGCGCGCAGATCGGCAAGAACGTGCATCTGTCCGGCGGCGTCGGCATCGGCGGCGTGCTGGAGCCCTTGCAGGCCGGCCCCACCATCATCGGCGACAACTGTTTCATCGGCGCGCGCTCCGAAATCGTCGAAGGCGTGATCGTCGAAGACGGCTGCGTGATTTCGATGGGCGTCTACATCGGCCAGAGCACCAAGATCTACAACCGGCTGACCGGCGAAATCACCTACGGGCGCATTCCGGCCGGCTCGGTCGTGGTTTCGGGCAACCTGCCGTCCTCGGACGGCAAATACAGCCTGTACTGCGCGGTGATCATCAAGCAGGTCGACGAAAAGACGCGCAGCAAGACCGGCATCAACGAACTGCTCCGCGACTGATCCTCCGCAACCGGGACAACTCCGTCCCGGTTTTCTTCCATTTAGCCTACCCCATTCCCATGAGCGAAAATCAACTGACCAATAACGCAATCATCTACGCCCTGCTGTCGCTGAACAGCGAAATCATCCTGCAGAAGGAATATCTGGAGTCGGACGACGTGCCGGAAGAAGACATCGACAACGAGCAGGACATCCTGGACGATCTGGAACAGGCGTTCATGGAATTCGTCGACGTCTACAAAAGCCGCTGCAAGGCCGACAAATCGCTGCCGGATCTCGACGAACTGTTGAACAGCCAGCTGTAATGGTCACGTTGTACGGAATCAAGAACTGCGACACCTGCAAGAAGGCGCGGCAATGGTTGGAACAGAACGGGGTTGAACACCGTTTTCACGATTTTCGCGCCGACGGCCTGACGCCGGAACTCTTGCAGCATTTCATCGACGGCCTCGGCTGGGAAAAGCTTCTGAACAAGAGCAGCACCAGTTGGAGACAGCTGAGCCCCGAACAGCAGGCCGATCCGACCCGCGAGAAAGCGGCCCGGCTGATGCTCGAAATCCCAACGCTGATCAAGCGCCCGATCCTGGACACCGGCAGCGCCCTGCAGCTCGGTTTCAAGGCCGACCAGTATGATTCGTTGAATCTGGCGGAAATAAAAGGATGAGCGCGACGCTGGAGTTATTGAAAGAACTGATCGGCCGCGCCTCGGTCACGCCAAAGGACGAAGGCTGCCAGGACGTGCTGGCCGCGCGGCTCGCGCCTTTGGGCTTTCGCGACGAACGGCTGAATTTTGCCAACACGCAGAATATCTGGCTGAGAAAAGGCGATACGAAACCGCTGTTCGTCTTTTTGGGCCATACCGATGTGGTCCCGGCCGGACCGCTGGAAGCCTGGCAATCGCCGCCATTCGAGCCGACGGTCCGCGACGGCAAATTGTACGGCCGCGGCGCGGCGGACATGAAAGGCAGCATCGCCGCGTTCACGACCGCGCTCGAGCGCTTTCTCGCCGCGCATCCCGACCATCGAGGCTCGATCGCCGTCATGATGACCAGCGACGAAGAAGGGATTGCGACGCACGGCGTCGTCAAGGTCGTCGAGGTGCTCGAAGCGAGAAATGAAAAGATCGACTGGTGCCTGGTCGGCGAGCCGTCCAGCGACCAGAAGATCGGCGACGTGATCCGGGTAGGGAGGCGCGGCTCGCTGTGCGCGAAACTGACCGTCAAAGGCATCCAGGGCCATGTGGCTTATCCGGAGTTGGCCGAAAACCCGATCCATACGTTCGTGCCGGCGCTGAAAGCATTGACCGAGGAGGTCTGGGACAAAGGCAACGCGTTTTTCCCGCCCACCACGCTTCAGATTTCCAACATCCATGCGGGCACCGGCGCGGAAAACATCATTCCCGGATCGGTCGAAGTGCTGTTCAACCTGCGCTTCTCCACCGAGCTGGACGAACGGACGATCAAGCAGCGTACGCAAGCGATCTTCGATAAGCACGGCCTGAACTACGCCATTGAATGGCGGCTGTCCGGCAATCCGTTTTTGACCGCGAAAGGCCGGCTGATCGAGGCGGCGCACGCGGCGATCAAATCGGTGACCGGCGATGACACGCACGACGACACCGGCGGCGGCACTTCGGACGGCCGCTTCATCGCGCCGACCGGCGCCGAGGTGATCGAGCTCGGGCCTTTGAACGCGAGCATTCACAAGGTCAACGAGCATGTCGGGCTTGAGGATTTGGAAATTTTGTCCTCGATCTACGAACAAGTATTGGTTAACCTGCTGACCTAGCAATCCTTGCGGTCAGAGACGAAAAGCCCTCTGACCGTCGTCCCGTTCCGCCGGCGCGAATTCATTTTATCGGCTAGGCCGCCGTGTTATCATCCTGAAAAACCGTTTCAGTCGATCGGAGCCTGGCCGCCATGCCCAAAATCACCCGCCTGTCCCAATTGGACTTGAATCAGACTTACAGCTATGCCGATTATCTGACCTGGCAGCTGGACGAAACGATCGAGTTGATCAAAGGCAAGATCATGCTGATGTCTCCCGCGCCGAATGTCGGGCACCAGCGCGTCTCCATCCGTTTGGCAGCCTTGTTATACAATTTTTTCAAGGGGAAAAAATGCCAGGTCTTTGCTGCGCCTTTCGACGTGCGTTTATATGACCGCAAAAAATCCGTCTTAGCCAGTAAAGACATCCATACCGTGGTACAACCCGATTTATGCGTCATCTGCGATACCGCCAAGCTGGATGTTCAAGGCTGCAACGGCGCTCCCGAATGGATCATCGAGATTCTTTCGAAAGGCAATTCCAAAAAAGAAATGCAGATCAAATATGAACTCTATGCGGAAAGCGGCGTGGGCGAATATTGGCTGGTCTATCCTTACGAACAGGCGATCTATCAATTCGTATCGGACAATAACGGACGTTATCGATTAAACGCCATGTACCCTAACAGCGGCATGGCAAAATCGCATCTATTTCCCGATCTCTCGATCGATTTGAGCGAAGTGTTTGAAGGCTTCGATGACGAATAAATCCGGCGTTCGGGTTGAATGGGCTCAACCCGAACAGTCTAATCCGCCCTTTACGGTAACGGCACCGAGACCGCAACCGGCGCACTCACATTCTGTCTGCGTCCGGCCGCCCAGAGCGGCAGCGCCATCACGCCAAGGCTGCCCAACCACCGCAACATCTGGCAGTTGGTCACCGTATAAAGCAGCGCGGTCTGCAGGCGGTCGCCGAAATCGGGATGGGCTTCGATGAAATCGTGGCCGATCATAAAGGCATAGGTTTCGCCGACGATCAGCGCCGGCACCGCCAGAATCAATGCGCCGGCCAGAAACCTCGGCGGCAGGAGGAAAATGACTGCCGCGATCAACAGCACCCAGCCCTGCATCTGGCTGTAAGTCAGTAAAGTGATGAAAGCGGCGTAAAGCCGGTCCGCGAAAATGGGGTAAGCGGTCGGGAAATTGGTGCCGGTCATCGTCAGATGCACTTCGAAAACGAGCAGCGCCGCGCCGGCCAGCGCCGCCCAGGCGCTCAGACGGCATGCGCGGAAACGCGAATTTTCCGTACCGCCGAGCATTTCGGCCAAAACCAGCCGCCAGTTGCGCTCCCCGCCGATGGCGCCGAGCGCGAGCAGCCCCAGCACGCCGATTACTGGAATATAGGTCAAGGGATAGGGAATGTTCAAATAGCGCCCGTTCAAGCCGAGCGCCTGGGCTTTATAGAAGGCCAGCGCGACAAAGGTCAAAAACAAATACCGGCTCCACACCGGCACGCAGGCGCAACGCTCCGCGCAACGCAGAAGCTCCGCCCCCCGCTGCAGCAACAGCGCGCCGAGCGCAATGCCCAAGGCGGCAATCGACAGGGCATGAAAGCGCTCCATATTGTTATAGCTAGTGTACCAGAGGTCGGCGGTCTGATTGACCTGCAGCGCGCTGAGCAAATGCGCGAAGCCGACGAAAGCTAAAAGCGGCAACGCCGAAAGCGCCGCCAGACGCTTCGCGTAAAATCCGACCGCGATCAGGGTCAGCAAACCCGCAAACAGGACCCGCTTCGGCCACGCCGGATTTTCGACGACCTTGCCTGTCAAGGGAAACACCAGCTTGCGGTCGACCGAATACAGTCCCCAATTTGCACCGACCACGCCTTCCAGCTTGCTCTTCCAGGGCTGGTTGAAGGCTTCGACGATGTTGATGTCGAAACCGTTCTTGTTCGCGACCTGCACCAGCGAACGGATGAATTTCGCCTCGTTCACCACGCTCGGCACCGCCCAGCCCCGCTGGCGTCCCGCGCTCGGCCAGCCCGATTCGCCGATCAGAATCGGTTTGCCGGGATACGCCTCGCGGATGCGCTGGTAATTCTTCACGATATGCTCGGCGGTTTTGTCGACCGGCAGCGGCTCGTCTTCCCAATACGGCAGGATGTGCACGGTGAAGAAATCGACTTCCTTCGCAATTTCGGGATAACGCATGTAAAAAGACCAGACGTCCGCATAGGACACCGGCTGCCTGACCACCTGCTTGACCCGGCGGATGTAGCTCAACAGCTGCTCGGGCTCGAGTTCTCCGCGCAGCAGCACCTCGTTGCCGACGATCACGCGCGTGATCACGTCAGGGTAATCGTTCGCGGCCTTGATCAAAGCGGTAATCTCTTCCTCGTTTTCCTTCGCGACGGTCGGCCCGCCGATCCAGGCGCCCTGAATCATCTTCAGGCCGTATTTGCGCGCGATCGCCGGCACCCCGGTCAATCCTTTCGAACTCGCGTAGGTACGGATCGTATGGGTTTGGCCGGCCAACAACCGCAGATCCTCGTCGATTTCCTGCGAATTCGGAAAAACCAGCGTCAACGGACTATGATCCTCGCGAAACGGCGCGAACGATACGCTGTTGACCTTGCCGTCCGGTACGTCCACGCCGGCATCCTGCGGCAGATTGTTCAGCCAGGTAATCAAGACATTGACGATGACTGCCAACGCAACCAACAAAAGAGTCCGGGCAATTTTCATAGATAGTAAGTGGAGGAAAGCGCTGGTGAAAATTTGTCCGCTATCATAGCGCCCGGGGCCGGGATTGCCAATGAGGATTGTAGAAGAGGACCGACAACCGTTCCCGGCTGATCGACATTCTCTATGGCACGAACCCAAAGGCCGACGGAAAAAAGACTTTCGGTGAATAATCGTGTGGATTCAAGCGAAGTTAGTTGTGGATAAGGCTGTGTAAAAAATCGCGTATCGATTTATCCACAAGTTGTGAACAAATTGGCAGGGATTTTAACGACAGCTTACGCCATAAAACAAGTCCTTGATATTTAAATATTAACGACTCTTAAACACATAATTTTCCATAGTAGTAATAATAAATAGATTTTAGTTCCTTTCATCTTGTTATGATTAAAGCCTCGATACTCCGCCGTCACCCGACCCAGGGTTGAATACGATAGGGCTACGAGGAAGCATGGGAAAGCCAAGTCCGTTCAAAATCGTTAGCGGCAAGCGGATGCCCAAAGTGATAGCCCTGTGCAAGCATACATCCCAGCGAGAGAAGCGCGTCAACCTGCTCGGCCTGCTCGACGCCTTCGGCAAGCGTTTCCAACTCCATGCTTTTCCCCATCGCGATGATGGTGCTGACGGTTGCGTAGTCATTGCGGTCAGTCAGCATGTGGCGTATGAAGGAAATATCGATCTTCAATTTGTTTACCGGAAAACGCTGGAGATAGGAAAGTGAAGAATAGCCGGTACCGAAATCGTCGATCGAAAGTGCGAATCCGGCGGAGGCCAGCGCACGAGCGATGTCAACGGCGCGCTCAGGGTCACGCATCATGCCGTTTTCCGTGAGTTCCAGTTCGATGCGGTTGGCGGCAATGCGATGTTCGCGGGCAATGCGCAGCATCCGATCCACGAAATCGTCATCCTCGAATTGCCGAGTCGCGATATTAACGGCCACTTTGCCGGGCATTGGGTAATGCCGTTCCTGCCAAAGCCGCACTTGGTGGCATGCTTCGTGGAGCACCCATTCGCCCAAAGTGCCTATCAGACCGCGCTCTTCAGCGATAGGAATGAAATCTGTCGGAGAAATGACGCCTAACTGCGCGTCTTGCCATCTGGCCAATGCTTCGGCACCCGCAAGTCTGCCGTTCGACAAATGTATCTGGGATTGATAGAAGAGCTGTAGGCCGCCGTTCGACAGCGCCGCTTCCAGGCGTTTCGCCACGGCACGTTTCCGGACGAGGGCTTCGCCCATTTCGGCGCTGTAGAAGCAATAGCCGCCACCGCCGCCCTTGGCGCGGTACATTGCAATATCGGCATGTTTGAGCAATTCTTCGGTGGACCGTCCGTCTTCCGGAAAGATCGCAATACCAATGCTGGCGGAAATCGCGAAGCTCTGTCCATTGATCAGAAAGGGCGCGGAAAATGCGCGTCCGATGCGCTCTGCAATGTGGGAAGCGGCTTCGCTGGAATCGGATGCGATGATCACGAACTCGTCGCCGGAAAGTCTTGCCAGGGTCTCCTCCTCGCGCAACGCCAACCTCAGGCGATGGGCGACCTCCGAAAGCACGCGATCGCCCGTATCGTGTCCCAAGGTATCGTTAATTTCCTTGAAACGGTTGAGATCGAGAAACAGCAGGGAAAGCCTTTGAGCGCGACGCTCTGCCGCCGCCAGTTCATGTTTGAAGCGATCCATGAACAGGGCGCGATTGGGCAAGCCGGTCAGCATATCGTAAAAGGCCAGGTTTTCAATCCGTATCTCGGCGGCTTTGTGTTCGGTAATGTCTTGAACGGTACCCACCGCCCGAACCGGCTGGCAATCATCGTCGAACACCAGCGCAACGCGCTCTTCCATCCAGCGCGTTTCACCACGCGCCACGATGCGGTGCTGAATGCGATAGGGCACGCCCTTGATGGCTGCTTGCCAGGCAGTACGGAGCATCTCCCTGTCGTCCGGATGAACGTTGGCGAGGAAGGTGTCGTAACTGATCGGCGTATCTTGGGGAGGATCGAAGGGAAGATCGAAAAGGCGCCCAACTTCGGGCGTCCAGGTCAGCACCCCGGTCTTGAAATCCAACTTCCAGCTTCCGATATGGGTTATCTCCTGGGCGTGCAGCAAGGTGGCCTCGCTCTCTTTAAGGGCTTGTTGCAAGCGGACCTGCTCGGTGATGTCTTCCACAACGACCAATAACCGTGCTTCTTCCTCAAGGCGCATACCCGAAAGGGTAACGCGCACAGGATGGCGCGTGGACTCTCCGACCCGTCCCATTTCGAATAATAGGTCGTGCTGGGCCATGCCGGAATCGCACACTTCAGAGAGCTTGGCGCCAAGTCCATCGGCCGCGATAACGGCAAGCAGAGAGCGTCCGCGCAGATTGGCTTTGGACAAATCGAAGCGGTCGAGAAATGCGCGATTTGCGGAAAGTACGGTGAAATCGGAGGCCAAAACGCACAGTCCGTCCGGAATGGCGGAGAACACCCGTTCCGCGTACTCTTGGAGCGCCAGGATCATTCGCCTGTCGGTATGGATATAGGTATCGACGGCAAGCCCCATATCCAGCAGCACGACTTTGAGCAGCGACTGTAAGGCGGCAATGAAAGCCTCGTGATCCGCTCCCAGTTTTTGCCATATTTCAGGCATGAGATCGACGAGATATTTGGCATAGGCGCCGAGATACCATTGCGTTTCCAAACCGATGCGCTGATGGGCAATGCCGGCGCGCAAGCGGTTGCGAATATAGTCGGAGCCGTAATGTCCGGCCGTGAGAGTGCCGAAGTATTCGGCCTGAGCCTGTTGCAGTCGATCCAATATCGACGAGTCTGTAATGAAGCGGCGCGTTTCCGGGAAACTTAGCATATGCTCGCAGAAGCGCTTGGCGAATGTGGGCCCTCTATCCTCGAACGCTTCATGGAGCTTTTTTAGATGATGGACATCCGCTTCGGAGAAGCCGAGGAACGCTTTGCGTGTCGTCACCGCCGCCTCGCTCAGGCCGAGCGCGACGATCATGGATTCGACAGCCTCGCTGATTGGCTTTCTTCCTCCGGTCTTCATCGCCACCCATTCGGATGAAATAAACCTATCGCCGAGCTTGCTTGCTTGCTTGCTTGCGCAATATTTCTTCCATTTCACAATGATTGTTATTTTTCATGGACTCATCCGATTGCATGGCGGAGGTGCGCCAAACGTCTCGCAGAAAGCATGATACAACTGCCGTTCCAGAAGACGCCAGTTTGTGCTGACGGCACGATACCTTACTCTTGCACCTCCCCCCGCCAGAAGATCGGACAATAGTACATTACCGTTATTGCACCGTAAATGATCGGCCAAACGCTTGCGCAAATTTCGCGTCGAACCGATATATACGATCCGTGTCCGCTCGGCCGCAAGGGCGGCATCCTGCGGATCGGTTTCCTCGCGCAATACCGAGGAACGTATCTCATAAACGCCCGGATGCGACGGAATCGATCCGCTCACCGATTGCTGCGTCATCAGCAGCAAGGGGGAAAATCCCTCGGTTGCCGCCAGATAATCTTCCTTTCCGGCCCGACGGCGCCGGTCCGGGATAGCGAGATAATGTCGAACGGCTGTCACGGAACGTCTCGACAGGGAAACACCCCATTGTTGCGCCAGAAGAGCCGCGATAGCGGCATCCGACAAGGGATGCTCGATCCGTCCTTCCATCAGCAAGGATTTTTCCCTTTTGATCAGAACATCGACGCGATGGCAATTGAGTAATCGCTCGCTGGGAAAGAGTGTGCTCAATGGCTGCAGTTTTCCGTCCGCCATTCTGAAGGAGAGGCCGCGAACAAGGCGGGACAGACGACTGGCGTCGGCAACCTTGAGTAGATCGGCGCGCTCCAGGAGAATTCGCACCATGTGGATTTGCGGCAGAGCCGCCAATGTCATGGGATCGCCCGACATGAGGTAGTCGGCCTGAACATCGAGCAGGGTCCGGATCAGAGCATGTGTCATCCGGTTACGGTGATTGATGAGGTGAAGCCGATGAATCGTCGCAGCCAACTTCCGTGAGAGAGCGTGTGCCTGTCGTAGTTGCCCGATGGCAGACTCGTCGAGATGGTACTCGCGGACGAAACTGGGGCGGTAATAAACGAATTCCGGACGACCCGCCAGCAGGCATATTTCGCCAAGCCCGCCAGCCGACACGGACGGGTACTCGGGCGAATCTTCGTACAGAACGGCTCGGTCGAGCACCGATGCCTTCACATAGGGATGAAGTATCTGAAAGCAAGGCGAAGCTTCGGTTTTCTCTACACAGCGGTCATAAGTCTTGAGGGGTAGTGACAGGAATCTGGCGAAAACGATTTTGCCAAGGGTAGCCGCATCGAGCTTGCAGTTGGTTTTGGAGGTCAAAGTATCTCGGGTCGTCTCAGGAATATGGAAAACAAAGCGCGCGAAAGCCGGTTTTAAGGGCTTGCCAGCCCGAACTTGCCTGCGCCGGTCTTGGCGCCGCTACGCCAAAGGTAAGCGCCGGAGGTCGATGTGTTCCCAAACGCGCGGCGGCAGCAGCGCATCGTCGGCGGTACGGCCTGCTATACAGCGTATGCGTAGTCCGTTCCAAATGCAAGCATGTCTGAAACTGCTGCCGACGCTGAATTACTGGACACGTTGAACAACTTGCCCAGGATGAGGGCTGCCTGATAATTTATGGCCGCCCTTCCGCCAGCGGCCGGTTCCGGTGGCTGGAAGTGCCTGATCGCCGTGCCCGGTAAGTTGGAATCGTGCAATTCCTTGAAATTGAAAAACGTTCCTGGACAAGCCGAGCCTTTAGGGCATTGGCCGGACACGGATCAATGAAGTCGGATCGAAGTCGCCGATGGTTCAGATGTCCATGAACATCATCGGCAGCCCATAGGTCAGGACGAAATAGCTGAACGCCAGAATCAGGCTGGCGGCGCGATGGTAGGTGAAAACCCGGCGCAAGATGTAGGCGACGATCGCCAGATACCAAAGCACCAGAAAAACACCGATCAAGATCGAAATTTCTTCCGCATTTTCCCGGTGGTTCATCACCATCCAGAAATACAGCCCTTCGGTCACGGTCGCCAGCGTCATGATGAAGTTTTCGCAGACGAAAATCGCGGTGAATAGCTGGTAGAAGTATTGCCGTTTTTTGAGCAGCAGCAATAGAACGGTAATGGACGAAAACGCCATGATGGTCCTCAGCATCACCTCCAGCGAACCGTCCGCCGGATCCGCGATCAGGCCTTCGACGATCATGCCCGAGATGAGATAAAAAATCACTGTCTTCCACATGAACGACTTGGAAGGGGTCAAATCAAGCGGGTTATTGTGAAACCAGCAAAGCGCCAGATATTTGGTTAATAGACTCATGATCTAAATGCCGCACGAAAACAATGGTTATTAAGGGTCAACAAAACTATCCATTATAACGAGAGCGGAAGTTCATGGGTAGCGGTGGGCAGAAGGGCTGCCGCCTTGGGAAAAATCCGGCTAAGCGCCGAGTTCGGAGAGCAATTGCACCGTCATGCTCTCGGCCTGGCGCCGATAGCCATCGCCGAACAGATTCAGATGGTTCAGAACATGGTAGAGATTATAGAGCGTCTTGCGGACCGGATAGCCGGCATCGAGCGGCCAGCTTTCATTGTAAGCCTGATAGAAATCCTTGCCGTAGCCGCCGAACAGTTCGGTCATCGCGATATCGGCTTCGCGGTCGCCGTAATAACAGGCCGGGTCGAAAACGACCGGACGGCCCTGGCTGTCCGTTGCGCTGTTGCCGGCCCAAAGATCGCCGTGCAGCAGCGAGGGCTGCGGCCGATAGCCGTCGAAGAGCCCGGCCAAGACGCCGCACAGCCGTTTGCCCTGGGCTTGCAGACGGCCGGCGTAGCCGTTGCTGGCGGCCAGCCGCAACTGGTAACCAAGGCGCTGATCGCGCCAGAATGCAATCCAGTCGTCGCTGCGGGTATTGACTTGCGGCGTGCTGCCGATCGTGTTGTCCCGATGCCAGCCGAAATAAGGCTGCCGCGGCCGGTGCAAGTCGGCGAGCTGCTGTCCGAGAAGGCGCTGGGACTCCCGGGTCGAGGCGCCGAACTCCAGATATTCGAGCACAAGGTATGCCTGCGTCCCGGTTTCGCCATGAATGACCGGAGCCGGCGCGCGGATTGCGCCGACGGCCGCGATCTCCCGAAGGCCGGCGAATTCGGCCGCAAACATGTCCGCCAGCTCGCGCCGGTTCAGCTTGACGAAATACGACCGGTCCCGGCCTTGCAAACGGTAGGCCGAGTTGATGTCGCCGCCGCCCAGGGGCTGTGCGGCGGCAAAATGAAAGTCGCGGCCGGTTTCGAGACGGATTCGATCGGAAATCGCCTGCCAGTTCATTAGCGTTTTTACCCTGCGGAAAAGAATGAAGAGAACTCATAAAAAGAGCCGCGGCGGAAAACCTCGGAATCTCTACCGCAGCTCTCCAAGGTTTATTTCCGAGGGGTTTTGCGTGCTTTCTTTGTCTTGGCCTTGGCCTTGGCTTTGGACTGGATTCGAGGTTTAGCCTGGGTTTTCGCGGCAGCCTCGTGGTGGCCCTTCGGTTCATGCCGTTCGGTGGTTCTGCCCGCTTCCTGCGCCTCCTGATCGGTCCGCGTTTGCTTGTCGTTGTTGATTTCGCCGGATGCGGAACCCGGTTCCCGCGGCGTATCGCGAAATCCCCGCCGTTCCTCGGCCCGTGCCCTGCCGCGGACATTATCTTCGTCCCTCGACTGTCTATTGCGGGTGATTTCGCTCGATTCCCAACCTCCTCTCCTCTCCTGGCCGATATCCTTATCCTGTTGCGCATTAGCGCCGCCGGAAACGGCGAGCAACAAAACAATCCCGGACGTGGTAAAGCACCGAACAATTTTCATAAAGCCTCCAGTCTAAAATGCTGTTTCCGGAACCCGGCCGAAGCGAAGGCTTGGCAATCGAGAGCGCTATCCAATTTGAAATTCGATCTATGAAAATTCAAATCACAACGAACCGAAATAAGCCGACAGTGCCTTGATGTCGTCATCCGAAAGCCTGCTCGCCATGCCCTGCATGGGGCCGCCCTGACGGCTGCCTTCTTTGAAATGTTTCAATTGAGCTTCCAGATAGCCCGGATGCTGTCCCGCCAACCGGGGAATTTGCGCACTGCCTTGCCCTTGCGCGCCGTGGCAATGGAGGCAGATGCCGGCCTTTTCCTCGCCCGTTTTGGCCAGCGCGGTATCGCCGCCCGCTTTTGCGGCCGGTTGAGCGGCAAAATGAGCCGCCAGATTTTCGATATCCTGGTCGCTCAGATTCGCGGTCAGGCTTTGCATCATCGGATTTTTGCGGGTGCCGGATTTGAAAGCTTTCAATTGTACGGCCAGATAATCGGGTTGCTGGGCTGCCAGATTCGGCCATTGCGGATTGCTGCTTTTGCCGTTCGGGCCGTGGCAGCCGGCGCATATCGCCGCTTTTTCAGCGCCGGCCGCCGCATCGGCCGCCAGCGCCGGAACGGAATAGGAAGTAGCCAGTACCAGACACGCAGACACGGAATGCTTTAATGAAAACATACTCTACCTCTCATGACAGTTATTATTGGAATTAACTTTGATGGTAAATTTCCAAGCGGAAAGAATCTTTCAAATTCGTTCTCGCAGGTTTCTGGAACGCTGTGTATGCTTCGGCAACATACCATGTTGATCATTGGCTTACAAGCGGGTATCCGTGCCTGGCTCATCACCTATCAGTTTCAGATAAACTATCCCCCTCTGCAACTTTTGATTCAAGGTAAGCTTGGGAACTGTAAGAAAACTGGCGAATGAAGTGGAGCACGGGCTTGCGGGGGCACTTCCGAGGCTGCGCAAGACGGTGGTAGGGAAATTGGCGCTGGCCGTGGGTGCGATGATCGAAGGCCAGACGCCGAACACCGTGGAACTGGCCAATCTGCTGCCTTTGGAGACCGAGCGGCAGGACATGCGCGAACAATGGCTGAGGCGCTTGCTGAAGAATCCCTTGCTGCTCGCCCCGAGGGTGATGGAGCCGTTCACACGGGAGGCGCTGGCTAAGGCCGCGCGGAACGGCCAGACCGTGCTGCTGGCTATGGACCAGACTGACTTGGGCGACCGGATGGCGTTGCTGGTGGTGGCCCTGAGGGTCGGCGACCGGGCGCTGCCCTTAGTTTGGCGGGCGGAGGCGGGGCCGGCCAACATCGGCTTCGAGAGTCAGCAAAGGCTGCTGGAGCAGGTGCGGGCCTGGCTGCCTGCGGGGGCGCAGGTGCTGCTCTCGGCGGACCGGTTCTACCCCTCAGCCGCTCTGTTCGGCTGGGTCCAGACCCACGGTTGGGGTTACCGGCTGCGGCTGAAAGGCAACGTGCTGGCGGACACCGGACATGGCGACGAGACCATCACCGGTCAGTTGGCACAAGGCGTGGCGGAACGTTATCTGTCGGGGGTGAGGCTGTTCACACAGGGGCTCATGACGAACCTGGGCATCCTCCACGAAGCCGGGCATCCAGACCCTTGGATCATCGCGATGGACTGCCCTCCGTCGCGGGCGTCGGTGCTGGACTATGCCGCGCGCTGGGCCATCGAGCCGATGTTCTCCGACTTCAAGGGCCGGGGCTTCGACCTGGGGAGCTCACAGCTTTGGCACGCGGACCGCCTGGAGCGACTGGTCCTGATCATGGCGCTGGCGATGTACTGGTGCGTCCGCGTCGGCCAGGACGACGCCCTGGCGCGTCCGACGCCGCTCGAAAAAAAACCGGGGAACAAAGTGACCCCGACCATTGGAGCTTCAGGAAACTCCGCCGCAGCCTGGTCTCCTGGTTCATCCGCGGTCTGCGCCGACTGAAGCGCTGCCTGCAAAACGGCATCCCTTTGCCCGCCTTTTATGGAACGGGGTAAAGTGATAGGTGATGAGCCGTGCCTGGTAACACGAAAAACTCAGTGGGTGCAAAATCGTGCGTAATAAAGAAAATTCCTCCTTTCCTGAACCGATGATCGGCGTGGGTGGCCTCCTCTTTAACCGGCAGAACCAAGTGCTGCTGATCAAACGCAACAAACCGCCTTCGCAGGGATTATGGTCGGTTCCCGGCGGCAAACTCGAAGCCGGCGAGGGACTGACCGAATGCTGCCGGCGGGAAATCCGGGAAGAAACGGGACTCGACGTGAATGTACTGTCGCTGATTGCGGTGGTCGAACGGCGCGTCGAAAACTTCCATTATGTGATCGTCGATTTTCTGGTCGAACTGCGCGATGAATGCGCGAATACTCCCTGCGCCGCCAGCGATGTCACGGAAGCGCGCTGGATCAACCTCGAAAATCTCGAAAACTACCCCCTGGCCGCCGGACTATCCGAAATCATCCGGAGGACCGCAGTCCGTCGAAATGAGGGGCTGCTTGCCCCGGAAGATTCGGCCACCGATTTCATCCTGCCAATGGATCGGTAACGGCCTGAGGTTTTTTGCTGCGGCCGTTTAGCACGACATGGGCTTTGTGCTTTTTGATCTTTTCCTTGCCATGTAGATCAATCAGTTGAACTTTGATATTGTCATCCGGCGCGGTGGTCAAGAAACCCTCGATCGTTTCGACGATATCAGGATCGATGAACCCCGCCTTGCTTGCGTCGATCACGACTGTGCTGTCTGCCTCGATACGTAAAATAAATTTGCGCAGCAACGCCTTGTTCAAGAACGAAACATCCTTATTGAGAGAAAGCACATAATGCGATCCGTCTTGCGTCAGGGTGATCGCGGCATGGTAATTCGCAATGATCACGAAAATCAGCCCGACCGCCATGCCGATCGCCATGCCTTCCAACAAGTCGGTTGCCAGAATCGCGCAGACCGTAATCACGAAAGGCAGAAACTGGCCCCATCCTTTCTTGTAAAAGTGCATGAATACCTTCGGTTTTGCCAGTTTATAACCGGTTTGCAGCAAAATCGCCGCCAGACAGGCCAAAGGGATGTAATTCAAATATTGCGAAAAGAACAACAAACTGATCAATAAGCACAAACCATGCACGAAGCAGGCGATACGGGTCCTGCCGCCCGCATTGATGTTTGCGGAACTGCGCACGATCACGGCGGTGATGGGCAGGCCGCCGATAAAGCCGCTGATCATGTTGCCGATGCCCTGCGCCCTCAGTTCGCGATTGGTCGGCGCGATGCGTTTTAACGGATCGAGTTTATCGACCGCCTCGAGGCTCAACAGGGTTTCCAGACTTGCAATAATGGTCATTGTCACCGCGACGGTATAAATCTGGGAATTGGCGAGAAAACTCCAATCGGGAAATACAAACTGATCGAAAAACGCGGTCGGATGATCCAAAACGGGCAAAGTCACCATGTGTTTGAGGTTGTTGACCGCCCACTCCGGAGCGAATTTCATCGCCGCCAGGTTATATCCCACGCCCCAGACCACCGCCACCAACGGCCCGGGGATCAAATTGAAAAGCTTGCGCTTCCTGAACCAGGATAATTCCCAAATGATCATGATCAGCAGGGCGACCGAACTGATTACGAGCGCGCCGGGCGAGATCGCTCTCAATGAATCGACCATCGCATGCAGGCTGGACAAGGCTGTATCGGCCATATAGCTTTCATCGCCCTCGAAACTCGAGTCGTAACCTGCCGCATGCGGCAACTGCTTCATGATCAGGATCAGACCGATTGCCGCCAGCATTCCTTCTATCACTGAGGCAGGAAAGAAGGAGGCAATGATGCCCGCCCGCAAAAAACCCAGGACCATCTGGAGAAAACCTGCTATGACAAGCGCCGTCAGAAAGCCTTGAAAGCTGCCGAGTTGCTCGATCGCATTCAGGACGATCACGGTCAAACCGGCGGCAGGCCCCGAAACGCTGAGCTGCGAACCGCTGAGCCAGGCGATCACGAGACCGCCGACCAGGCCCGCCAGCAAGCCTGAAAACAGCGGCGCGCCCGAAGCGAGCGCTATACCCAGACAGAGCGGCAACGCCACCAGGAAGACAACGATACCGGAAGGTATGTCCCCCTTCAAATGGCTCGTATAGTATTGAAGGTGTTTGTGTATCATGGATTGACTCCTTATCAAAGACGAGGCAGTAAGACCTTGACGTTTAGTATACTAGTTTCGAATCGATACTATAAAGAAAAATTTATATACCTTGTTAATTATATTCTTCTTTAGAACAACCAAGCCTTTGCCTTTTCCTTGATTGCCGTAACACCCGGATGCGAAATTTTACGCTGTAACGAAATTCCATAATACCGAACGATTGCTTCTTCGACCTCGCCGATTGCCATCAATTCATGTTTTCTTTCGACCTCGGCCCTGATTGAGGTCGGCGCGGCAATCATGCCCACCCCCGCCTGGGCGAACTCCTTCATCAATGCGCTATCTTCGAATTCGCCGACAATGGCCGGATGGATGCGCCATTTGTCGAACCAGCGCTGCAAATGCGTCCGGATGCCCGTGTTCGAAGCCGGCAATAACAGCGGCATATTGTCCAGGCAATAAGGAAATTCGCCCCGCAAGCGCTCCCTCAAAGCCCTTGAGGCGAAAATGCTCAGGCCGGATTCGCCCAAAGGATCGCAATAGCCGCGAAAATCCAGATCCGATGAAATCGGGCTGTCCGAAATGACCAGATCGAGTTTATGCAGCAGCAAATCGCTCAGCAAGGCGTCCAGATCGTTTTCGCGGCAATTGAAATGAATTGCATCCGGAATATGCAGCGCCGGCTCCAATAAACGGTATGCAATCGATTTGGGCACCACGTTGTCGATGCCGATCTTGAATGCCAGGGAGGATTTCTTAGGCCGGTGGCGGACCGCGTTTTGCAGTTCGCTGCCCAGCGAAAATATTTCATCCGCGTAGGAAAAGGCCAGCCGTCCGGCATCGGTCAGTTCCAGATGGCGGCCGATCCGGTCGAACAATGTCACGCCCATCGCTTCCTCCAGGCAACTTAGCTGGCCGCTGATCGTTTGCGGGGTCAAATGCAATTGCGCGCTGGCCTTGACGATGCTTTTTTCCTTCGCGACCATCCAGAAATAATGCAAATGTTTGTAATTGATCATGACTTAGCCTTTACTTTCCAGAAAATAAAAACTCCAGGCAGAGACTTTTTATCTTTTTCCCAACAAAAGCAGACTTATCGGACACAGTGCCGACCCCTGGCGAGACTGCCGTCCCATTTTATGGCAATGCCGCAGCGCAAACGAATACAAATACAAAATGACCAGACGCTTGAAAAGCAATAATTATATCGGTTCGAAACTATTCGGTTTTGTCGATTATTATGCAGTATACACTGACTTGATAAGAGCGCAATTTTGATAATGCATCGAATTTTTCGATCATTTCATTAAAGATATTCTGCTTTCCAAATTTCTCGGGTCAGGTTAAGTTATGCTCCCATTGATTAACGACACTAACCACGCCGCTTCGAAGGCTTTCCGACACCGGCTAACGCAGCCTTACCCGATCCATGACATCGCTTATGCCGGCACGGAGCGGCGCTCTCTCGGAAATGCGCCAGTCCGGAAGCCGTATATTGGCAACCCCATTAAATCGACGATTTTTAGCTGCACTTAAAAAACTTCTCTTTTTCAGAAATTCAAAGGACTATCCGATGAGCAAACTGATTGATCTTCTTCTGAAAATTCAATACTTGACTCCATTCCAGCGCAAAACTTACGTAAGCTCCGGGTTGATCGGCAGCCTTATCCTGGTGCCCGACCTCTATTTGGCCGGCGCCCACTACACGCTGGAATTTCTGCATATCTTCTACGAATCGCTGTGTTTCATGCTCGAAGAGCTGATCGGACATAGCCTCCACCTCAGCAAGTACCATAGCCAGCTGATCCTGTTTTATGCGCAAGTCGTGATCGTTGCGGGTTTAGCCTATAAAATATGGCGAACGGCGCCCAGGCTTTATCACCGCACCACTGCGTATCTTCGTGCTTCCTGGCTGAAAACGATCAAGGACGGCAAACAGTTCTGGACCGAGCTGCCCGGCCGCAAACGGATAAAAGTGCTGGCCGGGTGCATGGCCGGCATGTTCGGCTTGTATTTCTGGGCCACCAGCTGAATCTTTCGTCACCGAATTCCCGATTTAAGTTGTTATTGATCACGGTCCCGATCAAGTCCTTCGGCAGGCTCCCCGCGCTTATCGAAGGGTTCGGACTAAGCGGAGCCGAAGCTTCAGCGGGCCGGCGCAATATCGGTGATCTCCAAGAAACGCGCAGGCAATCACGCTATTGGAGCTTCTGCCTTTTATCGAAGCCATTAAGCCGGTTTGAAACATTCGAGACAACCTTGCATGACCGCCTTTGGAAACATCCCCAAACGTTACGGACGGGATCATATCCCGTCCGGCATTTGGACCGTTGGCGCGCTGCGTGGATCTTCGGAAAAAAGGACATAGCGCGATTGCCCTGAAGAAACGCTCCCTATGACGCCAAACCGGTCAAGAATCTGATATATTGGCAGCCTGTCGCCAATGGCGTCGTTTGTCGGCTCAATAACAACGGTTTCTCCGTTCTCCCACACCCTGTTATGTTACGAAAAATCCTTATCGCGAACCGCGGCGAAATCGCGGTGCGCATCATTCGCGCCTGTGCCGAGATGGGTATCCGCTCGGTGGCGATCTATTCCGAGGCCGACCGGTTTGCGCTGCATGTCAAGAAAGCCGACGAATCCTACTGCATCGGCAGCGAGCCGGTCGCGGGTTACCTGAACGTCTACGGGCTGGTCAATCTGGCCGCCGCCACCGGCTGCGACGCGATCCACCCGGGTTACGGCTTTCTTTCCGAAAACGCGCAATTCGCCAAGGCCTGCGCCGATCGTGGACTGATCTTCATCGGCCCTGCGGCCGAGGTGATCGAGCGAATGGGCGACAAGACCGAAGCCCGCAAAGCGATGATCGCGGCGGGCCTGCCGGTCACGCCCGGTTCCGCCGGAAACCTCGATACGGTAGACGAAGCGCTCGAAGTGGCCGAAGCCATCGGCTACCCGGTGATGCTGAAAGCGACTTCGGGCGGCGGCGGGCGCGGCATCCGCCGCTGCGATTCGGCCGAAGAACTTCGGCGCAATTACGACCGGGTGATTTCCGAGGCCGGCAAGGCGTTCGGCCGGGCCGAAGTATTTCTCGAAAAATGCATCGTGAACCCGCGCCATATCGAAGTGCAGGTGCTTGCGGACCAGCACGGCAACACGATTCATCTGTACGAACGCGATTGTTCGATCCAGCGCCGCAATCAGAAACTGATCGAGATCGCGCCGTCGCCGCAGCTCGGCGAAGCGCAGCGCCAATATATCGGCGGACTTGCGGTGCTCGCCGCCAAAGCGGTCGGTTACACGAACGCCGGCACGGTCGAATTCCTGCTCGACGACCAGGACCGTTTCTATTTCATGGAAATGAACACGCGCGTGCAGGTCGAGCATACGATCACCGAAACGATCACCGGCGTCGATATCGTCGAGGAGCAGATCCGGGTCGCGGCCGGCCTGCCTTTGCGCTTCCGGCAGGAAGAAATTCGCCGGCGCGGCTACGCGATCCAGTTTCGGGTCAACGCCGAAGATCCGCAAAACAATTTCCTGCCCAGCTTCGGGCGCATCTCGCGCTATTACGCGCCGGGCGGGCCCGGCGTCCGGACCGATACCGCGATTTATACCGGCTATGAAATACCGCCGTTCTACGATTCGATGCTCGCCAAGGTAATCGTCAGCGCGCTGAGCTGGGAGGATGCGATCAAACGCGGCGAACGGGCGCTGCGCGACATGGGCCTGTTCGGGATCAAGACCACGATTCCTTATTATCTCGAAATTCTGCGCCACCCCGAGTTCCGCTCGGGGCAGTTCGATACCGGATTCGTCGAAAAGCACCCGGAGCTGATCCATTATTCGCACAAACCCCGGCCCGAAGTACTGGCCAGCGTGATCGCGGCCGCGATGGCCGCGCATACCGGCCTTTGATTTTAATGTCCACAAAAAGAAAAATGAGACGGGAGATTGGGTGCAAAAAGCCGGTAGAGCGGGCAGACCGCTTCATCGTTTGCCTACCCTTCACTTGGATCGCTATTCGACGGTACGTGCTGTGAACGTTTTCGTGCCTTTCGTGGACAATGTTAGTCTCTGCTGATCAAGACCCAACCATGCAAAAAGTTCATATCACCGATGTTATTTTGCGCGATGCGCATCAATCCCTGATTGCGACGCGCCTGCGCACCGAAGACATGCTGCCCGCCTGCGCGATGCTCGACGCGATCGGCTACTGGTCGCTGGAATGCTGGGGAGGCGCGACGTTCGACGCCTGCCTGCGGTTTTTAAAGGAAGATCCCTGGGAGCGCCTCGCCAAACTGAAGGCCGCATTGCCGAAAACCCCGCTGCAGATGCTGCTGCGCGGACAGAACCTGCTCGGTTACCGGCATTATTCGGACGATGTGGTCAGAGCATTCGTACAGCGGGCCGCCGAAGCGGGCATGGACGTGTTCCGCATTTTCGACGCCTTGAACGACATTAGAAACCTCAAAACCGCGATCGAAGCGGTCAAGGCCAGCGGCAAGCATGCGCAGGGCACGATCTGCTACACGACCAGCCCGGCGCACGACACCGCAAGCTTCGTCGCGCTCGCGAAGGACCTGGCCCAACTCGGCTGCTCTTCGCTCACGATCAAGGACATGGCGGGCCTTTTGACCCCTTACGCGACTTACGAGCTGGTCAAGGCGCTGAAGGATGCGGTCGACCTGCCCCTGCACCTGCATTCGCACGCGACTTCGGGGCTGGCCGAAATGTGCCAGTTGAAGGCGATCGAAGCCGGCTGCCGGCATATCGATACGGCCTTGTCGTCCTGGTCCGGCGGCACCAGCCACCCGCCGACCGAAAGCCTGGTGATTGCACTGCAAGGCACCTCCCACGACACCGGCCTGGATCTCGACCGGCTTCAGGAGGCGAACCGCTATTTTGCCGAAGTACGCAAGAAATACCGCCGCTTCGAGAGCGAATTCACCGGCATCGATACCCAGGTGCATATTTTTCAGGTTCCCGGCGGCATGATCTCGAATCTGGCCAACCAGTTGAAGGAACGCAACGCGCTGGACCGGATCGGCGAAGTCTACAAGGAGATTCCGTCGGTCAGGAAAGATTTGGGTTACCCGCCGCTGGTCACCCCGACCTCGCAGATCGTCGGCACCCAGGCGGTGCTGAACGTGCTGACCGGGAAGCGCTACGAATCGATCACCAATGAAGTCAAACGCTACCTGCAGGGCGGCTACGGCAAGGCGCCCGCGCCGGTCGATCCGGATTTGCAGAAACGCGCGATCGGCAGCGAAGAACCGATCGACTGCCGCCCGGCCGATCTGCTCAAGCCGGAACTCGACCATCTGCGCGAGGAAATCGGCCATCTCGCGCTGAACGACCGGGACGTGCTGAGCTATGCGATGTTTCCGGAAGTCGGCAAACAGTTTCTCGAACAACGTTCTTCCGGCAATCTGGTGCCGGAGCCGCTCGAAATCGAGCCGGCGGCCGAGAGCGGCATCAAAAAGGCGCCGACCGAATTCAATGTCGCACTGCACGGCGAGTCCTACCATGTCAAAGTGACCGGCGCCGGTCCGAAGAACCAGATGCTGCGCCATTTCTATTTCATGGTCGACGGCGTGCCGGAAGAGATCGTGGTCGAAACGCTGGATGAAATCGTACTGGAAGGCGGCACGCAAGGCGCGGTGCAAAGCAATATCGCCAGCAAACGCCGGCGCCCGACCGAACCCGGCGACGTCGGCGTACGGATGCCCTGCAATGTGCTGGAGGTTCCGGTCAAGGTCGGCCAGCGGGTCGAGGCCGGCCAGCCCGTGCTGGTCACCGAGGCGATGAAAATGGAAACCGAGGTCACCGCGCCGGTCGGCGGCATCGTCAAAGCCGTACATGTGGTCAAGGGTGAACCCGCCAACCCGGATGAAGTCCTGATCGAAATCCTACCCAATAATTGACTCAATGACCAAACCGATAATCGCGGATGATGCCGCGCTCGACCAAGCCGTTCATCTGCTGCGCCAGGGCCGCCTGGTCGCCTTTCCGACCGAAACCGTTTACGGCCTGGGCGCCGATGCCGCGAATGCGGAAGCGGTCGGCCGCATCTTTGCGGCCAAGGGACGCCCGGCGGATCATCCGTTGATCGTGCATATCAACGGCGCCGGCCGCCTGGACGACTGGGCCGAGTCCGTACCCGAGGCTGCCCGGCGCCTGGCCGAACGTTTCTGGCCCGGCCCGCTGGCGATCATTCTGAAAAAGCGGCCGCACGTGCCCGATGCGGTGACCGGCGGCCAGCCGACCGTCGGCCTGCGCGTACCGGGCCATCCGGTCGCGCTGCGCCTGCTCGAAAAATTCGGCGGCGGCATTGCCGCTCCTTCCGCGAACCGTTTTTGCCGGATCAGTCCGACCACGGCCCGGCATGTCGAAGAAGAACTCGGCAATAGCGTCGATCTGATTCTCGACGGCGGCCCGTGCAAGGTCGGCGTCGAATCGACGATCGTCGACCTGAGCGGCGCCCGGCCGCGGCTGCTGCGGCCCGGTCGTATCAGCCGGGTTCAGATCGAAGAAGTGCTGGGAGTCGGCCTTGAGCTTGCCGCGAAAGCCGGGTCGCTCAATGTCCGTGCGCCCGGACTGATGGCGGTGCATTACGCACCCAGTACCACCGCGCTGTTATGCCCCAGCGGGGATATCTGGGAAACGCTGAGGCAACTGATCGCCCAAGGCCGCCGGGTCGGCCTGATCGCTTACCACCGCGCCGTGCTTCCTCCCGGTTTGGCCCATACCCTGCTCATGCCTGCGGAAGCGTACGATTACGCCCAAGCGCTTTATGCCGCCCTGCGCGAAACGGATAATCTTGGCCTCGACATGATCGTAATCGAACAGCCTCCCGAAAGCGAGGCCTGGCATGCGGTGAACGACCGGCTGCGCAAGGCAACCGTGCCCTCCGGTTCGGCGATTCCCGGCTCGTAAGCCCGGTAAGCTCAAATTCCAAATAAGGTACGCGGAGCGTACCCTGCTCCAGGTCTTTCAATATTCAGTATGGCCGACAAAGTTTTCAATTTAGAAGCGGCGCTCGCCTACGACCGCGATCACATCTGGCATCCCTATACTTCGATGATCGCTCCGGATCCGGTGTATCCGGTCGTTTCAGCGAACGGCGTCATGCTGAAACTGGCGGACGGACGGGAACTGATCGACGGAATGTCGTCCTGGTGGGCGGCGATCCACGGCTACAACCACCCCCGCCTGAACGAAGCCGCCATCGAACAGCTCGGCAAAATGGCGCACGTGATGTTCGGCGGGCTGACTCACCCGGCCGCGATCGGGCTGGTCGAACGCCTGCTGGCCATTTGCCCGCGGGGGCTGGACAAGGTATTCTTCTGCGATTCGGGTTCGGTCAGCGTCGAGGTGGCGTTGAAAATGGCGCTGCAATACTGGCAGGCGCAGGGCGAAACCGAAAAACACCGCTTCATCGCGCTTAGCGGCGGCTATCACGGCGACACCTTCGGCGCGATGTCGGTCTGCGATCCGGTGACCGGGATGCATCACCTTTTCCGCTCGGTGCTGCCGAAACACTTTTTCGCTCCGCGTCCCGGCTGCCGTTTCGATCAAACCTGGAACCCCTGCGATGTGGAAGGCTTGGAAAAACTCTTCCAGGAACATGCCGGCGATTGCGCCGCGCTGATCCTCGAACCGGTCGTACAGGGTGCCGGCGGCATGTGGTTCTACCATCCCGACTATTTGAAGGCCGCGCGCGATCTCTGCGACCGCTACGATGTGCTGCTGATTGCGGATGAAATCGCGACCGGCTTCGGCCGCACCGGGCGCCTATTCGCCTGCGGGCATGCGGGCATCGCCCCCGACATCCTGTGCGTCGGCAAAGCCCTGACCGGCGGCTATCTGAGCCTGGCGGCGACTTTATGCACGGCGGACATCGCCGAAACGATCTCGCACGGCGAAGCCGGCTGCTTCATGCACGGCCCGACTTTCATGGGCAATCCCCTGGCCTGCACCATCGCCGCGGCCAGCATCGACTTGCTGCTCGCTTCCGACTGGCAAAGCCGCATCGGCCGTATCGAATCCGGGCTGAAAGAAGGCCTGGCTCCATGCAGCGATTTGCCGGGAGTGACCGACGTCAGAGTGCTCGGCGCGATCGGCGTGGTCGAAATGGCCGCGCCGGTCCGGATCGCGGCCGTACAGAAGCTGCTGATGGAACGCGGCGTCTGGCTCAGGCCTTTCGGCCGCCTGATCTATACGATGCCGCCTTACCTCATCAATGATGCCGAACTCGGCCATCTGGCCGGGGAGATATTTGCTGTGATCGAACAATTGGCGAAAATTGGCATTTGACGGCAATCACCCCTTACCTATCCCTCAAAGCGGCATAATTTTTTGCCGTTCTCGGTGCTGGTTCACTTCCACCGTCACATGAACCAATTCCGTATGGATGCCTAACAGTTTCCTGAAGTCGTCCGGCGTCGCCTCTTCTTGAACGGCAAGCGACAGGATGCAGGCGTACTTGCCTTTCCCGACACGCCAGACGTGCAGATCGGTAATTTCAGCCTTGACGGGGCTTGTCCCGATAACCTCGGGGATTTCGGCCACCACAGGCGCATCCATTTCAGCATCGAGCAGTACGCGTCCGGTGTCATGCAGCAATCCATACGCCCATATAATAATGAGAGCGGCCCCCACCATGCCCATTACCGGGTCGAGCCAATTCGCTCCCCAACGTTTGCCGCCAAACAACGCCAGCATAGCGAGCATCGAGGTCGCCGCGTCGGACAGGACATGTACATAAGCCGCACGCAGATTCAAGTCGTGATGAGGGTGAGCGTGATCTTCGTGCTCATGGCGATGGCCGTGATCGTGATGATGGGTATGACCATCTTTCAGCAGCCATGCACAAACCAGGTTGACCAATAAACCAACCCCGGCAATCGCGATGGCTTGATCGTAGTGAATCGGCGTCGGGGCGACGAGGCGTTCAATCGACTGGTAGAGCATCAGTCCGGCGACGCCTACGAGGCAAATGGCGCTGGTGTACCCGCCCAGCACTTCGATTTTCCACGTACCGAAGGCAAAGCGCTTATCGCGGGCAAAGCGTCGTGCCGCCCCGTAAGCCAGCACCGAGAGACCCAGCGCCAAGGCATGCGAACTCATGTGCCAACCGTCGGCCAGCAGCGCCATCGAGTTGAAGGTCCATCCCCCGGCGATCTCGGCAGCCATCATGACAGAGGTCAATACGAGAGCCCCGCGTGTGTTCCTCTCGGCCAGCGGATTACCCTCGTCGAAGACGTGGGTGTGGCGCCAGGCATCAACAGAAGCGGAAATTGGCATTTGACAGTACCTTTTGTCTAAATTCGATATACTATACTCCAGTATATTTTATTGCCAAGCAAAAAGGCCGCCATGCCCCATACCATCAAAGGTAAGAAACCCTTGTTGACCCGCGTTCGACGCATTAAGGGCCAGACCGAGGCGCTGGAAAGGGCACTGGAACAGGAGACGGAATGTTCGGCAGTGCTGCAGCAGATCGCCGCGATCCGGGGCGCGGTGAACGGATTGATGGCCGAGGTGCTGGAAGGGCACATCCGCGAACACCTTGGCGCGGATGACTTACCTCCGAAGCAGCGGAGCGAGGATGTGGAACAGGTGGTTGCCGTGCTGCGTTCCTACCTCAAGTAGGCTTAGCGCACGATTTTTTTCGGATGCCGTGGCTCCCCGTGTGAAACAGCTGACCGTTCGGCTTCCGGCCAGCCTGAATCAAACCGGAACCTGGCCTGACTTCAACGCTTCCAGCATTTTCTCTTTAGGCAAATAAATTGTGAAAAGGCAATCTTGTGCGGGGTGATTCTATCGATCTTCAATAAATGCTGAATTTGCATAACCCCGTCGAGTCTTGATTGACGACCCGTAAAGCTCGCGCAAATCCCTACTTTGATTCTTAATGTAGCCGTATCGAAGCTTTGTTGTTTCCTCCGTCCAGGTTGATCAGCAATGCCCTAGCCAAACGCTCCGGATCGGAAGTTGTAATTAGAACCAGGCGGCTGCGTCTATCCTGGTTCGGGCGTTCCGGCAAGGGCGCTGGTGGGTACAAGTGACCGGCGACGGCATGCACCGCTGAGGGTGTAGAGCACTCGGGGAAATAAACCACCCCTTTGATTCGAACTAAATCGTCGGGATGGTTTATCAACAAGGTTTGTAAAACGGTGTTTAGATGCGGCCAGCTTGGCGCGTGTTCCAGATAGAGCGATACGCTGCGGAAGCCATGTTCCGGCAAGGCATTGCCATCGGGAATACGCCTGAAAGCGGGGGGGACGTAGCAATGCAAAGCGGAGACTTCAAATAGGTCTAGCGCAGCCGTCAGCGTTGGAATTGCCGGTGCCTGAATGTTCAGGTATTCAATCAGTTCCGCCTGTTCGTTCGAATCGGCCAGATCGGCGTGAGTCAGTAGCAACAGATCGGCCCAAGCTATTTGCGCACGGGCTTCGGCGTGACGTTCCAGTTGGGCAATGGCTGACGGAATCGCCAGCGTGGTAATGATTTGTTGCAAACGGTAGCGTTTGGACAACCAGGGTTCGCGCAGCAGCGTGTCCAATATGGGTTCCGGGCTCGACGCCGCTGGTCTCGATAATGATGCGTTCGAAAGGCTTGGTTGCGGCATTATTCCAAGCCATCCACAAGTTCTTCAAAGTCGGCGCCAACGCGCCCTTGATCTGGCAACACAAGCAACCGCCCGATAGTACCGCCATCGGAATGTCCCGACTTTGCAGCAAATCCTGATCGATCGGCGTGGCGCCGAACTCGTTGATCAGCACCGCCGTCTTCACGCCGTCCGTCAACAAGCGGTTCAGCAACGTGGTCTTGCCGCTACCCAGAAAGCCGGTCAGAACGATGACCGGGATTTTGTTTGGAATCATCGATATCTCGAAAATGTTGCTGTGAAACACGCCAAGGCACCAGCAAAATATAACTTGTACACTTTATCCCCGTATCTAAACGTCGGCATCGACATGGCAGGCCATCAACGCTTTTAGTATCTGCTGCTTGGGTAAATTGCGGCCGATGAACACCAGTTGAGTTTCACGCTCTTCCTTCTCGGCCCACGGCAGGCCTTGACTGTCGCCCATCAGCATATGCACTCCCTGAAACAGGATTTTGTTTGGACTGCCGGCAAGATTGAGTATGCCTTTGTAGCGCAATAAATCCTTGCCGAAGGCGCCGATAATGATGTCCAGAAAGTGCATGAAGCGAGCCGAGTCCAAAGGTTGTTTCGAACGGTACACCATTGAACTGATGTCATCGTCATGTTCATGGCTGACGTCCTGCAAAAAATCCGGTTCTATTTTCAGAATGTCTTCGAGGTTGAAACCGCCTATATCCAGAATATCCGGTAATTCGGTTTCACCGAAATGTACGCGTTTGATCGGTGCCCTGGGGTTCATGGCGTGCAATCGGCTTTCCAGTTCGGCGATGATTTCCGGTTCCGCAAGGTCGGTTTTGGACAACAAAATGCGATCGGCAAAACCCACTTGTTCCTGCGCTTCATGGTGATCGGCCAGTTGCCGGTGAGCATGGACGGCATCGACCACGGTAATGACAGCATCCAGTTGATAATATTCGGCGATGTCCTGATCGACGAAAAAAGTCTGCGCCACGGGCGCCGGATCGGCCAGACCGGTGGTTTCGATGATCACCCGTTCGAAGCCGGCCTCACCGTTCTCCCTGCGCTCCGACAATTCACCGAGAATACGCACCAGATCACCGCGCACGGTACAGCAGATGCAACCATTGTTCATTTCAACGATTTGCTCGTCGGCTTGTACCAGCAGTTCGTTGTCGATGCCGGTTTCGCCGAATTCGTTTTCGATCACGGCAATGCGTTTGCCGTGGTGTTCGGTCAGAATGCGGTTCAGCAGCGTGGTTTTACCGGCGCCGAGAAAGCCGGTCAAAATGGTGACCGGTACCGGGTAGTTGAGTTTTGGGCTTGCGTTCATCTTGAATCTCCTGAAGGAACAGGGGTTAGCGTTGGCTGGACAGCGATTCGCTATCCGGCTGTGGCGCACTGATCACCACGACTTGTTCGCCGCGCACGGCGTGATAAAAACAACTGGAACGCCGGGTATGGCAGGCTGGCCCCTGTTGATCGACCAGCAACAGCAGCGTATCGCCGTCGCAATCGATGCGCAGTTCCTTGAGAGTTTGATGATGGCCGGAGGTCTCGCCTTTTCGCCATAGCCTCCGCCGTGAGCGCGACCAGTAACAAACCCGGCCGGTACTCAATGTTTCCAGGATAGCCTCGCGGTTCATCCAGGCCAGCATCAATACCTCGCCGCTATCGGATTGTTGCGCAATGGCCGGCAACAGGCCGTCGGCGTTGAAGGGTAATTCAGCCAATACGGCGTCCCAGGACAGGCTGTCCCCAACGGCCAGGGTTTCCGCATGCTTGAACAGCTTCATTTCACCCGCTCGATCAGCGCATAAGCCGAGTGGTTGTGAATCGATTCGAAGTTTTCCGATTCCACCGTGTAGGCGCCAATACGCGGATCGGCGTCCAAACGGGCCGCAACGTCGCGCACCATGTCCTCGACGAATTTCGGATGGTCGTAAGCATATTCGGTGACGTATTTTTCGTCCGGCCGCTTCAACAGGCCATAAACCGGCGACGAGGCTTCGGACTCGACCAGCGCGATCAATTCTTCCAACCAGATGAATTCCCGCGTGCCGGCCGTCACGGTGACGTGCGAGCGCTGGTTGTGAGCGCCGCGCTCGGAGATTTCCTTGGAGCACGGGCACAAGCTGGTCACCGGCACGACGATCTTGACCTTGGTGCGACAACCTTGCGCGTCGATTTCGCCGATGAAGCTGACCTGATAATCCAACAGGCTACGCACGCCGCTCACCGGCGCGGCTTTTTCGATAAAGTACGGAAAACGCATGTCGATGTAGCCGGATTCGGCTTCCAGCCGCGCCAACATTTCTTGCAGCATGGTCGAGAACGAGGCGATGCTGATCTCCCGGTCATGGCTATTCAAAATTTCCACGAAGCGCGACATGTGGGTGCCCTTGAAGTCGTGCGGCAAATTCACGTACATGTCGAAACGGGCGACGGTGTGTTGTTCGCCGCCGCTTTTATCCCGCACCCGCACCGGATGCAGGATGTCCTTGATGCCGACCTTGTCGATCGCAATGCGGCGGGTATCCGTACGGCCCTGGATGTCTTCGATGGTGCAGGTTTTCATGCGGCGACCTCGGTGTAACGGACGCAGGCGGTGTCGGTTTCCCATAGCGTCACGGCATTGACTTTGACATGCGTGCTGTTCAGGGCGGCCGACAACTGGCGGAAAAACCAGGCCGCCAAGTTTTCGGCGGTGGGGTTGATGCGGTCGAAGGGTTCGATGTCGTTGAGAAAACGGTGATCCAGGCTATCGGCCAATTGCCGGGTTGCCGCCTTGATGGCTTTGAAATCGATGGCAATGCCGATGTCATTCAGTACCCTGGCTTGTACTTCGGTTTCGACTTTCCAGTTATGCCCATGCAGACGGCGGCAATCGCCGGGATAATCGCGCAAGGCATGCGCCGAGCAAAATTGGGCGTGGACTTTCAGGGTATAGAGGCCGCAGGTTGGCTGGGTTTGTACAGAGCGAGTCATGGGTTTTCGAGGTGGCCTGTTTGTTTACCGGATAGGGATGAAAGGTATTGGTTTTGTAGGGCCAGTTCGGCCACGGCTTGCGCCAACAGCAGAGTTTGTTGACGCCCCCCGTGCAACCAGCGCAGCGTGACTTGGCCGTCTTGCATCTCCCGTTGGCCGACCACGATCAACAGCGGTACTTTAGCCACACTGTGTTCGCGGATCTTGTAGCCGATTTTTTCGTTGCGTAAATCGCTTTCCACCGTCAAACCGGCGTGGCTTAAGCGGTCGGCGACGGCCAGCGCATAGGCTTCGGTTGGTTCGCTGATGGGCGCAACCACAATTTGCAGCGGCACCAGCCAGAACGGCAGCCAGCCGGCGTAATGCTCCAGCAAAATGCCGGTAAAGCGCTCCAGCGAACCGAACAAGGCCCGATGCAGCATCACCGGGGTTTGCTTGTTGCCGTCGGCGTCGATATAGCTGGCTCCCAAGCGGCCCGGCAGATTCAAATCGACTTGCAAGGTACCGCATTGCCAATCGCGCCCCACCGCATCGCGCAGTACGAATTCCAGTTTCGGCCCGTAAAATGCGCCCTCGCCGGGGTTATGCGTGTACGGTAGACCGCTGGCTTGCATGGCTTGAATCAAGGCCTGTTCGGCCTGATCCCAAACCGCGTCGCTGCCGACCCGCTGTAGCGGGCGGTCGGAGAATTTGATGCGAATGTCATGAAAACCGAAGTCGCGATAGATGCTTAAAATCAGCTCGCAGATGGCCAGGCTTTCCTGGGTAATCTGCTGCTCGCTGCAAAAGACATGGGCGTCGTCCTGGGTGAAGGAACGCACCCGCATCAAGCCGTGCAAGGCGCCGGAAGGTTCATAACGATGCACCTTGCCGAACTCCGCCAACCGTAGCGGCAATTGCCGATAACTACGCAACCCCTGTTTGAATACCTGTACGCCGCCGGGACAGTTCATCGGCTTGAGCGCGAAAACCCGCTCATCCGGGGTTCGGGTGGTAAACATGTGTTCACCGAATTTTTCCCAATGGCCGGAGGCCTGCCACAGGCCAATGTCCATCACATCCGGGGTGTTGATTTCCTGATAGCCTGCCGCCGTTTGCCGTTGCCGCAAGTAATCGATCAAGCGCTGGAACAAACGCCAACCTTTGGGATGCCAAAATACCGAGCCGGGCGCCTGCTCCTGGAAATGAAACAAATCCATGTCCCGCCCCAGACGGCGATGATCGCGCAGTTCCGCTTCCTCCAGTTGTTTGAGATGGCTATCCAGCTCGGTTTGCGTCGGCCACACCGTACCGTAGATACGTTGCAGCATGGGCTGGCAGTGGTCGCCGCGCCAATAGGCGCCTGCCAGCTTGAGCAATTTGAAGGCGAGTCCGATTTGCCCGGTATCCTCGCCGTGCGGGCCACGACAGAGGTCGGTGAATTCGCCTTGCCGATAGACGCTGATGGTTTCGCCTTCCGGGATCGTGGCCAGCAACGCTTGTTTAAAGCGTTCGCCTGCCGCGGCGAAAAAAGCATCGGCTTGGGCACGGCTCCATGCTTCCCGCCGAATGGGTTCGCGGCGGCCAACGATCTCGCGCATGCGCTGTTCGATCGCCGGCAGTTCGTCGGCCGTCAACGGCCGCGGAAACGCAAAATCATAATAAAAGCCCTGTTCGATGGCCGGGCCGATGGCGACTTGCGCGGCCGGATACAATTCCTTGACGGCTTGCGCCAACAGGTGGGCGCAGTCGTGGCGTAAGGTTTCCAGGTCGGTTTCGATGGCGGATTGATTGGCTTGCATGGCGAAAATTAAAGCGCTGCGATGTGACGAAAACGCGGCTGTTTGAGGCCATCGAAATCGGCGTCGTTGACCCCGTATTGGCTGAGTTTCAAACTGTAAAAAAGGTCGAAATGCTGCTTGACGGTGCGGGTGATGCCGGCGTCGTAAACCGGGGTGACGGTTTGCGCCAAGCCGGCTGGGCGCTCGATCACGACGCCGTCCTGCACCACCAGCCGGCCGTTTTTGAACAGCAACGCGACGTCGGCAAACATGGCCCGGTAATCGATACGAGTGCCGGCGCTTTGGCCGGATCGCTTACGCGGATCGTAAACGGCGATGTCGGCCACGGCGCCGGGAGCGAGATGGCCACGGTCGTCGAGGCCCAGCAGTTTGGCGGCAGAGGAACGGGTCATCGTGGCAATTTCATCTAAAGTCAATTCGCGTTTCAGACCCGGCAATAGGGTGAGCGCCAACGCTTCCTGATTTAGCCGCGCCATGCATTCCTGCCGATAGTCGGCGTCCATCAGCAGCCGCAGCAGTTCCGGGTAGGCCGTGAATGGTGCGCCATTGGGGTGATCGGTGGTGAAAAACAGTCGTTCCGGTGCTTCGGCCAGCAAAAACAGTTCCAAACCAATTGCCCATTGCAGCGTGTTGACGAAGCTGGCCTCGCGGTAGCGGTACGGCACCACGCCGCCCGAGCCTTCGGTTTCGGCGTCCCAGATCACGTATTTACCGGGGCTGGCATCGCTGTGGCGGCTGTATTGGGCGATCACGTCGCCGGAGATGGTGACGGTCTGGCCGAACAAGACCTGGCCGACGTCCATGGTGATGTTGGGATGGCGGTTGAAGGCTTCCAGCAGCTTGGCCGCCGCCGAGGAAAAACCTTTGGCGCCTTCGCTGCCATAGGCGTAAAACTGCACGTGGGCCAGATGCATCGGCAGGCCTTGCGCGGCGTCCATCGTCGCGACGAGGGTCTCGACATTGCCCGGAATGCCGAGATTGTTGCAATGCACGTGCACCGGATGCGGCACGCCGAGCTGATAAACGGCGGTTTGCAAGGTTTGCAGGATTTGCCGGGAACTGAGGCCGTAATCCGGCACCACGTCGTCCAGGCCGAATTGGCGGGCATTCGACTTGAAAGCATTGGCACCGCCGGCATTGATGACTTTCAAACCCAGGGCACGCGTGGCGTTCAGGGTCCAGGCCACGTAATCGTTGACTTGGTTTTGGCCGGCCTTCGCCCGCATCAATCTCAACAACAAATCGTCGTTGCCCAGAATCGCCAGCGCGGCGGTGTCGATGATCGGGATGTCGGCCATTTGCAGATGCACGTCCAGCGCGTTGACCGGCAGCATCGCCGGCTCGACCACGGTGGTATAGCCCATGCGCGCATAGCGGTAGCCGGTGTCGGTTGTCGACCATTTGGCTGTGGTAAACGACTGATTTAAACGCCGGGCCATATGGTTGCGGTGCTGCTCGGGCAATAACAACCGGGCGGTGTTGACGTTGCCGCCGGCGATGTGGCTGTGGATGTCGATGCCGCCGGCCATCACGATCAGGCCGGTCAAGTCGTACACTGCGTCGAAACGGGCTGCCGGGCCGGGATCGGCGACGATGATACCGTCTTGAATGAACAGGTCGTGCGTTTCGCCATGTAAATTTTGGGTCGGATCGTAAATGGAACCGTTATGCAGTTTGATGCGCATGAGATCGTAGATTATGGAATCGGCTTACAACATATCCAAGGTCAGCAGCAACCGGCGCGGTTGCGCGTCAGCCGGCATCGGCGAGCGGTGCGCCAAGCCGCGGCCCTCATTGCCCTCCCAATGTTCGCCTTTCATCAAGCCCACCGCAAAGACCGGCATTTGCTTAATCGCGGCCGGATCGGTCATCAGGCCGGATTGGGCGTCGGGTTGACCGCCACTGCCCATGCCCAGCTTGGAACGGTCCAGCGCATTTTCGGGCAGCCATTCGGTGCCGCTGCCGCCGTAGCTGCAAATCATCCTGGCGGCGACCGAATCGACATGAAAACGCGGGCACATCGCCTTGTCCAGCGTGCGCAGCCGCAAACCGGCTTCGCGCCGGCCGAACAATTCGCAGAAAGCGCCGGCCAATAACGCAATATCGGCTGTCCAGGATTGGTAACCGGGAATTCCTGCGGCCTCCGGCCAGATCAGGGAAAAATCGAAACACCGGGGATCGACCGGCCGGCTGGTTTCGAGACGGATGTTAGCGTCGAGCGCAGTATGGGCGAAAACTTCGATGTCTTCCGGCAACGGTCGTCGGATCAAGCACAGATTGACGTCATCCTCATAGATACGCGCCAAATCGGCCATGCAATCGGACACGACAGTCTTGGGCGTCGGCCGGCGTTTGACGGGATGATACGGGCCATTCAGCAAGTGCGGCGATAGGTCGGGTTGCGCAAAGGGCACACGGGCAAACATGGTGGACTCCTTAAGGGCTTAACAGGGTGTGTTCGAATGAAACGATCGCTTGCATAAAACCGATGCCAAGGGCGAATGCAGCGCTCTGGCCACCCAGGTGGCGAAAGCTGGAACGCTCGTGCAGAACAGGGATCAGGTCGGACGCGGCGATATAGATAAAACCGCCGGCGGCAATCGGCAGCAGCACGATCAGCGAGGATTCCGCGGCCTGACTGAGCAGCAACGTGAACAGCGCGCCGGGCAGGACGCTCAGCGAGCAATAAAAGTTGTACAGCACCGCTTGCCGGGGCCGGTAACCGCCGCGCAGCAACGCGCCGACGTCTCCGAGTTCCTGCGGCACTTCGTGCGCGATGATCGCCACAGTCGTCGTCAGGCCGACCAGGGGATCGGCCAGAAAGCTGCCGGCAATCAGGATGCCGTCGACGAAGTTATGGATCGCGTCGCCGATCAAATTCATTTTCGCCAAGGGTAGAATCTCGCTGCTGCTTGGCTGGGTATCGACGTTGTGGTCGTGGCGCCAGCGCACCAGTTTTTCCAGTACGAAAAAGCCGAATACGCCAACCAACACGGTCAGACACACGTTGCTGACCGAGCCGCGGCGCGCGACGGCGTCCGGGATCACATGGATGAAGGCGTCACCGAGCAGAACACCGACCGCCAATGCCACCAGAAACGGCACCATGCGCTTCAAAGTGTCAGGGGGCAGCCACAGTGCGAAGGCGCTGGACAGCGAACATAAGCTCACGGCCAGGCAGGCGGCGATCGTCGGCAAGGCGACATTCATATCCGTTGTGTCTCTTGTGTTTGGAGGGAACGGTAGGCGTGGTGCGAGCTGTAGATGAAATTGGCCAGCCGCTTCGGCAACACATAGGAGACGAGGTGGACCAGCATCAAGCCCAGCACGGCCGCAAATAAGAAGGACAGCGCGCGCTTGTGGGTTTTGTCGTCCAGCAACGGGATGACGATACCCAGGATAATCAGCACTTCGCCGCCAATCAGGTGCAGATAGGTATCGACGTCAACCATTGCCGAACCATTGCGGAAAATCATCCCGATAGCCGCGCCAAACGGCCGGGCCGGCCGCTAGTTCAGCATCGGTCAGCAGGCAAACATCCAGTTCGCGGCGAACTTGATCGGCATCGACGTTCTGGCCGATAAATACCAGCTCCTGCCGGCAATCGCCATAGGGTTCCAGCCACTGCGCGCGAATATCCGCCAAATACGCCTCGGGCCATTCCTCCTTCGGCACCGACGCCCACCAACGTCCGGCCAAACCGTGGTGCATGATGCCGCCGGCCTGCGACCAGTTGCCGGCATGTTCCGGGCGTGAGGCCAGCCAGAAAAACCCTTTGGAGCGCAGCAGTGTACCGTTGTCCCATTCGCCTTCGTGCAGGAGCCGGTAAAAACGTTCCGGATGAAACGGCCGGCGCGCGCTGTAAACGAAACTGCCGATGCCGTACTCCTCGGTCTCCGGCGTATGTTCGCCGCGCAATTCCTTCAGCCAGCCCGGTGCTTGCTCGGCTTTTTCGAAATCGAACAAGCCAGTGCTCAGGACCTTTGCCAAGTCGACTTGGCCCATCACCATCGGGATGATGTCTGTCTCCGGATTCAGGCTGCGTAAGATCGCCTTCAGATTGGCGAGTTCGTCCATGCTGACCAGGTCGATCTTGGAAATTAAAATGACATTGGCGAATTCGATCTGGTCGACCAGCAGGTCGGCGATGTTCCGCTCGTCCTCCTCCCCCCCCAATGCCTCGCCCGCTTCCTTCAGACTCAAGGCTTCCTGATAATTGTGCAGGAAATTGACCGCATCGACCACGGTAACGAGAGTATCCAATCGAGCTACGTCGGACAGGCTGACCCCGTGCTCGTCGCGGAAAGTAAAGGTTTCGGCGATCGGCAGCGGTTCGGCAATGCCGGTGGATTCGATGACCAGATAATCGAAGCGGCCTTCCCTGGCCAGATTGCCGACCTCGGCCAGCAAGTCCTCGCGCAGGGTGCAGCAGATACACCCGTTGCTCATTTCGACCAGTTTTTCCTGGCCGCGATTCAGTTGCACCTCGTTTTTGACCAGCGCGGCGTCGATATTGACTTCGCTCATGTCGTTGACGATCACCGCCACCCGGCGGTTCTCCCGGTTGCCGAGGATGTGGTTCAGCAAAGTAGTCTTGCCCGCGCCCAGGAAACCGGACAGCACCGTCACGGGGAGTTTGTCGGTATGCGTGTGATTCGAGTCGATCATTGTAATGTTATATTATAACAATTGTACATTCAAAAAAAGGCGCGGTTCGAGGCGCGCCCGGTCGAAATGATGCCGATCAATAACTCAAACGGAATCCGATCTCCGCGCCCCGTCCCGCTTCCGGCGCGAAATTGCGCAGGTACGAGGTCGAATTGCGGATGTTCTGATCGAGCAGGTTGCTGCCTTTCGCAAACAGCAGCAGCTTGGCGTCCTTGTAAGCCTTCAGTTGATAGTTGACTCCGACGTTGAGCAGGAAATAGCCGGCGGTGGACGTTTCGAAGTCGCCGGCATGCGGCTGGTCGTCCGCGCGCGTGAAGCGCAAATAACTGGCCAGCTTTTCCCGGTTGTAGTCCAACTGCAGTCCGTAACGCAACGGCGGCATGCGCGGCACGTCGCCGCCGTTCACGAATTCGCCGCGCGTGTAATCGCTGAACAAGGTCAACTCCACTAGACCGTTGCGGTTTTCCATCAGCGGGAAAATCAGTTTCGCTTCGTAGCCTTTGAAGATGGCGTCAGATTGGTTGCTGAGCACCATCGGTTTGCAATCCACGGCACAAGGGTTGCCGTCTTCGTCGACGAATTCGCCTGTGCGGGCTTGATAAATGTAATCGCTGGCCCAGTTGTGGAATAAATCCAGTTCCGCTCGCATCCAGTCATTTCGGAAACGGTAGCCCAAGTCCAGGTTGTAGGATGTCTCCTCTTTCAGGCTTAAACTGCCTCGCTCGTAGCTGCGGGTAGCATCGTGGTATCCGTCGGACAACAATTCCTGCACGTTGGGCGCGCGCGACGAACGCGTAATCGCCAGATTCAGGCTGTTGCGTTTATCGATTTTCCACAGCGCCGAAGCCGAGGCGCTGACCGGCGTATAGCTCAGACTGTCATGACCGTCAGGACGGACGTCGGTTTGCTCGACTCGCACGCCGAACTGGTAAGTCAACGGGCCTGCCTCAAACGTTTCGACACCGAATACACCATAACTGCTGATGTCCGAGCGCGGCACGATACTTTCGCCAGTCAGTTTTTCCGTAGCATGGAAATCACTGGACTGCGCTTGAAATCCAACCGTACCGCGCAAGGGTCCAATGTCGTTATGGTCCAGCTCCAGGCGGCCTTCGTAGGTCTTGTTGGTGAAAAACGCCCCCGGCTCGCCGTTGGCGATTTCGGTATGCTGGTAATCGGTATAACCCAAGCGGCTACGCACGCTTTTAACGAACGGCAACGGGTTGGCCAACTCGCTTTTGAAGTCGTATTTGTTCTGGCGCATTGCGATCCGCACGGTCTCTTCGCCGGTGCCGTCCGGCGCGATGCCGTAGTTGTTATTGATATTGTTGATCGAGGCGCCGGCAAAGCCGTTGTCGCCAATCCACGACAAACCGGCGGAACCGCTAATGGCTTCGGCGCCGGTGTTATTCAAATAGCCTTTCGGATTGTCGACTACATCCAGCGATGGATCGGTAATTGCCACTTTGGCGGTATCGATGCCGCTGCCGCCAATGTCCAGATTGTTGCGGTGGCGGTAGAAGCCGTCCACATGGTAGGCAAGATGATCTTTGCTGCCTTCGACTTTCATCACCGTGCTGGTTTCGTCGCTGGTCGAGTCGAAGCGTTGTTCCAAGGCTGCATTCAGGGCTTTGTCGAAGGCTCGGCCCGGAATCCGATTGTCGATCACGTTGACCACACCGCCGATCGCGCCGCTGCCGTACAATAGCGTGGCCGGCCCGCGCAACACTTCGATCCGTTCGGCCAGCAACGGTTCGACGCTGGTGGCGTGGTCGGGGCTGATCGCGGATGCATCGTTGCTGCCGATGCCGTTATTCAAGACTCGCACCCTGGGACCGGCTTGGCCGCGAATCACCGGCGTGCCGACGCCCGGCCCGAACGACTGGCTGGTGATGCCCAATTCGTTTTTCAGCGTTTCGCCGATGCTGTGGCCGGTCTTCATGCGCAATTCTTCGTCGCTCAAGACGGTAACCGGCATTGCGCTGTCGGAGAGTTTCAACTGCAGCGGCGAGGTAACAATGATCGGATCCAGTTCAACGGCCGGTTGCTGTTCCGCTTGCACGGGCAAAGCAAGACTGCCGGATGCGGCAAGTAAAATTAGTAGCTTATGTTTCGGCATCATATTTAATATGAATGTTATATCATTACATTTTTCAAACGAAAAAATGAGGAGCAGAATTAGCGAACGGAGGCGCATTTGACGCAAAGACCGTGAATTTCAACCGCCTGATATTGGTGCACGAAGCCCGCTTGCCGCAACTCTTGGACGATCGCATCCATCACGCGCTCCGCGGTTCTTTCTTCAACTTCGTGGCATTGCGTGCAGGTCAACAGCAATTGCTCGTGCTTGCGATCGGCATGGCTGCAGCCGATATAAGCATTCAAACTTTCCACTTTATGGATCAAGCCTTGTTCCAGCAAAAAATCCAAGGCGCGGTAAACGGTGGTAGGCTTGGCGCTACTCGAATTCAGCTTTACTTTATCCAGCAAATCATAGGCTTTTACGGCGCGATGACTTTCCCATATCAGCTCCAGTATTTGCTTTCGAATTTCCGTAAAACGGACTCCTCGCTGCTGGCAAAGCAGCGAGGCCGTCCGAATGGCGGATTGACGACAATCATGATGATCATGATTGGGTAAACGTTGCATCGAAGAGAGTGCCGAAGTAGAGAGAGTATTTACAGTTGTCATGATGATCGATAATGCCATGAATTATGTTATAATATAACATCACATACAAAAGCAAGACAAGCTCGTTTTTAATCAACGGATAATCCCATCGCAATAGAAGACTGGCGATGTCTTCTATTGCGATGGGCCAGACGTTCGGATTGTTGGCTAATGGCGAAAAATGGCCGTTTCACATGGGGCAGAATTTCCCTATCGTTTTCGCACGAAACGTCAAAGCCATTAGGGTTTGTTCGAAGCATGAATCGAGCGAATGCCCCTTCTCGCATTTCATTTGAGCGATCGTACGCGTTTTCCCGGCTATTTCTATGAATCCAAGAAACGCTGCCGGGCGCGAACCGGCTGGACCCTCTTCCAGAACCCGCATGTAGCGGCGCTATGGTCGAAAAATTCAGCTTCGCATCATTCAAGGACCCGTTACCCCGACCGGCATGAACATACTTCCGTCAAACCTGGACTAAAATAATAGTCTTGCAGGATTTTTGAAAAATTATCGTTTCCGGTATTCGATTAATCACAACTACGCAGAAGGCAAACCATAATGGCTACAGTATTGGTAACGGGCGCAAGCCGCGGTCTGGGATTGGAATTTTGTAAACAATACGCGGCGGAAGGCTGGGAGGTATTGGCCTGTTGCCGGCAACCGGAAAAGGCCGATAAACTGGCCGGCATCGCGAATGTGCGGCTGCTGTCCCTGGATGTGGCCGATTTTGCCCGGATAGACAGTCTGGCAAAGGAAATCAGGGAGACTCCGATCGATGTACTGATCAACAATGCGGGCATCTACGGCGATATTTCCGGCCACGGCTTCGGGCAACTGGACTATGCGGCCTGGGCCAAAACCTTGCTGATCAATACGCAGGCGCCGGTCAAAATGGCCGAAGCCTTTCTGCCGCATCTGCAGCGCGGCAAGCTGAAAAGGCTCGTGACGGTCAGCAGCCAGATGGCCAGCATCGCCGACAACGGCAGCGGCGGCAGCATTCTGTACCGGACCAGCAAGGCCGCCCTGAATGCCGGGATGAAGAGCCTATCGATCGATTTGAAAGACCTCGGCATCGGGGTACTCATTCTGCATCCGGGCTGGGTCAAGACTGACATGGGCGGGCCCAACGCGCTGATCGACGCGACACTGAGCGTGAGCGGAATGCGTCGGGTCATTGCGGATTCGACGCTTCGGGACAGCGGCAGTTTCTTGAAATACGACGGCTCGATTCTGCCTTGGTAATGCCGGGAATGGTGAGGTACGGCTCATTCCGGTATTCGGCGGAAATATAAGTCTCGTTTGAAGCCAGGAACATTCGCTGTCATGGCCGTGTCATAAAGTTAACTTATACTTGACTTGTATTATTATCAATCGATAAGGTCGCGTCATGATACGAAAATTAACCCCATCCAAGAGCAAAGCGTCTTCGGCCTCCGTATGGCGGGATTTCGATGAAATCAGCGAAAGCTTCGACCTGGCCCTGAGCCCGGAAGTGATCGGCTGGTTCCGCGAGCAAAACGGCAATGTTCAGGCCCGCAAGCGCGCGGTGAACCGTTGCGAACTGGACGAATATGAATTGTCCTTGAGGTAGCCTGTAGTCTGCTTCTCTTTTGGCGTGCTGCCAATTGCCGCAGCCCGGTTGCAGTTTCCTCCTAGCTGATCGGTTCCGGGCTGCGGTTTCTTCAAATCGAATGTCTGCCTAGTGGCAGGCATTCAAGTTCGGTGCGCACTTTTGTACCTTCCGAAATTTGATACAATCGGCGATCATTTCTTCTTCTTTCTCTCGCCATGCCTCACCGCAATCATCAAGTTATCCGGATCATTCAAACCTCCGCCGTTAAGGAACTGTCCCGAGCCCAAAAGCAGTTCAACAACCTGCTCAAGAAAATCGAGGCACAGAAACAGGCGCTGCTCGAATGGCAGGAAACCCTGCCGCTGTACAATCAAAAAATCGCCAGCGAATACCAGACGCTTTGGGACAGCTACAACAGTCACCGCGTCGACATGGTCTATCTGCTGGACCGCGCCTACGGCGAAAAACTTTTCACTAAAAGCGATAAAGCCAAAATCAGGCACATCCTGACCGAATTGGCCGAGCAGCTGATTCTCGAACACGGCAAAGACGAGTTGAAGGAACTGTACAACAAACACGTCGGCGACGATATCGATGCGGCGCAGGAAGAAGCCGATGCGATGGCGGCGGAATTGATGAAATCGATGATGGGCGGCATGTTCGGGATCGAAATCGGGGACGAAGTGGACGTCAGTTCCCCGGAAAAAATGCAGGCCTTCCTGCATGAAAAAATGCGGGAAGCCGAGGCCGAACAGGCCGAAAAGCAGCGGCAGGCCGAGGAAAAACGGGGCAAGCGCAAAAAGACGCAAAAACAGCTCGACAAAGAAGCCAAAAAACAGCAGGAAGAGCAAAACATCAGCCAGTCGATCCGCGAAGTGTACCGCAAGCTGGCCGCCGCTTTGCACCCCGACCGCGAGCCGGACGCCGAGGAACGTGGGCGCAAAACCAAGCTGATGCAGCGCGTCAATGCCGCCTACGAAAAAAAGAATTTATTGCAGCTCTTGGAGCTTCAGCTCGAAGCCGAGCAGATCGACCAGGAACACCTGAACAATATCGCCGAAGACCGGCTGAAATATTTCATCAAGGTATTGAAAGAACAACTGTCCGAGCTGGAACAGGAAGTCTTGGGTTACGAGCAGGAATTCAACGGGCGAATGGGGCGGCCGTTTTATGCCCGGCTCAGCCCGAAGACGATGATGATGGCATTGGAGCAGGATATCGGCTCGCTCCGCCGCGACATCGGCAAACTGAAAGAGGAAATCGGAATTTTTCGGAACTCGGCCGCGCTGAAAGCCTTTTTGAAATCCTACAAAATTCCGAAAAAACGGCCGGCGGATGACTTTGACGATTTTCTCGGCGGTTTCCTGCATCCGGACAGTTTCCGCTAAAAACCGGGTCATGCATCGCCGCGTTTGCCGCCCAGTTGTAGGGTACGCTGTGCGTACCATTGGAGGGTGAAAAGGTACGCACAGCGTACCCTACAGCGGTTTGTGCATAACCCAGGCTGGCAAGGGGAAGATCATTCATCGTCCCGCTTGACGTCCAGAACCGGCTCGCCGGCTGCATCCTCGGAAAGGATGAACAGGATCGGCCGGCAGCAGACCGAGCAGTCTTCATAATAACGCTGGGGTCCTGCCGAAGTGTCGACCCGCACGTCGAGCGGTTCGCCGCAATAGGGGCAATCGATCATGATTTCGTCGGGTTCCTGCATCGTCATACCTTGATCAGGAGATGGTCGAGCCAGGCGGCAGGCAAGAGCCGCTTCAGCGTGCCGAACAGATAGGTCGGAAAAGTCACGTAATAGCGGATTTTCGGCCGTTTCGCTTCGAGCGCATGCACGACTTTTTCGGCGACCGCCTCGGCCGGCAGCGTGAAAGGCACCGCCGCGCCTTCTTTCTGCAGGCGCGCTTCCATCGCCCGGTATTTATCGCGATGAGCGCTGTGTTCGGCATCGATATTTCGTTTATATAGCGCGAACGAATTTTCCCGGAATCGGCTCAGGATCGGGCCCGGTTCGATTAGCGAAATGGCGATGCCGGTGCCGCGAAGCTCCAGGCGCAAGGTATCGGCCAGCCCTTCGAGCGCAAACTTGCTCGCATTGTAAGCGCCGCGGTAGGTCAGCGCGACCAGGCCCAAAACCGAGCTGTTGTAGATGATCCGGCCATAGCCCTGGCGGCGCATCGCCGGAATGATTAAGTTGGTCAGTTCGTGCGTGCCGAACAGGTTGGTTTCGAACTGGAAACGCAGCACTTCCCGGCTCAAGTCCTCCACCGCGCCGGGCTGGCCGAAAGCGCCGTTATTGAACAGCGCGTCCAAGCTGCCGCCGGTCGATTCGAGCGTTTGTTCGACCGCCAGCCTGATGCTGCCGCTGTCGGCCAGATCGAGCCGCAGCGCGGTAAAGCCCTCCGCCTGCAGGCGGGCAACATCGTCAGCTTTGCGCGCGGTCGCAATAACCGTATGGCCGCGATCTTTCAATACTTTTGCAGTCGTGTAGCCGATACCGGTCGAACAGCCGGTAATCAGGATCGTTTTCGCTGAATTCATCGGATTAAAGAGACTTGATTTCCTGTTCGGTTAAATAAAATTTTTTGCCGGTGCTGCAATCGACCAGAAACACCAGCGCATCTTGCGTGCTTTTGCCGTTCAATTCGACCGACTCGACCCGGCCGCACTGATTGGACGCGAGGGCTTTTTCGGCCGCGGCACGCCGTAAACGCTCGATCTCGGGCAGGCGCTCGGCAAAGTTTTTGACCGGAGACGGCAGTTGTTCAGGATCGTAGGGTGGGATCGCAAAGGCCGAGTATTTTAACGGGTTATTCTTGATCAGGAACTGATTTTTTGCGCTTTCGTTCTTCGCTTCCTGTTTCAGCCTGGCCTGCTTTTTTCTTCCTCCTGCTGCGCGTCCAGTTTTGCCTGTTCCTGTTCGTCTTGCATTTGCCGTTCCTTCTGTTCCCGATCCAGATCCCGCTTTATACCGGTTTTGAGGTCGATTTCTACATTGCTCTGTCCCGTAGCACAGGGATTGGCCTTGTAAACGATTCTACCGGCTTCGTCGGTGCATTTGTAAACGCCCGCGCCGGCCGCGAGCGAAAACAGGATGCCGAATAAAATAACGATGAGTTTCATGGTGTTCCGCCTGTCCGACAATAAAATAGACATTGAGTATAGGCCAAATCGGCATCAAGCCCTATGCGCAGAATCTTTCTTTTCGGCCGCTCGCGACAGCGGGACGAATAGCAGCGCGGTCGCCAGCATCAGCCCGGTGAAGAACCAGAAATAGCCGGCTCCGGACAACTTCATCCCACCCTCTGCATGACCGATCAGAAAATTGACCGCGCCGGTGAACAAATTGCCCAACGATACCGATAAAAAATAAGCCGCCATCACGACCGATTTGGCCGATTTCGGCGCTTGGGTATAGGAATATTCGAGGCAGGTGATCGACACCATCACTTCGGCCGCGGTCATCAGCAAGTAGGCCGGCAATTGCCACAGGATGTGCACCTGGATGCCCTGATCCAGCCGCATCTGAATCGCGGCAGGAATCGCGAACGCGAATACGGCCAGAAATAGACCGAACAAAATCTTTTTTAAAGCCGTCAACCCGATCCGCCGGCTCAGAAAAGGGTAAACGCCGTACGAGAAACACGGGGTCAGCAGCATGATAAACAACGGATTCAACGCCTGGATCTGCGAGGACAACAGTTCGACATTCCCGACCCAGCGGTCCATTTTTTCGGCCTGCAGTACCCAGGACGAGCCGATCTGCTCGAACAAGGCCCAGAATACCGCCACCAGCGCATAAATCGCGGCCAATCGGCCGAGCACCCGCCAGACGGCCGGATCTTTCAAATCATTGATCAGTTGCGTTCTTGCCGCCGGAATCTTCACGAAACGGCGCCTTCCCAGCCAGAAAACCCAAGTCGCCAATCCCATCAACACGCCCGGCGCGGCAAACGCGGCCGAGGCACCGGCATGGGCAAGCAGCCAGGGCACGATCAGCATCGCCAAAAAAGCGCCCAGATTGATCGCAAAATAAAACCAGCCGAAAACCTTGCCGAGCAAATGAAAATTGCCGGGACCGAACTGATCGCCGACATGTGCGGACACGCAGGGCTTGATCCCGCCCGCACCGATCGCGATCAGCCCCAGGCCGAGCGCCAGGCCCAGGCGGGTATCGTTCGCAGCCAGGCTCAAATGGCCGAGGCAGTACACCAGCGACAGGCCGATGATTGTCCGGTATTTGCCCCAGAAATAATCGGCCAGCAGGGCGCCGAACGCCGGCATCAAATACACCGCCGCGACGAACAAATGGAAATAACCCTGCGCTTCCCGTTCCGTCATCGGGTCGGACTGACCTGACGCGCTCATCAAATACTGGGTCATGAAAATCACCAGAATCGCGCGCATGCCGTAATAGCTGAAGCGTTCGGCCACTTCGTTCCCGATGATGTAGGGAATGCCAGACGGCATTTCGGTAGTTATATCTTGTTGATTTTTATAAATATCCATAATTTAATAAAAACGTTGCGGCGCGCCGTAATCATAACTAAGGTAAAAAGATTTAAAATCTGTTTATTGCTATTAAGTTGGAAAAGTCTGTGAATAAGACAAAATAGGCCTTTATTATCAGGGGTTTGTTTAATAGCACAAACTGTCGCTAAAACCGTCGCGAATTTGTTGACGGCTTGTGGATAAGTTTCATTATGCGGTTTTGCGCAACGCTATCCACAGAAAATACAGGCTTTCCACACAGAGTTACTCTCTAGAATTGGCGGCCCGAAAGCGGATAAAATATTGAACCATTACCGAAAAACGAGTTCTTACGGCAACATTTTGCTCAACGTTGTTGTCATCCAGGAATCAACGAGACGGAAACATGGCGGAAATCCTTACTACTCAGAACATCACGCAACAGGCGTTGATCAAACTCAAAAACATCATCAACAGGGAAATCATCGGTCAGGAAGTGCTGGTCGAACGGATGCTGATCGGTTTGCTGGCCGACGGCCATATTCTGGTCGAAGGCGCGCCGGGCCTTGCTAAAACGCGTGCGATCAACATACTGAGCAAGGGAGTTCAAGGCGATTTTCACCGGGTGCAGTTCACGCCGGATCTGTTGCCGGCCGATCTGACCGGGACCGAAATTTACCGTCCGCAGCAGGGCACGTTCGAATTTCAAAAAGGCCCCCTGTTCCACGATCTGATTCTGGCCGACGAGATCAACCGTTCGCCAGCCAAGGTGCAGGCAGCCCTGCTCGAAGCGATGGCCGAACGGCAGATCACGGTCGGCCAAGCCACTTATCCGCTGCCGGATTTGTTCATGGTGATGGCGACGCAGAATCCGATCGAACAGGAAGGCACCTATCCGCTTCCCGAAGCGCAGCTCGACCGGTTTTTGCTGCATGTAAAGGTCGGTTATCCGAATCCGAAGCATGAAAAAGACATTCTGCATTTGGCCAGAAAGGAAGCGCGCTCCGAATTTACCGCCAAGGCCGAACGCTTCGAAACCGTTTCGCAGCAAACCTTGTTCGCCGCACGGAATGAGGTGTTGGACGTGTACATGGCCGAAGCGCTCGAGGACTATTTGCTGCAGATCATTCTGGCGACCCGGAATCCCGAAGCGTACGGCCGCGATCTGGCCGGCTGGTTGCAATACGGCGCCAGCCCGAGAGCCAGCATCGCCCTCGACCGCTGCGCCCGCGCCAAAGCCTGGCTGCAGGAGCGTGATTTCGTCGGTCCCGAAGACATCCAGGACATTGCGTTCGACGTGCTGCGCCATCGGCTGATTCTGTCTTACGAAGCCGAGGCGGAAGGCATTACCGCCGATCATGTGATCCGGGAATTGATTGCCCGGATTGCCGTACCGTAAATGCTGTCCGTCAAGCGAAAGTCCGCGCAGCATCGCGAGGTTGAGCCCGATGAACGGGTTACGGTCAGCCTGAAGACTCTGGTCGATCTGGCCCGTTTCGCGGCGGGCTTTCCCGCTTCCGGAAGCCGGATCCGCGCGTTTCAAGGCGGCAGCTATCTGTCCCGATTCAAGGGGCGCGGAATGGAATTCGACGAAACGCGGCTGTATCAGCCCGGCGACGACCTGCGCACGATCGACTGGAAAGTCACCGCGCGCACCGGCAAGCCCCATACGAAGATATTCCGCGAAGAGCGCGAGCGGCCGGTGTTCGTTTCGATCGATAACCGCCCTGCAATGTATTTCGCGACCCGCGGCGCGTTCAAATCGGTACAAGCCGCGAAACTGGCCGCGCTGCTGGCATGGACCGCCGAGCAGCACGGCGACCGGATCGGCGGCCAGATCTTTTCGGACCGCGATTGCCGGGAGCTGAAGCCGCAGAACGGCAAGCGGGCGGTGCTGCATTTTTTGCATGCGTTGACCGATCGCTCCGTTCGGGGGCAACCGGGCGAATACCCTTTCGAGCAGGCGCTGGCTCGATTGGTCAAGCATGCCCACCCCGGCAGCCGGGTGTATCTGATCAGCGATTTTCGCGGCCTCAACGAAGCGGCGGAGACGTATCTGGCGCGGATCGCCGAACATTGCGACGTGGTCCTGTTCTTCGTGTTCGATGCGCTCGAACAAAGTCTTCCCGCCACAGGCCGTTACCGTTTCACCGACGGCGAGCGCGACGTGGTGATGGACAGCGCCGATGCGCAGCGTCTGGCCGAGTACCGGCAACGTTTCGCGGAGCGTCTGCTGCGTTTGCAGATGCTTGCCCGCCGGGAAAAGTTTCAACTGGTCCTGTGCGGCACCGCGGACGACCCGGCGCAGCTTTTGAAGCATCTGATGCGAGGACCGTAAATGCCGGTTGCCGATCTGCCGTTGCGCGACATTCATCTTCCGGAAGCGATCGGCTGGTGGCCGCCGGCGCCCGGCTGGTGGCTGATTCTGGTCATGATTCCGCTGCTGCTGGGCATGTGGTATTGGCTGTATAAACGGCTGACCCGGAAAACCGTGGTCAAAACCGCCCGCCAATTGCTCAAGACGCTGAAAAACGATCCGTCGCTGGACGATCGGGCGAAAATTGCACAGTTGTCCGCGCTGTTGCGCCGGGTTGCGGTCAGCATCGATGCGCGCGCCGAAGTCGCCGGCCTGACCGGGCAGGACTGGCTGCACTATTTGGACCGTTCGCTCAAGGGCGCGCCGTTCAGCGAAGGCCCCGGCCGCGTGTTCCTCGATATGCCTTATCGAAAGGCCGCGCCGTTTGAACCGGCGGTTCGGGATGTGTTCCAACTCTGTGAAGACTGGCTCAAAGCGCAACGTAAACGCAAAAAATGATTCATCTCGTCTGGCCCTGGCTTATTCTCGTACTGCCGCTGCCCTGGCTGATCCGCTGGCTATTGCCGCCGCTGTTGCCGGCCGAACAGGCGGCGATGAAAGTGCCGTTTCTGGAAGATTTTGCCGATGGCGGAACGCGGGCCGTTTCGCGGCCCCGGCAATGGCCGCTGCGTCTGGCGGCTCTGGCCTGGCTGTTGCTGGTGGCCGCAGGCATGCGCCCGCAGTGGCTCGGCGAGCCGATCGAACAGACGGTCAGCGGGCGCGACCTGATGTTGGCGATCGATTTATCGGGTAGCATGGAAGAACAGGATTTCGTGATCAACAAGCAGCAGGTAGACCGGCTGACCGCGGCCAAATGGGTGGCGGGCGATTTTATCGAACGGCGGGTCGGCGACCGGATGGGCCTGATCCTGTTCGGCACGCAGGCTTACCTGCAGACGCCGCTGACCTTCGACCGCAAGACGGTCAAGACCTTGCTGCAGGAGTCCTTCATCAATATGGCGGGCGAAAATACCGCGATCGGCGATGCGATCGGCCTCGCGATCAAGCGCCTGAAAAATCAGCCCGCCAACAGCCGGGTTCTGATTCTGATGACCGACGGGGCGAATACCGCGGGCGAAGTTTCGCCGCTGAAAGCGGCGGAGCTGGCGGCCGAGCATCACTTGAAAATTTATACGATCGGGATCGGCGCGGATGAAATGATCGTGCGCAGCCTGTTCGGCGCCCGCAAGGTCAACCCGTCGCGTGATCTGGACGAGAAAACCCTGCTCGACATTGCGCAGAAGACCGGCGGCCGTTATTTTAGGGCCCGCAACACCCGTGAGCTGGACAACATCTATCTGCTGCTGGATCAACTGGAGCCGATCAACAAGGACAGCCAGTTTTTCCGGCCCCGGCGCGAACTGTTTTACTGGCCTTTGGGTCTCGCGCTGGCGCTGGCCGGGGCGATCGGTCTGTCGCGCTTGAGAGAATCATGAATTTGAGCGAATTTCATTTTATCCGGCCTTACTGGCTGCTGGCATTGGTTCCGGCGGCGTTGATCGTGTTCCTGCTGTTCAGGAACAAGCTCGGCCGGGGCAACTGGGAGGCGGTCTGCGATGCGGCGCTGTTGCCCTATCTCTTGCAGGAAAAAGCCGTAACCGCGAGCCGGAAGTCATTGGTGACGAGTGCGGTGATGGCGCTGCTGGCGATTGTTGCGCTGGCGGGCCCGACGGTTCAGCGCCTGCCGTCGCCGGTATTCAGAAACGATTCGGCCCTGGTGATCGCGCTGGATCTGTCGCGTTCGATGGATGCGGAAGACGTCAAGCCGAGCCGCCTGATCCGGGCCCGCTACAAGATCGCGGACCTGCTGCAGCGGCGCAAGGACGGCCAGACCGCGCTGCTGGTGTTCGCGGGCGATGCGTTCACGGTCACGCCGCTGACCGACGATACCGAAACGATTGCGAGTCAGCTGGAGGCCCTGACCACCGATATCATGCCGGCGCAGGGCAGTCAGGGGGAGGCGGCGCTGAATCTGGCCGTGCGGCTGCTGCAGCAGGCTGGCCTGCCCAAAGGCGAGATTCTGTTGATCACCGACGGAGTCGAGCCCGATGCCGCGCTGGCGGCGGCGAAAAAACTGGGCAGTTATCGTTTATCGGTGCTCGGCGTAGGTACGCCCGAAGGCGCGCCGATTGCGCTGCCGAAAGGCGGTTTTTTAAAGGACGAACAAGGCGCGATCGTGGTGCCGAAGCTGCATCCGGATGCCCTGGCCGCCCTGGCCGGCGCGGGTGGCGGCGTTTACCGGACCCTGGCGGCGGACGACAGCGATATCGAAAGCGTGTTGGCCGGAGTCGATATGCCCGTTGCCGATGAGGCCAAGGGCCAAACCGATAACCGGCTACTGATCGATCTGTGGGACGATCTCGGCCCTTGGATCGTGCTCGCCTTGCTGCCGCTGGCCGCGTTTTCGTTCCGGAGAGGTTTGTTGTGCCTGGCGTTCGCCGTATTGCTGCCGTTGCCGGAAAACAGTTACGCGCTGGACTGGCAGGATTTGTGGCAAACCAGAAACCAGCAGGCCGCGGCAGCGTTTGCGGCGCGGCAATACGACCGCGCGGCCGACTTGTTCGAGAAGCCGGACTGGAAGGCGGCCGCGCAATACCGTGCAGCCAAACCCGTGGACGGCGAGTTGCCGATCCCGGACACCGCAACCGGTTTTTACAATCAGGGCAATGTGCTCGCGAAATCGGGACGCTTCGAGGAAGCGATCGCCGCCTACGACAAATCGCTGACGATCGATCCGGACAATAAAGACGCCGAATATAATAAAAAACTGGTCGAAGAAGCGATGAAGCAGCAGAAACAACAATCCCAACAGAATCGGCAGCAGAGCGACTCCAAGCAGCAGGATTCGGAAAAAGGCCAACGGCAGGATCGGCAGGAATCGGCGCAAAACCAGTCCGATGCCGGGCAGCCGTCCGAGCGAAAAGACCGAAATTCCGAACCACAAAACGGCGAGAGCCAACCCGGCAAATCCGAAGCCGGCCAGGAAAAAGATGCGGAGAAAGCCGGCGAGGAAGAAGAGCAGGCCGAAACCCGACCTTCTCAGGAAGCCTCCGCGGCGGCCAAAGATGGAGAGAAACGGGATTCGGCCGAGCGGAATGAACCATCGACGCAGGCCCAAGCCATGCAGCCTGCCGACGAGACCGCCCAGGCCAATCAGCAATGGCTGAACCGGGTTCCCGACGATCCGGGCGGCCTGTTGAAACGCAAATTCAAGTACCAGTACGGCCTGCGCCAGCAGCGCGCCGGCAGGCAGTAGCGATAAAAACGATGCCGATCACTTTACATAGTGTCGTCACAAGGTTATGAGATAATCACGCTACTACACTATTTTGAAGGGAGCAGTTGATGAAATCAGCACATCGTCGACACGATATATCGGATCGAGTCTGGCAATTATTGGAACCCCGTTTGCCTGGACGTGAAGGCGCCTGGGGCGGTAAAGCCCGCGATAACCGATTGTTTATCAATGCTGTTTTTTGGATTTTACGCACCGGCGCACCGTGGCGCGACTTGCCGCCAGACTATGGCGATTGGAAAAATACCCATCGCCGGTTTTGTCGCTGGCGAGATAAAGGCATTTGGGAGTCGCTGCTGGAACAACGGGTGACTGAGCCCGATTATGAATGGCTGATGATTGATGCCAGCCATATCAAAGTGCATCCGCATGCGGCCGGAGCCAAAGGGGGTAACCAGGACATGGCGATCACAAAAGGGGGCTCAACAGTAAGATACATCTGGCCGTGGATGCGCATGGTATGCCGCTCAGAGTCGTTATTACAGCAGGTACCACTGCTGATTGCACACAGGCTTCAACCTTGATCGATGGCTTGGATGCCGGGCATCTGCTAGCAGATAGAGGTTACGATACCGATGCTATTGTTGATAAGGCTGCCGCACAGCAGATGAACGTCGTCATCCCGCCCAAGAAGAATCGCATTCAGCCACGGGGTTATGACAAGGCTCTATACCGTCTTCGCCATTTAGTGGAAAACGCCTTTTTGCACTTGAAACGATGGAGAGGGATTGCCACTCGATATGCCAAAAACACTGATTCATTCTTGGCCGCCGTGCAGATTCGCTGCATGGCTCTTTGGGCTGCTATCTTATGACGACGCTATATAGTCAGACGCAGAGGAATTCCGTCCATGGATAAAAAAATCAAGCGAAGCTGGACAGTCCTGTGGCTGTTATTATGGCAGGCGCTGACCATCGAGGCGGCGGTCGCGGCCACTATCCAGGCGACTTTCGACCGCAATCCGGTCAATATCGACGAGTCGTTTCAGCTCATCTTCAACGCCGATGCCGCGCCGGACGGCGAACCCGATTTCAGCCCGCTCGAAGAGAATTTCGAGGTGCTCTCGCAGAGCAGCAGCAACAGCGTCTCTTTGATCAACGGGAAGATGACCCGAAGCATACGCTGGACTTTGACGGTGATGGCCAAGCATCCGGGACGTCTGGAGGTACCGCCGGTCAGTTTCGGAAAGGACGCGAGCGAGCCGACTGTGCTGGTAGTAAACGGACATTCCGCGAACGGCAATTCGAGCAACGAAGAAGACATTTTTATCGAGGTCGAGGCGACGCCGGAAAATCCCTATGTGCAGGCGCAGATTCTGTACACGGTAAGGATATATACAAAGGTCGAGATTGCGCGGGCGACGATCGACGAGCCGGAGCAGGCCGATGCATTGATCGAGAAACTGGGTGACGACAAAAATTTTCAGACTCAAGTGGAAGGCGTCGATTATATGGTCACCGAACGCCGCTATGCGATTTTTCCGCAAAAAAGCGGGATGATCACGATTCCGCCGCTCGTGCTGACCGCGGAAGTGATGACCCATGCGCGGTCGGCTTTCAACGGGTTTTTCGGTTCGAGTCTCACCCGGACCCAGCGCGTTTCTTCGAAGGCGGTCAGTCTGATGGTCAAACCGGCGCCCTCCTCCTTTACCGGCCAGCATTGGCTGGCCGCCGAGCAACTGGAGCTGAAGGAAGAGTGGTCCGGCGATGCGCGCAGGATGAAAGTCGGCGAGCCTTTGACCCGCACGCTGACGCTGTGGGCAAAAGGCAGTACGGTCGGACAATTGCCTGAACTGCATCATTCCGCTCCGGAAGAGGCGGTCAAATCCTACCCGGATCAACCGGTGCTACAGGAAGAAAAAAATGCCGACGGCTTGACGGCCAGACGCCAGGAAAAGATCGCGCTGATTCCGTCGAAGGCCGGGTCTTTCAAGCTGCCTGGGATCGAAATTCCCTGGTTCAATACGCGGACTCGGCAAATGGAAATTGCGAAGATTCCGGAAACCGCGATCGAAGTGGCCGCTGCGGCTTCCGCGCTTCCCGGAACCGAAGCGCGGCCCTTGCCGGCTGCGCCGGAAGCCGTGCGGACGCCCGTGGCGATCGAAAGCCGGACGGCCGCGCAGAACATCTGGATCTGGGTTTCCGCCGGGCTGGCGGCCGGGTGGCTTGCGACGCTGGCCTTTTTTCTGGTACGTCGTCGTCCCCGGACCGAGGCGGGTAAGGATGAACAGCCGGCGGCCGAGACTTTAAACGAATACCGCAAAAACCTGAAAAAAGCCTGTGCGGATAACGCTGCTTCAGCAGCCAAAAACGCGCTGCTGGCGTGGGGGCGGCAGAAACTTGATGCGAACAGTCTGGGTGAAGTTGCCGCTTTTTGCGATGCGCGGCTCAGGGATGAAATTCTGGCGTTGAATAAAGCGCTGTACAGCCGGGAAGCGGAGCCGTGGCAGGGTAAGAAACTGTATCAGGCCTTTACCGAAAACCAGGCGCGGGAACAGTGGACGAAGGCCGGGCACGAGGCCCTGGAGCCGCTGTTCCGTCTATAAGACGCGCGCTTTCAAATATTCGAGCGCCATGAACAGCGCCGCGATCGAACGCGCTTCGGTGCATTCGCCGGTCGCGAGCAGGGCGTTGATTTCGGAGAGTTTCCAGGGTACCACTTCCAGTTCTTCGGGCTCGTCCCCCGGCAGTTTTTCTTCGTAGAGATCTTCGGCCAGGATGATCTCGGTCATGTGCTCCAGATAGGACGGTGCGAGTGAAAACGAACTCAGATGATGCAGCCGGTGCGCGCCGAAACCGACTTCTTCCTTCAGTTCCCGATTCGCGGCTTCGAGAAACGATTCGCCGGGATCGGTCTTGCCTTTCGGCAGCCCCAGCTCGTAGCGGTGCACGCCAGCCGAATATTCCCGAACCAGCAGCACGGTGTCGTCGTCGAGCATCGGCACGATCAATACCGCGCCGCCCGGCCTGCCCCGGGTCAGCCGTTCGAAACTGCGCTGCACGCCGTTGCTGAATCGGATCTCGATCGCTTCGATATGGAACAGGCGGCTTTGCGCGACGGTGGTCTTGTTCAGGATGGTTGGTTTGTCGGCCACGGTGTTATGATTTTGAATCGGAGATTTTTCATTGTACCGCGCCTATTATGATCGATTGGAACAAAATTGACACCGTTTTGCTGGACATGGACGGCACTTTGCTGGATTTGAATTTCGACAATCATTTCTGGAAGGAATTCGTGCCGCTGAACTATGCTGAAAAGAACGGCCTGACGCTCGAAGAGGCCAAGGAGCGGCTGATACCGCTGTTCAAAAGCATGGAAGGCAAACTGGAATGGTATTGCCTGGATTACTGGAGCCGGGCGTTGGAACTGGACATCGCGGGGCTCAAAGCCGAAATCGCCGGCCTGATCGGCGTGCTGCCGCATGTGGCCGAATTTCTCGAAGCGGTCAGGCGCACGCCGCGAAAAGTGCTGTTGGTCACGAATGCGCATCCCGGCAGCCTCGGGCTCAAGATGGAAAAGACCTGCCTGCACGCCTTCTTCGACGAAATCGTCAGTTCGCACGCCTCGGGCAGGCCGAAGGAGCATCCCGGGTTTTGGGATTGGCTGAGCCGGTACCACCCTTTCGATAAGCGCCGCACGTTGCTGATCGACGACAGCCTGGCGGTGTTGAATTCAGCCCGGACATTCGGAATCGAACATTTGCTTTCGGTCAGCCGGCCCGATTCCCGGCAGCCGAAAAAAGTGATTATCGATTACCGGGCTATCGAGGATTTTCGGGAGCTGATGCTGGGGCTTTAGGCGGCCGGGGCTTGCCGTTTCTCTGGCGCCGGTGCGGTTTGTCGCCCTGCGGCGGACGCGGTTTCCTTTCCGGCAGGATCACGTCCTGCGCCAGGAGTTCCTGCGTGACCGCCTGGACCGGCACCTTTTCCCCGATGTACGCTTCGATGTCCGGCATCGAATAGGCGTATTCCTCGCAGATGAAGCTGATCGCTTCGCCCGAGGCCCCGAAACGGGCGGTGCGGCCGATCCGGTGCACATAGTCTTCCACATCCTGCGGCAGGTCGTAGTTGATTACGTGCGAAACGTCCGGAATATGCAGGCCGCGCGCCGCGACGTCGGTGGCGATCAGCAGGCTGACATTGTTTTCCTGAAAGTCGTTCAACAGCCGCTGGCGCTTTTCCTGCGGTACGTCGCCGCTCAAGGCCGCCGTTTTGAAGCCGTTCGCGGTCAGGGTGTCGTCCAGCAGCTCCGCGCAACGCTTGGTATTGACAAAGATGATGCTGCGCTGCGGCTGGTATTGTTGCAGGATACCGATCAAAAGCGGTATTTTTTGCTCGTTCGAAGGGCAGAACGCAGTCTGTTTGATCGATCGGGAGGTGACCGTTTCGGTTTCGATCTTGATCAGCACCGGGTTGTTCATGTGCTCGTAAGCCAGCTCGGTGACCTTGTACGACAGGGTCGCCGAAAACAGCATGTTCAGGCGCTGGTCGCGCGGCGGCATGCGCCGGAGCAGGTAGCGGATGTCCTTGATGAAACCCAGGTCGAACATCCGGTCCGCTTCGTCGAGCACACTGGCCTGGATGTGGTCGAGGCTGAAAGCCTGCTGTTTGTAGAAATCGATGATCCGCCCCGGCGTGCCGATGATCACGTCGACGTTCGATTTGATCTTGTCGAGCTGCTTTTGGTAGTCGGTGCCGCCGTAGATCAACGCGAACTTCAGGGGCAGATGCTCGCTCAACAGCAGCGCATCCTTGTGAATCTGGATGGCGAGTTCCCGGGTCGGCGCCAGAATCAGCGCGCGAGGGTTTTTGATCGGCTGATTGGCGGCTTCCTTGGCTTCCGTATCGTTCAACAGCCGCTGGAAGGTCGCGAGCAGGAACGTCGCGGTTTTGCCGGTTCCCGTTTGCGCCTGGCCCGCAATGTCGCGGTCCCTGAGCAGCAGCGGCAGCGCCCGGTCCTGGATCGGCGTGCAGCATTTGAAGCCTGCGCTGTCCAGGCTGTTGAGGATCGAATCGGATAATTCGAGGTTGGAAAATCGGGTTTCGGTCAGATGTGTTTTACTCATATCCTAATAGGATAACGTAAAAATCGGATCGGCTGAACCCGGAGCTAGAAATTGATTGACTCCGGCAGTCTTCCCTCCTATAGTTGAATTTTTTTTATTGTTGGAGAAATAGCGTGAGCGACTCAGTCCTTCATGTAAGCGATAGCGAATTTAACGAAAAGGTTATCAAGGCTAAAGGGCCTGTATTGGTGGATTACTGGGCTGAATGGTGCGGACCTTGCAAAATGATCGCCCCGGTTCTCGATGAAATCGCGGCCGACTTTGTGGGTAAATTGACGGTCGTGAAGATCAATATCGACGAAAATCCGAAAACCCCTCAGCACTACGGCGTGCGCGGCATTCCAACTCTGATGCTGTTCAAGGACGGCGAAGTCGAGGCCACCAAAGTCGGCGCCTTGACCAAATCGCAGCTAACCGCTTTCCTCAATAGCAATATTTGAGCGATTCTTTCGATTCGCTCCGTCCCGTCACTGGACGGGCTCCTTTTATTGCGTTATACTTACGGAGTGCGCTGATTCCAGCGCGCTTCACTCTATTCGTCCGATAATCTGCATCCCTGAATTCTAATCCTATTGTAAGCACGTGTGGCCTAGCGCCGCAGTCGCTTTGTCGAGCCCTCCTTTATATGAATCTTACCGAGTTAAAACTAAAGCAAATCAGTGAAGTCATCGAAATCGCCGAATCGCTCGGCCTCGAGAACGTTGCCCGATCGCGCAAACAGGATCTGATTTTCGCGATCCTGAAAAAGCAGGCGAAGGCCGGCGACGATATCTATGGCGACGGCGTGCTCGAAATTTTGCAGGACGGTTTTGGTTTTTTGCGTACCCCCGGTTGTTCCTATCTGGCCGGCCCCGACGATATTTACGTTTCGCCGAGTCAGATCCGGCGCTTTTCGTTGAAGACCGGCGACACGATCAGCGGTAAGATTCGGCCGCCGAAAGACAATGAGCGTTATTTCGCGATGCTCAAGGTCGAAGAGATCAACTTCGAGCCGCCCGAAAACACCAAAAACAAGATTCATTTCTCGAACCTGACTCCGCTGTTCGCGCATGAGCGTTTCGTGCTCGAACAAGGCAACGGCGCCACCGAAGACATCACCGGCCGCATCATCGATTTGGTCGCGCCGATCGGCAAGGGCCAGCGCGGCTTGATCGTGTCGCCGCCGAAAGCCGGCAAGACGATGATCCTGCAAGCCCTGGCGCAGGCAATTGCGGAAAAGAATCCCGAATGTTACCTGATCGTACTGCTGATCGACGAACGTCCTGAGGAAGTGACCGAAATGGAACGCTGCGTGCGCGGCGAAGTAATTTCAAGTACATTCGACGAGCCGCCGACCCGCCATGTGCAAGTCGCCGAAATGGTGATCGAAAAGGCGCGCCGTCTGGTCGAGCACAAGCACGATGTAGTTATCCTGTTAGACTCGATCACCCGTCTGGCTCGCGCCTATAACACGGTCGTACCCTCTTCCGGCAAGATTCTGACCGGCGGCGTCGACGCCAATGCGCTCGAAAAGCCGAAACGCTTCTTCGGCGCGGCCCGTAACATCGAAGAAGGCGGCAGCCTGACGATCATCGCGACCGCACTGATCGACACCGGCTCGCGGATGGACGAGGTGATCTACGAAGAATTCAAGGGCACCGGCAACATGGAGCTGCACCTCGACCGCAAGATCGCGGAAAAGCGGATTTACCCGGCGATCAACATCAACCGTTCCGGCACCCGCCGCGAAGAATACCTGGTCGATCCGGACACGCTGCAAAAAACCTGGATCCTGCGCAAAATCCTGCAACCGATGGACGAAACCGCAGCCTCCGAATTCCTGATCGGTAAACTGAAAGATTTCAAGACCAATGCCGAATTTTTCGAATCGATGAAGCGTTGAGCCTTCATCCGTCAGGCTATCAGGGAGCATACTTATGACCGATCTTCATGTGCTATGGGATGCTCTGATTTTGGGTATCGTCGAAGGCTTGACCGAATTTTTGCCGGTATCGTCGACCGGGCACTTGATCCTGGCCGGCCAGTTGCTGGGATTCAACGACGAAAAAGGCAAGGTCTTCGAAATCGCGATCCAGTTCGCGGCGATCCTGGCGGTGGTCTGGGAATACCGGAGCCGGCTCTGGCACACGCTGACCGGCATTAGAACCGAGCCGGTGTCGCAACGGCTCGCGATCAACATGATCGTGGCGTTTTTGCCGGCCGCGATCCTCGGCTTTTTGTTTTTGAAGCAGATCAAAACCTATCTGTTCAATCCTTTCGTGGTGGCTTCGGCCTTTATCGTCGGCGGTTTTCTGATTCTCTGGGCCGAACGCCGCGAGCACAAGATTAACGCCGAGACGATCGACGACATGACCTGGCGCGACGCATTGAAGGTCGGTTTCGCGCAGGCCGTCGCGATGGTTCCCGGTACTTCGCGTTCCGGAGCCACGATCATCGGCGGCCTGTTTTTCGGGCTTTCCCGCCGCGCGGCGACCGAGTTCTCGTTTTTCCTGGCCATTCCGACCATGTTCGCGGCGACTTTCTATGACGTTTATAAGCACCGCGCGCTGTTCAGCGCGAGCGACCTCGACCTGTTCGCGGTCGGCGGCACGGTGTCGTTCATCAGCGCCTTTCTGGCAGTACGCGGTTTGCTGCGTTTTATCAGTCGGCACGATTTTTCGGTGTTTGCCTATTATCGGATTGCATTCGGGGTGTTGGTGCTGCTCTCGGCGCAGATGGGCTGGGTGGACTGGAGCGGCGGTTAAGCGGCAGCAGTCCATGCAACGAAGTTTATCGGTACGATTGCCGATAAGGCGTTGAAAGATGTTCATGATGCGAAGGCTCAGGTGAATGAAATAAGCCGGGATGTTGCCGAGCACTTGCATGATATCTTTCTTTTGTTCAGATGTTACACCCTAAAGGGCACAAGCCGCAGTAGGGTACGCTGTGCGTACCTTTTCACCTCTCCAATGGTACGCATGGCGTACCCTACTGAAGGTTGTGTTTAAAGCACGTCTCTACGCCGTTGTCGCGCTGCGAGGTGTCTGATGACGCGCGCCGCGGTGGGAACGATCAGGCCGCTTTCGCCAAACAGGGAGCTTTGCCGAAAATTCGTTCGAGAACTTTTGGGAAAGCCTCCTGCTTGGGGTGTTTGGCTTTACGGCGGTATTGGCTTTTATCCTCGAAAACCTTCGCCTTGTTAAACCGGTGCGCATGCTTCGCGACCGGATTCAACCGTTGCATATTTTCTATTTCATTCAAATTTCTACGTTTTTTCATCGTTTACCTCTTATAATAGTGCATCGTTTTCCGGCTTCGGAAAACCGGTTTACTATAACAGCCCGTTTGATAAGAAAACAGTTGTGAAATTCAAAAAAGATTTTGACGTGATCGTGGTCGGCGGCGGCCATGCCGGCACCGAAGCCGCGTTGGCGGCTGCCCGCTGTGGCGTGAAGACGCTGCTGTTGACGCAGAATATCGAAACGCTCGGTCAGATGAGCTGCAATCCGGCTATCGGCGGGATCGGCAAGGGGCATCTGGTCAAAGAGATCGATGCGCTCGGCGGCTGCATGGCGCGGGCGATCGATCTCGGCGGCATCCAGTTCCGGATTCTGAACGCCAGCAAAGGGCCGGCGGTCCGGGCCACGCGCGCGCAGGCCGACCGGCGGCTCTATAAGCAGGCGGTGCGCCATATGCTCGAAAACCAGCCGAACTTGGCGCTGTTCCAGCAAACGGTGGCCGACCTGATCGTGGAAGGCGAGCGGGTCGTCGGGGTGAAGACCGAAATGGGCCTGAGTTTCAACGCGCGGGCGGTCGTATTGACGGCAGGCACATTTCTGGCCGGCAAGATTCATATCGGTCTCGAAAATTATAGCGGCGGCCGCGCCGGCGATGCGGCCTCGATCGCGCTGGCGCAGCGGCTGCGCGAATTGCCGTTTCGGGTCGACCGCCTGAAGACCGGCACCCCGCCGCGGATCGACGGGCGCACGATCGATTTTTCCAAACTCGATGTGCAGCACGGCGACGATCCGGTGCCGGTGTTTTCGTTCCTCGGCCGGCGCGAGCAGCATCCGCGTCAGATCCCTTGTTATATCACGCGTACGAATGCCAGAACGCACGACATCATCCGTAACGGGCTCGACCGTTCGCCGCTCTATTCCGGCATCATCGAAGGGATCGGGCCGCGTTACTGCCCGTCGATCGAAGACAAGATCGTGCGTTTTGCCGACCGCGATACGCACCAGATCTTTGTTGAGCCGGAAGGGCTCGATACGCACGAGATTTACCCGAACGGGATTTCGACCAGCCTGCCGTTCGATGTGCAGTACGAGTTCGTGCGTTCGATGCACGGTTTCGAGAACGCCGAAATTGTCCGCCCCGGCTACGCGATCGAATACGACTTCTTCGATCCTCGCGATTTGAAGACCTCGCTCGAAACCAAGCATATGCACGGCCTGTTTTTCGCGGGCCAGATCAACGGCACGACCGGCTACGAAGAAGCGGCCGCGCAAGGCTTGATCGCCGGCTTGAATGCGGCGCTTTTGGTGCAGGACAAGGAAAGCTGGTGCCCGCGCCGCGACGAAGCCTATATCGGGGTGATGATCGACGATTTAATCACGCGCGGAACGCAAGAGCCGTACCGGATGTTCACCAGCCGCGCCGAATACCGGCTGCAGTTGCGCGAAGACAATGCCGATCTCAGGCTGACGCCGCAGGGCCGTGTCTTGGGGCTGGTCGACGACGAACGCTGGCGCGCGTTCGAAGACAAACAGAACGCGATCGGCGCATTGCAGGACGGCTTGAAAAAGCAATGGATCCGGCCGGAAACCGAGGCGGCCTCCGCGGCCGAAGCCTATTGGGGCAAGCCGATCCAGAAAGAAGTGAATCTACTGGAAATGCTGCGCCGTCCGGAAGTCGATGTGGCTCGGTTGCTGTCGTTCTGCGACAAAGGCACGGAAGTGCCCGAACAGGTCGGCGAACAGGTCGAAATCCAGGCCAAGTATGCGGGTTATATCGTCCGCCAGCAGAGCGAAATCGACCGGGCGCTGCGCTACGATCACCTGCGCCTGCCCGAGACGCTCGATTATGCCGGCGTGCCGGGGCTTTCGAACGAAGTCAGCGAAAAACTGCGCAAGCAACGTCCGGAAACCCTGGGCCAGGCTTCGCGGATTCCCGGTATCACGCCGGCGGCGATTTCGCTGCTTTTGATCTATCTGAAAAAGAAAAGCGCCTGATGGAGTCTTGCCGACGTATTCTCGAAACCGGCCTGGATACGCTGCGGATTTCATGGAACGAAGCGCAAATCGACCGGTTGCTCGTCTTTCTGAAGCTGATCGAAAAATGGAACAAGGCTTATAACCTGACCGCGATCCGGAACCTCGAAGACATGGCGCGGCTGCATCTTCTGGACAGCCTCGCCGTTCTTCCTTACACAAAAGGAGGGCGCGTGATCGATATCGGTACCGGCGCCGGCTTGCCGGGCATTCCGCTGGCGATTTTTTTGCCCGAAACGTCATTTACCTTGCTCGACAGCAATGCGAAAAAAACCCGCTTCGTACAGCAGGCGGTGTTGGAACTGAAACTCGGCAATGTCGAGGTTTGCCATAGCCGGGCCGAAGCCTTTCGGCCGGAGCGAAAATTCGATACGGTGATCACCCGGGCGTTCGCCGGGTTGCCGGACATCCTGAAGACCACGGCGCACTTACTCGACGAGCACGGCGTGTTATTGGCGATGAAAGGGCAAAATCCACGGGATGAACTGGCGGCAGTTAAGGTAAAATCGTCCGTTGTCCCGCTCGCGACGCCCGGCGTCGAGGCGGAGCGTTGCCTGGTGATCATTCAAAATGAAGCAATCCCTGTAGGATAAAGTGTGACAAAAGTTATTGCGGTAACCAATCAAAAAGGCGGGGTCGGCAAGACGACGACCAGTGTCAATCTGACGGCCTCGCTGGCGGCGGCCAAGCGCCGCGTGCTGCTCGTGGATCTCGATCCGCAAGGCAATGCGGCGATGGGCTGCGGGGTCGACAAACAGAAAGTCCTCTATTCCAGCTACCATCTCTTAGTCGAAGAAGTGCCGGCCGAGCAAACCGTGATCAAACTGCCGGAGCTCGGCTTCTCGGTGATCGCGGGCAACGGCGATCTGACCGCGGCCGAAGTCGCGCTGATGGACGCCGAGCGCCGGGAGCGGCGGCTGGCCGAAGTGCTGATGCCGATCAAGACGCAGTACGATTATATCCTGATCGATTGTCCACCTTCCTTGAACATGCTGACCTTGAATGCGCTGGTCGCGGCGAACAGCGTGCTGATTCCGATGCAGTGCGAATATTATGCTCTGGAAGGCTTGTCGGCCTTGATGAGCACGGTCAAAAGCATCCAGAATACGGTCAATCCCGAACTGCATCTGGAAGGTATTTTACGGACCATGTTCGACGACCGCAGCCGCCTGACCAAGGATGTCTCCGAACAATTGGTCGAATACTTCGGGGACAAAGTGTTCCGCACTTGCGTGCCGAGGAATGTCCGTCTCGCCGAAGCGCCGAGCCACGGGTTGCCGGTTTTGGCCTACGACAAAACTTCACGGGGCGCGTTGGCCTATCTCGCGCTGGCCGGTGAAATGTTGAGAAAAGAGAAGAAGTAGCGCATGTCGATCAAGAAACGTGGATTAAGCCGCGGCCTCGATGCATTGCTCGGCGATGTTTCAATTACTAAACCGGAAGTAACGCTGTCTTCAGCCCCTTCGCACGCGTTGCAAGCGCTGCCTGTCGAGTTTCTGCAACGCGGCAGATACCAGCCGCGCCGGGACATCAATCCGGAAAAACTGCAGGAACTGGCCGATTCGATCAAGGCGCAGGGTGTGATCCAGCCGGTCGTGGTGCGCAAGCTCGAAAGCGAAAAATACGAAATCGTTGCCGGCGAGCGGCGCTGGCGCGCGGCGCAACTGGCCGGATTACACGAAGTGCCGGTCGTGGTGAAGGAGATCGACGACCGTACCGCGATGGCGGTCGCGTTGATCGAAAACATCCAGCGCGAAGATTTGAATCCGCTCGAAGAAGCGGAAGCGTTGGCGCGCCTGCTCGACGAGTTCGGCATGACCCATCAACAGATCGCCGATGCGGTCGGCAAATCGCGGGTGACCGTGACCAATTTATTGCGGCTTTTGGATTTGCACCCGGAAGTCAAAAAGCTGCTGTTGAATAAACATATCGAAATGGGCCATGCGCGCGCCCTGCTCGGCTTGGAAGGACAGAAACAGGTCGCCGCCGCGTATAAAATCGACAAGGAAGGTTTGACGGTCCGGGCCGCCGAACGGTTGGTCAGGGAGCTTCAGTCGCCTGAGGACGAGACGAAAAAAATCAAAATCATCGATCGGGATACTCTGCGCCTGCAGGAAGACCTGACTTCCCGCTTGGGTGCGAAGGTTTCGATCGACCATAAAAAAAACGGCGCCGGCAAGCTGATCATCGCTTATTCCAGCCTGGAAGAGCTCGATGGGATCATCGGGCAGATCAAATAAGCTTTCCTTTCCAGTTCCGCTTTCGTTTGACGCAGGCAGACGAAAGCATTCCCTCCTTCACGCGTTGGCTGAATTTTCAGTTGACGGCCAAAAACTTTCCCTCTTATAAATACCATTTAAAAAGTTCGGGCTCGAGCTTTTTCAATTTCCTGCTCCAGCTTCCGGAAAGACGGGACAGGTTTAGGCAAGAATGTCCCTTTTAATAACAGGGGAAGGGGCCGCATAAGGTTTAACAAATGCGAAGCTGTGCTATATTCTGACCATGAAATACAGCGATTTATTTTTCATTGACGAAGTGAGGCATGCCTTGCGGCGCGGGTATGCGTATTGCTTTGAAGGGTTTATTGTTTCAATGATTCATGCCGGGATTAAGGAGGGCTGGCTTTGTAACAATCGATTTTCCGTTTTTTCTGTATCCGGGCGGCAACATTGCAAATTGCAGGGCCGGTCGTCGATCCTATTTCCTCTCTACGCTTTACGTCTCGATTCGGCTGAATTGTCCGAGCTTCTTCATTTTTTTGGGAATTCCCATGCAGCGGCCTAGCTCCGGGTGGTTTAGCAAAAACGCTACGCGAGTCCGTCTGATTGTCGCATCCAGCCAGGCTTTTTTCTTGTCTTAGTCAATTTGCGCCGGGCTGTCGTTTTGTCGGCGGTTATGCTGCCGACAATGGCCTTGCAGGCGGATGATTCAAAAGTTCGCTTGCTCGACTCCACCAAAAACGCCAAACAGCTGACTACCGAGACGATACGCGAAATATTCTTCATGCGGCTGAGTACCTGGCCTGACGGCACCCCTATTCATGTGTTCGTGCTTCCGGATAATCACCCCTTGCACATTCGTTTTGCGAAAGAAATTTTGGGCGTCTATCCGTTCCAACTCCGCTCGGCCTGGGACCGGCTGGTTTTTTCAGGTACCGGCGTCTCCCCCACTACCGTGGAATCGGAAGAAGAAATGCGCGCACGCATTGAGTCTACGCCAGGCGCTATCGGTTATACAGAGACCATATCAGGAGATCATTGATGAGATCAGTCAACTTTGATGTTATTTTCGGCAAAGCTGCTCCGATGATTCTTTGCTCCTTATTGGCTCTATTGATGCCTACAGCCGTTGCGGCACTGGAATGGCTGGACGGAAAGGTGCAGGTACACGGTTTTGCCGGTCAAGGTGTGACTTATACCGATCATAATCAGGTTTTCGGTTCGAGCCGCGATGTCAGTTTGGATTTTAGGGAAATGGGCCTTACAACTTCTGTAAAACCGTTACCTAATTTGTTAATTTCTGCCCAAGGTTTATATCGGGATGCGGGCGGTTCTGATACGCAAGGCGTTCGTCTCGATTTTGCGCAGGCGGATTATAGCCATGCATTTTTGGATTCAGCTTTGATAATGGGGGTTCGCGGCGGGCGGGTTAAGCTTCCGTTCGGCTTATATAATGATACCCGCGATGTTTTGTGGACTCGACCCACCGTGTTATTACCTCAGTCGATTTATTTCGATGCGCTAGCCTTGCGTCAGGGGATGCTTTCGGGTGACGGAGGAGCGCTCTACGGTCGTTATACCCATGGTGAACACAGGTATGGCTTGGAGTTTCTGACTTTCGAGACTCAAGACAACACAGGGGGAGTTGCAGCATTTTGGACAGGCATCCCTTCGGTTTTACCTGCGGCGCAGGGGAGTTTTGGAGGACGCCCTGCGTTTATAGGAAGAAGTTTTTATGAATGGATGGGGGGACGTGTAAAGTTATTGTTTTCTATCGTCGATATTGAGCGCGATTTTCATTCATCGAATGCGTTTTATCAGAACGGTAATACTAAAATTACCTTTCCGCTGTTTTCGGCACAGTATAATGCGGAAAAATGGTCATTGACAGCCGAATATGGGTGGATCGATAGCCAACGTAGTGGTTATTCTCCATCGTTACAAAATTTTCCTACCTGGAAGCAAAATACATCCGAAAACTTTTATTTACAGGGCGAATACCGTTTTACTCCAGATTTTTCGGCGGTGCTTCGCTATGATGTATTACATCTCAACCGCGACGACCGAGATGGTAGAGAGATGTCGCAAATGACAGGTGGAAGGGTCGCTCCTCATCGTTTTTACGCGAGGGATTTAACTGCGGGCGTGCGCTGGGAATTCGCACGTAATTTTTTGTTGGCGGTTGATTATCATTATGTGAATGGTACTGCTTGGTTGAATGAGAAGGATAACCCCACACTGAATAACCCCGGAACCTCGCCGCATTTTAGTCTGTTTACTACAATGCTGTCATTTCGGTTTTAAATTTTTAAATGGTTGAGGATTTATATAAAGTCAGGCATAAGCCGCGCTTCTCGAGCTTACATCGCAAGTGGCTGGCGTCGCTGAGCTTATTGCTGCTTTCCTTGGGTGTAGCTTTTGGCGCGTTGAATTACTGGTATCTGAAGGCACAGGTTAAAGCGCAGTATGCGCAAAGCCAGGCGTCCTGGACCGCTGAATTGAAGGGCTTGATTAAACATTCGGTAGATCGGCTGCAGCGTCTCAGCATCGTGATTGCCTCGTTGGGCAATTTGTCGGACCGATTGAAGTCGCACGACGGTACGATTCGGTCAACTGAACTCGAACGAAAGTTCTCCAGCGTGCGTTACGAGTTGGATGTCGAAAGAATCGTTATTTTCGATAAGCAGGGCGCGATCCGCTGGAATTGGGCACCGGATAGCAGCAGTGCCGTTTCGATGCAATCGATGATGGACGCCATTGCGCATGCGAAACAGAGCGAACAGCCGGGGGCTGTTTTAGACTGCCAGCTGCAATGCGAACTGAACGTGGTGATGCCATTGCTGGCGGATGGCGAACACGTCGGATTCATCGGCATGAGCCAACGCATTACCGACTTGGTAATGGAGTTTTCTACCGCAACCGGCGTGGATATAGGCATTTTGGTGCCGGCCAGTATCGAAAGGATGGAACAGGTTTTTCCGGGATGGGGCTTGTATACCGCTGCCTTGACCCATGCTTCGGCATTAAGGCCCTTCATTGAGGATCTGTCGGAGCGTTACCCGTCGCCGGAGGATATTCCCCCCGATGTCTGGCTGCGATGGAAGGATAATTTTTATGTCTTCCATGTTGTTCCTCTTAAGCACATCATTTCCGGTGCAAGGGGTTATCTGGTTTTCATCTCCGATGTTACGGAAGATACGGTTGCATTGAAAACGACCAACCGTAACAGTCTGTTTTTGATACTCGGGTCGCTGCTGCTTGCCGAGGTCTTTTTGTTTTTGCTGCTGCGCAAGCCGTTGCAACGGTTGAGCCATTTAGCACAAACCTTGCCTCTGGTTGCGCGGGGATGGTATGCACAGGCTTATCAGGCGTTCAATGTGTTGGGACGCTTTCCCAAAAAACAGGACGAAATCGATTTGCTGTATGAGACTTCGATCGACCTGACGCATCAAATCGAGGAGAGTCAGCTGGCCCTGGCTGCTGATAGAGACTTCATTCAAGGTATTCTGGACAGTGTGCAGGTGATGATTTTAACGCAGACGCGCGACGGCAGGCTGCACATGGTAAACCGGTATATGTCCGAAATGCTGGGACGTCCGCCGGAGCACCTGAAGAAAAATCTGTTCGTCGACCTGCTCGAAGGGAACGAAGGCAAAGAGCAATATCAGAACAACCAGATCCATTTATTCTCGTCTTCCCTGCACCGTCTCGAGCACGAAGGGTCGATTATCGATGCCAGCGGCGAACTGCGCCATATTATCTGGATTCATACTTTTCTAGGCTCCATGTATCAAGACGACGCGGTCGTGCTGTCCGTCGGAATGGATGCGACTGACCGTATCGTGGCCGAAAACCGCAGCCGCTGGCTTGCTCACCACGATCCTTTGACGGGTTTGGCAAATCGGCTGCGGTTTCATGAAGAACTCGAAAGAAGCTTTGCCGATGCGGTACGCAGCGGTAATTCCAGCGCACTGCTGCTGCTCGATCTGGATTATTTCAAAACGATCAACGATAGCAGCGGTCATGCGGCCGGGGATGCGCTGCTGGTCATTCTTGCCAATGAACTCCGTGCGCGTGCGCGCAAATCCGACCTGATCGCCCGGCTGGGCGGCGACGAATTCGCTGTGTTGATGCCGACAACCGGACAGGTGGGGGCCGAAACCTTCGCCGCTTCCCTGAATGAGCGGTTGAAGGAGCGTAAATTCCAGTTCGGAAATAAAGAGTACCGGATTTCGGCAAGTATCGGCATTGCCTTGCTGCCCCAACATGGCAAGGATGTGGAAGAGCTGATGGTCAATGTGGATATGGCGATGTATGAAGCGAAAAAGAACGGTAAAGGACGATGGTGTTTATATTTTTCTGATCAGGAATCCATTTTAAACAAGAACGTCGTGAAGGCTCGATAATAAGATAAATTTCCCTTACAGTTTTTACCTTAAGCAAGGTAGATTAGAGTTTATAGTGACGACAATATGAACAAAAGTTATTTGTTACCTTCTAAATGGTTTAATAATGTCAAATCGAAATTTAATTACATTAATTTTTTTAAAATTAAAGCCTCGATTATAGAACAACAAAATACGGCTGAAGAGCTATCTATGGCAGCAATAATGCGAGATGCTGAAAAAAAAGGCTTCGTAGTTCATAAGCTGGATAGTAGCTTGATTGTCTCAATCAAAAAGCCTTCTGATTCCCATTTTAATGCCAAAACACAAAATCTAGAATCATTGTCATTGAGTTCAACACCTTCGGACGGATGGGTCGTACCGGATAGATTGCTTAATCTGAGGCAGTTTATTAAGAATGCCCCACAGGTTTATAGAGACAGAACTTATCCTTTTAATCTAGGATTCATCGATGGGGTTGAAATTAAGGGAGTTTGCAAGTTTGTTAAAACACCAGAACGAAAGATATTTATTAATCCTCACTTTTTTGGACTAGAAAATTATAGTGTTCAGTGGCTTCACGATATGAATATCGTACCAGGTCCGACAAATACACATCAGCTATCGCAAGATCTTTTCTGCCAAGTACAAAGTCGAGTGGCAAAGATGCAAAAGACCAATATTGCATTACTTGCTGCCGCAACTCTACCAACAGTAGGGGAAGAGGCATTAAAAATCGCTAGCGATGTTAATGCATGGTTGTTTATTAATGATGACTTATTGGATTCCAGAAATTCAGATATCAATAAAAATAAACAACTGGTTTCTGAAATTTTTGATGAATATTTAAAAGCCATAAAGGGAGAAGATTATGCATTGCCTTCCAACCTCCCTGATAATAAAGGATCGATTATTTTAGGTTTATTGAATGGACTGCAAAATATAGGCGAAAGGCTAAGAGAAATAGTAGAACCTTCTCTAACCAAATATATATATGAAGGTTTCTTGAAGTACAAAAATGGTTGCGTAACTGAAGCTGGAACACGAACAAAGCAAGCAGATTTGGCTGAAGGCAAATCTGGTATTGATCTTCAAATATCCTTATCTTTACTTAATGCTACAAGACATCATGCAGGCTCGGTTGATTTCGTGCTTGAAATTGCCTTTGCTTTACAAAATATATCTCTAACTCAGAAAGAACGGGAGATTTTGGAGGACAATCATCTTTTTCGTCTTGGAAAAGATCATATCTGCTATTTTAATGATGTGCTTTCCGGAAGCAAAGAAAAGAATGAAGGTTTACATGAAAACCTTGTTCTTCATTATATGGAAATAAACCCAGAACTTACTTTTAAAGCAGCAGTCGATGCGGTAATGAAAGAAGTCAATACCTGTGCAGCAGAGTTTCAGATTAAAAAACAAGAAGCGATAATATGCTTAAAAGCCTCCGGTGAAGAAAGAGAAAAGCCAGTCGATATTGCACCACTATCTACCGCAATTGAAAGCATAGAAAACTGGATAGAAGGGCATGTTATTTGGGAGGTTTTATCTGTTGAAGGACGGCATCCAAAATTACTTGATACCCGTTTGAAGGAGACATTCGTTTAACATTTAGAGTATTTCTCTATTTGTTATAATCATAAACCGCATTTTGCAAAAAGTTTTGGCATTTCTCGGGTTAAATCTCATTAAGCCAGGTGCCCAGGATTTGCCAAAGCTGATCGACGATCCGTTCCGTGGCTTTGCGCGGAAGGACTTTCAGCTTGGCAAACCTCTGTTCAATTGGATTCAAGGCCGGGCTATAAAAGGGGGGCAGGTATTTCAAGGCGGCGCCTTACGCTGCCATTGCTGCGAAATCAGACCATCTTATGGGTCGGGTCGGAAATTGTCATAGATGACGAGATCGTCGGGCTGCAAAGTCGATTCGAGCTGCTGAGAGCGCAGGTATTCCTTAGATAATCACTGTTTTATCAAGAAACACCAGCTTGAGCACATCAATGCGATTGTCATCGATATCCTTTCATTTGTCGCGGCACAGATCTTTCACCGGCTTGAAAGACCGGCGATGGATGCTCAAAGGTCCGAACTCTGCCAGTTCGGACAGATGTTGCCGGGTGCCGTAACCTTTATGCAGATCGAACGCAAAGCCGGGAAATTCTTTTGCATAGTCCGCCATGGTCCGGTCGCGGTGGACTTTGGCGAGGATAGAAGCCGCGCTGATGGCCGGAATCTTCCGGTCGCCCTGCACGATTGCCCGGGCCGGGACCGCTAAAACCGGCAGGCGGTTGCCGTCGACCAGGACGTGGTCCGGCGGGATTGATAGCTGCGCGACCGCCCGCTGCATGGCCAGCAGCGTGGCTTGCAGAATGTTCAGCCGGTCGATCTCCGCTACGCTAGCTTCGGCAATGGACCAGGCCAGGGCGTTTTCCCGAATGGCCTGATAAAGCGCCAGCCTTTTCTTCTCACTCAGCGTTTTCGAATCGGCTAGGCCGCTTATCGGTTTTTTCGGGTCGAGGATGACGGCGGCAGCCGCGACCGGTCCCGCCAAAGGGCCCCGCCCGGCTTCGTCGACGCCGGCGATCAGCCCGGATTCCGCAAGAATGACGTCCGCCATTGCGTAAACAGGTCCCATGCGCGGCTAGCGTAAAATGCCGCGGCTGACATGGCGCAAGAAATCCGCGAATTCGCCTAAATGGGTATTTTCTTCGTCAAGGTTCAGCAGCTCATCAATCGCATCTTCGAGACGAAGATTCATCTTGTAAACGATTTTGTACGCTTTTCTGATCAGCCGAATGTCTTCGGGAGAAAAACCGTTGCGCTCCATCCCGACCGTATTGATCCCATGAGGTCGGGTGGGTTTGCCGCCGACCATCACGAAAGGCGGCACGTCCTGGGTGATCGCACTGCCCATTGCAGCAAAGCTGTACTGGCCGATTTTGGTAAACTGGTGGACCAGTGTAAAACCGCCAAGAATCGCGTGGCTGCTCAGACTGACATGGCCGGCCAGAGAAGCGCCGTTGGCCATCACGACATGATCGCCTATCATGCAGTCGTGCGCGACATGGGTGTAGGCCATGAATAAATTGTCGTTGCCGATTTTGGTAAGGCTGTTATCCTGCTGCGTCCCCCGATGCATCGTGGTGAACTCGCGGATCGTGTTGCGATCGCCGATTTCGAGCCGGGTCAGTTCGGCGGCATATTTCTTGTCTTGAGGGTCTTCGCCTATCGAAGAAAATTGGAAGATGCGATTATCTTTACCAATGGAAGTCGGTCCTTTGATGACTACATGCGGGCCGATGACGGTGCCTGAATCAATCTTTACGTCGGCACCGATGATCGTATAGGGTCCGATGGAAACGTCGCCGGCCAATTCAGCGCGTTTATCGATAATGGAAGTTGGATCGATCAAAATTAATTTACCACGGCTGCACAGCGGATTTCAGCGCTGGCGATGAATTCGCCATCGACTTCGGCCGAGCAATCGAATGCCCAGATATTGCGCTTGCTTTTCAAGAATTTGGCTTCCAGCATCAATTGATCGCCGGGAACGACGGGGCGTTTGAATTTGGCCTTGTCGACGCTGACCAGATAATAAATCATCCCGCTGAGTTCTTCAGGAGCCGTTTCGGAGGCCAGAAGGCCGGTCGTCTGCGCCATCGCTTCGATGATCAATACGCCCGGCATAATCGGTTTTTGGGGAAAATGGCCCTGAAAAAAAGGTTCGTTATAAGTAACGTTTTTGACTCCCAGCAACCGGACTCCAGGTTCACACTCGATGACCTTGTCGACCAGCAGAAAGGGATAGCGATGTGGTAAAAAGTTCTGTATTTGTAAAATATCTAACTTGATGGACATGGTGCGGATCGCTTTGATGATGAGGATGCGATTCCCGTCATTCAAATTACGAATGGCGTCGAGGGATGGAATCCGTCCGGAGGCATGATCGCTGCCATTCGTATCGATTTAAACTAAAGGAAATAGAGGAGGCGCTGGCCGGGCTATTGCGCCGATGCCAGTTTTTTCTGAACTTGAGCGGTAATATCCAGTTTGTCGTTGGCGTAGAGTACACCGTCATACAAGACGAGGTCGAAGCTTTGCTCTTTCGCGATCGCCTGAACGGCCTCGATGATGCGACGCTGCAATTTGCCGAGCTCCTGGTTTTTGCGGGTATTCAAGTCGTAGCCGGTCTCTTCGCTGGCTCGTTTATAATCGAGCGATTTGTCCCGCAGCTTTTTTTCCAGATTGGTACGCTCGCTTTCGCTCATCACCGCGCCGTCGCGGTTCAATTTGTCTTCAAGGGATTTGAGCTCGGTTTCCATCGATTTGATTTTCTTCACGCGCGATGAAAATTCCTGTTCGAGCCGCTTCAATTCGGGAGCTTCCTTGAGCACTGTATTCATATAGACGATGCCCACTTTGAGCTCGGCCAGGCACACGTTCGAAGCGAGCAGCAAGCCCAGGAATAATGCAATTTTGGTTTTCATTGTGGATCAATTCTCCAGAGGATCGAAAATGTAGGAAATAGAGGTAAACTTTAATAGATTATAGGGGATAAGTAGGTTTAAGCCAAAACAACTTGCACTTTAAAAATTCTGCCCGAAGTTGAATTGAAATATCTGTTTCTGATCGCCCGGATCGGTTGGAGTTCCTGATTTGGCGTTCAGCGGCAATGCGGCACTGACCGACAACGCGCCAAACGGCGATAGCCATTCGCCGGAGATGCCGGTGGAGTATTTCAAGTCGCCAAAATTGAAACCGTCCTCGACCGTGCCCGCATCGAGAAAGGTTCCCAGCCGGACCGATTTGACATCAGATAGAAACGGCACCGGAAAAAACAATTCGGCATTGCCGATGATTTTGGTGGAGCCGCCAAAAGGATTGTTGGCGACCCTCTTGCCGGGAATGCAACCCGTTCCCCCGCTAGGGCAAATGTGGTCCCTGGGGCCGAGCGTATTGTTCCTATAACCCCGTACCGAGCCGGTGCCGCCTGCGAAATAATTCTCGAAGAAAGGCAGCTTATCGGTATCGCCGTAGCCGTCTCCGTAGTCGACTTCCCCGTGCAGCCGGAAAGTCAAATCCTGGGCGACCGGAATGTAAAGCTGATGCTTGTAGCTGACCTTGAAATATTCCAGATCGCTTCCGGGAACGGTGGCGAGAGCGGAAAAGCGCTGTTGTCCTCCCTTGGTCGGGAAAATTGCCTTGTTCAGCGTATCGTGAGACCAACTGACTGCCGGAGCGAACGTAAAAAAACTGTCGCCTTGCTGTTTGATGAAATCAGAAATTTCGATCGAGGAAAAGTCGGTTTTTTTTAGAGAAGTATGCTTGATGTCCGCATCGAAGCGCAGGCTATCGAACTCGTTCAACGGAATCCCGAAATTGATGCCGGCATTGGCGACATCGGTGGAATACCGGGCGATGTTGATCGTACTGGCATCGCGGCTGGTATAGCCGAGGTTGTAGCCCTGGCTGACTCCGTCCACGTTGAAATACGGATTGAAGAAGCCGAATTGGTAACTGGTCAGGTAGTCGCTGTTGTTGAAGGCCAAATTGACCCGCTTACCGGAACCGAAGATGTTGTCCTGCGAAATGTTCGCATTCAGCACGATGCCCTGCACCTGCGAAAAACCGACACCGGCCGACAAGTTGCCCGAGGCTTTTTCGGTGACTTTGTAATTCACGTCGATCTGGTCGGCGGTGCCGACGACCTGCGGCGTTTCGACGTTTACGTCCTCGAAATAACCCAGCCGTTCGAGGCGCGTTTTCGAGCGTTCGATTTTGGACCCCGAGGCCCAGCTCGCTTCCATCTGCCGCATTTCCCGGCGCAGCACTTCGTCGCGCGTTTTGGTGTTGCCGGCAAAATTGATATGGCGCACATACGCGCGTTTGCCCGGATCGACGAAAAAAGTCATCACGACCGTTTTGTCTTTTTCGTTGATTTCCGGGACCATGTTTACGTTCGCGAAGGTATAGCCTTCGTCGCCCAGACGGTCCGAGATCGCCTTTGAGGTTTCGGTGGCCTGCTTCCGGGAAAAAATTTCGCCGGGGCCGATGCTCACCAGTTTGATCAACTGCTCGGGCGGCACGATCAGATTGCCGGCCAGTTTGACCTTGTCCAGCGTGTAGACATCCCCTTCCTTCACGTTGATCGTGACGTAAATGTCTCTTTTGTCGGGGGTAATCGCGACCTGGGTCGATTCGATCGAGAAATTGATGTAACCCCGGTCCAGATAATACGAACGCAGGGTTTCCAGGTCGGCGGACAGTTTTTGCTTGGAATACTGGTCGTTCTTGGTATAGAACGATAGCAGGTTGGTCGTGCTCAATTCCAACTGCTTGAGCAGGGTTTCGTCATCGAACGCCTTGTTGCCGACGATGTTGATCTGCTTGATCTTGGTGACGCGGCCTTCGGAAATTTTGATATGGATGCCGACCCGGTTGCGGGTCAGATTGGTCACCTCGGTCTTGATCTTCAGCGCGTACTTGCCGTGGCTCAGATACTGGCGGTTCAATTCCTGCTCGACCTTGTCGAGCACCTGCTTGTTGAACACCTTGCCTTCGGACATTCCAATCGAGTCCAGGGCTTTGGTCAGGTCTTCCTTGCTCAGATCCTTGTTGCCTTCGATCAGGATCTTGGCGATCGAGGGACGCTCGACCACGTTCACGATCAGGGTGGAACCTTTCCGTTCGAGCGAGACATCTTTGAAAAAGCCGGTCTTGAACAGCGCCTTGATTGCGGGGCCGGCATTATCCAGCGAAAACCGTTCGCCGACGTTGATAGGGAGATAATTGTAAACAGTGCCTTGGGAGATCCGCTGCAAGCCCTTGACTTTGATATCGGTCACGATGAAGTCCTCGTCGGCTGCAACTGCCTGGGATAACAGCAGGTACAGCGACAACAGGCGGGCAATCGGTTTAGACATCATTCGGCAGGTGAAAGAGAACGGCAATCTCTGATTTGTAGGGGGCTCGGCCGGATTATAACATAAGAATTTGTTTGTACAGCTTATGCCCGGTTTATCGAGAAACTGACGACATCCCCGATGGATGGTTTGCCGAACAGCACCATCAGCAAACGGTCGATCCCGATCGCGATACCCGAGCAGTCGGGCAAGCCCGCTCTTAACGCCGCGAGCAGACGCTCGTCTTTTAACGCGACCGGCAATTTTTGTTGGCGGCGAGCCGCGAGTTCCTGATCGAAACGCCGGTTTTGCTCCTCCGGATCGGCTAATTCAAAAAAGCCGTTGCCCAGTTCGACGCCATCGATGAACAGCTCGACCCGGTCGGTAATCAGAGGATCGTGTTCATTCAGGCGCGCCAGCGAAGATTGGCAGGCCGGATAGCCGTATACCATGCACAAACGGCCGATTCCCAGATGCGGCTGAATCCGGTGGCTGAACAGGAAATCGAGCCAAGTCGCATGATCATCCCCGCAAACCGTGACCGCTTCCGGAAGTCCGGAAGCCTCGGCATAAGCGCGATAATCGGCAGGCGAGAATTCGGCTGCGTTCAGGCGGGTATAGTCGGCAAACAGCGAACAGTAACCGAACCGCTGCGCCGGCTCCAGCGCTTTGATGCCTGCGAATAAGCTTCCGATCAGCGCCTCGCATTCGTCCATCAGGTCGGCCAGGCAAAAACCGACCCGGTACCATTCCAGCATCGTAAACTCGGGATTGTGAAAGCGGCCGGCTTCGCCGTTCCGGAATGCCTTGCAAATTTGATAAATGGAACCCGAACCCGCAGCCAAAAGGCGTTTCATCGCAAATTCGGGAGATGTCTGCAAATACATCGCTTGCCGTAAGGGAGGAAAATCGAACTCGGTGCGGAAAAAAGCCAGTTGCGGGTCGGTTCCGATGGCCTGGCTCAGCAGCGGTGTTTCGACTTCGAGCACGTCCCGTGCACGGAAGAACTCGCGGATCTGCCGTAAGAGCTCCGCTCTTTGCCGCAAAAACTCGATGGAACAGCCGGGCCGCCAGTCGGCGCCGGAAAGATTGCCTGGATGGATCATGAGTGAAATTGTAGGGTACGCTGTGCGTACCTTGCCGAGAGGGTTGCGGAATGCGTTAGATATCAAGGCACGCGAAGCTTACCCTGCAAAAATGCTGCCGGGCCGCGATAAAGGCCAACCCGGCTGAAAGTCTTAATGGGAAAATGCGAGATTGTCGCTCAATCTTTCACGCGGGAAATATACTCGCCGGTCCGGGTATCGACCTTGATCACTTCGCCGGTCTGTACGAACAGCGGCACGCGCACGACCGCGCCGGTTTCCAGCTTGGCCGGTTTGCCGCCGCCGCCCGAGGTATCGCCGCGCACGCCCGGATCGGTTTCGACGATCGCCAGTTCGACGAAATTTGCCGGCGTGACGGCCAACGGCGCGTCGTTCCACAAGGTCACGGTGCAGTTGTCCTGGTCTTTCAGCCATTGCACCGCATCGCCGACCGTTTTTTCGTCGGCTTGATACTGTTCGAACGTGTCCGGCTTCATGAAGTGGCGGAAAGAACCGTCGTTGTAGAGATACTGCATTTCGACATCGACCACATCCGCACCTTCGAGCGTTTCGCCGGACTTGAAGGTTCTTTCGATCACCCGCCCGGTTTTCAGATTGCGGATCTTGACCCGGTTGAATGCCTGCCCCTTGCCCGGTTTTACGAATTCGTTTTCGATGATCGCGCAGGGATCGTTATCCAGCATGACTTTGAGCCCGCCTCTAAATTCATTGGTGCTGTATGTGGCCATTTTTTCCTCGAACCTAAAACAATGTAAAATCCCACCATTATAATAGAGGCTTTTGCCAATAGAAACCTCGAAAACGCCCTTTCATGCCGGAACTCAACGAACAAACCGACCATTTTGCAAAAAACTGGCAGCGGCAGCTTGCCGAAGCTTTCACCGACATCGACGAATTCTGCGCTTATCTGAATCTTTCGGTCGAGCAATTGCCCGTATCGAAAGCGGCCGCTAAAAGCTTTGCGCTGAAAGTTCCGCGCAGCTTCGCCGAAGCCATCGAAAAAGGCAATCCCCACGATCCGCTGCTTCGGCAAGTGTTGCCGATTCGGGATGAAATGCTTTTTTTTCCGGGCTATAGCGACAATCCGGTCGGCGATCTCGAAGCGTCGAACGCCGCGGGCGTGCTGCACAAATACCGCGGCCGGGTCTTGCTGATCAATACCGGCAGTTGCGCGATCAACTGCCGCTACTGCTTCCGCCGCAGCTTTCCCTACGCGGACCTGCAGCTCGGTAAGGAGAAGGAAATCGCCGCGCTGCGTTATATCCGCGAGAACCCGGACATTACGGAAGTGATCCTGAGCGGCGGCGACCCTTTGCTGTTGAGCGACGAGCGCCTGCGGCGTCTGTTCCGGCAGATCGCCGGGATTGCGCATGTGAAACGGGTCCGGATCCACAGCCGCCTGCCGATCGTGCTGCCGGCCCGGATCACCCAAAGCCTGCTCGAAGTTCTGAGCCAAAGCGCCAAACCGGTCGTGCTGGTTGTGCATTGCAACCATTCGAACGAACTCACCGACCGGGTCGCCGAAGCCTGTCGTCCGCTCAAACAAAAAGGCATGATCTTGTTGAACCAATCGGTGCTTTTGCGCGGAGTGAACGATAAGGCAGCCGATCTGGTTGCGCTGAGCGAGCGCCTATTCGATTGCGGCATCATGCCCTACTATCTGCACCTCTTGGACAAAGTCAGCGGCGCGGGTCATTTCGAAGTCGGCGAAGCCGAGGCTTTGGAACTGGTGCGGCGAATGTCGGCCGAATTGCCCGGTTATCTGGTGCCGAAGCTGGTCAAGGAAATCGCCGGCGCCGATTCGAAGCAAAGGATTTTATAAATTCCCGATTTCCCTCGCAAAATCGGAAAGTCAGGCCGGCTTGTCCGTAGTCAAAAAACAGTGGTTGAACTATACTGGGTTGCAGTCGCTTTCCGAACCTTTGGTCAAAGTTTTTAGCATATTTATCAGATACTAGGTACTGTCATCATGTCGATAATCAATGGAAGTTCCAAGAACGATGTATTGAAAAGTTTGGCCGGAGATGACGATTTGACGGGAGGAGAAGCCGGCATACCGACGGGTATTTTTAACGGCGTCGATACGGCGCTCTTTAGCGGAAAATATGCCGACAGCGCGACGGGGGTTGCCAATTACACTTTGACGGCGGCCTACGACGAGTCGTTCGGTTATTATCTGGGGGTTACCGATAACAATGACGCCGACGGCGTCTCGGACGGCTCCGATCGTGTGCGGGCGGACATCGAAATCGTGCGCTTTGCCGATAGCGCCAGTGCCGACCCGAAGCCGACGTTCCTGTCCCTGACTCAGGAAATGGTGGCCAATGGGCTGACCGCCGGCAATCAAACCAATACTACGGTGTTAGCGCTTGCGAACGGTGGCTTTCTGAACTTTTGGCTGAGCGGGGACGGCTTTTATTTCAGGAAATTCAATAATGACACGACCAGCGACCGTTTCGAAACAAAACTGCTCGATAGCGTAAACGATGGCTTGAGTTCCGACATCACCGTCGCCAATTTCAACGACGGAAGCTTTGTCGTTGCCTGGAGTTCCGCGGATGCCGACGGTACGGGCGTTTATGCCCAGCGCTTCGATGCCAATGGAACGGCGGTTTCCCCTAAATTCCGCGTGAACGACACCATTACCGCGGATCAAGGGAGTCCGGCCATTGCCGTATTGTCCGAAGGCGGTTTTGTGGTTGCCTGGGTATCGGAAAATCAAGGCGATTCCATTCACGACGGCCAGAGCTTCGGCGACGACCCGAATCAATCGGGCGTTTTTGCGCAATGGTACGACGCGAGTGCCGTGCCGGTTCCAATCGGCTGGGAAGTCAAAGTCAGCGACAGCGGCGCGGCGCATCCGTTCCTCAGCGCGCTCGACAACAACCGCGTCGTCATCGGTTATGAAGGCATCTCGACCGGAACCGAGAAAATGACGATGAATGCCAAGATTTTCGACGATTACGGAAACGTCGAAAGTTATCTTTACGATTCGCAAAGCCATCCGGACATCGCGGACGGAAGCGGGCCGGGCGATGGGTATGATGCTTATGACGACCAGCTCGCTTCCATCTATGCCGATTACGCTGAAAGTCCGTTCAACATTAACTACGCCATCGAACCCAAAGCGCAAGTTTTTGATGATGCGGGCAATGCTATCGAAAACGAGCTTCGCCAGGAGACGAAAAACGCCGTTGCCGCCACCTTGACGCTGAATCATAAAACGGTGGTGGTTTGGCAGGCGCCTGTCGATCCCTACTTGATAGTTCCACCAACCGGCCAGGCGCGCGTCGACTACGATCGCAGCATCATGCTGCGCTTGTACGATAACGCGACGGGCGAGGCGCTGACTCAGGAAATCAAGGCCAATACTTTTACGCGCTACGATCAAAAGGAGCCCGCGGTGGCGGCGCTCAAGGACGGAGGCTTCGTCGTGGTCTGGCAGTCCATGTTGCAGGACGGCAGTTATCGCGGCATTTACGGGCAGAAATTCGACAACGACGGCAACAAAGTCGGCGACGAATTCCAGATTAACACCAAGGTGGCGGATTCGCAAAAAGAACCGTCCGTCACCGGACTTGGCGATGGCGGTTTTGTCGTTTCGTGGGTGGCGGAATATCAGGATGGCAATCAACAAGGCAAATACCAGAATGGTTTGTCGGGCACCGAAATCATCATGCAACGCTTCGATAAAGACGGCAACAAGATGGGGCTGTCAATCGCCGGTGGCGTGGACGATGACATTCTGAACATCGGGGGATCGCTGCCCATTCAAATGGATGGCGCGGACGGTAACGACCGACTGACTTCCGGGGACGGAAACGATACCTTGCGAGGAGGGGACGGCAACGATATTCTGGATGCCGGCAAGGGGAACGATTTTATGGTCGGCGGAGCCGGGGACGACCGCTTCATCGCCGGCGAAGGAAACGATTTCATTTACGGAGGAGCGGGCTCGGATACCCTTGTGCTGCTGGGCAGTAAACTGGATTACGAAGTCAAGAAAATCGGCAGCGGTTTTACCGTTCGTTCCTTGAATACGAATTATGCCGATATGGGCACCGATACGCTGCAGGGCGTCGAGTATTTGGAGTTCGCCGTCAAAACCGGCGAAACGGACGACGGCATCATCAGCCTGAACAGCTTCGGTTCGGGAGGCACGGGCGGTTCGGGAGGCTCCGGCAACACGATCGACGTGGCGGGGATCGAGCTTTCCGACTTCGACCTCAAGCATGCGAATACCTTGTCGGGAACGGATAAAAACGACACGCTGGCCGGCGGCAACACCAAGGGCGCTCCCGATACGCTGCAGGCCGGCAATGGCGACGACCTGTATATCGCCCTGGGCAAGGCGCTGATCATTTACGATAGCGGGGGCAACGATACCTTGCAGGTATCGACAATCAATGTCGACCTGTCCCAACCTTATAGCAGCAAGAATAAAATCAAGGGATTGCAGTATATCGAAAATGTCGAATTGGCCGGGAAAAAAGCCTTGAAGCTCGTTGGCAACGACGACAATAACATCCTGATCGGCAATGATGGCAACAACAAGATTATCGGCGGCGCCGGCAGCGATATCATTTCGGGAGGAAAAGGCAAGGATACCCTGACCGGAGGGGATGACGGCGATATATTCGTTTTCAAAGACATTTTATCGAAAAGCAATGTGGATCTGATTACCGATTTCGAGAGCGGTTCGGACAAGATCCGCTTGAGCTCCGTTATCTTTAAAAACCTCGATTCAGACAATGACGGCATCATCAATTTCGAAAGCGCTCCCGGCTTGAAAAGAGCGCAAACCGATACGGCGTCTTTTATCGTTTACGATACGAAAAGCGGTAAATTGTATTACGACGAGGCTGGAAAAAGCCCCGTGCTTTTCGCCAAACTGGCCGCTACCGGCGATGGCGGGCAAGCCGGCGGACCGGCTCCCACCGAGGTTACGAGCGGCGGGTTTGGGGCTTCCTCGGGAAGCGGTCAGAATTCATCCGGAACCGGAACCGGAACCGGAACCGGAACCGGAACCGGAACCGGAACCGGTTTTGGTTCCGGGCCAGCAAGCCCCCCCGAAGTCGTACCCATCGGAACCAAGACTTTCCCGGATCTGTTGGTCACCGATTTCGACTTGCTCATTTAACCATCAGCGAGAGTATTTGGATTGGGTCGGTCATCCCTTTTCCCGGGTTTCCCCGTCGGCCGCTTATCCTCTATTGCCCGGCTTGGGTTACACCCCCAAGGGCAAAAGCCGCTGTAGGGTACGCTCGACTGCATGGGCAGAGATTTGCTCCTCGGCAACCGCTCCCTGCGTTGCCCTACCTCCTGTATCCCTACAGTCGTGCAATCTCTGCATTCACGCCATCCATGGGGTTCATGCAGGAGGTAGATCGCGTCGGGAACACGCGATCGAGAACAATGCAGCTGTAGGGTACGCTGTGCGTACCACGGAGGGTGAAACGGTACGCACAGCGTACCCGCAGCAACGCAAGCTGGCCTTGTCGAGCAAGGAATGGACGGTCGAGCCCGGCGGCACCCAGCGCGCCGACAAGGCCGCGGCGGATTTTATCAAAGAGCAGCTCGATCACATCCTGTTCGATCGGTTGACCGAAAAGATGCTGTCCGGCCTGTTTTGGGGTTATGCCGTATCGGAATGCCTGTGGGCGCGCGACGGTCAATTCATCGCCCTGGCCAACGTGAAAGTCAAGAAGCAGCGCCGTTTCGGCTTTGCGCCGGACGGCTCGCTGCGGTTGTTGACCTCGCGGGCGCCGCAAGGCGAGGCACTGCCGGCGCGCAAGTTTTGGGCCTATGCGACCGGCGCCGACGACGATGACGATCCGTATGGGCTGGGCCTGGCGCACTGGCTGTATTGGCCGACGTTTTTCAAGTTGTCGGTCGTCAAGTGACTAACCGACTGGAACTTTCCCGGCGCCAAGCCGCCGCGCGTGTGGCGCGAAGTCGAAGCGCCGGAAGATTTGAAGAAGCGCGCCGATCGCGACAAAGTGATATTCGATATGGGCTATAAGCCGACGCTGCAATACGTCAAGGATACGTATGGCGGCGAATTCGAGGCGAAGCCCGACACCAATGCCTCCACGAATGACCCGGTAGCCCTGGCAAACCGTGCGCCCGCCCGGCCGGATAACGCCGGGCGGAAGGCCGATAATCCGGCCGCGCAATTTGCCGAAGCCCGTCCGCTCGACGATCCGCCGGGCGAAATGGTGGATCTGTTGGAGCGCGCCGCGCAGCCGGCGGTCGATGGGCTGATGGAGGCGGTGCGCGGCGTGCTGCATTCGTCCGCGGACCTGCTCGAAGTGCGGGAGCGGCTGGCGGAGATCTTTCCGGCCTGGGACAAAGAAGCGCTGGCGGCGGTGTTTGCCGAGGCGTTTTTAGCGGCGGAGTTGGCCGGCCGGGGCGATGTGAACGAGGGGCGTTGATGACGACGCGTCCGAGTCTGCGGTAATGGGCGTCCGGTACGGCTCGCTGCCGTTCAAGGAACAAATTGCCTTTTGGCGGGCCAAGGAGCTGGTCCCGACCGAGCGCTGGAACGATCGGGTTCGCGAGCAGCACGATACAGCGTTTACCGTCGCCGGGGCCATGCAGGCCGATCTGCTGAGCGATCTGCACCAGGCGGTGACCAAGGCCATCGAGCAAGGCACCACGCTGGCCGAGTTTACCCGCGATTTCGAAGCGATCGTGGCAGCCCGCGGCTGGACGGGCTGGACCGGCGAAGACACCCAAGCCGGGCGGGCGTGGCGGGCGCGGGTGATCTACGAGACCAATCTGCACGCCTCATACCAGGCCGGGCGCTGGGCACAGGTGCAGGCGGTCAAGCAATTCCGGCCGTACCTGATCTATCGCCATTCCGATGCGTCGATCCATCCGCGGGAGCTGCACGTCAGCTGGGATGGCCTGGTGGTGGCGCAGGACGATCCCTGGGCGCAGACGCACTGGCCGCCCAACGGCTGGGGCTGCAAGTGCCGGATGTTCGCCTTGTCCGAGCGCGACTTGCGCAAGCTGGGCAAGACCGGGCCGGACACGCCGCCGGATGACGGCCACTACGATTGGACCGATCCGAAGACCGGCGAGATTCACCGCTTTCCTCAAGGGATCGATCCGTTCTGGGACTATGCGCCGGGGCGGTCGCGGGCGGACGTGGTGCGGGAGCAGGCGTTGCGCAAGGCCGAGGGATTGCCGCCGGCGATGGGGGATGAGCTGAAGGCGTTTTTGAGCAGCCGCGACCCTCTGACGGACAAGTATTTCAACGGTCGCGTGGAGGTGCGCGATCCGGATGGGGTGATGCCGAAACTGGGTATAGATGCGGCTGGGGCGGCCAGTATGATGGGCGCACCGGATGGCAGCGTGATCGAATTGATAGCCGTCGATAATGCCTATGAATTCGAGGCAACCGGACCATTGTTACAAAACGCGATGATGCGGCATTTGCAGGCGGATGTGAGTGGTCTTGTCATGCATAACGATTATTTTGCGCTGGAGCCGGCATTTCGCAAACAAAAAATTGGAACGCGCAGTTTTGCGCTGCAAGTGGTGGCATTGGCTGATCTAGGAGTCGCCAGTATAAAAACGTATGCCGCGGGGTCTTTCGAGGAAAAAGCGTATAATGGCTATTATACGTGGCCGCGATTGGGCTACGATGCGCCGCTAACCGCCCAAGATATCGCCGCACTACCGCCGGAATTGCGGACCGCGCGAAGCGTACTGGACCTGATGGCATCGGAAGCCGGCCGGGCGTGGTGGCAAACGCATGGCGGTCCGCGAGTGATGGTGTTCGATTTGTCAGCCGGCAGCCGATCACGGCTTGTTTTACAAGCCTATCTGGAAAACCAGGGGATTCGATTATGAAATTCAATGTAGACCGTGAAAAGTTCGAACGCGCCATGAAAGAGCTGAAGCCCACGACCGAAGAAGAGCAGCGGCGCAGGTTGGAAGAAGGGTATGCGCGCGGTAACCGCGAGGAGCCGGATAATCTGGGTCTGGATGATGAGCTGGAATACCTTGAGAAGTTGCGCAATCAATAATCATGGCCGGCGCATTTATCGAAGTTGAGTTTGACGACCGCGCGGTACAGCAGCTGTTGCGGCGCCTGGTTGATCTGACGGGCGATTTGGAGCCCGCTTTCGCGGATATCGGCGAATATTTGACGAGAAGCCATGACGAACGCTTTGGTCGACAGGTTGCGCCGGACGACGAGCCGTGGAAGGAATTGTCCCCCAGCTACCTGGCGCGCAAGCCGAAAAACCAGGACAAGATCTTGACGCTGGAGGGTGATTTGCGGAGATCGCTGCATTATGAAGTCTCGGCCGATCAGCTGTTGTTCGGGACGGGTTCGAAGTACGGCGCGACGCACCAATACGGCGACCCGCGCCGGCATATTCCGGAGCGGCCGTTTTTGGGCGTATCGGATGACGATCGGGATGAGATTCTGGACATCATTCGCGATCATATCCAGGCCGCGCTGTGAGTTCTGCCATCGTCTATGGATTTCGAGCATTGCAAGGGCTGTTTTTGATCCGGGCTTTGTTCACGCCCTGAAGACCCCGTTTTGAGGGGCGAGCGCGCTGATTTTTTTATTTTCGCTCTGCGCAAATTATTTTTATTTTTCGTTCCGTTTTATCCCTCTTCATTTCGTTTCATTTCCATTTATCTCGCTTTTCCCCTTTCATTTATCTAATTTCTATTCAGCTGTGCGTACCGTGAAAGGTTGAATAGGGTACGCACAGCGTACCCTGAAAAGAATGATGGAGTTTGCAACATAAGGGGTGTTTAAAGAGCGTGTCTGCCCCGTTGTTGCCACCCGCGAGGTGCCTCATGCGCGCGTAGCGCGTGGGCGCAATCAGGCGGCCTTTCGGGAAATGATTTTTGCCATATCCTGGTCTTCAGGCTTTAAACCTCCATCACTCTCTGCACGAACCAAAACCCGCCGGCGGCGATGGTGGCAAGTGTGCCGAGATAGGCCATGCGCCGGGCATAGCGCGCATGGCGGGCGGCAAGGAGCGTCAGAACGGAAGTGACGATCAGTACGATGCAGGCTTGGCCGATTTCCACGCCGATATTGAACGAAGCCAGCGATAATCCCAGTGCTCCCTCGGGCAGGCCGAAGTCGGACAGCACGCCTGCGAAGCCGAAACCGTGGATCAGCCCGAAAGCGAAGGCCAATCCGATGCGGTAGTCGCGGCGGTTCTGTAGTCGTGTATACAGTGATTCCAGGCCGACCAGGACGATGCTCAGCGCAATGGCCGGCTCCACAATCGACGGCGAAAGATTGACCAGTTTCAGCGTGGCTAGCGCCAGGGTTACGCTGTGGGCGACGGTAAACGCGGTGATGATTTTCAACAGCCGTAGCAGGTCGCCGCCCGGCAGCAGCAGGCCGATGATGAATAGGATATGGTCGGGGCCGATAAAAATATGGTGGATCCCCTGCGCGACGAACTCGCGAGCCACTTCAATCCTGCCCTGGATGCTGCCGCTGTAATGAGTCGTGCTGCGATGGGTTCTGTCGAGCAGGTCTTGAAGACGAATCTCGCCGTTTTCGTAAATGTTCAGGTAGGTTTCGTGCGGCGGATCGTAAGGAAACAGCGGGCTTGAAACTTCGACCTTGCCGGCAGACCGGGCGAGCGGTAAGGTCCAGTTGAAGGACAGAGAGCGGCGATTGGGGGCGATCCGGAAGGATTGCCATTCAAAATGCGCCGGCTCTCCGTTGATTTTAACCAGCATGTGGGAGTCGAGCACTTTGTGCAGAATCACCAGATTCTGCTCGGCAAAGGCCCGATCGAGCAGGCGTTCGGGTTTCTCGAGCCCGCCCTCATGGGCGAGGTCGACCATGTGCGCCAATACTTTGCCGTGGGCCCGGCCCGGCTCCAGGCGGATGTCGAGGTGGCTGTACGGTTCGGAATGGGCGAAAACTTCTGCGGTGTTCAAACCGAACAGGGTTAGCGCGATCCGGACATAAAAAAGCGCGAGCCCCGCTTTCATTTTGGTACCCGTGCAAAGGTCAACGAAGCCCAGCGGCTTTCCCAGTCCGCCGCTTGCTTGTCCGCACTCGGCTGCATGTGCACCGCGCTGAGCAGCCATTCGCCGGGCCCTTCGATTTCTAATATCGCGACGCCGTTCTTATCGGTACGTGTCTGGGCGACCGGCTGAACGGGGCCCCTGGCCATCTGGTCTCTCGGAACAGCGCCGCTGGCCAGCGCCTGGTTCCAGGCTTTCACCCGGATGCCTTCGAGCGGTTGCGCGTTGTAAAGCACCTGTACCGTCAGCTTGCCGGATACCAGGGGATCGCTGCGCGGAATGATTTCCAGCGGCATCCCGAACGGCTTTCGGAGGCGGGAGTCGTCGCTGCCCGCGATCCAGGCTTTGGCGCAGCGCAAATAGCGTTCGCGGCCCGGCCCTGCGGCAGCTCCCAAGGCCTCCCGCGCTTTTAGCGGGCCTTCCAGCCCTTCCCGGCGCAAATATTCGTCGAATTTTTCGGGCGGCAGTTCCACCGGCACGAAATGGGTCTCGAAGGCCACCACGATGCCGCCCTCGTCTTCCACGGTCAAGTGCGCGAGGTCCAGGTCGCCGTTGATGGCTCGGGATTTGACGTCCTTGCGCTCTTTGGTCTGCACCTCCAAACGGACGGTGCGGGTCGCCGCAAAGGGCCGAAGTTCGCCTTTGAAATCCGAGCCGACATAGGCCTGTACCGCAAGGGTTTGCCCGACCGGGGCGCTGTAGGCCGAGGGAGCGAGCCAGTATTCGTGGGCGGCGAGTTTCGGCGATACGAAGATACTGCCGATGAGCAAGGACAAGTTTGCAAACGAGCGCATGTCAGGAGTTTCTAACCCGGATCGCGTCTTAATGGACGGCCGGCCGATTGACGACGGGACTTTCTCCCGATCACGGAAGAAAGCCCCGCACGATATGCCGCTTTGGTTAGGGGCGACATAATAAATAATGAACGCCAGTCTACTTGGCGACCGGTTTCAGCTGCAATCGGGAGCCCGGCACCACGATCTCGTTGAATTTATCGCGTTCCAGTTGACACTGTCGTTGAATCTCATCCATCGAAATCTGCCTGGTCCAAGGCTCGCCGAGATAAGGAAACGCATTCGACAGCGGCTTGTCCGGATAGGTCCGGCGCGGCTGGCAGGCATCGGTAAAGCTGGCGATTTCCCACAATTGGCATTCGCCGAGGCCCTCGATACAAGTGTATCTGGCCACGTCGTCGCCCGGCACATTGCCGTTCGGATAACCTATCGGACGATCCAGGTTCAGGATCATCACGTCGGGAATATCGCCGTCATAATTGCGAATTTGAAAGATTTGTTGAATGCGAGTGGACAGTTCGCGATTGATGAAGTCTTTAACCTCCTTGTTCAAAACGGCCTTCAACAGCGACTGCTGCATCATGTTTTTGTTGCGCTCTTCGACGATCGCCGGAACGTGCTTGCTGGGCGGCAAGGCATTCAGGAAATCCAGCCGGGGTTGCTGGGTCCGGCCTGCGCGGCCCACGTGATCGAACTGGGTGCCGTTGCTTCGGTGCGCCGTCGCCCACATCACGAAGTTCCTGGGCTTGTCTGCGAACGAGGAAAGCGGAATGCCGGCTATCATCGCTACGGTATTTTTGTTGTTGAACCGATTGAAGAGGAAAGGATCGTCAAACAGCCCTGCCTGGAATTGGATGCTGCCGGGATTGCTCAAACCGGTGGTTACGGGCTCCGACTGGAAAACGATCCGGTTCGCGCTGACTCCGCCCTTGGGGTTCTTTTGGAGTCGGAACGTGATAGAGGCATCCGGCGCGATATTCGGCCAGGCTTCGGGCGCTATGCTGCCGCCGAACCGTTGCAGCATCAGCGGATTGTCGAAAGTCGCCGGGGTGTGGGTGTCGAAATGGACTTTGTAGATCGTATCCTGCATTGCTGCCGCCACATCGTTGGGGACATCGATAAGTTCCCGCCCAACGTTGACCATCACGACCAGGCGGTCGCCGTCGACGAAGCCGTACAGGCCGTTGAGGCCGATCAGCCCGTCGTCCAGGCCTGTAAGTTTTATCGGCGGAACGGGGTCGGCGTGATCGGAGGCCTGCACCGGTGGAAAAGTGCAGGAGAAAGCCAAAAGGGCCGCCAACCAGGCCGTTTTAGCGGAGAAAAATCGATAACAGCTGCGCAGTTTCATATCATCGTCCTCTTACGGCTTGATGGGTTTTATACCAGCGACTCTAACGAAAAATGAACGGTTTTTGGCGTCTTTTGGCGCCGATACGCTAACATCGAGGCTCCGGCTTGTCAATCGTGCGTTGACTTTTGCAAAAGCTGCCTATCCGTTAGGATTATTGGGAGTTTTAAAGAACCCGAAAGGGGGCAATCCTTACAGAATGCAATCACAAGATAATGGCTAATTCTTGAGCCTTCGTACAGTGATACGCCAATCAATCGTTTTTGAACCCTACAGGACTTTCCGGCTCAACTTTCATCCAATTCCACCCAGTCTATTTGTTTCTCGACGATCGTGCTTAACTCTAACTGTCCCAGCGCATCGATCATCGTCAGCTCCGAGCTTATTTGCTCCAGTTGTTCCAGGTGCGCCACCAGCTCGAATAGATCGGTTTGCTTGGTATTTTTCTTGGACTTCCTCGTTTTTCGCATAAATTTACCGGATATCGCGACCGCGCCTTTTCTGCCGGATCGCTTTTGAGATAGGGAGAAAAAGCGGCCAATTTTAATTGATCACTCTGAATTTCGAGCAGCCTAATTGAAAATATTACCGAGGTTCGGCGAAAACCTGGCTTTTGTACCGGTTTTTCCGCATCCCTCACTTTTTCATTCCATCCCGACATCTTCAAGAAAAGGGGTCGTTTTCGGAATTTTTTCTTTTTTCGAAGCCAGCGTGATTTCCCGGTTGCGCTTGGGATCATAACGGTAGCGTTCGCTGATCCTGAAGCCGGTCAGATAGTTGAAGCTGACTTTATCGCCGGTGCCGAGAAGCCCGTCGCCGTCGGTCCGGTCCTTCCCGATCAGCACGAAGCGACTGAGCTTCGGATCGTAACGAAACCGCCACGTTTGATCGGTAAACTCGCGGGAACCGGTTAATTGATGCACGATCAGCACGCCTCTTTTGATTTCGACGCCCGAGCTTTCCTTGACGCCGCCGCAGTGCATACATACGAGAAAGCCGCCGTTATGCCCGGCGGGCCTAAACTTTCCGCCAGCCCCGCCGAGTAGCGCAAGCAGAACCCGAGGCCCCTCTTCGGCTGTCGAATCGGTGGAGGACGGAACCAGGATCGCGGCGATATCCGCAATGCCGTCCGCGTTCAAGTCGCCATCCGTCTTGTCTGCGACTGTCCACCCGCGCGGGGTGAAATCGTCGAGTGTGCGGCCTTCGCGGGGAAGCGGGTTGAGGTCGAAAGCGACTTCCTGTGCCCGTACCGCATGGCCGGGTACCGCCGTTAACAAAACAAAGATAAGCAAGCAACGGATCGGAAAAAGCATGGTTCTGGCTCCGGCAGTGAAAAATTCAAAGGATTCTAAAAAACGCCTCGATTCCGCTACGCTGCATCGAGGCTGCGGTTGATCAGGATTTCCGCTGCCGCGCGCGCCGCCTGCATCGCGCCCGAATCGCGCTGCATCTGTTCGGCGACGATCGCGCCGGAAATCAGCAGGCTCAATTGCCGGGCCAACAGTTCGGGCTGCCGCGCCTCCGCCTCTTCCGCCAGTTGGGTCAGCCGGCGGCGGAATTGCAGGTAGAAATCGACGGACGCCAGCCTGAACGGTTCGCCCTCGGCCGCCGATTCGGTCGCGGCATTGATGAACGGGCAGCCGCGGAAACCGTCCGATGCCAGCAATTCGCCGAACACATCGAAGACCGCCAGCAGCCGGGCTTTCGGCTCGGACGCCCGCGCCGCAATGCCGCCCAGAATCTTCTCGCGCATCGTCTCGGCGGTTTTCTGCAGATGCGCCAGCACCAGATCGTTTTTGGACGGAAAATAATGGTACAGGCTCATTTTGGTGGTGCCTGCCGCCTTTACGATCGCATCGACGCCGGTGGCGCGGATGCCCTGGCGGTAAAACAGTTCGGACGCGGTTTGCAGGATGCGTTCTTTCAGATTGCTGGACATGATAAAGAATGAAAGCAGAAATAAAGTTGCAACTATACCGACCGGTCTGTATCATTGCAAATGACTTACCGGTCAGTCTATTTTTTCAACGCTCAACCCGGAGATGAACCTCATGATTACCTTATACGGTTTCGCGCTCAGCAACTATTACAACAAAACCAAACTGGCCCTGCTCGAAAAAGGCATTCCGTTCAACGAAGAGGTGGTGAGGCCGTCCCAGGATGCGGCCGTCTTAAAGCGCTCGCCGCTGGGCAAAATCCCGTTCATCAAGACCGACGGCGGTTACCTGTCCGAATCGCAGGCGATCCTCGAATACCTGGAAGACACCTACCCCGAACAGCCTCTGTATCCGGCCAATGTTTTTGAACGCGCCAAATGCCGGGAGTTCATCCAGCATCTGGAGCTGAACGTGGAACTGGTTGCGCGCCGCATTTACGGAGAGGCGCTGTTCGGCGCGCCGGTTTCTCAGGAAATCAAGGACGAAGTCAGGCAGAAAGTCGAAGCGGGCCTCGAAGGTGTGATGCGTCTGGCGCGTTTTTCGCCTTATGTGCTTGGCGAAAGCTTCACCGCGGCCGACATCGTCGCTTGGTTGCATCTGGGCCTGATCGGGATGGCGACGCAAAAGCTTTACGGCGAGAATCTGGTTGCGGCGCATGTGCCGGGTATCGTGGATTACTTCGAACAAATGGAAAGCCGGCCTCACGTCAAGCAGGTCGCGGAAGGCCGGGACGCGGCGGTCCAGGCCTTTTTTGCGCAAAAATAGGACGGCTTGCCGGCAATGCCGTTAAGAAGTTAATGCGTGAAGGGTGGATAAGTCCCGTAGGTTGGGTTAGCGAAGCGTAACCCAACGGGATTCGGCTTCGAGCGTTGGGTTACGGCTGGCGCCTAACCCAACCTACTGGGCTTCCCCCTTTGAAAAAGGGGGATCGAGGGGGATTTATTAAAAAAATCTCCCCTAACCCCTCTTTTTCAAAGAGGGGGACTGAACGCATAGGCGCTAAAAAGCTACGCAATGCGAACAGGGTAAAACCGGGAAGTTATTTCCGCCCAAATCCTTAGCGGCATTGCACTTACCGGAACAAGTCCGTCTGGCCCCCCGGAAGCGGTGGCCGGAACAGGTCCTGATTGAAGCCGGGCGAACCGGGAAAAGCCAGCCGTTTATAGGCCAGCCTGAAGCGCTGGCCGAGCAGGCCGGCGTATTCGCCGGTACCGGTCATCCGCGTCCCGAAAGCCGAATCATAGGCCTTGCCGCCGCGCGCCTCGAAAATCCGGTGCAGTACGCGCTCGGCCTTCAACGGCCCATGCGTACGCAGCCATTCGCCGAACAGATCGCGGAGTTCGAGCGGCAGGCGCAGCAGTACGTAGCCCGCATCGACCGCGCCGGCCTGGCGGCTTTCGCTCAGAATCTTTTCGAGCTCTTCGTCGTTCAGTATCGGAATCAAGGGCGCGACCAGCACCGACACCGGAATGCCGGCCGCCGCCAAGCGCTCGACCGTTTGCAGGCGCCGGTGCGGGGCCGCCGCGCGCGGTTCCAGGCGGCGCGCCAGCTCGGCCTTTAGCGTCGTGATCGAGACCGCAACCTGCGCCAGGCCGTTTGCAGCCATCTCCGCCAAAATGTCCAGGTCGCGCTCGATCAGCGCGGACTTGGTCACGATCGAAACCGGATGCCGGGTTTCCTGCAGCACTTCGAGAATCCGCCGGGTCAGGCCAAGCCTGCGTTCGACCGGCTGGTAGGCGTCGGTATTGATGCCCAGCGCGATCGGAGCCGCACGGTAGCGGCGGGCGCCGAGCTCTTCGCGCAGCCGTTCGGGCGCATCGGGCTTGTAAAACAGCCGGGTTTCGAAATCGAGCCCCGGCGACAGTCCCAGATAGGCATGGCCGGGGGGCGAAACAATAGGCGCAGCCGTGCTCGCAGCCGCGGTACGGGTTGATCGAGCGGTCGAACGGCACGTCCGGCGACTGGTTGTACGCAATCACCGTCTTCGCCGTATCGACGCTCAACGTCGTTGGAACGCGCGCCGGCCGCTCATCAAGGCTGCCCCAGCCGTCGTCGAACGCCTCTTTCGTGGCGCTCTCGAAGCGCCCCGTACGGATGCTCAAAGCACCGCGCCCTTTGCGAGCCTGCGGAGGAAGCGTATTATGCTCGTCGTGGTTCATCGCTTATCTTTTAACTTCTGGCTTCGGAATTTCGGATGACTCCTTTATCGTTGATTCGCGGCATCTTGATCGATCTCGACGGGGTCCTGTATGTCGGCTCCCGGACCGTGGACGGCGCCATCGAAGCCGTCCGCGAAATCAAGCGGCGCGGCTACTGCTGCCGCTTCGTCACCAATACCAGCACCTTGTCCCGCGCTTCGCTGCACAAAAAACTGGCCGGTTTCGGCTTCGACATCGACGAACACGAAATCGTCAGCGCGCCCCAGGCCGCCCTGATCCACCTTCGGCAATTTGGCGACCCGGTCTGCCATTTGCTGCTCACCGACGACGTCAAGCAAGACTTCCGGCATCTCAGGCAGTCCGACAGCAAGGCCGATTTCGTGATCGTCGGCGACATCGGTAATGCCTGGTCGTACCCGCTACTGAACAACGTCTTCAACTTGCTGATCGGCGGCGCCGAACTGATCGCGATCCATAAAAACCGTTTCTGGCAGACCGAACGCGGCCTGCAGCTGGACATCGGCGCCTTCGTCAGCGGCCTGGAATACGCCAGCCGGAAGCAGGCGACGATCATCGGCAAACCCTCGTCCGATTTTTTCAAGGCGGCCCTGAACGAACTGGGAATGCCTCCAGAGCAGGTCGCGATCGTCGGCGACGACATCGACGCCGACGTCGGCGGCGGACAGCGCGCGGGCCTGACCGGCATCCTGGTCAAAACCGGCAAATACCGGCAGGATTATGCGGAAAACAGCCAAATCGTTCCGGGCCTGATCATTCCTTCCGTTGCCAAACTGCCCAATCTTTTGCCGGGGTTGTAGCCGTGAAGCGCAATACGGACTGCCGATCGGCTTCTGTTTACGACGCGGCTTAAACCTTTCAAACTGAATTGAGTTCCTATAATCAAGCGTTTGACAATGATGTTTTCGGAAATCGTACCATGCTAAAAAAACTCTTCGCCAAAATCACCGATATTGTTCTGGGAATACTCGTAACCGTCTATATCGTCCTGGAAGAGCTGGTCTGGGAAAATATCGCCGAGCCCATTTACCGGTTTATCCATAGCCTGGCAATCCTGCAAAAACCCGAAGAGTTTATCCGGGGACTCGACCGCCATGTGCTGCTGGCGGTGTTTCTGGTTTTATTCGTCCAGGTAGAGCTGCTGGGGCTTTTCGCGCTGCAACTGATCGGCACAGGAAAGGTGATCGCCGGAACGATGCTCTACGCCGGCAAGATTCCGGTCGCCGCGTTTACCTTCTGGCTGTTCCGCATTTCGAAAGAAAAACTGATGACGTTCGGCTGGTTTAAACGGTCTTATGAATTGATCCTGTCGATCATCGAAAAGATCAAGCTCAGCGCTATTCATCAAAGAATCGCGGCACGGCTTAAACAGGTCAAAGCATGGTTCAAAATTCGGCTGTATCGCCCTCGGCTCTATATCGGCCGATTTATCGAAGCCCTCAGAAACTCGATGACTTTTGGGAAAATCAAATAGATGATTTTGACTTTCGATATCCATTCAACTATTCATGTGTACCAGCGAAAAGAGTTGAGTTTTTGAATATTTAGGACGCGCATTAATTAATCGCAATTTAGCCCCGTAGATGGGCTGACGAAGGAGGAAGCCCATCGTTCGCGATTGATGGGCTTCGTACCTCAGCCCATCCTATCGTGCTGAAAGAATCAAATAGACGATTTTGAATACCCGAAATCAGAGCCACCCACCATTCGCAAATGATGGGCTTCTTTGATATATTGCTCTTTATATTTGGATAATACGACAATTAAAACAAATTCATTTGGCCATCAAGTCTCATATCGCTTACCAATATGTGATAAAGCGTACTCTCACCACTAGTACCTGGTTTGAAGTTATCCACAGTAAAATCTTTATCTTCTAGTTGTACTTTTGCAAATAAGGCATCAAAATCCTCTTTTACAGGCAGTTTCTTATGAGGCGGAGGCTGAAATACTCTGCAAATTACCATCAAGGTTCGCATAAGAGCTTTAAATCCATTTGTTTTATTTAGAATTAGCCCTTTCTCATCTGATGCCCAAGCATTTGGCCATCTATCCCGAGCAGATGAGAAATATCGGAAGAGCACATCGGCGATCTTCATGTCTTCGTTATCAACAAAAAGAGGCCTTAATGGATACTTTTGAATCTCTGCCTGATTTGGAGAAGGTAGCTTATTTCCTCGTTTCAGAATATCTCGATCAAGCGCCGGATCTGCAGAAATGAACGGCATCAATGCCTCAACAAATGTTGCTTGGTTAAGCCTCTCAAAATCTCGGCCTGGAGTTGCAGTTCCAAGCCGTTTAACTCGTCGGAAAAGTGGACTAGATTCAAGCTGATCCAATGCGACGGCTATATTATGACAAGTCTTTTGCGGACTTCTGGTTTTAGTTAACTCAGATAAGTCATACGCTAAACTACGGTTTACCTTGGTTTGTGCTAAATTAACAGTAGAAAAAATATAAGCCTGATCTTCAATATCGATATCAATAAAAATGCTTACATTCACTTGAAAATCATCTTTTAGATAACCCATCAATCCCGCAATTCTATGCTGCCCATCTAGAACTTTGGCAATATTACGATAGTAAATCGGTTCCAATCCGTCTTCTGGGTTCGGGTCATTGCGCAATGTCAGCGTATTATTTACAGGATTAAAACTAGCACTCCTGCCTTCAACAGCCAAAATAACTGCCGTAGGAAAACAAGCATCAACTGTCTTTACATATGTTTGGAGTTGGGTCACTCGTGTTTGGCTAAGAGGACGTTGGATACCAAGATATGTTTCGATATCTCGCTCCTTCAACATGCGACGGACGTCAAAATATGCAATTTCACATAGAAGTTTCGAAGGAATAGAGGCAATCAAAAAATCGCCAATAGGCTGTCGAATTGAAATGGCAGGAACGGAAAATTCTATTGGGCTCTCGGAGTCAAATAAACTCATTGTTGGCCTCCTAAATGATTTTCGAAACCCCTCATAAAATCCTCTACATTGTGGTGAGGTTCCGTATCTTCAACGTGTTTCCGATAATCATTTACGAAGTCATCTTGTGCTGAACGTAACTCGTTCTCAGTAATTTGGGGCATTCGTAGTCTATGATAAACAAGTGCCAAATAGCGAAATGCAAGAGCTAGTAGTGTCAAAATTACAGAAAGTTTAAATACAAAGTCTATGTCTTTAACCGCATGTGCCTTTAATAGCGCAAAAAGAGCCGCACAGGTGACTACAATCAATGCAACAACAGTTGATATGGGCAATTTATGTGGAAATTGTCCGGCTTGATCAGGTTCATGAAGTGTCAGATACAAGATCGGGGCAAGCATTGAGATTGTAAAAACCAAAAGTTCGCCATTTCGAAAAGTACTTAACCAAAAGTCTATGAAACTTTTACCTTGATCATCAGAAGCCACGTAAAGCGTTAGCGCACCTAAACCAAATGGTAAAATCGACCATAAGAGCAAATATGTAAATTCATATAAAGCTCCTGCGTATGTTTTACGACCCGCTTTAAACAACGATCCAATTAGCCAGAGATGTGATAAATAACCAATTAAATTTAACCAAAGATGAAATAATGAGCTAAAAAATTTGGTTTTGCATATTCGTATTTCTTCCATAGACATAAGGAATTCTCAATAAATCAACAATTCTTCAAAACGACCACGATGTGCCGACGAACCTGCCAATACACTTGCTCGTGTTACTGATTCTAAAAGAAAGTGCTCTTGGTAAAGTTCTCGAATAGATGCATGATGTGCATTTGTAACGATAACTCTGACTCCTCTAAGCTTTGCACGCACCAACGCATCACGTAAGCGAATCTGATCACCCCATGAAAAAAGTGCATCGTTATATTTTATAAATCCATTCAGGTTGTGCTTCACTGTATAAGGAGGATCGGCAAAAACTAAATCCCCTTTTTCCGCAACGTCAATTGAATCCTCGAAATCGCCACAAACAAGCTTTGCCGATTGTAATATACCCGATATTGCAAACCAGTTATCTGTCGACATAAGAACGCTCGACTTTGTACCAACTGGAACGTTAAATTCTCCATTGCGATTTACCCGATATAGCCCGTTCCAGCATGTACGATTTAAATAAATAAACCGTGCTGCCATATGGAACATACAACTCGGCTTATAGCTGCGAATTCGATAGTAATAATCTTTTGAATGATGAGCCTGATGCTCACGTAAAAGCGCTAAAACGTTTTCTGGGTTGATCTTTATTGCGTTATATGCATTGATCAATTCAAAATTAATATCCGAAAGTAGCGCTTGGGCTGGCCTCAATGCAAAAAAAACTGCACCGCTCCCTAGAAATGGCTCAATATACTTACCCGTAAGTGGAGCAATCATTTCAACAATACGACTAGAAACCCACCTTTTGCCTCCCGCCCACTTAAGAAATGGTGGAGGTAACGTAATTTGATTAAGTTTTAGATTAATAACTATAGGTTCTTCCATGCATTTTAAAAAGGTAGAATCAAATTAACAAAAGACATCTCATATTAGCCTCTCATCATTCAAAGAAGCTAGATATGGTACATTTAATCTAACGTTGCAGCAGTATCCTGAGTTTTATTGCCACAGTCAACACAGAATGCGGATTCGCAGCAATCCACCAGAAACATGCAGGAACTCCAAAGGATGGTTTGCCTTCGGCAAATCGATCCTACTTATGGGTGCCCAGAAGGATGATATGTTTGGCCGTCAGGTCCTGCACGATCTTAAGCCCACTCTCGTAAATAACCTCGGGCTGCGGGTGCTTTAGCTGCTCCACCACTGATTGGAGGTAAGAGGCAGCCGTCTGGCCCGGCTGTTCCTGGATCAAGGCGAGCAGTTGGTAGGTAACCGGTGTGATTTCGAGGAAGCGGACTTCATCTTCGTAGTTTCGGTACACGATCAGGAATGTCGGCTGTCCGGAGGGCTCCGGCGGCTGGTAGTCGGGCGATATCCGGTGCACCGGAAAGCGGTAGGCCAAAGGCCAGGCGAGCGGCGAGAGTTGCAGGGTTGCTTCGGACCAGTCGCCGGAAAACGGCGGATTGAATGGCGCTTCCTCTTTCGCGATCGACAGCGCCATTTCGGCCCATTCGTAGTGAGCCAGTTCGAGCATGAACGGCGGGTCGGAAGGATGGTCCCGCTCGGTTTGCAGATAATCGAGAAATTCCTCGGCGATTTCGGAGAAATAAGGGGTGGCGCAGGTATGGCGCGCATAAAAATCCTGCCCCAGTTCGCGCCACTGCGCATTGCTTAGAATCTTACGCAGCACCGGGAAATTGACGGCCAGGAAGTTGTCGATGTTGTTGAAGAACAGTTCCCGGTACATCGCCATCCGTTCGGGTTTCACGTCGCTGGGCGCGGGATGGCTTTCCGGATTGCGCAGATAATCGGAAAACGCCTGCTGCCTAGCTTTGAAATCGGCGCCCATCGTCAATCAGGCCGAGCGTTTCGCATGTTCGCTGCGCCAGGCGTCCTGGATCGCCTTGATCGTCTCGACTTCCTTGAGCAGTTCGGCCAGCGGCGGCAGGTTGAAATCGCGTTCGAGCAGGGTCGGAAACACGCCGTACAGTTCGTAGGCCTTGCCGAGCAGTTTCCAGACCGGATCGATCACTGCCGCGCCGTGTGTGTCGACCAGAAAGTCTTCGGCCTCGACATAGTGCCCGGCGATATGCGCGTAAGCGATCCTTTGGCCCGGCACTGCCCTTAAAAAGGCTTCGGCGTCGTAGCCGTGGTTGACGCTGTTCACGTAGATGTTGTTGATGTCGAGCAGGATGTCGCAGTCGGCTTCCTGGACGATCGCATTGAAAAAATCGATTTCGGCCATTTCCTGGCCGGGCGCGGCATAGTACGACACGTTCTCGATCGCGATGCGCTGTTCGAGCAGTTCCTGCACGCGCTTGATCCGGCCTGCCACATGCCTGACCGCCTCTTCGGTAAACGGGATCGGCATCAGGTCGTAAAGATGGCCGTTATGGCTGCAATAGCTCAAATGTTCGCTGTACAGCTTGATCCCGTGTTCGGCCATGAACGCTTTGATGTCCAGCACCAGCTTTTCGTCGAGCGGATCGCTGCTGCCGAGCGACAGCGACAGGCCGTGGCAGACGAAATCGAAGCGTTCGGTCAGGGAGCGGAATTGTTTTGCGTAGCGGCCGCCGAGCGTGATCCAGTTCTCCGGGGCGACCTCATAGAAACCGACGGTCTGCAGCGGGGGATGATTGGCGATCTCGGCGAGCAATGAGCGCCTCAGCCCGAGCCCCGCCCCTTGAACGCGAAAGTTCGACATAAAAAAACGAAAGAAGAAGTTCGTTCAATGAAATTAAAGCAGAAAGGAAGCGGAGAAAACACCGCTCCCTCAGATTCAGGCGGAATTATTTTTTCGTAGCGCCGCAAGAGCCTTCTTGCCCCTTCATCATCGCGCCGCAGACGCTTTCCATGCCTGATTTCATTTTGCCGTCGTCCATCATGCCGCCGCATTTACCTTCGCCGCATTGGCCTTCGGCGGCTTTGGCCGGTGCCGGCGCGGCAGTGGATTTTTGGCCGGCGCAGGCGCCTTCCGCGGTTTTGTTTTGCGGCGGCTGCATATTCGATTTATCCATGCCGCCCATGTTCGCGCCGCAGGCCATCTCGCCGGCCGCCAGTTGCATGTAGCCGCCGTTCAGTTCGGTCATGCCGAACGGATTGGCTTCCGCATGCGCGGTGACGGTCGCGGTGGAAATAATCGCAGCACCCATCGCAGCGGCCAAAGGCGATTTGTTCATTTTTTTCATTGTGACTCCTCGTTTACTCATAATATTTTCAGCCAGGAAACCGGCCGAACGGTTGTAAATCTACGCTAGACATCTGAATAAGAGATGAATATAGTCTTAAAAGAGATACGAAAGCGCCGACTATACAGATTTTCTGTCATTTTCGCCACTTGCGATTTTAGTCCGTATTCGCCTCGAAAGATTCCTTCCCCTCGCCTCAGAGCAAGGGCCTGGGATAATGGATGCAAATTATCTTCAAACCGCCTCGATCCCTACATTGCCGTCCGCGTTTTTTGCCATGAATCTGTCTTATCGTCGCTTTTTCATTTTGGCGTTGTGGCTGCCGCTGCTGTGTTTCGGTTCGGCGCGCGCTGGAACCTATACGCTAACGATCGACGAAAAAGCAGTCAACCTGACCGGAAAACCGCAAACCGCGATCGTCGCCAACGGTAGCCTGCCCGCACCGACGCTGCACTGGCGCGAAGGCGAAGAGGTCACGCTGAACGTGGTCAATCGCCTGAAGGAGCCGACCTCGATCCATTGGCACGGAATCGTGCTGCCTTACCGGATGGACGGCGTACCCGGCATTAGCTTTGCGGGGATTGAACCGGGGAAAATCTTTACTTACCGGTTCCGGGTCAAACAGAACGGAACCTACTGGTACCACGGCCATTCCGGCATGCAGGAACAACAGGGTCTGTTCGGCGCGCTGGTGATCGAGCCGGCACACCCGCATCGGCCAACCGAGCGCGACTATGTGCTGCTGCTTTCGGACTGGCCCGAGGCCGATCCGGAACGGACGCTCGCGCGCCTGAAAAAACAGAGCGATTACTATAATTTTCAGAAAAGAACCGTCGCGAACCTGTTTACCGACCTGCGTGAACGCGGCGTTTCTGAAACAATAAACGACCGGCTGGCCTGGGGGCAGATGCGGATGGAGCCGACCGACCTGGCCGATGTGACCGGCGCCACTTATCATTTTTTGGTTAACGGGCACACGCCGGCGATGGACTGGGCGGCGCTGTTCAGTCCCGGCGATCGAGTGCGCCTGCGCATCGTCAATGCTTCCGCGATGACCCATTTCGACGTCAGGATTCCGGGTTTGAAAATGCGGGTGATCGAAGCGGACGGCCAGCCGGTGATGCCGGTTGATGTGGAAGAGCTCCGGATCGCAGTCGCCGAAACTTACGATGTTCTGGTCGAACCGGAAGCGGACCGGGCTTACCGGATTTTTGCCGAAGCGATGGATCGAAGCGGCTTTGCGTCGGCGACCCTGACACCCAAAATCGGTTTGCAGGCGGAATTGCCGAAAATGCGTCCGCACACTTTGTTGACGCTGGCGGACATGGGGCCGATGCACGTCGGTCACGGCGCCCATGCCGAGCATCAGGCGGCCGTACCGAACGATAACGGACTTGATCAGCCGCCGCATGCAGATCATGCGGATCATACCGGACATCAGAGGCATCCCCGACCGGCTTCCGTGCCTCACGCGGAAGCGCCCGCGATGGGCTCCTACAAGGCGTTGGACTATCGGCATCTAATGGCCGCCGCTCCGAACCGCGGCTGGCGGCAGCCAGACCGCGAGATCAGGCTACGCCTGACCGGCAATATGTACCGTTATATCTGGTCGTTCGACGACGTCAAATATTCGGACTCGGAGCCTATCCGGGTCAAGTTCGGCGAGCATATCCGCTTCACCTATGTGAACGAAACGATGATGAACCATCCGATCCATCTGCACGGCCTATGGCAGTATCTCGACAACGGCAACGGCGCTTTCAATCCGAAAAAACACGTAATCAACGTGCCGCCGGGCCAGACGGTCAGCGTGATCGTGATCGCCGACGCGGAGGGGGAATGGGCGTTCCACTGCCATTTGCTGTACCACATGGATACCGGCATGTTTCGCAAACTGATCGTCGAGAAAGCCGAGCACGTCCGCGAATGAAGACCTATTCCTTCAACCCGGTCGAGCTCCGCCTCCTGCTAGGGAGCCTGCTGGCGGGCCTGTTCTACGCGCATCCGGCCTCCGCACAGGACGACCGGATGATTTTCAGCAGGTTCATGGCCGAACGTTTCGAGTACGAAGGCAACGAAAACCTGCATTTGTTCAAATGGGACATCAAGCACTGGATCGGCAACGACGACCACAAGCTTTACCTGAAAACCGAGGGCGACTATTCGGCCGACCAGGACATCTTCGGGCGCGCCGACCTGCAGCTGCTGTACAGCCGCAATATCGATACGTTCTGGGATTTTCAGATCGGCGCGCGCCGGGCGTTCGAGCCGGAACGGACTTTTGACGCGGTGATCGGCTTTCAGGGGCTCGCGCCTTATTTCGTCGAGGTCGACGGCGCCGTCTTCATCACCGACAACGGCAATCTGCTGGGCCGCTTGAGCCTGGGCTACGAAATGCTGCTGACCCAGCGTCTGATCCTGATGCCCAGAATCGAAGTCAATGTCGCAGCAGAGGACATCGAGAACCGCGGCGTGAAGGCCGGCGTAACCGAATTCGAGGCGGGCATGCGGCTGCGTTACGAGATCGAGCGCGAATTCGCGCCCTATGTCGGCTTCGATTATGTGGAAGAGGAGTCGCTGCGCGAACACCATCACAGCGTGCGCTTTGTGGTGGGAATGCGGTTCTGGTATTGAGACGGCGAAAGCTGAAATCGGCGCCGTTATAAGGAAAAGACCTGCCGGGTTTTAAAAACCCGGCAGGTCTTCAAGCGGAAAATTATTTTTTGGCCGCGGCTTCCTTTTTGATCAACTGGTTCGTGACCTCGATCATTTTTTCATGCGATCCGGCCGATCTGCCGTCGACCTTGTATTTGCCGTTCACGATCAGCACCGGCACGCCGGTCACGCCGTAACGCGCGGGCATAGCCGCAGCCTGGCGGACCTTGGTATCGACCAGAAAGGAATTGTAGGCCTCGTGGAAGTCGGCTTCCTTGACGCCGTGCGCGGTAAAGAACGCGGCCAGCTCCTCTTCGGTTTCCAGCTTCTGACGCTTGTTCTGCAGGGTATCGAAGAAGTCCGCATGAACCTTGTCGTCGAGTACGCCCAAGGCCTGGGCGACATAAAACGCTTTCGCGTGCTTCGCCCAAAGATCGCTGAACGCGGCCGGTTGGCGGATAAAATCGACATTGGCGGGAAGCTTTTTGACCCAGCTTTCGAGAATCGGCTCGAAGTCGTAGCAATGCGGACAGCCGTACCAGAAAAACTCGATCACCTCGATCTTGTCCGGATCCTGGGTCGGTTGCGGCGCATCAAGCGTTTCATAGCCGCCGGCCAGTTCTTCCTCCGCTGCCGGGCCTGCGGCCGGCTCTGCCGCCGGGGCGGCCGGTTCGACCTGGGCGGGCGCGGCCGTTTCGGCGGTGGGCTGCGGCGCCTGAGCCGCCGGCGTAGCCGGAGCAGGCGGCGAGGCTTCGGCAGCCGGTTGTTTCTCTGCGGACGCCGGGGCTGCCGTCGCCTGTTCGGGCGCAGCGGTCTCACTGCCGGGCCGCTCTTGCATTTTCTGGTAGAAAAATATCGAAGCGCCTGCCAGTACGGCAAGCGTCAGAATGATCAGTCCGATTTGGATAAAGTTTTTACGCATTAACTTCGGTTTCCCAGGTAGTTGTAAATGACACGCTCACTTTGGAGACAGGGTGACGAGCGTATGACTTAACGATCATCAAAAAGGTGTCCGCACCTAACGCCGGAGACTAACCCGAAACGGCGCTGAAGAGATAGCGGCGCACATCCATCGAATGAAGTGAAAGGCGGATGCGCTTCGCTCATCCGCCCGAGCTTCCAAGTGAACTTTCGCCGTAACAGCCCGTCATGAAGAGCGCTCTTTCGACACTATTTCTCGCCTGATGCCGACACGGCCTTATTTCATCATCGAGATATGGTAAGCAACCGCCCGGATTTCCTCGTCGGTCATCTTCCGGGCGATCATGTGCATCATGTTTTCCGACGTATTGCCGCGCGCGCCGGTTTTGAAATCGGTCAACGCCTTGATCAGATAATCGGCATGCTGCGAAAACAGGGCCGGAAACGCCGCCGGCTGGTTGCCTTCGCCGAACGGGCCGTGGCAGGCGATACAGGCGGACACCTCGCGCTGGCGGTCGCCGTTGCGGTACAGGTCGCTGCCTTGAGCGATCAGTTCGGGCACCGATTTGGATTTGACCGGGGCCGCGGCCGGCTGCTCGTCCTCGTCTTCGTCCTCATCGGGCGGCGGCAGCACCGGCATCGCATTCGCCGAAATTTTCTGCGCCGCATAGTAAGCGGCGATATCGGCCATGTCTCCGTCGGACAACGGCAGCGCCATCGCCGACATCATCGGATCGTTGCGGGCGCCGCTCTTGAATGCCAGCAGTTGTTTGGCCAGGTAGGAGGCATGTTGCTGGGCCAGTTTCGGAAAATTCGGCGCCATGCTGTTGCCGTTGTCGCCGTGGCAACTGTTGCAGGCGGCCGCTTTGTCTTTTCCTGCGCGAGGATTGCCCTCCGCATGTAAAATAGCGGAAGCGCCGCACATCGCGATACCGACTGCAACGGCCAGGAACTTTATTTTCATCAGACTCCCCTTCGGAATTTTTCGTTATTTTTATGACGTTCGGAACTGGCTGTTTCCGGCTTGGCCCGGGATTCTACCCCATTTATCTTAGCGGATCGAGACAGCAATGAATCCAGTTTATCATCAAGCAAAATTTATTAACAGTGCTCCAAATCTGAAACATGCGCCCCCCGACCACGGACTGGAAGTGGCTTTCGCGGGCCGTTCCAACGCCGGTAAATCGAGCGCGCTGAATACCCTGACCCGGCAAAATGCGCTGGCCCGAATCAGTAAAACGCCGGGGCGGACCCAGATGCTCAACTTCTTCGAAATCACCGAGGGGCAGCGCTTCGTGGACCTGCCCGGCTACGGCTTCGCAACCGCGCCGCTCGCGGCCATACAGCAGTGGCGCAAGGCGATCGAGGATTATTTGAACCGGCGGAAATCGTTGTGCGGGATCGTGCTGGTGATGGACGTGCGCCACCCTTTGGCCGAATTCGACTGGCAGATGCTGCAATGGTGCGAACATGCGCAGCTGCCCGCGCACATTCTGCTGACCAAGGCCGACAAGCTCAGCTTCGGCGCGGCCAAGAATGCGCTGCTGGAGGTCCAAAAAGAATTGAGCGGCGCGCCGATTCCGCTGAGCGTGCAGTTGTTCTCGTCGCTGAAGAAAAACGGGGTGGACGAGGCGCACGCCGCGCTCGACCGGTTATTCGCCCGGCCGGCCGCGGATTAGAGGCAGACTTCCATGCCTTCGTGCGCGATGAACAGCCTGTCCGTAAAATGCGGATGCTGTTCCTTCAATTCCCGGTAAATCCGGTCGAGGTCGGCATCGGTCCGGGTCGGCTCATGGTGGGTCAGAAACAGCCGCTTCGCATTCGCCTCGATGGCCAGCTTGATCCCGGACCGGTAAGTGCCGTGCCCCCAGCCCTGCCGAATCGCATACTCTTCATCGGTATAGGACGAATCGACGATCAGCGCATCCACTCCCCGCATCGCCGCCTGGATTTCCTGGTTTTTTTCGACCAGGAACAACTGGAAAGACTCGTAGTAATCGTCCTCGGGCTGATAAATGTTGACCGGATTTTCGAAATCGCCGGTGAAAAACAGCGAGGCGCCGTCGCACTCGACCCGGTAGCCGAAATTCAGCACCGGATGATTCAAAATGATCGGGGTGATCCGGGCGCTGCCGACACTGACCGTTTCGCCGGGCCGGACCGTCAGATATTCGATCCGGGCTTTCAACTGCGCTTCATGAATCGGAAAATAACTGTATTGCAACTGCACCGACAACGCCCGGTTGATGTTTTCGTCGGTGACCGGGTCGAGTCCGCCGTAAATGTTGATCCGGTTGTTTTTAAAGAATATCGGCAGGAAAAAAGGCAGGCCCTGGATGTGGTCCCAGTGGGTATGGGTGATGAAAATGTTCGCGGTGATCGGCATGCTGCCGAGCAGGGTTTGCGCCAGCGCATGGATGCCGGTGCCGGCATCGAGAATGATCAATTCGTCCCGCTCCGTCCGGATTTCGATGCAGGTCGTGTTGCCGCCGTATTTGACGGTCATCGGCCCCGGCGTCGGAATCGATCCTCTCACTCCCCAGAATTTGAATTTCATTAAACTATCTTTGCAATTACGGTTTGATGAAAAGTTCGGCTCCCTGCGCGATGACGTCCAGATTGCCGAGGTCGTCGATCAAGGCTTCCAGGGATAAACCGAAACGGTTTACCACCGTCTCGGGAAAGGCCTCGGTCACCGGATTGCCGCCATCGCCGTAGCGCAGCCTTTTGCCGATCTGGTTCGCCGCAAACAGGCATTCGCCGAAAGCATTGTCCGGAGGGTGGTGATGATGCCGGATCGTTTCGGTCAACAGCTCGGAAAGCTCCCATTTTTCGGCCAGCAACGCCCCGGCTTCGGCATGGTCGATGCCGAGAAAAGCCTGCTCGCAGAGATGCAGCGGCATGTTCTCCTCTTTGCTTTTGGCCAATGCCAGCTTGAAGCCTTCCGGCCTGAACTCCGCAAACACCACCTTGCCGAAATCGTGGAGCAACCCCGCCACGAAGCAATCGCCGCATGCCTGCTGACTCAGGCCCGCTCTCTCGGCGAGTTTGCGGCTGATCTCGGCGGTGGTCAACGCATGCAGCAAAAATGCGCTCGGGTTGAAACCGGCCTTGTTCGAAGTTTTCAGCATCCCCATCGCGGCGATGCTCATCGCGAGATTCTTGACGGTGTTCAACCCGACGTGCACGACTGCGCGCTGTATCGAATTGATTTTATGGGATAGCCCGTAAAATGCGGAATTGATTACCTTTAAAATCTTCACCGTCAGCACCGGGTCGCATTCGATCACTTGCACGATCTCCTTCGCAGGCACCTCGATATTGGCGGTCAACTGCACCACTCGCTGTACGCTTTTCGGAAAAGCGGGCATTTTTTCCACCAGGGCAACGAGTTCGGCGTAATTCGGACTTTCCATGCTTTGGCACAAAATGAAAAAAGATTATTATGAGCATAGCAAAGAAAACGGAATTTAACGGCCGGAGGACCCGTAGAAAAGAAAAAACCCCAAAATACCGGAGCGGTATTTTGGGGTTTGAAGAAAATCAGCCGAATGCAGGGGGAGAGCGAGGCTGATCCGACGCCGTTGTGAGGCGTACGTCATTGAGAGCGAACGGAGGGTGAAAAAGTTCCGGGAAATTTAGATTGACGAAATTTCGATCAACGATCGCTCCGGGCCGCCAGCCGTTCGAAGCGGGCCAGCCAGTCGGCAAAAGGGATCACATAGTCGTAACCGCAGACCGTTTTGAGCGGCCGGCCTTTCAGGTTTTCGAAAATTACGGCGCCCTGCCGGCGCGTTTCGCGCTTTGGCCCGTAAGGATTGAAGATCATTCCGCCGTCGGCCGTCAAAAAGACGTAGTCGCAGATGAACAGCACATCGCGGTAAATATAAAACGTGAAACCCGGAGTATGTCCGCCGCTATGATGCGCTTCGATTCCGAAAGCGGTAAAGTCTCCGGTAAAACGGCGGTCGACATCGAACCGCGCGGCCAGGGGATGCCTCGCATCGAGCTCGTGCAGCCCGACTTCCGCCCGCCATAGCCGGCGATACTGATTCGAAGCGCCCATGAAATGAAGATGCGTAAACAGGATCGCCCTGACCGGTTCGAGATCGCGGTTGAAGGCCGACGGCGCGTCGATCCAGACGCCGCCTTGCTCCGTCTCGATCCGGTAGGCGGCATGCTCGTAGCCGAGTTTCGGAACCGACAGCAACTGGGTAACGCCCTCGCTCACCGGCGTCCCGGTCACCCGGAATTGTTTTTCGACGGTATCCCAAGGCAGGAAACGGTCGTGCCGGGCGCCGCAGAACGGGCACACGTCGGGCATTTCGCCGATCATGTTGTAGCCGCACTCCAGGCACACCCATTGCGGCGCCAGAGCGGCAAGAATTTCGGTTTCGGGGAGAGTCATGCGGATGTCCTCCGGCTGGGTCAACTGGCTATTGGACCGCAGGGAAGCGAATAAGTTGGCGCCGGAAGCGTATCGAAAACCAGCATGACGAGGGTCGGCTGCACGCCTGTCTTACATTATGCTACGGTCGCCCGCCACCGGAAAACATTGCAGCAAATCGCCGATCGTCCGTGCTCATTCCGCCGTTTTGCCGCGCAGCGAAGCGATTAGCGCCCGGATTGCCCGTTCCTGATCGATCACGCTCGCGCACAGCCGGAACTGCCCGAGCGCGCGGTGAAGATTCTGCCCGGGGTCTTCGACCTTGAAGTAGCGGTTGCCTTCGAGATGATCGGTGTAGAAGCGAATTCCCAGTTCGAAAGGAATCAGCCGGATCGCGGGGAACAGATAATCGTAATCGGGGCCGGTAAAAAACCGGCCGGCTTCGCCAAGGTAACTGCCCAGTATCGCTTCGCCGATGCCGAGATCGAACGCGTCGTTTTCGGGGCGATGGCAGCAGGAACGCAGGCAGTCGCCGATGTCGTAATGCAGCAGGCCCGGCTTGACCGTATCGAGGTCGACCACGCCGACCACTTTTTGCCGGCCCTTGCCGAACAGAAAATTGTTCAGCTTCGGGTCGCCGTGGATGATTCGGAGCGGCAGCAGCCCCTGCCGTTTCGCGGATTCCAGGTTATCGGCAATCGCCTGATGGCGGTCGATAAAAGCAGCGCAGTCCGCGTCGATCAGGCGGGAATCGGCGTTGGCGAGCACTTCACGGTAACGCGCAAGGTAAGCCGGAGCGATATGGAATCCGGGCAGGGTATCCTTGAGCCGCGCCGGGTCCAGGTCGCCGAGCAGGCGGTGAAAATGCCCCAGCGCAAAACCGGCCTCGCGCGCTTCGCCCGGATCGCCGACCGACTCCAGGCTGACCGTGTCGGGAATATAGTCGAGCGCGCGCCAGAGCCGGTCCCGGCCGTCGCGCACATGGAAAAGCCCGGCTTCGGATTCGAGCGGCCGGGGAATTTTCAGTTCGACATCTTCGGGCGCCTTGCGGTCGAGATGCCGGGCGATTTCGGCCAGATTCGCGAGCACCGCTTCCGGCTCCGGAAACACATGCGCATTGATGCGCTGCAACACGAAAGGCTCGGCGGCGGTGAGCACTTGATAGGTTTCGTTGATCAGGCCGTTGCCCAGCGGCAGGACGGCCGCGCTCGACCCGGCAAATTGCCGGGCTATCGATAAAAGTTCAGTCATGCGGGGCGCGCTTTGGCGTTTCAGCAGCCTTGCTGGCTCGCGCATTTGATGCAGAGGTCGGAATAGGGCAATGCCTTCAGCCGGGCTTCGCCGATCGGCTCGCCGCAGCTCTGGCAGACCCCGTACTGGCCAGCGTCGATCCGGGCGATCGCGTCCTTGATCTGCGCAATCTCGTTCCTGGCGCGATTGCCCAGAAAATCAATCACTTCGTAATTCTCGGCCTGGACGGCCTGTTCCGCAAAGTCTTTCTCCGGAGGCTCCGCGACATGCTTGACGTCTTCGGTGATCTTGCTCAGCCGGTCGTTCAGCTCTTCCAGCATGCCGATCAAATTACCGCGTATTTCTTCATATCCGCCCACAGGATTTCCTCCATGTCAGTCTAACATCAGCCGGCGCACCGTCTTGCGCCCGTCAGGACGTGGCGCCACATCCTGCTATACTTGCAAGGTTCCTGCCAGGCTTGTCGCAAGCCTGACATATTCCGCTCAGCCATCGTATCATCACTCATGCAAAATGCAATCAATGCGTTATTGGATTCGGCCAATCAAATCCTGCTCGGCAAGCAAAGGCAAGTCCGGCTGGCGGTCTGCTGCCTGCTCGCCCGCGGCCACCTGTTGATCGAAGACATTCCCGGCGTCGGCAAGACCACCCTGGCGCATACGCTCGCCCGGCTGTTCGGCCTCGATTACCAGCGTATTCAGTTTACCAGCGACATTCTGCCGGCCGACATGATCGGCGGCTCGGTGTTCGATGCGAAAAACCAGCAATTCAACTTTCATGCGGGGCCGATCTTCAACCAGATGGTGCTGGCCGACGAAATCAACCGGGCGACGCCAAAGGCGCAAAGCGCCTTGCTGGAAGCGATGGAAGAACATCAGGTCACCGTGGACGGCAAGACGTATCCGCTGCCGGAGCCGTTTTTCGTGATCGCGACGCAAAACCCGTCGCACCAGATCGGCACCTTCCCGCTGCCCGAATCGCAGTTGGACCGCTTTTTGATGCGGATCGAACTCGGTTATCCGGATTCCGCCGCCGAGCGTTTACTTTTGACCGGCCACAGCCGCCACAGTTTAATCGACGGCCTGGCCGTGGCGCTGCCGCCCGCGCAGCTCCAGCGCATTCAAAAAGAGGTGCTTCGGGTGTACGCTTCGGATGCACTGCTCGATTACTGCCAGGCGATCATCCGTTTCACCCGCGAATCGCCTTCATACCCGGCCGGCCTGTCGCCGCGCGCGGGACTGGCGCTGTTGACCGCCGCCAAAGCCTGGGCCTACATGGACGGACGCGACGCGGCGATTCCGGAAGACATTCAGGCTGTGCTGGCCGCGGTCGCGGGCCACCGAATCCGCTCCGGGCATCTCGACGCCGCTGCGGTCGTGGCGCCGATCCTGAACCAGGTCGCCGTGTGATGAACGCGCCGGGCCTGAAGATGAAGGAACGCTTCCGGCTCAGCCGTTTCGTGCGCGGCGAGAAAGCTTCGCCGGATCCGGTGATCTTGAATCATCGCCGCATTTTCATCCTGCCCACGCGGCGCGGCCTCGGTTTCGCGTTCCTGGCCACGCTGCTGTTTTTCATCGGGTTCGTGTACAACAACAATCCGGTTTACCTGCTGGCGTTTTTATTGGCCGGCATCTTTTTCCTCTCCACCGTCCATACCTTCCGGACGCTGGCCGGACTGGTGATCCGCGAAGGTTACGGCAAACCGGTGTTCGCCGGCGACACGGCGGCCTTTCCGATCCATATCGACAATCCGACCTCGCTGCTCCGGCCGCAAATCCGAATCGAAGGCCAGCCCGAAACCGAACTGACGCTGCCGCCGGAAAGCCGGAGTCAAATCTTCGTGCACCGGACCGCCGCGCGGCGCGGCTGGTGCGAGGCCGGCCCGATCACGCTCTGCAGCACCTTTCCGCTCGGCCTGTTCCGCGCCTGGTCCCCGCTGCGCTTCAACATGAAAATCTTGGTCTATCCGCAGCTCGCCGAGGCTGGCGTTCCTCTCCCGCCTTTGTCCGCCGGCCCGGACCGGGATGGCGTCGGCCGCCAGGGCAGCGATGAATTTTATGGGCTGAAAAACTACTCGGCCGGCGACCCGGTCCGGCGCATCCACTGGAAAGCCTATGCGAAAGGCTACGGCGTACTCAGCAAGCAATACCGCGGCGGCGGCAGCGGCGAGCTCTGGCTGGACTTCGACGAAACGCCCGGCGGCGGGACCGAAGAAAGATTGAGCCGGTTATGCCGCTGGGTGCTGGAAGCCGACCAGGCCGGCCTGCGTTACGGCCTGCGCTTGCCCGGCAACCGGATCATGCCCGCGGACGGCGCGCAACACCGGCAGTCCTGTCTCGAAGCCCTGGCACTGTATCCGCTATGAAGGCGACCGCCTCCCATCAAAAATTGCAATTTTTATTGTTTGGAACGGTAGGCCTGGCCGTGCTGCCGCATTACCCGCATCTTCCGCCCCTTTCTTTCGGTTTTTTCGCGGCACTTTTGGGCTGGCGCCTGCTCGGCGTCCGGCATCCCGCCTGGCTCCCCGGACGGCGCGTCCTGTTTTTGCTGCTGCTCCTGGGCATCGTGCTGCTGTTCACGGAACGGCAGGGCATTCTCGGCCGCGACGCCGGCTCCAACCTGTTCATTACCGCCCTGGGCTTGAAACTGATGGAAACGAAAAGGGAACGCGATTCCTGCCTGATCGTTTATATGGCCTTCGTCGCGGCGGCCACCCAGTTTCTTTACGAACAAAGCATCCTGTTCGGCGCCTATATCGGCCTCGTTTGCTGCCTGCTGCTCGCACTGCTGATTGCGATGAACGGCCTGCAGCATCACATCGCGCAGGCGCTGAAGCTGGCGATGGTTTTCGTCCTGCAGGCGGCACCGCTGGCGGCCGCGATGTTCATCCTGTTTCCGCGCCTCGACCCGCCGAAATGGCTGGCTATCGGCAGCGAAACCCGAAACCGGACCGGCCTCAGCGAAGTGCTGGAGCCGGGCTCGATCACCAATCTGGGACTGTCCGACGAACTGGTGTTCCGCGCCCGCTTCGACGGCCCGCTGCCGCCGCCGCATCAGCGTTACTGGCGGGGCCCGGTGATGGCGGCGACCGACGGCAAACGCTGGGTGCAGGCGCAGAATTTCGAACGCTATCCGAAGCCCGATCCGCAAGTTTCCGGCCGGCCCTACCGTTACACCCTGCTGCTTGAGCCTCAGGAAAAGAACTGGGTGTTCGCGCTCGACATGCCGGCCGAATTTTCGCCGCCGTTAAGCCGCAATGCGAATTTTCAGATGGTCACTTCCGAGATGCGGGGACAGCGCGCGGCCTACAAGCTGACGTCCTATCCGGACTACAATACCGGCCCGCTGTCATCCGCCGAATACCGGGACGCGACCCAACTGCCCGGCACGCCTTCGGCGCGCGTGAAGGATCTGGTCGCCCGGCTGCACGGCTACGACGCAGCGCCCGAGCTATTCATCAAGAACCTGCTGGACCATTTTCGCCGGGAGAATTTCCGCTACACGCTGGAGCCGCCGAAGCTCGACGCCAACCCGATCGAGTCTTTTCTGTTCGATACGCGCGCCGGTTTCTGCAGCCATTATGCCTCCGCCTTCGTGTACCTGATGCGCGCCGCGCAGATTCCGGCCCGCGTCGTGACCGGCTACCAGGGCGGCGAAACGAACGAGGTCGGCAATTTCATCCAGGTCCGGCAGGCGGATGCGCATGCCTGGGCCGAGGTCTGGCTCGACAGACACGGCTGGGTCCGCTACGACCCGACCGCGGCGGTGGCGCCGGAAAGAATCGAATATCCGCTCGACGTGAGCCGTCTGAGTCCGGGTGAAACTATCTACTTTGAAAGCGCCGCCGGAGAATTCGGCAAGATCGTCAGCTTCCTCAAACAGGCCGGACTGATCTGGGATACCGTGGATTACGGCTGGCAGCGCTGGATCATCAACTATAACGGCACCCATCAGGCCCACTTCCTGGCCGGCTTCGGAATCAAGGGCAGCCGGGCGATGCTGAACTGGCTGGGCGCGATCCTGCTCGCCGTTACCGTGCTGTCGAGCCTGGCGATCCTATACCGAAGGCGCCGGCAACTCGATCCGGCCTTGCGGATTTACGCGCGCTTTTGCGGCAGACTCGCCCGGAAAGGACTGGTCAAAGGCACGGGCGAAGGCCCGAAAGACTTCGCCGAACGGGTCAAGGCCGCCCTGCCGGAGCATGCGGACGAAGTGGACGGAATCACAGAAATTTTCATGAATCTGCGTTACGGCAGGCGGCCAAATCCCCAGAACATCGAGCGGCTGAAACGGCGGGTCGCCGCATTCAAACCGTAACGCGATCTCGCTCCAAGAGGCTAGAGCATTTTCGTTTTGGGTGTACGGTCATAAGCCATGCCGCAAAGTGAGGGGAAACGCGCCATTCCGACAGGGATTGCCGGACGACTGCAGGGATGCGGGAGATACGAGCCCAAGGAAGGGCGAGGTAGATCGCGTCAGGAACACGCGATCGAGAGCAACGCAGGGAGCGGTTGCCGAATCCAGAAGCCAGGGATGGCAAGCTTTAATGCATCCCTGCAGTCTGGATCTCGGCACAAATCTGTCTGGAACAGATTTGCATTGACCCGAAGGGGGCCAGGCAGGAAAGCCTGGCATGAATCCCTGCCGAGATGACGGTTTGACTTAACGGCATTATCTCCCTATAGGCGATATGAAAATGCTCTAAGGATTGTTTTCTTCTTGCTTGACGGCCTGTTTTAACGCCTTGAGCTTTTCGCTGTTTTTCTCTTTCAACTGGTACAATTTGAGCTTTTGCGCCGGCGTCAGCGTATCTTTGGCCTCTTCCTGGCCTTCCTCGCGGATTTCCTTGATTTTTTGTTTGTGCTTTTTGAACAGCGCCTTGAATTTGGATTCCTGTTCTTCGCTCAGGCCGAGCTCCTGGCTCAATTGTTTCAGCTTGATGCCGTGATGCTTGCCGGTCTCGGGCGCTGCCGGGACGGCAGGAGATGCCGGGGGGGATTCGGCCGCCGGCTGCCCGGTTTCGGCAAAGGCTGTCCAGGTTATGCCCAAGCCAAGAATCAGACTGGTGATCGTTTTGTTCATGCAAATGCCTCGGAGGTTATCGCGATAATTGCGGTAGATGAATAGATTGCCTTATTTTATAACGTTCGAGCCGTCTCCGTGCGCAGGAATTCCTTTACGGGGGAAATGTCTCCAGGTCCGCGCTCAATGCTCCTAAGGATTGGGTCGATCATCACTTCTCCTCTCTCGTTCCTTCGCCGAGCGCTTATCGTGCCGGCTTGGGTTAAACCGTGGTAGGGTACGCTGTGCGTACCATGGAGGTTGAAAAGGTACGCACAGCGTACCCTACAACTGAAAAGAGCGACGGAGCTTGCAAAAATCAGAGCTTCTTTAACGACATCGGGCCGGCCCCTGACTGACACTTATCGATGGCCACATTTTTGTCTTGCAACGGCCTTCCGATTAGCCTTATCCGCGCGCTTTCATATACAATCCCTCCGGACTTGGAAATTACAGGAATCAACATGTTCAAAAATCGCTTCATCAAATACCTGCTGGGCAGTTGCCGGGATTTGGCGCCGATTTTTGCGGTCGTGCTGGTTTTTCAGGGTTTGGTGATTAAACAGCCGCCTCCCGACCTGGCCAACCTGATCGAAGGATCGCTTTTTCTGATCGTCGGCCTGACCTTGTTCGTCCAAGGGCTGGAACTCAGCCTGTTCCCGCTCGGCGAAGACATGGCCTACGACTTCGCCCGCAAGGGCAGTGTGTTCTGGCTGTTGCTCTTCGCGTTCTGTCTGGGTTTCAGCGCGGCGATCGCCGAACCGGCGCTGATCGCCGCGGCCCAGCAAGCCGCGCAGATTGCCAGCGACGGCCACATCATCGGTTCCAGCGATGCCGAGAGAGCAAATTATGCGCTGGGGCTTCGCGTCACGGTTGCGCTGTCGATCGGACTCGCACTGATCGTCGGCGTCGTGCGGATCATCCGCGGCTGGCCCGTCTATATACCGGTTTTTCTCGGCTATTTGGGCGTGGCGGCGATTACCCCGTTTGCGCCGAAGGAAGTCGTCGGCATCGCTTACGATGCGGGCGGCATCGCGACCTCCAGCATTACCGTCCCCTTGGTGACCGCGCTCGGCGTTGGCCTTGCGACCGCCATCAAGGGGCGCAACCCGCTGACCGACGGCTTCGGCATCGTGGTTTTCGCGTCGTTGACGCCGATTATTTTCGTACTGATCTATGGGATGGCCGTATGATTGACGTAGTGATACAGTTTGTATTTACCCTGCTGGAAATCTGCCGGGATGTGTTGCCGATTGCCGCGACCATCATCGGCTTTCAATTGCTGGTTATCCGCCGTCCGATCGCCCACACCAGAAAAATTCTGATCGGTTTCGTTTCCGTGCTGTTCGGGATCGTTTTCTTTCTCAAGGGGTTGGATATGGCGCTGTTTCCCCTTGGCAAGCTGATGGCCGCCCAGTTGACCCTACCCGAATTTCTCGGCGTCGAACCGACTGCCGGCAAAGTCGATTGGCGCGATTATGCCTGGGTTTATGCTTTCGCCGCCAGCATCGGCTTCGCCACCGCGCTGGCCGAACCCTCGCTGCTGGCGGTCGCGCTAAAGGCGGAGAAAATTTCCGGAGGCACGATCCGGGCCTGGGGATTACGTATTTCGGTCGCGCTCGGTGTGGGTTTCGGCATTGCGCTCGGCGCTTTTCGCATCGTGACCGGCTCCGAATTCTTTTTATTCATTCTCGGCGGTTATCTCATGGTAGTGATTCAGACCCGCTCCGCTCCCGAACTGATCCTCGGCCTGGCCTACGATTCCGGCGCGGCCACCACGTCGATGGTGACCGTGCCGATGATCACCGCGCTGGGCCTGGGCCTGGCCGAAGCCGTGCCCGGGCGCGATCCGCTACTGGATGGATTCGGGCTAATCGCCTACGCCAGTTTGTTTCCGGTCATCGCGGTGCTGGGTTATGCTCAAATCGCGCAATGGCTGAATCAAGTCCGTTACCCGTCAAAATCCTGAGGTACATCATGCATTTCAAACTCATCATTGTATTCGTCGACGACGACAAAACCGATCTGGTGCTCGATACGGCTCGCCAAGGCGGGGCAAAAGGTGCGACCGTGATCAACAACGCCCGTGGTCAAGGCATGAAACAATCGAAGACCTTCTTCGGTTTGACGCTCGAAGCGCAGCGCGATGTCGTGCTGATGCTGGTCGAAGAACACCTCAGCCGCTTCATCATGGAAAAAATCGCGACCGTCGCCGATTTCGACAACACGCCCGGCACCGGTATCGCGATTCAAATCGACGTCGAAGACGCGATCGGCGTGATGCATCAGGTTGAGGTATTGCAACAAGAACTGGAGGGCTCCCTATGAACAACCGCCTTATTATCCGCGTCAGGGACGTGATGAAAACCGACTTCGGCTCGATCGACGGTATCGCTACCGTGGCCGAAGCGCTGAAGAAAATGAAGGAAATGCAGACCGCCGTACTGATCGTGAACAAACGCCACGACGACGACGAATACGGGATGATCAACTGCGGCGACATCGCCCGCCACGTGCTGGCCAAGGACAGGGCGCCGGAACGGGTCAATGTCTATGAAATCATGAACAAACCGGTCATTTCGGTGCATCCGGAGATGGATATCCGCTATTGTTCGAGGCTGTTCGCGCAGTATGACCTGGTCCGGGCACCGGTGATCGAGGATCGGAAAGTGGTCGGCATCGTCAGCCCGAACTCGCTGGTGCTGGACGGCCTTTACAAAATATTTACCTGAAGCGGGCGGCTTTTAAAAATACCGGCCGAAAACCCGTGAGGTTTAAAACCTCGCGGGTTTCCCCGAAGCCGGCGCCGGATCGCTCCGCTTTATTTCAGCGGCCTTCCCTTGGCGTCGCGGTCGAACTTGCTCGAAAGCAGCAATACCGCTTCCAAAAAGCCCCACTGTGGCACGAATACCAGGAACTTCGCATACACCAAAAAGAGCGTCAGCAAGACCTGAATGAAGCCGACCTTGTAATAGCCCAGATAAAACCGCGACAACCCCGCCCAGCCGAACAACAGCGAGAGTAGGCCCGCCAGGTATTTGGACTTGACCGCTTTCGGTTCCTCGCGAGAAACGCCGAGCAAACCGACGCGAACCGCATGACCGCCTTCCGGGTCGAAGCGGACCTCGTCGTCCGCTTCGGGCGGAACGCCCTCGACCCAGTCCTTGATCTCGAACGGATATGTTTGGCCTTCGCTTTCGATCGCGCCGCTCCCCGATTCGGGATCGAAACTTTGTACTTTTCCTATCATTTTCCCCTACCTTACATGTGAAAGACGTTCACCCGCGGATCCGCTGCCGCCCGGCGGACGCCCGTTTATTATTCTGCTCTACGGATGCTGCAAACGCACCGCCAGCACGTCGCAATTGGCATGATGCAGAACGCCGTTCGCGGTCGAGCCCAGCAGGAGCGCCAAGCCATGCCGCCCGTGCGAACCGACCACGATCAGGTCGACCCCGTTTTCTTCGGCGATCCGGAGGATTTCCTGTTTCGGACTGCCCGTTTCCAGCCAGGTCTGATGCTCAGGAACGCCCAACGACGACGCCAGTTCGGCCAGTTTTTTGCGGCCGAGCGCAATAAATTCCTGCGACAAATCCATTTCGAAAGGAACCAGTACATCGTTCGCCGGATCGCCGATCGGCAGGGCATCGACCACATGGATCAGGCTGAGCCTGGCCCCGTAACGTTCGGCCAGATCCTTCGCGCGCTCGGCGACGACCGTCTGCCGGTCGAAAAAATCCACCGCCAATAATATGTGCTTGTATGACTTCACAATTCCTCCTAACCGATGCCGTCGACCTGCCCGAAAGACATGGCCAGCAATACGAAACCGACTAAAAACGCCAGCGCCCAACCCAAACTGACCAGAATGTTCGGCGCGAGCGCATGATAAACGATGTGCGCCGTGACCGCGCAGAGCCAGACGATGATGCCGATTGCCAAAATGAAGGCAAGACCGGCGGACTGCCCGACCGCCAGCATCGCGGCAGCCGGCCAGGCGATAAAACCGATCAGCGCATAACATCCGAAAAAAGCGCCCGCAACCTGGTAATAACGGTTCAGGTGGCGGTGCGTCTGCAGCATCACGCCGCTGAACAGCCCGATATACCCGACTTCCGCCGCCGTCTCAAGAACCGCGCCGAGCAGGTTATGTCCCCGGTAATGCATCAGCACCCGGACCACGGCGAAGGCGGCCGCGACTATTTTGAGCAACGCCAGCGAATAAGGCAAATCCTCCGGCCCCTTTTTAAACCGGCAGATATCGAAGAGCAGAACGATCAGTTCGTACATGGGCGGGCCTCCTACTTTGCTTCTAGAGCATTTTCGCTTTGGGTATATGGCCTTTTCGTAAGGAAAGCACGTCATTCCGGGTAGGGTACGCTGTGCGTACCTTAATAATACAGCGTTTCGCAGAGGCGGCATGGTTAAGGTACGCACAGCGTACCCTACGGGTGCATGTCCGCGACCGCTCAATCCTGCTGCGCCGCCGCGAGCTTTTCCTCCGCCTCCAGCCAGAGCGCCTCGGCGTCTTCGAGCGCCTTGTCCACCTGCGCCTTTCGTGCCATCACGTCTTTCAGCCGGTTTTTGTCCGCATCCTGATAAATCGCCGGGTCGGCTAATTGTTGTTCCAGTTGCCGCTGTTCCTGATGGAATTTTTCGACCGCCTGCTCGGCTTTCTTCAACGCGTCCATCAGCGGTTTGTTGCGCTGCCGGCGCTCGGCGTCCAGCCTGCGCTGATCCTTGCGGTTGACGCCGGACGCCGGTTCGATCGCCGATTCCTTCGGCTCGGCTTTTTTCTGCTCGCCGAGCCAGTTCTTATAATCGTCCAGATCGCCGTCGAACGGCTCGACCCTGCCGTCCGCGACCAGCAGCAGCCGGTCGGTGACCGAACGCAGCAAATGCCGGTCGTGCGAGACGGTGACCAGGGCGCCCTGATAGTCCTGCAGCGCCATGATCAGGGCCTCGCGCATTTCGAGGTCCAGATGGTTGGTCGGCTCGTCGAGCAGCAGCAAGTTCGGATTCTGGTAGACCAGCAGCGCCAGCACCAGCCGCGCTTTTTCGCCGCCCGAAAACGGCCGCACCGGCTCCATCACTTTGTCGCCCTGAAAATCGAAGCCGCCCAGAAAATTGCGCAGGTCCTTTTCGGTCGCCTGCGGGTCCAATTTCTGGAAATGCCAGAGCGGCGACTCTTCCATCCGCAACTGTTCGAGCTGATGCTGGGCGAAATAGCCGATCTTCAGGTGCATCGATTCGTTTCGCTTACCGGCTAAAGGCGCCATCGCGCCGGCCAGCACCTTGATCAGGCTCGACTTGCCGGCGCCGTTCGGTCCCAAAAGCCCGACCCGGTCGCCGGGCGACAGCGACAGGCCGGCCTTGTTGACCACGATCCTGTCGCCGTAGCCGATATCCGCGGCATCCAGCGTCAACAGCGGATTCGACATCCGGCCGGGTTCGGCGAAACTGAAATGGAACGGTGAGTCGACATGCGCCTGCGCGATCAACTCCATCCGTTCCAGCGCCTTGATCCGGCTTTGCGCCTGCCGGGCCTTGGTGGCCTGGGCCTTGAAGCGGTTGATGAAGCTCTGGATGTGCGCAATCTCGCGCTGCTGCTTCTGAAAGGCGGCCTGTTGCTGGGCGAGCTTCTCGGCGCGCATTCTTTCGAACGCCGAATAGTTGCCGGTATAAAGATTCACCTTGCCCTGTTCGATATGGGCGACGTGATCGGCGATCGCGTCGAGGAAATCGCGGTCGTGCGAAATCAAAAGCAGCGTGCCCGGATACCGGCACAGCCAGTCCTGCAGCCAGATCACCGCGTCGAGGTCGAGGTGGTTGGTCGGCTCGTCGAGCAGCAGCACGTCGGAACGGCACATCAACGCCTGCGCCAGATTCAGCCGCATCCGCCAGCCGCCCGAAAAAGCGCCGACCGCGGCCTGTTCCTGCGCCGCTTTGAAGCCGAGCCCGCTCATCAGCCGCGAGGCGCGCGCCTGGGCTTCGTAACCGCCGATCACGTCGAGCGCCGCATGCAGCTCGGCCTGCTTCAGGCCGTCATGAGCCGCTTCGGCCGCTTTCAGTTCGGCCTGCAGGCGGCGCAGTTCGCGGTCTCCGTCCATCACGTAGTCGATCGCGCTGCAGTCGGCGGCTGGGGTTTCCTGGGCGACATGCGCGATTTCGAGTCCCGGCGGCATCGAAAAATCGCCCGCGTCGGGATGCAGTTCGTCCCGGATCAGCGCGAAGAAACTGGACTTGCCGGCCCCGTTCGCGCCGGTGATCCCGACTTTTTCGCCCTGGTGAATCGTAAACGACGCTTCGTCGAACAACAGTCTGGCGCCCCGGCGCAGAGCGATATTTTTAAAATTGAGCATGAAATATCATCAATAAATCCGCAATATTCCGAGAGGCGATTTCATCGCGCCCCGATCAGCGGGCCAATATAACAAAATCTCCGCCCCGCGCAAGGCAACTCGGGACTTTTTCGGCCGGCCGAAGCGGGGCGGCTGGTATAATGGCGTTTTTTCATTGATTTTTGCTGCGTTATGACAAACCCCGCCGTTATCGGAACTGTCCCTATGAGGGTCACCCCAGCCGCGCTTGAAAAAGTGATTCGCGCTGCCGGCGTGATCGGCATGAAATATTTCAACAACCGCAAGAACATCGCGATCAACAAAAAAGCTGCGCGCGATTTCGTGACCGAAGCCGATGTCGCGATCGAGGCATTCCTGAAGGAAACGCTGACCCGGGAGTATCCCGAATACGGTTTCTGGGGAGAGGAAACCGGACAGAGCGCCGACCAGAGCAGCCGCTGGATCGTCGATCCGATCGACGGCACGCATTCGTTCGCGAAAGGCCAGTACGGCTGGTCGATCAGTATTGCGCTCGAAATCGGCGGAGAGATCGTGCTCGGCGCGGTGCATGCCCCGGTATTGAACGATCTTTATCTCGCGGAAAAAGGGAAGGGAGCAGTCAAGAACGGCGAGCGGACTTATGTTTCGGACGAAGCGGTGCTCGGCGATGCGATGATTTCGACCGGTTTCGCCTGCCTGCGCAACTACCTGGCCGACAACAACCTCGAACGCTTCTGCCGGATCGCCCAGCGCACCACCGGACAGCGCCGTTTCTGCTCGGCCGCGCTCGACCTGTGCATGGTCGCGGACGGGCAGGTCGATGCATTCTGGGAACAGGAACTGAATTTGTACGACGTCGCCGCCGGTGCATTGATCGTACTGGAAGCGGGCGGCACTCTGACCGACTTCAAAGGCAACCCCGGACTGTTTCCGAAACAGATCCTGGCGACCAACGGCAAGCTTCTCGACCAAATCCTGCCGTTGATGTAGGCCCGCGGCATTCGCGCGCAAAATGGTATTTCGCAAAAAAACCCGCCAGACTTTAAAAACCCGGCGGGTCTGTCAGCGCCTTTCAGCAATTAAACCGGCTTTCGATCTTCGTGCCGCTTCAATCGAACAGAAGCGAGAACACGCTGGCTTTGTCCTGAACCCGAATTCTGTCATAGCTGTAGATCGCCGGACCGTAAGCCGGATCCACATACTCGACATTCCAGGGCACGGTTTTTTCGCGGCCCGCATGCGGATAACCGTAAATCGCCGGGCCGTAAGCCAGGCTGACGTAAACGATTTCCGGCCGCGGCGACTTTTTTTCCACCGTACTGCCGGGATAGCTGTGAATGGCCGGGCCGTAAGCTGGAGTCGTATAGAGCACGGCTCCCGTACCCAGCCCGTCATTGGCCCCGGCGTTGAGGGGGAGCAGAGTTACGGATAATATCGCCAGCGTAATGGGCGGGTTTTTTAATATTTTTTTCTTGAGCGTTGTCATGACGCTCTCCTCTGATGTAAAGGTGTTACATCAGTCGGACCGGCCGCTAAACGCTTCGTTCCCTGGTTTTATAAGTTCTCCAGCCGCTTTCTATCCGCCAAACCACCGGCGAAGGCGAACGCTTGAACCCGTCAGGCCGGTGACGAAGAAGGTTCCGGATAGCCGCGCCGCTAGAGCATTTTTGCTTGGGGTATATGGCCTTCGTAAGGAAAACACGTCATTCCGGCAGAGCCTGCCCCGGTCAGGGATTGCTGGAATCCCGAAACCCAGGAGGATTAGCCCTCATACCTCCCTATCATCTGGATCTCGGCAATCCCCTGAGCGGGATGGTTGATAACCCATAGGCGCTAACTTAAAAATTGACCCATTCCAATAAAAGTCATTAATTTTCAATGTGTTGCTGCTCTTTGAACGGCAAATCAAAGTAAAACTTTAAGGTGAAATTCCTTTTATTTTCAATATCTTATATCTTATATCTTATATCTTATATCTTATATCTTATATCTTATATCTTATATCTTATATCTTAGATTAGCGCCTATGGGTTGATAACCCCATTCCCCACGTTTGAAGACCTACCGGCAGCATAAAATCCTCGTCTGTGTTCGCGCGGTGTTAAACGTTACGGATGGGATAAATATCCCGTCCGGCATGCAGCCCCGTAAGGTACGCTATGCGTACCTTTCGACATCGAGGGTACGCACAGCGTACCCTACGGGGCTGGCTGGACTTAACGGCATGGCGCCCTTCAGCAGGTGAGGACTTCCCTACACGCGATACGAAAATGCTCTAGATGCCGGAGATCGACACGCTCAAGTGTATTTGCCGTTCTGAATTCTATATACTATCGGCGATAAATTCGGGCAGCGTAAAGCCAGCCCATCTGCTTTTTACCGGTATGACTCAAAAATCCATCGACATTCCTTCGGCCTCCGATAACGATATCTTCAGCGCGCCTTTTTTGCTGGGCAATGTCGGCGCGCCGTTCGTGATCGGCATGGCGGTCGGCTATTTCGCCAAAAAGATGCTGAAGACCGCGCTGTTCGTCGGCGGCGGGCTGATCGTGCTGATGTTCGCGGGCGAGTATTACGGCCTGGTCACGATCAACGGCGCGCAACTCGAACATGTGGCGGACGCGGCGACCCAGGCCGCCAAGAATTCGGGCAGCTTCCTGGTCGACCGCCTGTCGACGATTACGACCCGTGGCGTTAGCGCCGTGGCCGGCTTTTCGTTGGGATTCAAGCTAGGTTAAAAGCTAAGCTGTTGACAGGGAGCGTAGGTGTCCTTTAAGATGAATCGAGTCTGAGTGATTTACCGTTGCTTATCTCTACGCAGTTCCTTGTTTTTTGCTTGTCCTGTTTATCATAAGTGATTCGCGTTATTCCCCGGCTCTAACCACCCGCCTTGAAGGCTATTTTTCATTTTTTTTAAAGGACATAAACAATGGCAACTGGTACCGTAAAATGGTTTAACGCAGAAAAAGGTTTCGGCTTCATTCAACAGGAATCGGGCCCCGACGTTTTCGTACACTTCCGCAATATTGTCGGCACGGGCTATAAAACCCTGGACGAAGGCCAAAAAGTAAAATTCAACATTACCCAAGGTCAAAAAGGCCCGCAAGCCGAAGAAGTCACTCCGCTTTGATTTCTTTGTTCCGGCTGCAGGCCGATAAAAGCCTGCAGCCGGATCACCACCCGATTCTCCGCCTCGCCTCCTTCTCCCCCTCATCCCCAGCGGCTTCTTTCCGCGGCCGAAATCCTGCTTTGCGATGCCGGATGTTAGAATAGCGCATCGTTAAATCATCAGGGACTTCATGACTTCGACATTGTGGCAAATGTTCGCGTTGATTGCCTGCGGCGCGGCATGGCGTTGCGCACGCCCGGCCGGATTGTCCGCAGAACAGACACGGACCGTGCTGACCACCCTGGTCTATTACCTGCTGCTGCCGGCACTGGTACTGGAAGTGCTCTGGAAGGCCGATGTCGGACTCCACTCGCTGCAATATACCCTATTCGGCGCCGTCTGCCTGGCGTTCGGGATGCTCGGCATCTGGACGTGCGGCCGTCTGCTCCGGTTCGAGCCGCCGCAAATGGGTGCGGTTCTGTTGGCGGCGGTGTTTCCGAACGTAACCTACCTCGGCCTGCCGGTGCTCGAACAGGCCTTCGGCCATTGGGCCCGGTCGGTGGCGATCCAGATCGATCTGTTCGCGGTCGCGCCGGTCTTGTTCACGGTCGGGATTGCGGCCGCGCGCCATTTCGGCCAAAACGGCGACAGCGTTCGCCAGCCGGTCGGATCGTTTTTGACGACGCCGCCTTTTCTGGCTGCGATACTCGCGGTGATCCTGAATCTTTGCCATGTTCCGCTGCCCAATGGGGTGGCCTCGGTGCTGCAAAAACTGGGCGCAGGCGTGGTGCCGCTGATGCTGATCTCGCTGGGCCTGGCGCTGAGCTGGGGTGCCGTCACGCTGCGCAATCTGCCGCACGTAGCGCCGGTGATCCTGATCAAAATGGGATTGATGCCCTTGTTCGCGCTCTGGTTCAGCCAGTATTTGACGCTCGACCAGGCGCATAAAAACGCCCTGACGCTGGAAATGGCGATGCCGTGCATGGTGCTCGGCATCGTGTTCTGCGACCGTTACCGGCTCGACAGCGCGCTTTACGCCATGTCGGTCACGCTCAGCACCCTGCTGAGCCTTATTACCCTGCCGTTCTGGCATCGGGTCGCGGCCGGCGGATTTTGATTCATACGGACCTAAGAGCATGCCGATCCTGGAAATCTTTTCCCAAGGCGAGGAAATCGTCACCGGCCAGACCGTCGACACGAACGCCGCCTGGCTCTCCGAGCAAGCCGTGCAACTCGGTTTTACGGTCGCCCGGCATACCGCGGTCGGCGACAAACTCGGCGACCTGATCGGCTTGTTGAAGGAAATTTCCGAACGCGCCGACTGCTGCCTTTGCACCGGCGGGCTCGGGCCGACCAGCGACGACCTGACCGCCGAAGCGGTCGCCAAGGCGTTCGGGCTGCCGCTCGCATTCGACGAGATCGCCTACCGGCAGATTCAAGCCTATTTCAGCAACCGCCAGCGGCCGATGCCCGAGGTGAACCGCAAGCAGGCCCTGCTGCCGCAAGGTTCGATCCGCCTCGACAACGACTGGGGCACCGCGCCGGGCTTCGCCTTGCAGGCCGGCCGCTGCTGGTTTGCGTTCATGCCCGGCGTGCCGTCGGAAATGCGCAATATCTTTCTGGAACGCGTCAAGCCGTTGCTGCCTGATCGCTTCGTGTTAACCCCTTCCAGATTGGTCACGATCAAAACCGTGGGGATCGGCGAATCGGACATTCAACAGCGTCTCGACGGACTCCAAATACCGCCTTCGGTGCAACTCGGCTTCCGTGCCGGTATCGACGAAGTACAAACCAAACTGTTGTTTCCGGCGGATTATCCGGCTGAAGAAACAGCCGCATTGACTTATACAATCGCCGAACGCTTGAGCTCCCGCTTCGTATTCGGCATCGATGGACTCACCGAAAAAGTCGGCAGCCTCGCCGCGGTCGTCGACAAACTGATGTGCGAGACGGGAGCGGCGCTAGCCGTCGTCGAGACTGTCAACCAGGGTCTGCTCTCTGCCAAATGCATGGGATCTGCCTGGCTCAAGATCGCCGTATTTGAACGGTCGCCGAGCGCATTGTGCGAACGTTTCGGCACAGCCGTTGACGAAAATGATTTGAGCAAGACGGGAGCGCGACTTGCGAAAGCATTACAAGATCAACGGGCGGCCGATTTTGTACTGGTCCAGCTTCATGAAGGCAGCCAGTCCCAATTCCGCGACAAAGACCGGACGATCATCCTCTATAATACGTTGTTGACCGAAAATTCCTTTCAGCAAAGCCGCCATATCCTGGCCGGCCCTATAGAGCGCAAGCAAAATCAGGCCGCGCTGTTCGGGCTCGATCTGCTGCGCCGCCACTTACAAGACAATCGATAAACATGCCGTTACTACGCTTAACCAACCTTTCGATCGCCTTCGGCGTTCATGCCCTGCTAGACAACGCCAACTTCCAGCTCGACGCCGGCGAACGGGTCGGCCTTTTGGGCCGCAACGGCGAGGGCAAATCGACGCTGATGAAGATCATCGCCGGGCAGATCCAGGCCGACCACGGCGAAATCTGGCGCCAGCCCGGCCTGAGACTGGCCTGGCTCGAACAGGCCCCCGATCTGCCGGCCGATGCGACGATCTATGATGCAGTCGCCGGCGGACTCGGCGAACTCGGCGAGTGGCTGACCCGCTACCATCATCTGTCGCAGTCCGCGCACGACGAGCAGGCATTGCGCGAACTCGGCGAACTGCAGCACAAGCTCGAAGCGCATAACGGTTGGCACTTCGGCAACCGCGTCGATACCACGCTGAGCAGGCTGGCCTTGCCCGGCGACCTGAGGATCAGCGAACTGTCCGGCGGCTGGAAACGCCGCGTCGCACTGGCCCGCGCGCTGGTGATCGAGCCGGAAGTGCTGCTGCTCGACGAGCCGACCAACCACCTCGACTTCGAAAGCATCGCCTGGCTCGAAGAGCAACTGCTGATGTTCCAGGGTGCGGTCTTGTTCGTCACGCACGACCGGGCCTTCCTGCAAAAACTCGCGACCCGGATCGTCGATCTGGACCGCGGCAAACTGGTGTCCTGGCAGGGCAGTTACGACGACTACCTGCGCCGGAAAGCCGCCGCGCTCGAAGACGAGGCGAACCAGAACGCCGAATTCGACCGAAAACTGGCCGAAGAAGAAGTCTGGATACGCCAGGGCATCAAGGCCCGGCGCACCCGCAACGAAGGCCGCGTGCGCGCCCTGGAGCAACTGCGCCGCGAACGCGCTCAGCGCCGCGAGCGGCAGGGCACGACCAGCATGATCCTGGAGCGCGGCGAAGCCTCCGGCAGAAAAGTGATCGAAGTGAACGACATCCGCTTCGCCTACGGCGACCGGCCCATCGTCAGCCATTTTTCGACGCTGATCCAGCGCGGCGACAAGATCGGCCTGATCGGTGCGAACGGCGCCGGCAAATCGACGCTGCTGAAATTGCTGCTGAAACAGATCGAACCGGACAGCGGCACGGTCGAACAGGGCACCCGGCTCGAAATCGCCTATTTCGACCAGCTCCGCGACCAGCTCGATCCCGAAATGACCGTCGCGGACACGATCGCGCACGGCAACGATTTCGTCGACCTGCCCGGCGGCAAGAAGCATGTGATGTCGTATCTGGCCGACTTCCTGTTTTCGCCGGCACGGGCCCGTTCGCCGGTCAAAAGCCTGTCCGGCGGCGAAAAGAACCGCCTGCTGCTGGCCCGGCTGTTCACCAAACCGGCCAACCTCTTGGTGATGGACGAACCGACCAACGACCTCGACCTCGAAACGCTCGAATTGCTTGAAGAAAAACTGGTCAATTACGATGGCACGCTGCTGCTGGTCAGCCACGACCGCGCCTTTCTGGACAACGTGGTCACCGGCGTCTTCGTGCTGGACGGCACCGGCAACATCGAGGAATACGTCGGCGGCTACAGCGACTGGTTCCGGCAGCGCCCCGAACCCGGACAGAAAGCGCAGCCGGCCAAGAAAGCGCCGGAAAAGGAAAAAGCCGAGCAGCCGCAGCCGGCCAAAAAGAAAAAGCTCAGCTACAAGGAGCAGCAGGAACTGAACCAACTGCCCGAACAAATCGAACGGCTCGAAACGCGCCAGGCCGAACTGAACGGCCTGATCAATTCGTTCGAGTTCTATAAGAACGACCAGGCGACGATCGCGAAAACGATGGACGCACTGAACCAGACCATCGCCGCGCTGGAGCAAGCCTACCAGCGCTGGGACGAATTGGAAGCGCTGGCCGGTGAAAATGGCTGAGCAAGACATTGCCAAAAAAGCGAAAAACCGGTATCATTGGCGGTTCCCATACTGATGGGCTCAAAATTCGGAGAGATGGCCGAGCGGTCGAAGGCGCACGCCTGGAAAGTGTGTATACGGCAACGTATCGAGGGTTCGAATCCCTCTCTCTCCGCCAACTGAGCATTTAACGAGATTCAAAAAACCCGCAAGTTTACTGGCTTAGCGGGTTTTTTATTGTCCAAAAAAGACCCAACTAAGTTCATTGACATACCGTCACACTGGACGGTATAAATGGCGGTATATCGCACTTTGCCGGAGCTTGTACCGTCATGCCGCTCTCAGATACCGCCATCAGCCCTGTAGGTCGGGCACGCTTTTTGTGCCCGACATTTGCAGGGTTTCAATTGGGTAGCGGTTTCAGATATTGTTGCAATAGCAGAGCAAAATTGCCTCCTAAACGTCGGGCAACGATGAAGCTGTTACCCGACCTACCCGGCTGTGCTGATTCGGTAGGTGTGCAAGAATGACATGCTGCGCGGGCTGGATAAAATTCCGAACATCGTAGCCTGCAAGTCTTAGGTCGTCCTCATGAAAATTCGAGCGTAAGTAATGTTTTCCAATGATTTTTTAATGGGCTTGCTCAGAGCCGAACATATCGTCGTATTTACCGGCGCAGGTATCTCGGCAGAAAGCGGGATACCGACTTTTCGAGATGCACAAACCGGACTATGGGAACATTATGATCCACATGCCTTAGCCAGTCCCACGGGGTTTATAGCGGATCAAGCTTTGGTTTGGGGCTGGTATGAATGGCGGCGAATGCAAGTGTTAGAAGCTGCCCCTAATGACGCGCATTATGCGATCGCCGAGTTGGCGAGCTTTGTCGAGCGTCTGACCGTCGTTACTCAAAACGTCGATGATCTGCATGAACGCGCCGGCAGTTGCGGCGTTACACATTTGCACGGCAGCCTGCATCATCCCCGCTGCTTCGATTGTGGCTCTTCTTATGCATTTCCTTCCGGTCTTCCCGAGGAACCGGCGGGAGGGAGACGCTTAGAGCCGCCCAGATGCAGCGAATGCCAGGGCGCTATACGTCCGGGGGTGGTTTGGTTTGGCGAAACATTGCCGTCATCGGCATGGGAGATTGCCGAGCAAGCGGCGATGGCTTGCGATGTATTTTTTTCTATCGGGACTTCCGGGTTAGTGCGGCCTGCCTCTCAACTACCGGAAAGAGCGAAGCTGCATGGAGCAAAGATCATACAAATCAATGCTACGTCTACGCCGCTAGATAGTCAAGTCCATTACAACTTCCAAGGCCGTGCCGGAGAAATTTTACCGGCGCTGCTGCAATCCCTGGAGGACTTATTTTAACCCGTGTATAAAGCCCTGTAGGTCGGGCACGCTTTTTGTGCCCGACATTTGCAGGGTTTCAATTGGGTGGCGGTTTCAGATTGTTGCAATAACAGAGCAAGATTGCCTCCTAAACGTTGGGCAACGATGAAGCTGTTGCCCGATCTACCCGGCTGCCATGACCTCTTCATTTTTTCTGTGAAAAGCAATATTACTTGGCGTTTTTCCGCAAGTTACTTTAGTTACTTTAAAAACAAATCGTTCACGGGCATAATGATAACTACGATCCTTCCCATAAAAATTAATACGCATTTCCTTCAGCTCTTCCTCGAAATAACTCGATAAAGGTTTCTCGCGATCTTCCTTTTTCCTATCGAAATTCTTTTGGGAAATAAACCCAGAAAACACAACCTCATCATGCACAGTTTTGTTGATTTGGCTGCGGATTTCATTATAAAAATCACTGTGATCCATATCCAACACATAGTTTATCAAACCTAATGCATGTGCCTTTACAGGGCTAATTGGCAAACATTTGGTAACCAATTTTCGGGCTTCATCCTGATTTTTTACATACTTTTTAAGCATATATGTATGTGCTTCCGAACCATATAGGCCGCCCATATTTCTATAATGCGGATTTATCGCTATATTCTTTCTCGCATAGCAAATATCGGCAGCTCGACCAAGATAAAAGCCACCAGCACCGGCACTACCTGAAAAAACACTAAACACCATTTTGTCTGTGGTATTAACTATTTCATTTACAATCTTATTGATCGCTAGAATATTGGCCCAAGATTCATCAGCTTGCTTTTTGTGCTTTTCGTTTTCAGTTAAGCTAAAAGCGCCCGCATGTTCGATTGTATTTAGATGAATGCCATTAGAAAAACAATCTTCACCACCCATTAAAACAATTGCCTTAACATTGAGCGATTTTAAATACCGATAGACATCGAGCATCAAATTACATTGCTCTGTGCTCATTGCTCCATTATGAAATTCAAAATGCAAATAGGCGATATTGTTTTCAATAACATGCCAAACTTCTTGCACAGGCAACTGTCGCCCTTCTTTTTGGTAATCAATATCAACTTTTGGCAATTGAGCTTTTAAATGAAGCATTGCTGGAAGTTTAATGCCTGTATTATCGGCTGTTTTTGGTTTCAAGTGGCCAATCCATACCCCACCATCAACTGTCCCGATACAAACCGCCTTATTAGCTTGAGCGATCAAAACCCCTGGTTTTCCGGAGAAATCTTTAGCGACATAGGCATTAAACAGAAAATATTCTTTTCCGTTAACAATATCCAGCACGCCTGGAGTGCCATCAGCGGCACGAATTTTTCTGCAAATCAATTCAGCAGTATCCTTTTTCCAATCGATTTTTCGATCCGCTTGCTTGAGAAATGGCTGAAAAGATCCTTTTATGGAAGGATCGCTGTAATCCAAGGGTACTGGTTTGAAATGCGTTGAACTAACGCACATCAACAGTGTTTTCAAACTTTTCAGGGCAGCATCCGAAATTTCGCGATTGTAGATTGAGCTTTTTGTTGTCCAGCGGGTTTGAAAATTATGCGATGTCCAAATATCTCCCGCATCCATTTCATCGTCAGCTTGCAACAAGGTGACGCCCCATTCGGCATCGTTTCGCATGATCATGTGATCCAATGAAGAGGCCGAACGGTCACCGCGAATACCTGGATGCACGATAATGCAAAGCCTTTTATTATAAATCTCGGCTGGAATTTTTTTAGTCAAGAATGGGCACACAATGATATCTGGGTCAAATCTTTCAACACCATCGATCAGATGTTGATCGTCATCGTGATGCAATTCAACAGAAACATCATGATTATTATCTCTCAATTCATTAAAAAATTTTTGAGTTAAACCATTAAATGCTGTGGATACCAACAAAATTTTCATCAATTTGTACGCGAGAAACACCGTCCTTTAGGGGTGAGGGATAGCGCGTTGGCCTCGGCCAACCCTGACCTCGCTTTTTCCTATGTTTACGCTATCTTCGATTGTAGAAAATATCCGTAGCCCAAATGTCGGGCAACGATGAAGCTGTTGCCCGACCTACCGGGCTACCGGGCTTACTTGGCGTGTACGATCAATTAGGTGCTACGCCGGTAAAGGCAACGGAGAACGAAGCATTGGGATTCGCCTCATCAAAATAATAGAAAACGCCGCCAAAATTAACAGATGTTGGAAGCGTATCACTAGATGGCGGGTAATCAACAGTACACTTAAGAGTTAGTGATAAGCTTGATCCAGGAGCGAGTTTCGCAAAGTTTTTACTATCTAATCGCCCTGTACTATTATTACCAGGTGAAGCATCTAGTCCACTGGGACTCCTTTGTTCGCAAGCTCCACCCTGGTTGGTAGTTATATAAAAAGAACTACTTTTTGCTAATACATAAATATCTAATGATGTTTTGTTTGTAATTGTAAAGCTTGTCGTCACGTCATCAGTGTAAGTACCATTATACTTACCACGAATCAACGATACGGCAGTGACCTGAGCATTAATAAATTGGTTTTGATACGTTAACGCGATGGGTGTTGGCGCAGGATGCCCTTGTAAATAAGCTACGTCGTCACTTAGCTTATTCACTTGGCTAGATAAAGTATTCACGCTGGTATTAGCGGCATCATGGTTCGGTGCTAGGGTAAACCATTGGCTGGAGTCGGTGTCCGGCTCAATATTCAAATTTTTAACCAAAGCCAAATAGACTGCGCCGTTAAATGTCACAATATTGCCTGGCTTATATTTGGTCGTGTCATTCCAGGCTCCACGAAACTTATTGATGGTTACATCTGCGGATAGTGGCGAGATGGGAGTTGCGGCAACGCCGATACTCAGAAAAAATGATAATGCCATCTGCTGAATTTTATTCTTAAAAATCACGTTGTCTCCTACTCATTGTCGTTTATTTACAAAATTGGTATGTCCGCACTTTAATTAATCGAATACTCGATAATGTGCAGATTAACTTGAGAATATTCAGCATTGCGACAAGTAGTTTTCTGCCTGCCTTAATCATTGTTAGTTGCATACCTAACGCTTTCTAGCTCGTAGCCCGTAGCCCGTTTTCGCGATAGCAAAACACCAACAGGCTTCAAAGCCTGGTGGATTGCCTATCGGCGAATCCACCTTACCGGGTTATTCCATTAGTAATGGAATATAGATGCGTTAATCGGCTCTCCCTTTTTCGCACATCTTGGCGCATTGACTAAACCAAAGGTGACAATGTTTCCACCGTTAATGACACAACTTAATTCTCTGCTGCCATCTTTGGTCTTGGCAATGTAATAGGTATTCGTCATTTCTGTCCGTCTATTCTCGACTGTTACCTCTTGCGGAGAAACGCCGATGATTCCTGCGGTTTCAGAAGCAATACGCTCATTCGAGAGGAGTTGAGAAGTGCATCCTGTAAGCAAAACTCCTATACTCAAGTAAAGCAAATTCATCTTTTTTGACATCGTTACTCCATTGTTGCCCATTGCATAGATCTAGCGGAGTTGGGCATTCACCGTTAAATCGTTTTGTAATTCGTATGACGATCAATTCGCGCATGCCCCAGCCCTGTAGCCCGACATTTTCAGGTTTTAATTGGGTAGCCGGTTTCGGATTGTTGCAATAGCAGAGCAAGATTGCCTCCTAAACACCGGGTAACGATGAAGCTGTTACCCGACCTACCCGGTTCCGCTGGCACTAATCGGTTTAATCGATGAATTCCATGCGGGTTTTAGTTTTGACAAAAACTTGTCAGATTTTATAATTGGCCGATATTCAATTGGCTTTGCCGTACGGAAGTTGCCGTTAGCGCATATCGCTCAAACAAATCCGGCCGGTACAAGCGATTCCCAAAACACCGCTAGTAACGATCAGCATCACGCGCCAATGACTTCATTTTAATTTAAGGGCCGATGCTGATTACAGATCGAAAAAGAGTGATGACAACTCAATTTAGGGGTATTTGATGCAAATTCACGAAAAGCTGAGAGTGATGCGGCAATGGAAAGGCTGGACGCAAGAAGCGCTTGCGGAGAAGCTCGGCTGTGCAGTCAATACTTATGCAAAAATCGAGCGGGGAGAAACAGCTATCAAGTTAGATAAACTGGAAAAAATCGCTCACGCGATTGGCGTGGATACGCAAGAACTGATCGATACCAACGATAAAACGGTCTTTAATTTTGCGGAAAATTGTACGCATAGCAATTTAGCGCACACCATTCTTTTGACTGAAGCTCAATGCGTTCAGGAACTCGAAAAGGCGCATCTGATTATCGATCACCAGAGCAAAGAAATCGATTGGTTAAAAGAAGAAATCTCTCGACTGAAAGAAATCATCGATCTATTGAAACGCGCTAAAACGGCAATTTAGCACGGTAGGATGGGTAGCATGAAGTGAAACCCATTACAACCGGAGTCGCGATAATTGGGTTATGAGCTGAAAATAAATGTATGTCTCCTTTTTGGCTTGCGGCCGAGTATGGGCGTGGGGTTGATGGGTTTCGGCCACGCCTCTACCCATCCTACAGGCTGTTATCCACGTCAAGCGTAAGAGCAAAGTTGTAGGGCGTTTTCGCGATAGCAAAACGCCAACAGACTTCAAAGCAATGGCGGATTGCCTGGCGGCGAATCCCCGCCCTACAAGAGGGCCATAGGATGTGCTGAACGAAGTGAAATGCATCGTTCGTGATCGTTCACGAGAGAGGTGCCCCAAGCGGGACGGGATTGCAATCCCGTCTCTGCCGTTTTAACAATGCAACAAGCCGTGTAGGTCGGGCAACCGCTTTATCGTTGCCCGAGGATCCTGCTTCGGAATGTTGCGCGGGTCTGAAACCCTGTTACCTTTCAAAGCATGGGAAATGTCGGGCACAAAAAACGCGTGCCCGACCTACACGTCTATGGCACCGAGCGAAATAATGAGGCGAATCAAGGGTCGGACATTGAGTTATCTCTTTGAAGAGTTTCCGCATTTGAAGAAGCGTTATTGGGGGCAACACTTTTGGGCGCGAGGGTATTTCTGCGCCACAGTAGGGCAGATGAAGGAAGAGATGATCAAAGATTATTTGGAGCATCATTTTGAACCCAACCCGAACGATAATTTTAAGATGGAGCCGGATTAAGACGCGTCGTTGAGTCGACGCGTATCCGGACTTTCAGTCCGTTACTCGAACCCACCTGCTTTAGCAGGTGGTTGTTTAGTCAATCTGAAAATGCTCTAGCGCATCCAGAAGCCAAAACAATCGTGACGGTCAAAGCACAAGATAGGTCCGAAAATCGGTAGTCTTTCATGACAAGCGGGTTGCTGTGGTCATTTGATATATTTAAACCGTATGATATTAGAATCGATAACTTAGGTTGGCATTCACGTTATGCGTGAGAACTACGTCACCGCCGGTTTCCTGAATGGTTTGCCCCACATACCCCAGGTCCACGCCGAGCTGCCGGTTGAGTTGGAAACTGAATCCCACCATCGCGCGGTTTTCGCTGAAACCCGTCGCCCCGAAACTATTGGCGTTCAGATGGCAGAGCACCTCGTCGCCCAAGTACAGCGACAGTTTCGGATCGATGAATGCCAGGGGAAGCCGGAGCGTGGCCATTTGTCGCAGACGGATACCCACGTTGCCCGTAGACTGGTTGACCCGCTCTTCCAGACGGGTGCGGAGCTTGGCCTTGAAGCGCGCGACCGGAAAGTCGAACAGCAGGTCCTGGTAGGGCCGGCTTTCGTGGTAGTCGGTCTTGCCGAGAGAATGATGCCAATCATGGACATAGCCCAGCCAGACGCTGGCGTAGGAATTGACGGAAAAGCCCATCTGCGCATAGAACTGGTCTTCGTTGAGGCGCCAGGCAGAGGGACTGTCGTCCCGCAGGCGCGTCTGATCGATAAGGGTCCAGCGGAATCCCCGAAGCCCGGGAGAGAAATCGCCGAGCTTTCCGGAAAGAGTGAGCGAACTCCAACTGCCCGCCATGTTTTCCACGGAATCGGCTTGTGCCGTTGCCCCCCACAGGCTGCCCGCCAGCAGGACGAACCCAGCCGATCTGGCGGGCAATTTGTGGAAATGAAGATTGTTTAGCGCTTTGCTAACGATTCCGGACATCGTTGGCATCCGTATTGTTTTGCAAAATTCATAAAAGGGAACGGAGCGAAGCCAGCCGTTCCCTGGATAAATCAAGGCAACACTTTGAGTTGTTTGACCTCCAATTCTTCCGCCTCGCCGAAGTCTTTGTCGAACTCGCCGCTGATTTCCACTCGGGTCTTGGCGTCAAGGGTTTGGCCGGCCGGCAGCAGTTGCGGTTCGATTTCCACGCGCAATTTACCGCTGTCATCGGCAAAGGTGTAATGTTTGCCGCCGTCGTGCGACACTAGCCGGCCGCGTAAGGTCGCGTATTGGTCGTCCGTGCCGGTATCCAGCAATTGCTTGACGGTCATGGCCGGCACATTGCTTGGGCCGGCGTATTCCGCCAGCGCGGCATTGGCAACGAAAGCGAGAATAATCAAGGTCGTTAAGGTCGATAAGCGTTTCATGGCTGCTTCTCCAAATAATCGATAAATGAAAGGCACGTCCCGTACAAACGTGGGTATGCACCGGGATCGTGGCAACCATTTGACCATGCGGCGATGAAGCGAATATGAAGCTAAACGGCGTTTTTTTCCTGCCCGGCGATGGGAAAGTCCAGCACTGCGCTCAAGCCGCGTTGATCGAGGCCGGTCTCGAAATGCAGCGTGGCGCCGTGCAGCGCGGCAATGCGCTCGACGATGGACAGCCCTAGGCCGCTACCGCTCCGGTCGCTGCCGAGCACCCGAAAAAAACGCCCGGCCAGCCGACTGCGCTGGGATGCTTCGACTCCCGGACCGTCGTCGCGCACCGCCAGACGTATCCCGCCGGCAATATACTGCGCTTCGATGCGCACCCGGCACCCCGGCGGGCAGTAACGCAGCGCGTTGTCGAGCAAATTGCGCAGCGCGATACGCAACAGATCCGTGTTGCCGACTAATGCCGCCACGCGGCACTCCACGGCCAACCCGATCTGTCCGGTTTCGGCTTGGGGCAAATGATAGCAGCGCAGTTCGTCGAGCAAATCCGGCAACGCCACAGGTTCGCGCGGCAATGCCGACGCCTGGGCGGCATCGAAACGGGCCAGCGCCAGCAGATTTTCGATCAGCGCGGTGCAGCGGTCGGTGTCCTGGTAGAGCTGGCGTAACGACGGCCGATGCTCGGGATGCTGCCGTTCCAGCAACTGGATCTTCATCCGCAGCGCGGACAGCGGCGTGCGCAATTCGTGGGCGGCGTCCGCGGTGAAGCGGCGTTCGGCTTGCAGCGCATGGTCCAAACGGCCCAACACGGTATTGAGCGCATTGACGATCGGTTGCAATTCCACCGGTTGTTCGACAACCGCCACCGGCGTCAAGTCTTCCGGCGTCTTGCCGGCGATGGTCAACGCCGTTTGTTCGATCGGTCCGATCAACCGGCTGATCGCCAGCCAGATAACCGCGCCGAGTAATGCCAGTAACGTCATGGCCGGCCAGATCAGATCGTCCGCCAATTCTTCGAGAATTTCGGTGCGTGCTTCCAGCGGCTGGCCGACCTGGACTTCGAGGCCGCCCTCTTCGTCGCGCAAGACGAATACCCGCCACGGCGCCATGCCGACCCATGCGGTTCGAAACCCTTTGTGCCGATCGAAATCGGTCACGAACGGTTCATCGGGGGTCGGCCCGGTGCGGCGCAATACGCGGTTATTGGCGACGAGTTGGTAATAAATGCCGGCATGGCGGCGATCGCGGTCTATCGGGTCGGTATTCGCCACGGCCGGCCCGGACAAATCGGCTCCCGCCGCGCGAATCAATTGCGCGGCGTCTTCCAGACCGTCGTCGAACACATCGTTGGTTTCGTCCCAGGCAATATTGACCATGATCGCCAAACTGATCGACCATAACAGCGCGCTGGCCCCCAGCACCGAAACCAACAATCGCCTACGCAGCGAATAAACGCCGCCGGTCTTGCCGCGCAGCCATTGCGAAAGCCAACCGGTCACGGCGCTTCCAGCACATAACCCAGGCCGCGCAGGGTGCGGATCAGGCGGCGCCCCAGCTTTTTGCGCAGGTGGTAAATGTGTACCTCGACCGTATTGCTTTCCACTTCCTCGCCCCAGCCGTACAGGGCGTCTTCGAGCCGATCGCGACTGACCGGCCGGCCGCCGTGCAGCATTAAGGCATGGAGGATGGCGAATTCTCGTGCCGTCAACACGACGGCCGCCCCGTTTTGGGTAATCTGTTTGCCTGCCGGGTCAAGCACGATGCCGCCGTGACGCAGCACGCCGGCGGCCTGCCCGGAGCCGCGCCGGATAGCGGCGCGGAGGCGCGCCGATAATTCTTCCAAGTCGAAAGGTTTCACCAGATAATCGTCGGCGCCGAGATCAAGGCCCGCAATGCGGTCCGACAAGGCGTCGCGGGCGGTAATCAGCAATACCGGCATGTCGTTGCCATGAGCCCGCAGGCCGGAGAGCAAACGGTCTCCGCTCAATCCCGGCAAACCACGGTCGAGTAGCAGGCATTGGTAAGGCTGGGCGCGCAACGCCGTTTCGGCATGGTCGCCGCGTTTAACCCAATCGACCGCATAGCCGTCGAGTTGCAGCCAGGATTGCAGGGTGGCGCCTAACGACGGATCGTCTTCGGCGAGCAGGATACGCATAATTTATCGAAGGCGGGCTATATCGATTTTAAAAGACCTGTTCAAGGATTAGGCTATCTCGTCATTATTGTTAACTTTTGCACCGTATTTGACAACTCTCTTTTTTCGCTCGGAAGTCGACTAACTCAGAGGTTGAAGACTAACAATCCAACGGATTGGATATTATCGTGTATTTGGGATAAGTGAGCTTTTTCTTAAGTGTTGAATATAGAATCTATTAATCATTAAATTTTTAAAATAACATGCAGAATCAATCCATTTTGTTGCCTACGATTATTTGGCCTTACGGCGAAACTTTAATTCGTTTGTCGCTGAGTCTGATATTAGGTTTGTTAATCGGGCTCGAGCGAGAAAGACGCGACAAAGAAGCCGGTCTTAGAACATTCGGATTTATTGGATTACTCGGCGGAATAGGAGGCGCAATGGGGGAAAATTTTGCCTTACTGAGCCTTTTCCTGGTCGGGCTATTGACGTATACCCTAAATATTCAATTATTGCATACTAAAAAAACTATCGAGTTAACAACCTCCGCCGCCATGTTAATCACCTGTTTCGCTGGCATTCTATGCGGACAAGGACATACCATTTCTCCCGCGGCGGTTATGGTTATAGTCACCGCACTTTTGGCCTTGAAAGAACCTCTAAGCGGTTTTTCGGTCGGATTAACGGAAAGCGAACTACGTTCTGCACTACTTTTGGCGATTCTGGCCATTGTTATTTATCCGGCACTACCATCCGGTTCAATTGGTCCCTGGAAATTGATCGATCCAAGAGCGACATGGGTGACAGTCATATTAATTTCAGGCATAGGATTTGCCAACTATGTTCTTTTAAAGATTTATGGCGCGCGAGGCACGGAAATTTCGGGTTTTTTAGGAGGATTGGTAAATAGTAATTTTACTGTCATTGAACTTACCCGTCGCCTTAAAGATAACGATAAGTTGGTCGACTATGCTTATAGAAGCATATTATTGGCAACAACGGCGATGTTAGCGCGTAATGCGATGCTCTTGCTTATCCTGGCGCCAAATGTTTTATTAAATAATTGGCTGGCGTTTGTATTGATGTTTTTTACAAGCGCCGTTTTGGTTTTAATCAGCCAGCGTAGTGGTAGAGCTATCGTCGAAAACGAACCCATACAATTAAAACTGGGTTTACCGTTTTCTTTATGGACTGCCTTGAAATATGGTTTTATATTTCTAGTCATTCACATATTTGGAACAATATCCCAAAGTATTTTCGGAGAAACCGGATTTTATACCGTTAGCATTATTGGCGGGTTAATGTCGAGCGCCAGTGCCGTGGCCGCTTCAGCCAATCTTGCGTCGCACGGAAGCATTTCGGCAGCACTCGCAAGTAAGGCTTCGATATTGGCTTCGTTTGCAAGCATTGCTTTTAGTTTTTCATTTGTTCTTCAAACCAGAAATGGTTCTTTGATTAGAAAATTAGTTACTTCTCTATTTTTTGTAGCCGTTGCGGGGCTTACAGGGACAATTTTTTCAGAAAGGTTCTTGCCGATATTAATCGGCTTATACGAATCAAGGATGGGATAGCGATGGAACGGTAATTGTATTTAACAGGCTCAGAATTAAAATTCTGAAACCCTTGTAGTAAGCGGATTGCAGGCAATCGTTCGATCGTCTCTCTCCTATCGGTGGTATTCAACCAAAATCATGCGTTTATTTAAACCATTAAAAACATCTTTTTTGAGCGGACGCACCCTCCCGTTTAAATCAAATTGATGGCATGTACATTCAAGGGAAATGAAAATAAGTCTAAGTCCTTCAAGGGTTTTTAAATATCTGGACTAATCGGGTCAGCCCCTTCGGAATTACTACTTTATATGATGGCACACAGTTTGCTTTTTCCTTTGCGAAGTAATAAGAATCTTTTTATCCAATCATGGACAATCCCTGCATGAGTGAATTTTGCACGGCTCATGACGGTTCTTTCACATACGAGGTAAAGCATGAAAAGTTATCAATTGAAAAAATCCGGCCTAGCGATAGCCATCGTATTAGCCGCGTCTGTTGGAACAATGCAGTCGATTTCGGCGGCTCCCCCTACCGCTACAGTTGGCCCTTCGGCGAAGTTGGGAGATAAAGAGTCCCAGTCTTTGAAGCAAAAATTTCTGGGCGAAAGACAGGTACAAGTCGAGCATGAAGCATTGGAAGCTATCGCCGGTACTCAAAATGCATTGATAGCCTTGCAAAAACAGGATTCGAAAAAGACAAAGGCATTATTGCAGGAGGTTTCGGGTAAGCTGGATATTGTTTTGGCTAAATACCCAGATCTTGAACTCATTCCGGCCAATGTCGAAGCCGATGTCAACGATTTCGAACTGAACGGCAAGTCCGCCGACGTCAAGGATGTGCAGACCCTGCTTAACCAAACCGATACCCTTCTGGCGAAACACAAAGTCCAAGATGCCCGTAAAATTCTGGACCAGTTGGTCAGTGAAGTGCGAATTACCACCACAAGCATTCCTTTAGGCACATTCCCTGCCGCCATTAAAGACATCATTGCCCTCATCGACAAAGGCAAAATGGATGAAGCTAAAACGGCGTTATACGAAACCCTAAATACGCTGGTCGACATTACTGAAATGATTCCTTTGCCGCTGTTGCGGGCGGAATCGATGTTAACGGAAGCGTCTGAGTTGGAGCATAAAGAGGATCTATCGCAGCAAGCCAGCCGAGAAGCCATTCAAAAATTGACCAATGATGCCAAAAGTCAATTGTTATTGGCCGAAACATTGGGCTATGGTGAAAAAGAGGATTACAAGCTGCTTTATACCGCTATTGACGATATAAAGGACGTAATTCATTCAAAAAAATCCGCGGCTGCTTGGGATAAGGTCAAAAGTACCTTCTTAAATCTCAAGAATAAAGTGATTCATCCGGAAAAATAAATATTAAAACTCTAGCCGAGTAAAGTCGGTGAATAGAAAAACCAAGCTTCAAAGCGAGGCGGATTGCCTAGCGGCGAATCCGCCCTACAAGAGCTACAAGGATGTGCTGAATGAAGTGAAGCGCGTCGTTCGTGATCGCGCACCCTATGTCAACGCAAGAAAGCGCCTCTCTCGCGAACGATGCGCTTCCCGATGGTCAGCGCATTCTACGAGCTATCGATATGGGTTTGCACGGAATATGCGCAGAGCGACTCGAAGTCAAAATCGCAGCAAGGGTTGCCGGGGAGGGTTATAGGCTTTCTTAAGCTTTATATTCTCGAAGCATGGCTTTAAGTGATTCCAGATGCGCGTAAGTAGGGTATTGACATTTTACGCCTACGCAATCAAGGCTACGCCTACCCGCCGAAGATTGGGAGCTGGAATCGTGGCCCCCGATGCCGAAGCTACGCACCGCCATACAGTCCTTTTATAGCGGGCAGTGGGTGCGGGAAACATAAATATTCTACCGTTTTTCAACAGCCCGTTATATTTTCGGTCTTGGGATGTTGTTTAGGATCGGCGATCTTGGCCGCAGCCGCTTGTTCGAGCGCGTTATATAGCGCATTCGCGTGCTCGATCCGTTCAATTGATGATGGTAAATGCTCGGAAGGCGGCGCCGAAAAATTTGCAGGGATATTAGGAATGTCGACAAATTTACAGATGGCTTTCCAATATTCCGGCTCCCGGCACAGGCGCTGATACGACACCAACATCACATTCTGCGGGTTGTGCTCGGCAAGAAATTCGAGCAGGTACTGATAATATTGGCACCAACGGTCTAGCCAGTAGTCGAGGGTTTTTGGATCGCCTTCGATGGGTTGATTTTTTTTAAAAATAAAAGGCCTGTGGGTAGCGCCGAACTCATGATGAGCAAGTAACTCCATATAAGTCCGAGTAAATGGCGGACTCGTGAGGAACTTATTGTGTTGATTCAGAAGACTACTGGCCTGGTCATGGGGATCGCGGAAAAGAATCAAAATGGCTGCGTGGTTACAGTAGCGTGCCAGGCTTTTTATTCTGAGAATATGATTGTTGTTTTTTGCGAGATAGCGCGCTTTGCCGTACTTCTTACACACAAGATCCTGATAACTTTCGAACGCGCGATGGGTCTCCAAAGAAATCTCGTGAGGTCTTAGACTTGTGCGCTGAATATATTCCTTTCCATGAAAGGTACGCCAGAAAACTTCCTCGAGCGCTTCCGGTGAATCAAAGTCAACTTCGATCCCGTCGCCATGAGCGCGCTCACTTTTGATGCGAACCTTCTTATTTTTTGACGTCATTCGTCGCCAAAGATTGGGTGCCATGACAAAGGGCATGTCGTCGTAGGTCAAAGATGCAAATTGACCGGACTCGTACAACGATCTCATCAAAATAGTTGTCCCAGCGCGGGCAAGCCCTGTGATGAAGACCGGCCTATGAGTCAATTCAGATGCTTTTTTTTCTTCGAAAATCGAGCATTCCAAATCAAATAGAAACTCGTTTATAAATGATGAACCGAGAATAAAGCGATGAAGGATCTGATCAGAAATCGAATAACCGGTCATCTAGAAAATTTCATTCGAATCATGAGGTATACAACCGATGTGGCAACCATTATCGATAACGTGAACGGCTTTGTGAGATCGACGATCGTCCTGATGAAGGAGGGTGAAAGCGCCCAAGAAATAAGCAGAATGGGCGCCATGATCAGAGCGATTAATATCGGCAGGAATACACTTTGCTTAAAGATCCGAAACGCATAGACCGGTAGAATTTTTTCTTTCCAATCATCGGAAATATGTTTTGATAAGAGTATCTTTTTTGATCTATGCAGTGTATCGACCAAAGTTCTAGCTGTTTTGGGCAGAGGCAACCACAGTACCATTTCACTACTCAGACAGGTAGCGCCAATAATGGCTAATTCATTCATATTTTTTCTTTGAATTTTTTAATGCCGTTCGTCATGTGCCGGCGAACGATTCTTTCTCTTTTTTAACGCCCGCTTGATGGGATAGTAAATGACGGCAAATATGCTGAGAAAGATCGAGGCAATGATACCCAGGACACTTGCAATAACACCGGCCCCCATGCCAGGGCCAATGTAGGCGTATGCCGGCGTTGACATTAAGATAAAAATCAGAAAGGGTAAATAGCTAGTTTTCATAACATTGGCTCTCTTTTATGGCGTTTCGTATCCGGTCTCCACGCGCTCTAGAGATTAACCGAGACCATGATACGTAGTAGACTTTGCCGTTCGATGCGCGGTTGATATATTGCCAGATAATCTCTCCCCGGTTATTGAACTGGAGCAATCGCCCATAGTTCGTTTCCTCGACAAAGATCTCATCGGAACTGATGATTTTTCCGCGACCTTCCGTGGGGGTGCGGATATCCAGAGATGTAAACGCATTCTGGAAAGGGGAGGTAACGGAATCCGACTGAAAATCGAAAATATACACATTGTTTGAACTATCGACAACCAGGTTTTCAGTGGATTTATCAAATTCAAATCTGGCATGATTGTCAAAGACGCTGATTCTGTGATCATCCAAAATGTTGACATCGTGTTGATGGATCCACGGTCCCTGCTTGTACCAGAGCACTTGATTGGCACTGGGGCGGTACAATAAGATCATGGATAAATTGCGGATGCTCAGAAAGATGTCGCCCGTTTTCCAATAGAGGCCATCTTTCCGAACCGGTTGAATATCATTCAGATGGATTGGATCGTCATTGTAGCGGCCCATCCCGTAAATCAGGTAGCCCAAACCGTTCTGATCCAGTATGGAGATGATGGACTTTTCTGAAAGCACCTTTCCATCAGGGGTAAGCAATGCAATCCCATCATCGGAAAATTGCTTGCTGCCGATTTTTACCGTTTTGGGTACAAAATGTTTGGGAATCCAGAAATTGCCCTTGTCGTCTCTTTCAATTGAATGGTGATATGAAGCTTGGTCATTTATTAGGCTGAGATTGGAACAAAGATCGGCTGAAAGCAAAGGACCTTGTACTCCTGTTAGGATCGATCCGTTGTTCAATAAATAGGCGTGTTGGTTGCGAAACCGCTTTGTCGCATGATCGACTTCTAGATGATTGACCCGTTTTGATTGTTTCCAGAGCGGGTCCACATCAAAATGCCATCGATGCAAGGTTTCCTGAGTGTTCAAATCAACCAATTCGGACACGGACATGCCAAGATCAAAGTCATAGCGATTGAGCAGGAGGTAGCCTAAATCGGGACGCTCTCCGGCTTGATAATTGAACACAAACCCGGAGTGACCATCGAATCGCTGTTCGTGCGCTTCCATGGCGGCTTTGCCATGCTTGCCTTTAACGATTGTCTTGGCGGTAGACGGAATGGCTGCGATGGTATCGGCCCATGCGCCAAATTGACCGGAATTTCCTCCTTCGTGATAATAGCGTACGGCGGCGCCAAAGAAAACTGTCCCCGCCACACCAAAAATTCCAAGGAGAACGACAATCCAGACTTCAATTTTTTTAAATAAAAACTCTTCCATCGTATTAGTGATCAATGGCACAAGGAACCCAATAACAGTTCCTAATTATCTGGCCGTTTAGATTTTCTAACTGACCGGGATAATAACACAACCTGTAGGGGAAGCAATTAAGAATTTAAAATGGCGGAACCGGTTTACCGGTTCCGCCATTGGGAGCGGAGCACGCGGCCGGCCTGTTTTTGCAAGGGCCGTAGGGCCGTAGCTCCGATTAGCGAAGCGTAATCGGAGAAATGCAGGCTGATGGCAGTTTTGACAAGTTCGTTGATGCGCGGAACCATTTTCTTACAAGGCCGGCCAAGCTATTTTGTCGAACGAGAAGCTCGGGATCGCCCTCCGTTATGCTCTGTGCCGTTGTTTTGCGAAGCGATTCGCGGGGACGGTCCGGGCTTCGTCCAGCGAGGCTCTCTACCGCTATCGGCGGGAAGGGTTCGGCCGGTTGGCGCCGGGCTAACCCTGCAAAAAGGTTATGCGGTTTCTGTATGCGAACCTTCTCTTAATCTCCTGGCCATTCGCGGAAGCGTTGATCCAGCCTCTGGCCTTGAGAATAACCGTTTTGGGCACGCGTTTATTCTTGGGAATGCGGGGCCGGGACAAGGCAAAGGTTAATCCCGAAAAGTTGACGTCGTCCAGGGACAGGCTTTTTTCGGCCGCCACTTCTTCCAGCCGGTTCGTCCACAGGCGCATGAGTTCCGACTGGCCGGCCTGGTCCAGCTCCAAGGTCAGCTTCTTTCCGTTGACGAGCACCCAATGGCCGGTATAAACATAGGTTTGCAGGGGTTCGGTTTCGGTTAGCGTAAAGGCTCCATCGTCGTTGAACTGTAAGGTCGAATCGTTTGCGCCTGACCTGGAGCCGAGCCGCCAGACCTTCAGTTTGGACTGGCTGTAGGCGTTCCAGCTACCCAAAAGGCCGTTATTCCCGGAACCGGTACTCGCGTTAATTTTTACGGACGTTCCCTTGTCATGCCGGATACGCATCACGCCGGTTGCCTGAGAAAAGGTCCAGCCCGGCCCGGCCAAATCCTTTCGCTGGCCGAGCGGTTGGCCGTCAACCGACACGCCGGACGGCACAAAGGCGACCCGCAGCACTTCGGTCGATGCGGCGTCCGCGGTAACGTAGTCCACCCCGGCGGCGCTGTAACTCACCGATTTGACGATCGACGACGAGCCGGTGATATGGGTTTCGCCGGCGGGCGCCCATTCGGGAATCGCCTGCAAGCCGGTCATAAAGTGGCGGATATAATCGCCGTATCCATCCGTGAACCACTGGCTGTTCACGGTCGGGCCATCGATCACGACACCGTCGGGCCTGGCCATATAAGTCGCCCAGTTGAAAGCCCGGTAGGCTTTTTCCTTGGCAACCTGATCGCCCGTTCGCGCATAAAGCATGGCGTTGATCGAGGCGTAGCGGGAGGTGTGGCTGCCCATCGGATGCTGGAATTCCTCCTGTTCCCGGATGATGTTGGCGCCGTATTGCGGGTCGGCGAAGTTTTTCTCGGCCCAGTCAATCAGGCCGCGAACATGGGTTTCCCAGTTCGCGTCGTTTTCCGGATGCTCCATCAGATAACGGGCCAGCATCATCGGATTCAACTGGTTGATGTTGCCGAGGTCGGTTTGAATCGGGATGTCTTCGAAATAGTTGGCCCAGACATTGTTTTGCATCGGAAAGGCCATCGTCCAGTTCCACACGCTTTGGCGCGCCGTCCGGTAATCGGCCGTATTGCCCAGCGTCAACCGGATCAGTTCATCGAACAGTGCGATCGCACCGACTACCTGCGCGCAGTAGTTCTCCCGGATCTGCCCGGTTTGGGCATGGACGCGAAACGGCCAGGGCGATTGGGTGGAATCTCCGGTCCGTACCTTGCTTGCCAGCACATCGGCCGCGTGGATGGCGGCATCCCGATACCGGACGTTCCCGCTAAACCGGTAGAGCTGCAGCCAGCCGTAACCCAATTCGCCCACTTTGTCCGGTTCGAGATAGAAGGTTCCGTCCCCGCGGCCCGACTCGTCCCCGTAGGCGGCTCCCCGATAGGTCAGAGAACCGGCATCGCCGCTGGCATAGGGCACACTGCTCCAAACCCAGTCGGAGGGCGTCATGCCGTTATCCAACTGGTGAACGGCCAATTCCTCGACCTTTTGCATGACCGCGAGATTGCCGGAATACGCATAATATTTCAGCGCCGATTCTATCAGCATGGCGTAGAGTCCCGCCGGATTGTGCGGCCAGTTGGCCATCTGCTGGGTATCGGGATTGAGATAACTTTGGCTGAAGTAGGCGGGCTTCCCGGTAGCGGGATCGTTGGGAACGCGGTTAAGGAAATAATCCCAGGCCCTGGCCATCACCTCGCCATAGCCGTGCGCCGGATTGGGCGTCCACGGTATGATTTTCTTGCCGCTATCCAAAACGACGGCATGGCCGTTCAATTTATCGGCTTTCGCCGCTTCCACCGCGTTTAACCCGGGCAGCAAAAACTGAGAGATTCCCAGGATCAGGGCAGCCGTCCGTATCCGGCTGAAGCGTGGCAACCGCCAGCGGCGGCTGCGTATCTTCTGGGGGCGGCGCGGGGCCGCTAACGTGTATTCGGCGTTGTTCATGACGGATCCTTGTTGTCTAATGGTTCGGTTTCGCTGCGATCGGTGCATCGCAAGAAGCTGGCGGGCATCGTTTTCCGGCAGAACCGTTTGCCCAAGCGGATTGTTTTTCGCCCCTGTCATCCCGTTTCAGGATTTATCGGCAGTTGCAAAATACCATGCCGGGTTACTCAAGCTGAAGATTAAGACAGCCGGCTTGAAGGCGTCTGTGCGGAAGCACACGTAGAAAGTCGGTATCGGGTAGCGGTGGGGGACGGCGAGCCGTTTTTGCGGAGAGAAAATCCGGCCTCAAAGCGCGTCATCTTTCGTGGCTGATCGACATCACCGCGATTAACAGGAAAGCGATCGCCAGTACCGGCCAGAAATAGGGCGCCAACATAAAGCAAGCCGCTAAAGCGAGCAATAGCGAGCCCAGAAAAATGAACATTCCGATCCCTAGAAACAGCATGATCGTCAGGATAACGGCGAGCCCTGCAATCGCCAGAAAGGTCGGGATGGCGGCGATGCGGACGAGCGGGTCGGCGGCCGGTTGGCCATCGATCGTCACGCTCAACCGGCCCACCTCGGGATGAAACAGGTAGCTGAGAACCGCTATTACGATACCGATGATGATTACTTTGGTTATCAGCCCGGGATTGCGTCGAGTTGCCATCATGATTCTCCGAAGATTTAAAAGCCGCTGGGCGAGAGGCCTATCGCCTTTTCCGCTTCAATGCGCGGAATTTTCCAAGCTCAATTCCTTCAATAAATTGGCTGCCATTTTTGCAATAAAGATCAATACCGCGACCGAAACCCCTAATCCCAAGACCAGCAAACCGTAGGAAACAAAGCCGGCCGCAGGCCGGTTTTGAACCAGGCCCGTTAAATGCTTGGCCGCATAACCGAAATAGACGAGGCTGGCGTTGTAAACCAAAATGCCGGTCGTCGCCCCTAAATAGGGCCGGAACTTGACCCCCGTAACCGATAAAGCGTAACCGAGCATGGCAAAAGGGAGCGGCGTCAGGCGCAATAAAAACATGACCCGGAAGGCCCGCTTTCCGCTGATCGCCTTGTCCAGGGCGGCAAAGCGCTGGTGTCCGGCAAGGAACGTCTCAACCCTGGCCCGCAAAAAATCCCGCCCCAGAAAAAATATGGCGGAAGCCGACAGATAAGTGGCGATAATGACCACCGTTTCGGCGGTCGCAAGGGGAAATAACACCCCTGCCGCCAAACAGAGCGCATCCACCGACACAAAAACCGGCGTAAGCACCGTAAACAGGAGGATAAAGCCCAACGGCGCGAACACGCCGAAGCCCTGGATCCAGACTTCCACATCAGGCAGATAGAGTTCGAGTTCGTGTCCCAGCAGCAAAACCAGCGCGACAAAGACCGGGAGTGCTGCTAATTTCCAGGTAAGGCGGGATCGGGGCAACGGCATCATGAAGGGACTCCTTAAATTTTGACGAAGCGATAAAATATCCGCTTGGCGGCTTCGGCGGCCGCGATATAGAAAATCACGACAGTCCCCAGCAAAGCCAGGATCGTTGGCGGAAGCGGCTGAAAGCCGATCCATGAGGCGAACGGCAGATAAGGCAAGGCGATCGTCAAAACGATGATCGCCAAAGTCGCGCTTAAGAGAGCGTTGCCGGGCCGGCTTTTGAAGACCGGCTTGCGGCTGCGAACGACCAATACGATCAAGGCGGCCGACACGACCGATTCCAAAAACCAGCCGGTGCGGAATTGCGTGGAGGGCACTTCCAGCCATAACAGCAAACCGAAGGTGAGATAGTCGAATAGCGAGCTGACGAGGCCGAAGACGAACATGAATTTGCGAATGAATCGAATATCCCAGCGCCGGGGTTGGGTCACCATGTCGGCATCCACATTATCGGAGGCGATGGTCATTTCCGGAATATCGGTCAGCAGGTTGGTCAGCAGAATCTGCTTCGGCAATAACGGCAGAAAAGACAGGAACAACGAAGCGCCGGCCATGCTGAACATATTGCCGAAATTGGCGCTGGTGGCCATCAAGACGTATTTCAATGTGTTCGCAAAGGTCATGCGCCCCTCTTTGACGCCTTCGATCAGGACGTCCAGATCTTTTTCCAGCAGTACGATCTGCGCGGTCTCCTTGGCGACGTCGGCCGCGCCGTCGACCGAAATGCCCACATCGGCCGCATGCAGGGCCGAGACATCGTTAATGCCGTCGCCCATGTAACCGACCACAAAACCCGCCTGTTTCAAGGCCAAGATAATCCGCTCTTTCTGGTTGGGCTCGACTTCGGCGAAGACGTTAATCCCGGCCACCCGATGGATCAACGCATTGCCGCTCATCTGTTCGATTTCCCGCCCCGTAAGCATTTCGGCGGTGTCCAGTCCCAATTGCCGGCTGACGGTTTCGGCCACCAGCCGGTTATCGCCGGTGATGATTTTGAGTGTGACGCCGAGCTGCCTGAGCCGGCCGATCGTTTGCGCGCAGTGGCTTTTAGGGGGATCGAAAAGGGTCAGAAAACCCAAAAAACGCATCCCCCGTTCTTCGTCTTTAACTTGCTCCGGCACTTCGGACAGCGGTTTATAGGCAATGCCCAAGGTGCGAAGTCCCTGAGCGCTGAACAGTTCGTAGCGTTGTTGAATCGACTCGCGCACCGCTTCGATATCGGTCAGGGTACCGTCGGGGTTTTCACTGTGGGAGCAAGCGTCCAGTACATGGGTCAGCGCGCCTTTGGTAATCAGAACGTTCGCGCCGGCATCGGAAATCAGCACGCTCAAGCGCTTCCGGTAAAAATCATAAGGAACTTCGGCCAATTTGCGGCAATTCTCGACATTGAAACTGCGAAAGTCCCGGATCGCCTGGTCGATCGCATTGTTGAAGCCGGTTTCGAAGTAGGCGTTGAAATAAGCGAAACGCGAGACTTTGTCGCCGGGATTGCCTTCGACGTCCAGGATGCCGTGCACCTGAATCCTGCCTTCGGTCAGAGTGCCGGTTTTATCGGAACACAAGACGTTCATGCTGCCGAAGTTTTCGATCGACGCCAACTGTTTGACGATGACTTTTTCGGCCGCCATGCGCTTGGCGCCGTGCGCCAGATTGATGCTGATCACCGCGGGCAGCAATTGCGGCGTCAACCCGACGGCCAGCGCCAGCGCAAACAGGAAGGAGTCGATCACCGGTTTATGGAGATAAACGTTCACCGCGAAAATCATGATCACCAGCATCAATGTCACTTCCATCAGCAAATAGCCGAAGCGCCTGACGCCGCGTTCGAATTCCGTTTCCGGCGCTTTGAGCTTGAGGCGTCCGGACAGTTTGCCGAATTCGGTACTCCGGCCGGTCGCGATAACCAAGGCCTTCGCCTCGCCGCTTTGCACATGCGTTCCCATCCACAACGCATTGCTGCGCCGGCCGAGCGGCGCATCGGCGGCAACGAGCTCCGGCGATTTCTCGACCGGATAACTTTCCCCGGTCAGGATCGCTTCATCGATGAAAAGATGTTCGGCCGCCAGCAACTGGCAATCGGCCGGAATGATGTCGCCGGCTTTCAGCAGGACAATATCGCCGGGCACCAATTCATCCGCCGCAATTTCCGCCAGGGTATTGTCCCGCAGTACGGCGACCTTGATTTGCACCAGCGCGAGCAATTTTTCCACCGCATCGGCCGCGCCTTTTTCCTGCCAGAACCCCAGGATGCCGCTGATCAGGACGATGGATAAAATAATCAGCGCATCGACTTTGTCATGCAGGAAAAAGGATAATCCCGTTGCGAACAGTAAAATCAGAATGATGGCGCTTTTGAACTGCGCGAAAAACAGCCGCCAGGCCCCCGTTTTTTTCTTTCCGTTCAATCGGTTGATGCCAAAACGTTTAAGGCGTGCTCTGGCTTCCCCGCCGCTCAAGCCTTGCGCCGAGGTTTGCAACCGCACCAGATGCCGCTCCACGCCAATGGACCAGAAAAAGGCCGGATCGGCTTTTGTTTTTGCGGTTCGGCGATTCTCTTTCACGGAGCACTCCGGCGTTGTTGATCGTTTGCGTCTCTCTTCTCGGGTAGTCATCCCTGAGGATGCCGCAACTTGTCTGAAATCATTGACGGTACTTTAGAATTTTGCAGCCCGGTCAACGAATTTTCGGTGATTTTTTAACCCATCTCTCCAGAGGCCGTTGCCTGAGTCGCTTGCCCGGCCATTAAAACGCATTTTTTCTCCCGTTGATGCTCGGGCATTTTCATCAACGCCCCGGCAGCGGTTACGCTGCCGGGGACACAGGAATCACTTGGTGGAACGTTCGGCAGCGGCTTTGGCCCGAGTATGGGCTGTTTCCCAATCCTTGCCGGTATTTTCAGCATGCCTCCTTGCTTCTTCGTGTTTTCCTGCCTTGTAGCGTTCGGCAGCGGCTTTGGATCTCGTATGGGCTGCTTCCCAATCCTTGCCGGCATTTTCAGCATGCCCCCTTGCTTCTTCATGTTTTCCTGCCCTGTACTGTTCGGCAGCTTCTTTGGATCTCGTATGGGCTGCTTCCCAATCCTTGCCGGCATTTTCAGCATGCCCTCTTGCATCCTCATATTTGCCGGCCTTGTACTGTTCGGCGGCGGCTTTATGGTGTTTTATATATTCCTCACGGGCTTTGGCCGCTTCTTCGCGTTTCGAGGCAGCGTCTTCCGTTGCCGCATGGGAGGAAAAAGAGATGGCGGAAGCCATTAATAAGGTACTGATGATCTTGAACATAAAAGACTCCTCAATGTTCCACAAGATAAAGTTGATCGATGCCGGGTTCCGTTATCGATCATGGCGATGTTATCGAAATCGTTTTTCCGACATCCAGGAGATACAGAAAGCATGCCAAAAGTTTATTTTTACTAAATATTTTTAAAAACAGCCGCTTAAAAGATAGCGGCGATTGAATTAACGGAATGGGCGGCCTTGATGGTTGAAAAAGCCCCCGTAATCCGGTGGTTATACACCGCGCGGGATTTCGGCATCCTGTCGACGTTGATTGCCATACCGTCCGGTGCTGGCTGCAATGGCCCGTTTTTGGCTTTTCGGGGAGCTTTTGCTCTGGCCGGCGCCTTCCGCCGTTCGTTTTGGGGTTGACCACTTGAAAGACTGCAGGGCCATTTTTGTGAATGTGTACCGGAATGGGTATCGGCCGGCCGCGTTTGCGGATAAAATGACGCGGCCGGGCAGCCGGAAACTCTGAAATAAAAGCGATGGGCGCAAAAATATGATCAGACACCTCTTAATTTGTATATTGCTTGTCTGCGCGACACCGGCACAATCCGAAGAAATTACCCTGTGGGATAAAGCCGTCGACATCGGCTTTTTCAGGCCGACCGGATTCCTGGCCACGCTGCTGGGAGTCGGAACTTTCGCCGTCCTATCGCCGATGGCTGCGGCCGCAACGGTATTTCCCCCGCACGACAGCATTACGACTTTTGCCGATACGCTCGTGCTCAAACCGGCCGAATTCACTTTTTCCAGACCGGTTGGCGCCCCGGTGGTCCGGTGGCTTGCCGTGCCTCCCTCACGGTAGTTCCCGTTTTCTGCGGAGCGGGCGAAGAGAGTCAAAAAATAGGGTAAAACGATTCGGACCGATGGGTAAGCTTGCGGGAGCGGCGTTTCTCTAACCGCCTCGATTCTTTTTCGCTCGCCGCTTATTTAACGGTAGTCTCGCCCTGCCCGTAGGATGCAGTGACGATAGGCTGCACCGAGCGCCCTTTAGGGTATAAAGGGCGCGATCGATGCGCTTCGCAAGCTCAGCGCATCCACGCACTACGGAACTGGCAAATTGCCGAGATAGTCGTTTTTTCTGGCCAGATACTCTTCGACAAATGCCTGCATCGGCCCGGATTCGTAACCGCCCTGAATACTGATCGCGAGTTTTTTAAAGCCTGCGCCCACGCTATTTTCGCCCGCCTTGATCCGAAAGTGTAAATAAGCCGAAGCGCGCTTGCCGTTGACTTCCATCTTCGGCTCCATCATTTCCACGGACGCCTGCTGAAAATCAAGATGATCGAACGACAGGGTCATGCTTTCGTAAATCACCAGCGGGCGCGTGAGGCTGAACATCACGTTTTCTTTCTCCAGCAAGGGGACCAGCACATAGGGAAAGTTCTGCCCTGAAAAGGCGACATAATCGCGAGTAAAGCTTTCGATCAATGCCGAATCCCGGCTCAGGCCGCCCGAGCGTTCGATCTGCAGATAGGCTTTGCCCTGATTGTCTTTCACCTCGATCTCTCCGGCATCGGTGTCGGGAAAATCCAACAGCACGCCATGCCCCACCATGCCCGAAAAGACGAAGTGCATATGCCGGCTCAGCCCATATTTTTCCAAGGCCAGCGCAAACAGCAGATCGCCGGGTACGCAGAAACGTTTGGCATCCACATCGTGCAGGGGATTGAAATCATGAGCGACCTCTTTGGCAAACCGGCTCGCCCGCTCGGCGGAAATGGCGGCAAATCCGTCACGATCCTCATAAAATGCTTTTAAAAACATATTCTTATTTTATTTTCTGAGCAAACGGACCATTCTACCATAGCACTTGATCCATTTCACCGAATAATTCCCTTACCAGTATAAAGGCTATTACCGGCAAGGCCGATTCGCCTATTTCCTGCGCAACCTGTCGAAGATGACGCGGGACGAGGTTGCAAACCCATGCCGTTAAGCTGAGCCCCGAGGCGTTGCAAGGCTGGCTTTGCAACTGACGAAACGGAGCGACAAAGCCAGCTTTGTACTCCATTCGGAATGGCTTGGCTCCGGCTTATCTTAACGGTATGGGTTTGCAGCCCCGTCCCCAACATTCTGACAATTGATGATATTCGGAAATACTCGGTAAACGTTACGGACGGGGCAACATGCCCCGTCTGGCGCGGATCATCATCAGTATAAAGGTTCACGGTAAAACAGCAGGATCACGGCGACCGCGAGCATGGCCAGGCAGCCGGCAATGCCGGCGAAACGCCCTTCCGTCCGATGCCCCGCCTGCATCAGGCGGAGTTCCAGCCAGCGGCCGCCGGCCATCACGATCGCCAGGAACCCGATCGCGGTATGGGTGGACCGGATCAGATATTCGCTTTTCAGTTCAAAGCCCGCATGGCCGTGAACAAACAGAACAATGGCGCCGAGCGCCATCAAAGCGGGAAACACATAAGGCAGCCGGGCGCCGCCCTTTCCTCTGCGGACCCGAAGCTCCAGCGCGCCCATCGCAAAGGTCGAGAGCGTGGTGATACGGTGCTGCATGATTTCGCCGTCGCCCAGCGTACTTTCCCAAAAGCCCATCGGACCCAGCGGCCATGCCTGGGGATCGTTGCGGAAGAACAGGAAGAGGCCGATGCCGGCGAAGCCCAGGGGCCAGAACCGCGCCCAGCGGAAGCGGGAATGATAGGAGACGAGGGCGGCAATCGCCATCAGCGCGATAAACAGCCCGCAGACGTTGTGATTGTAGTCCGACCAGGCTGCAGCCGCTCGGGAAGGAATCTGATCCACGACGGCGGTGCGGCCGGCTTCGCCCGCCAGGAATTCGGCATGGCTGGGGGAAGTGAGGCGTGGCAGGCGGGGCATGAACATGGCAGCCACTTCGGACAGGTTGGCCGTGGCCTCGGGAATGTCCGCAGCGGGCGGCTGAGACGCCAGGCCGGTGGCGATGAACAACACGGTGACCAGTACCAGGGACTCGGTCTCGATGTAATACGGCGTCTTACGCTCGATGTCGCCGGAGGCCGGCTGCCGCGCGGCGCGATAGTTCAGCAGCGCGAAACCCAGCGCGCATCCCAGCAAGGCGATTTTGACCGCAACCAGGCTGCCGTAGCCGGTCCCGGCCATGCCTTTCAAGTTTCCCACATAGTGCCAGGCCAATACCAGTCCCGTTGAAATCAGGACGAGAACCGCCGGGATTCCCAGCCGGGCAAACCGCGCCAGGGCCAGCGGCCAAAAAGCCCGGGCCGCGGCATCGCGGCGCCCGAGCTCGCGCAGCAGGAGCAGTTGCAGGACACCGCCGACCCATACCCCGGCCGCCGTTTGATGCACGGCCGTAATCGCCATCAACAAAGCGCGGTTTTCGAAGCGGGCGACGGCATGGGCCCGCCATGCGCCGCCGATAATCAACGCGACGGCCAGAATGGCGGCCAGCTTTCGGGCCGCCGCATTTTGCGGAAAACGAAACAAACGGTAGGCCGTTCCCGCCAGCGCCAAGGCCAGCAGGCAGCGTAATGCGCCGGCTTTGAATTGAATGCTGCCGGCATAGGCGGCGAACGGAAACTCGCCCAGCGCGGAGGCTAGAATGGCCGCTTTCACGATCAGTTCGAGCCCTGTAGCTGCGGCCAGCAGGACCGCGCCCGCCCAGATGCCCCAGGCGTTCCGGCGCCGCATCGGGATAGCCGAAGGCGTATCGGAGACCGTATCCAGTACCGTCAGGTGCCACAGCAGCCCGCCCACGATCGAGCTGAAACCGATCAGCGCAAAGCCGCCGAGAATGTCGTCGAGAAAATCCGCGACTCCCTGCAGATACATGAGATGAAAATACGCCGGGAGGCGCTATACGGGCCCGGCGGAAGCGTATCGGCAGGCCCGCATCCTGAACCGGGTCAACGCAAGGCCGGAAAGAAAGGTGATGAATAAACGTCGCATGTGGGGGAATTTCATGACGCCAACCTCCGTGTTTTTGCCTGTAGCTGCGAATGTACCGCTCCAGATCCGATAAAGCAAGAAGCCGAATGGGTATGATTGGATAAAGCGTTCATAACCTATGCGCCAAATCTTTGAAACCGACCTTAAACAAAGGCCGGAGCAAAAAAGCGGCTCGAATACCGATCGACAGACAGGATTAGAGCCATTGCGAACAATCTTCCGCCTTTGGCTGTTGCCTTGCTTGCCGTTAAAAAGGGATTGTTGACAGATCAGGCGTATAAAAAATAAACTTTCTACCTTTCCCTCCGCCATATCGAAAAATGTATGGCAATACTCTGATCTCATCAGCAATGACAAGCGGAATAGCCGATGCCAGTCGATATCATGCTCACGGTGGTCGCGACCACAATGATCCAGTCCCTATTCGGTGCCGGCGTTTTGCTGTTCGGCACGCCGTTATTGTTGTTGTTCGGGCACGGGTTCGTGGAGGTTCTGGTCGTGTTGTTGCCGATTTCGATCGGCATCAACCTGTTGCAAATCATCAAGCATCATGTTCATATCGATTTCGCGTTTTACCGTAACGTATTGATTTTAACTTTGCCGCCGATTGCGTTGTTCCTGTTTCTGGTGACGCATGCGCGGATCAACATCAGTTTGCTGATCGGCGTCTTTTTATTATTTATCGCCTGCAAGGAATACTCGGCGTCGATCGCCAAAATGCTCGACCGGATGATGGCGTTTGAAAAAACGTATTTTTTGCTGATGGGCATCGTGCATGGGGTCAGCAATTTGGGCGGTTCGTTGTTGACCGCGCTGGTGCATCACAAACACTATGAAAAAGACGCCGCCAGAGTTACCGTCGCCGCGTCTTACGCCACCTTCGCGGCCGTGCAGTTGCTGACGCTGTGGCTGTTCAGCGCCCAACAAATCGACCTGTCGATCAACCATACGGCCGTTTATCTGCTGGTCGGGATGTTGGTGTTCATGCTCAGCGACGAGATGCTCTACAACGCGCTCGACCGCGCCAAGTATCAGCGTTTTTTTGCCGCTTTTCTGGCGGTTTCCGGCCTGACGCTGATCGTAAAATCGTTAAATTGAAATCATGGACAACGCCTTGTTTACGCTGAGCACAGACTGATGAATCAAATCATTGCCATCGCCCTGGGAGGATCGGTCGGCGCAGTCACGCGCTTTCTTGTCGCCAACGGCATCTATACCTGGCTGGGCCGCAGTTTTCCCCACGGCACCTTGTTTATCAATGTGTCGGGTTCGTTCCTCATGGGATTTTTGACGGCGCTGATGCTGCAGCGTTTCGCCGTGGCCGTGGAGTATCGGGCGGCGGTTCTGGTCGGTTTTCTAGGCGCTTACACGACTTTTTCCACATTCGCGCTGGAAACGTTGAATTTATTCGAAGAGGGCAGCCTGCTCAAAGCAGGGCTGAATATTTTTCTCAGCGTTGTGCTCTGCCTGGCCGCGGTATGGATAGGCATGATCGTGGGGCGGCAACTCTTCACCGGCGATTCGTACCCGTGGCTGGGTCACGGCCTGCCTTACCTGCATTTGGGATTGGGCGTGATCGCGGCGTTTTTGTTGACCGTGCTGGCGGAATATCTGTTTCATCGCTTCAATTTATCTTTGGAGATGAGGGCCGTCGGCCTGATTCTGATTTTGGGGCTGATCACCATCGCATCGACCTTGTGGTTGGCCTTCAATTTGACCGAAATTCGTTTTGAATTTCACGGTTTGTTAAGTCTTTTCATCATCAACGCGTTGTTCGGCGTGGCGGCGGTTTGGTTAGGTACAGTCATGGGAAATTGGTTATGGCAGCTCAATCCGTCACGATAGTGCGCGTTTATCTGCGCGAGGGCGAACATCAGCAGCATGACGTGATGAAATTGCTTCACGACGATGAGCGCGTTCAGGGCGCAACCGTTTTTCGAGGCATCAGCGGATTCGGCCCGGACGGCGTCTTGCGTACCGCTTCACTGGTCGATCTTTCGCTCGATCTGCCGTTGGTCGTGGAATTTTATGGAGAGCCGGCCCAGATGGAAGCCGTGATCGATAAACTCATCCAACACCTGCATTTGCCGCATATTGTCAGTTGGGCCGGCGTCAGTCATGTTGCCGGCGAGTAATTTAAAAACTTCCTGGCATAAAGGCCAACTTCGCGTCTCCACGCGCTAATAAAACCCGATGCACGATCTCATCGTGCTGTTTTTTGCCGCGTTTATCGCCGCCGCGTGGAACATCCGGCATACTGTCCGTGCTTTTTCGAAATGATAGGCGATCAGCGGCTAATCGGCATAGCCGATCATCGTGATCGGCCAGTAGAGCCGCGTCCGGTCCGCCAGATACCCCGAAACCAGGCGCAACAAATAACCGACCAGTTCTCCGAAGCCCGCAACAATACCCCCCCGTCGCGGCGCTTGCGCCCAAAACGGCAAGAAACGGATCGGTGATCGCACGCGCACTTTCGTAGGTCATGTCGGCGAACAGGCTGACGCTGCCGATCAGCGCCGACAAAGCGCATGGCCGTCAAAGGCGCAGCGTTGTTGTTCATGGAATCTCTCCGATTGCCTGCAAAAGGCTTTAACCGTTGTGATGGTTTCGGTAAAGCCAACCGCGGCGGCGCAGCCACTTTTCGATCTCTACCGCAAAAAAGACCACCGAAGAAAGCGCCAAGCTGAACAACAGTTCAGTGGCGCTCAAGGCTTCGGTTTTAAAGATAGGCTGCAAAAACGGGACATACAGCACCGCCATTTGCAGTGCGAAGGTCAAAGCCACGGCGCCTAAAAGAAGCCGGTTGGAAAAAAATCCCCGGCCGAACAGCGACACCGATTCGGAACGTATCGCCAGCACGTGCCCCATCTGCGACAGGGTCAAGACGGTGAACACGATGCTCTGCCAATGCGTGGAGCCGCCAAAATAAGCCCAGCCTTGCGAAAATAGCGAAATCCCACCCATCAGCAGGCCTATCCACAGGATATGCTGCCACATGCCCTGAGCAAAAAGACTTTCCTGCGGCGGCCGCGGCGGGCGCTGCATGGTGCCGCGTTCTTCCGGTTCGGCCGCCAAGGCCAGCCCCGGCAAACCGTCGGTAACCAAATTGATCCAAAGAATTTGAATCGGCAGCAAAGGCAACGGCAAACCGACAAAAGGCGCCAAAAACAGCGTCCAGATTTCCGCCGAATTGCCGGTCATGACATATTTGACGAACTTGCGGATGTTGTCGTAAATGCGCCGGCCTTCGCGGACCGCCGTCACAATGGTGGCGAAGTTGTCATCCTGCAGCACCATGTGCGCCGCTTCCCTGGCCACGTCCGTGCCGATTTTTCCCATCGCGATGCCGATATTGGCGCATCTCAACGCCGGGGCGTCGTTGACGCCGTCGCCGGTCATCGCCACGAATTCGCCTCTGTCCTGCAGCGCTTTGACGATCTTGATCTTTTGTTCCGGCGCAACGCGCGCGTAAACCCGCACCGACTCGACCTCTTTTTCGAATTCCGCAAGGCTCATGTTCGCGAGTTGCCGGCCGATAAGCACCTTATCGGCTTTTTCGGCAATCCCTAGCCGTACTGCGACGGCGAGTGCGGTCGCCGGATGATCGCCGGTAATCATCACCGGCGTGATGCCGGCGCTCTTGCACAGTGCCACGGCTTCGCGGGCTTCCGGCCTTGGCGGATCCAGCAATCCGGCCAAACCTAAAAAGCACAGTTCGGTTTCAATTTCATCGGCGCTCGGCGCTTGCGGCTGTTCGGCCAGATAACGGTATGCCAGCGCCAATACCCGCAAACCGTTCGCAGCCATTTGCTCGGCAGCGGCCATAATTTTTTTGCTATCCAACGCTTGCGGCCCGTCGGCCGTCCATTGCGTGCCGCAGCGCGGCAGTAAATTTTCCGGAGCGCCTTTGCTGTAAGCAATGACTTCGCTGTTTTCCGAATGCAGCGTGGTCATCAGTTTACGTTCGGAGTCGAAAGGGATTTCATCCAGCCGCGGCGCTTCCTTGGCTAATTGGGCGCCGTCATAACCGGCATCGGCGGCGGCTTTGTATAAAGCCATTTCGGTGGGATCGCCGTGCAGCCGGCCATTCCGGCCGCAGCGAATGTCGTTGTTGAGGGCAAAAGCGCGCAGCAGCAAGCTGGGAAAATTGCCATCGATATTATTGTGTAACCGATTCCCCACATAAAACGCTTCCGCAACCATGCGGTTCTGCGTCAGCGTGCCGGTCTTGTCCGAACAAATAAAGGTCACCGATCCCAGCGTTTCCACCGCGGGCAGGCGCCGGATCAGCGCGTTTTTCTTTACCAGCCTGCGTGCGCCCACGGCCAGAGATACCGTGGCTACCGCAGGCAACGCCTCGGGAATTGCGGCTACCGCCAGGCTGATCGCGGTCAGGAACATCTGTAGCGGCGTTTCGCCGCGCAGCAGACCCGCCAGAAAAATGATGGCGCAAATCGCCAGAATCAATAACGACAGGCGTTGACCGAAACGGGCGAGACGTTGCTGGAGCGGCGTTTTGGTTTCTCGTTCGCGATGCAGCAGCTCGGCGATTTTGCCGAGTTCGGTGTCCATTCCGGTAGCAATGACGATGCCGACGCCCCGCCCATAGGTGGCCACGCTTCCTTTATAAGCCATGTTATGGCGGTCGCCGAGCGGCGAATCCAGTTCCTTGATCAATGCGCCGGTTTTTTCGGCAGGGTGGGATTCGCCGGTCAGCGCGGCTTCCTCGACTTTCAGCCGGGCCACGTCCAATAATCTGAGGTCGGCCGGAACGACATTGCCGGCTTCGAGCAGGACCAGATCGCCGGGAACCAGTTCATGCGCCGCGACGGTGCGGATTTCGCCGTCCCGGAGCACCTGGGCGATGGGGCTCGCCAGGCGCTTGAGCGCGATGATCGCCTGTTCCGCCCGATACTCCTGGACAAAGCCGATGACGGCGTTTAACACGACGATCACGATGATCGTGACGGTATCGGTCAATTCGCCGATGAATCCCGATACCGCGCCGGCTAAAATCAGCACGATAATCATGAAATCGGCGAACTGGCTGAAAAACATCCTCGCCATGCTCCTGCGCCGCGGTTCCCGGAGCACGTTGGGACCGTAGGCCGCCAGCCGCTGCCGCGCTTCATCCTGGTTCAAACCTTTTTCGGGATCGACCTTGAGCCAGGCGGTAGTTTGCCACGATTCGAGCAGATGCCAGGGCGGCGGAGAATATTTACGTTGCGGCGGAGGCCGTGATTTCTTCATGATTTCTGAGGGGCGATGAAACAAGCCTGCGAGCGCGTCAAATGATTTCCAGACGGCTGCCGATATACGCCAACAGTACGCCGCCCGCCAAAAGGGCGGCCGACCAAGCGAAAGGGCTGCCATGCACGGCTTTGCCCAACGCGCCGCCCAGCAACGCCAAAACGCCCAACGCAACGACAATGGCGCACCACGAAACCTGGGGCATAAGCGCTCCCAGCAGCAAGGGCAACAGCGCTCCGCAAAAACTGCATATGCCGGCAATTAGGCGGCGTTATACAGGGCCATGCGCCCTAGACGCGTGGCAGCGAGGCAGCCGTGCGATCTTAAGTTTAATTGCCGTTCGGCATGAATCAATTCACTGCGCAGTTCGGCATAATGCGCGACAAACAAAATGAATCCTCCCGACACGGCGGCCGCCGTGGCGACACGCACTGGCAGGCCGGCATCGATCGGCGTATCGGCATCGAGCAGTCTGCCGGACGCCAGCGTCAACGCGGTCAAAATGCCGTCGCGCCAATCCGCGACCAGATCAAGGCGGTGCTTGGGATGCGGCGACGGTTGTTTGACCGCCATATCCACATTCAATACCACGCGCCGAAGATTCATGGTGCCGCTCCCGCCGATGTAGTGAGGAAAGAAAATGGGTCTGCCGGAAGCATGGCTCAGCCACTCGTTTGCCGCAACGACTCCCCATCTTTCCGCAACGTTTCCAAATCATTAGACGACAAACCCGCTCCATCGTTTTCGATGGAGCGCTGCGCCAATAAAAAATCGCTTTTTACCGTATACCGGAAGATTGGCGGGTTTCGGCAGATCGTCCTCATCGATGGCACAAACCGAACGCATCGGCAGTTGCCTGGAGCACGCTCAGCAGCTTGGCGCGAACTGCGGGCAATTCGGTGTTGATAGCGGTTGCCAGAACGGAGCCTTTGCGGTCGAATGCCGAGGACAATAGGACACTCGCCTCTCCGCCAACTCGGCTCCGGGTGCAGCATTTACGACCTCAATGTGGCCATCAAACGCAAAGGATGTAAAAGCAAACCCAAGGCGGCACCGATATTCGGGACAAGAATGTCCGCCGCCATCAGCGCCTCCACCGCAACGCTTTCGTGCTGGGCGACGGCGATGGCAAGCTCGGCGGTTTTCAGCATCAGACGGTCGTTGCGGCCGTTGCCGATAGCGGCGCAATTTTTAGCGCCCAACCGCTGAAGATAATCCAATTTCGCGCTGTCTTGATTGCAAGCAGACAGGATAACCAGTTCGCAAGGTATGCCGGACAATTCTTCGCGCGCGCGGCCGAAAGTATCGCCGGTCAGAATGTGGATATGCAAGTTATGGGATAATTGGGACAAATCGACATCGACGCCATCCAAAAGCTCGCCGTCATAAGCCAACGTTCCGTTGTAATCCAGCAGCAAATGTTCCAGCCGCAAAGTTTTGTATCCTGGAATGTCGATCTCAAGCATTTTTATGCCTCACTGATCATCTCGTTAAACCCGGGTATGGGCGAGTGCCGGCCAACTTACGATGTGGTGCAGGTGCAGCTTGTCGACCAGGGTTTCGACGACGGCTTCAGCCTTGTCCGGATCATCGAAAAACTCGATAACCAGCGGCAGGTCGAGCGATAAATCCACTAAAGATTCAGTACGTATCGTCCCATCCTCGCTGAAACCCTCGATGCCGCGGAAGACGGTGACGCCAAGCACCTTCGCGTCATCGTGCAAATGCTTGATGATTTTATGCAGGAGATGCTCGCTTTCGCGCAGATAAATTCGCACCACGGTAATTTGCCGGTTTGTCATGACCTGTCTCCAACTTTCTCAGTCCAACAAAGGATGATATCGGGAAAGTATTATGCTCCCGTCTTTAACGTTTCGCACAGCGATGCACCCGATTCTGGCAAAATTGTCATGTTCCGGTCATGGCGGCGTGTGAAAGGATTGATAATATTCCCAGCATATCCTCTTTTTCAGCACATCGTTAATTATGGAGAGATGGCTCATGACTGCGCGTATTCAGAATCTCGAAGCCTATGAAATCCTCGATTCCCGAGGAAACCCCACGGTGCGGGTAAACGTCCGGTTGGATAACGGTATGATCGGTACGGCTTCTGTTCCATCCGGCGCCTCGACCGGCGAGAACGAGGCAATGGAGCTGCGCGACGGGAATGAAAAACGCCGCCATAGCCGCTTCCTGTTCTTCGGTATGGGCGGCCGGGACAACAGGATGGACTATGCCCCGTGTTTGTCCGTGATTCAAGCGATCCGACATTCCGCGGCAGAATCTCATTCGGCGGAACCCGGCAAGCCGGTTCCACCTTACGGGTTGGTGGGCTTGGCGCCTTATTGCCGGGACAGCGGCCAAAAGGCAGGGCGGCGACAGGTCTTTGGTGGACGTCAGTTGATTCGATCGACACGGTATATGGCAACGCTGAGCGCCGTCCGTTTCATAAGCCGACCAAAGCTTTTTACGACCGCCTGCTGTCTCGTGGCAAGCCCAAAAAGGTCCCCTGGTGGCCTGCATGAGAAAGCTGCTGACCATTCTCAATACCTTGACGAAAAATGACCGCGAAGGGGATCCCGGCTATGCAGTTTAGCTTGATTTTTAACACAGTTGCTGCAGGGAGGCAGAAGGTAGATCGCGTCGGGAACAGGCGATCGAGAGCAATGCAGGAGCAATTGCCGAGTGCGTACCGTTTACCGCCGAAAAAGGTACGCACAGCGTACCCTACGAAGCGGTCGATAAGCGCCTGCCGATTCCGTTCAGTATTAAGTTTGCTGAAACGGATTTTTACGCGAAAAGGTGTGCGCTGGATTTCTTATCCCGAACTCAGGTTATGTATTACTTTTTCAAAAGGCTGTTCACTGGCCCTGTGGGGCTGGAATCAAGCGGCAGGCTGCGGCGCTTACCCTGCGGAGATTGGCCGTTCTCCGGGATTGCCGAGGGGTTAGCGATAACGTAAAAGGGAGAAACGAGGCCGGTAAAAGGCGAGGCGGGGTTTTTCCGCCTTGCCCTGGTTTTTTTACACCTTGTGGTAAATATCCGCGCCTTCTTCGAGAAACTGCTTCGATTTTTCGTCCATGCCTTTCGCTAACGCTTCCTCTTCGTTCAGCCCCTTCTCGGCGGCGTAATCGCGCACATCCTGGCTGATTTTCATCGAGCAGAAATGCGGGCCGCACATCGAGCAGAAATGCGCGATTTTCGCCGATTCCTTCGGCAGCGTTTCGTCGTGGAATTCGCGCGCCTTTTCGGGGTCGAGGCCGATGTTGAACTGGTCTTCCCAGCGGAACTCGAAGCGCGCCTTCGACATCGCATTGTCGCGCGCCTGCGCGCCGGGATGGCCTTTCGCCAAATCGGCCGCATGCGCGGCGATCTTGTAGGTGACGATGCCTTCGCGGACGTCCTGCTTGTTCGGCAGGCCCAGGTGTTCTTTCGGCGTTACGTAGCAGAGCATCGCGCAGCCGTACCAGCCGATGTTTGCCGCACCGATCGCGGAGGTGATGTGGTCGTAGCCGGGCGCGATATCGGTCGTGAGCGGCCCCAAAGTATAGAAAGGCGCTTCGCCGCATTCTTTCAGCTGCTTTTCCATATTGACCTTGATCATGTGCAGCGGCACATGGCCGGGGCCTTCGATCATCGTTTGCACGTCGTGCTTCCAGGCGATCTGGGTCAGTTCGCCCAGGGTTTCGAGCTCGCCGAACTGCGCCGCGTCGTTCGCATCGTAGATCGAGCCCGGACGCAGGCCATCCCCCAGCGAGAACGAAACGTCATAAGCCTTCATGATTTCGCAGATCTCTTCGAAATGCGTGTACAGGAAGCTTTCGGTATGATGCGCGAGGCACCATTTCGCCATGATCGAGCCGCCGCGCGAGACGATGCCGGTCATCCGCTTCGCGGTCAGCGGCACGTATTTCAGCCGGACGCCCGCATGGATCGTGAAATAATCGACGCCCTGCTCGGCCTGTTCGATCAGCGTGTCGCGGAAGATTTCCCAGGTCAGTTCCTCGGCCTTGCCGTTCACTTTTTCCAGCGCCTGATAGATCGGCACCGTGCCGATCGGCACCGGCGCGTTGCGCAGGATCCACTCGCGGGTCTCGTGGATGTTCTTGCCGGTCGACAAGTCCATGATCGTGTCGCCGCCCCAGCGGATGCCCCAGAGCATCTTTTCGACTTCTTCCTCGATCGAGGACGTGACCGCCGAGTTGCCCAGGTTGCCGTTGATCTTGACCAGGAAGTTCCGGCCGATGATCATCGGTTCCAGTTCGGGATGGTTGATGTTGGCCGGGATGATGGCGCGGCCGCGCGCAACTTCGCTGCACACGAATTCGGGCGTGATCACGTCCGGAATCGAGGCGCCGAACGATTCGCCCGGATGCTGGTCTTTCCACAATTCGCGCATCGCGTCCATCTTTTGGTTCTCGCGGATCGCGATGAACTCCATTTCCGGGGTGATGATGCCCTTGCGCGCATAATGCATCTGGGTGACGTTCATGCCGGCCTTCGCGCGGCGCGGCTTGCGGATATGCTCGAAGCGCAGGTGCTGGGTGGCCGGATCGTGCAGGCGCTGATGGCCGTAGGCGGAGGTCGGGCCTTCCAGTTCTTCGGTATCGTTACGCTCCAGAATCCAGTTCACCCGGACCCAAGACAGCCCTTTCTTCAGGTCGACCGCAACGTTCGGGTCGGTGTAAGGGCCCGAGGTATCGTACACATACAGCGGCGGATTTTTTTCGGCGCCGAAATGCGCGGGCGTATCGGACAGGGTGATTTTACGCATCGGCACCCGAATGTCCGGGCGGCTGCCCTGCACATAGATTTTTTCCGAGGCCGGATAAGGATCGATTTTGACTTGGCTGACCGCATCGGCGGTCAGATCTTTGAGGACGGCGCTCATTGCGTTTCTCCAACAACAAAAAACAGACAAGGCGCAAGGAAGTTAGGGCTTTCCTACGCCGGTATTAACCGGAATCAGGTTCAAAGGGTGATTCTCAGCCTGCCGCCGCGCGGCAAGCACCCCCAGCCTATACGGGTTTCGCTAAAATAAAGTAAAACAGTCGGTTTTGCAAGCTCAGGCTACTGAGCTGGCTAAGCATTGGCTCAGCCTTTTAGCCGGCTTTGATCCGGTATTCCGCAGAACGCGCATGCGCGGTCAGGCTTTCGCCGCGCGCCAGAATCGACGCGGTCTTGCCGAGTTCGCTGGAGCCTTGCGGCGAGCAGTTGATCAGGCTGGTGCGTTTTTGGAAATCGTAAACCCCGAGCGACGAGGAAAAGCGCGCGGTGCCCGAGGTGGGCAGCACGTGATTCGGGCCGGCGCAGTAGTCGCCCAAGGCTTCGGCGGTGTGCCGGCCGAGGAAGATCGCACCGGCGTGGCGAATGTGTTCGCTCAATGCTTCCGGATCGTCGACCGACAATTCCAGATGCTCCGGCGCGATCCGGTTCGCGACGCCGGCGGCTTGCAGCAGACTCTCGACTTTAATTAACGCACCGCGTCCGTTCAGCGAAGCGGCAATAATTTCGGCGCGCTCCATTTCCGGCAGCAGTTTGTCGATGCTCTGCTCGACCGCATCCAGAAACGCGCCGTCGTCGCTGATCAGAATCGCCTGCGCGTTTTCGTCGTGTTCGGCCTGCGAGAACAGGTCCATCGCGATCCAGTCGGGATCGGTCTTGCCGTCGCAGATGACCAGGATTTCGGAAGGGCCCGCGATCATGTCGATCCCGACCTGGCCGAAAACCAGTTTCTTCGCGGTCGCGACATAGATGTTGCCGGGACCGACGATTTTCGCGACCGGCGGTACGGTTTCGGTGCCGTAAGCCAGGGCGGCAACCGCCTGGGCGCCGCCGATCGTGAACACGCGGTCGACGCCGGCGATATGGGCGGCGGCCAGCACCAGCCGGTTCAATTCGCCCTGCGGGGCCGGCACGACCATGATCAGTTCGGGAACGCCGGCGACCTTGGCCGGAATCGCGTTCATCAGCACCGACGACGGGTAAGCGGCCTTGCCGCCCGGCACGTACAGGCCGACCCGGTCGAGCGGGGTGATCTTCTGGCCGAGTACGGTGCCGTCCGCTTCGGTATAGCGCCAGGATGCCATTTTTTGATGCTCGGCATAGGCACGGATCCGGCTTGCTGCGGTTTGCAGCGCCTTCGCCTGCGCTTCGGACACCGTGTCGAAAGCGGCTTGCAGCTGCGCCTTGTCCAGCTCCAGTTCGGATGCATCGCTCAATGCGCGCCGGTCGAAACGGGTGGTATAGTCGATCAGCGCCCGGTCGCCGCGTGCGCGCACCTCGGCGATGATTTCGAGCACTCGCTGATGAACCGAGAGGTCGTCGCTTTCGTTCCAGGCCAGCAGCCGGTCCAGTCTGGCGGCAAAGTCGGGCGAGGCGGCGTCGAGGCGGGTCAGGGTGATCTTGGGCATGGCGTTAACCTTGAGTGGCGAGAGTCGCTTCGAATTGATTCAGCAGTTCCGCGATCGCGCGGTTTTTCATCTTCATCGCGGCCTTGTTCACGACCAGCCGCGAGCTGATGTGCATGATCAGGTCGCGCGGCTCCAGATCGTTCGCTTTCAGCGTATTGCCGGTTTCGACCAGATCGACGATGCAGTCGGCCAGACCCACCAGCGGCGCCAGTTCCATCGAGCCGTACAGTTTGATGATCTCGGCCTGGATGCCCTGGTTCGCGAAATAGCGCTGCGCGATCTTCACGTATTTGGTCGCGACGCGGAGCCGCCGGCCGGACAAGGGCGGCGCGTTCTTGTGCGCGGCGGTCATCAGCCGGCAGCGCGCGATGTTCAGGTCGAGCGGCTCGTACAGGCTCTCCGCACCGTGTTCGAGCAGCACGTCCTTGCCGGCGATGCCGAGGTCGGCCGCGCCGTATTCGACGAAGGTCGGCACGTCGGTGGCGCGGATGATCACCAGCTGCACGTCCTCGCGGGTGGTTCGAAGAATCAGTTTGCGGCAGGTCTTCGGATCGTCGACCGGGGTGATGCCGGCGGCTTCGAGGAGCGGCAGCGCCTCTTCGAAAATCCGGCCTTTGGATACGGCTATGGTCAGCATCGGGCTACCTTAATTGGGGACGCGGCGGATCGTGGCGCCGAGTTGCTGCAATTTTTCTTCGATATGGTCGTAGCCGCGGTCGATATGGTAAATCCGGTCGACGACCGTGCTGCCTTCGGCGGCCAATGCGGCGATCACCAGGCTGGCCGAGGCTCTGAGGTCGGTCGCCATCACCGGCGCGGCGGTAATCTTGTCGACGCCCGTGCAGATCGCGGTATTCGATTCGAGCTTGATGTCGGAACCCATCCGCTGCAATTCCTGCACATGCATGAAGCGGTTTTCGAACACCGTTTCGGTGATGATCCCGACTCCTTCCGCGACCGAGTTCAGCGCGATGAACTGCGCCTGCATGTCGGTCGGAAACGCCGGGTACGGCGCGGTGCGCACCGACACGGCCTTCGGCCGCCGGCCGTTCATGTCGAGCTTGATCCAGTCCGGCCCGGTCGAGATTTCGGCGCCGGCCTCGGCCAGCTTTTCGAGCACCGCATCCAGGATGTCGGGGCGGGTGTTCTTCAACTTGACCGAACCGCGCGTGATCGCGGCCGCAACCAGATAGGTGCCGGTTTCGATCCGGTCCGGCATGATGTTGTAATGGACATTCTCGGCGGCGAGTTTTTCGACGCCTTCGATCGTCAGCACGTCGGTGCCGATGCCGGAAATTTTCGCGCCGAGCGCATTCAGGAAATGTGCAAGGTCGGTCACTTCCGGCTCTTTCGCGACGTTTTCCATGATCGTGGTGCCTTCCGCAAGACAGGCCGCCATCATCAGGTTTTCGGTGCCGGTCACCGTGACCTGTTCGAGCACCAGGCGGCAGCCTTTCAGTCTTTCGGCGCGTGCGCGGATGTAGCCGCTTTCGACCTTGATTTCGGCGCCCATCTTCATCAGGCCGTTCAGGTGGATGTCGACCGGGCGGGTGCCGATCGCGCAGCCGCCGGGTAGCGACACATGCGCTTCGCCGAAGCGCGCGAGCAGCGGGCCCAACACCAGGATCGAGGCGCGCATGGTCCGGACCAGTTCGTAAGGCGCTTCATAGCTGTGAATGAAGCGGCAGTCGACTTCGATGTTCATTTTTTCGTCGACGAGCAGGCGTACGCCCATCCGGCCGAGCAACTCCATCGTGGTCGTGATGTCGTGCAGGTGCGGGATGTTGCCGACGGTAACCGGAGATTCCGCAAGCAGGGTGGCGGCCAGAATCGGCAGCGCGGCATTTTTGGCGCCGGAAACGCGCAATTCGCCGGCGAGGGGTTTGCCGCCGGTGATGATCAGTTTGTCCATAGGAAATTTGTAAACAATAGATTCGGTAAGAAAGTCATTGGCGCCGGTTTTATCCGAGATGGACCGCGAAATGCGCGTCCTGGTCGAAACCGCTCAGCCGGGCCATGCTCAGCAACTGTTTCGGCACATTGCTGAAACGGAGCAAAGTGCGCTTGGCCCGACAATATTTGATCCATTCTATCATCAACGCCAGGCCGGCACTGTCGGTATTCCGGACCTGGCCGAGATCGAGCGTGATCTCCTTGTAGGCGGTCAAGAAACTCAGCGATTTGACCGTCTGCTTGTCGATCGTCGCGAAGGTCAGATCGCCCTCGACGAGATAATGGCCGGCTCCCTTGTCGATGATGTTCAGGCCGCTCATTTCTTGGCCTTTTCTTCGGCCGATTTGAACAGGAACTGGCCGATCGCCTTTTCGAGAATGATCGCCGACTGGGTAATCTCGATCTTGCCGCCGTTCTGCAGATACTCGTCCGAACCGCCCGGCTCCAGGTTCACGTATTGCTCGCCGAGCAGACCCGCGGTAAAGACGCTGGCGGTCGTGTCGGTCGGCAAAGTCTTGTATTTCGAGTAAATCGCCATTTCGACGACCGACTGGTAGGTCTTGGGATCGAAGCTGATCGATCTGACCTGGCCGATCTTGACGCCCGCGGCCGATACGGGAGACTTGACTTTCAGTCCGCCCGAGTTTTCGAAGCTGGCGGTGACCGAGTAGGTGTCTTGCTCGACGAAAGAGCTCAAATTGCTGACCTGCAGGGCCAGGAAAAACAGGCCGGCAATGCCGGCGGCGACAAAAAGCCCAACCAGGGTATCCTGGGTGTTGCTGTGCTGCATGTTAATCGTCTCCAAACATGAGTGCGGTCAGGATGAAATCGAGACCCAAAATACTGAAAGCGGAATTCACGACGGTGCGGGTGGTGGCGCGGCTGACGCCTTCGGAGGTCGGCACCGTGTCGTAGCCTTCGAACAGGGCGATCCAGGTCGTTACGAAACCGAACACGAGGCTTTTGATGACGCCGTTCACGATGTCGTCCTCGAAATCGATGCTGGCCTGCATCTGCGACCAGTAGGCGCCGTCGTCGACGCCGAGCAGCCCCGTGCCGACCAGTTGTCCGCCGACGATGCCGACCGCGCTGAACAGGGCCGCGAGCAGCGGCATCGCGATGAAGCCGGCCAGAAAGCGAGGGGTGATGATCCGCTTGATCGGATCGATCGCCATCATCTCCATCCCGGAAAGCTGCTCGGTCGCCTTCATCAGGCCGATTTCGGCGGTCAGCGCGGACCCGGCGCGGCCCGCAAACAACAGAGCGGTCACCACCGGACCGAGTTCCCTGACCAGCGAGGCGGCCACCATCAGGCCCAGCGTTTCTTCGGCGCCGAAATCGGACAGAATGTAATAGCCTTGCAGGCCCAACACCATCCCGACGAAGAGTCCCGAAATCACGATGATCAGGAACGACAAGACGCCGACGAAATAGATCTGGTTGACCACCAGGCGCGGGCGCAGCGCCATGCTCCCGATGCCGGCCAGGGTATCCCGCAGAAAATAGGAGCCTCGCCCCAGCTTGGTGAAGCCGGTCGTGGTTGTCCTGCCCAAAAAATTCAGAAACTTAATCATCGTCCGGAAATCAGTACCGCCGTCCTGTCGAGATCAGGTCGTCGAAATAGTCTTTGGCGGGATAGTGGAAATGCACCGGACCGTCCGCCGCTCCGGTGATGAACTGCTGCACCCACTCGGACGGGGATTGCCGGATTTCTTCCGGGGTGCCGTGGCCGGCCACCTTGCCGTCCGAGATCAGGTAGGCATAATCGGCGATCACCAGCGTTTCCTGCACGTCGTGCGAAACGATGATGCTGGTCAGGCCGAGCGTCGTGTTCAGCGATTTGATCAGATGCACCAGCGCGCCCATCGAGATCGGGTCCTGGCCGGTAAACGGTTCGTCGTACATGATCATCATCGGATCGAGCGCAATCGCCCGTGCCAAGGCGATCCGCCGGGCCATCCCGCCGGACAGTTCGCTCGGCATCAGGTTGCGTGCGCCGCGCAGGCCGACCGCGTGCAGCTTCATCAGCACCAGGGTGCGGATCATCGACTCGGGCAGATGCGTATGCTCGCGCAAAGGGAACGCGACATTGTCGTAAACGCTCATGTCGGTCAAGAGCGCGCCGCTTTGGAACAGCATGCCCATGCGCTTTCTGAGATTGTACAATTCCGCCCGCTTAAGCCGGTGCACATTTAGGCCGTCGACGTGAACCGAGCCGGAGGCGGGCGCCAACTGGCCGCCGATCAGTTTCAGCAGAGTCGTCTTGCCGGTGCCGCTGGGCCCCATGATTGCAGTGATTTTGCCGCGTTCGATCGACAGCGAAACGTCCTCGAAGATTTTTTTCTCGCCGCGGGAAAACGAAAGATTGCGCACGCTGACCAGATTGTCTTGTTGTTTTACGCGGTTTTCCATGCGCGGCTTCAGGTTGGGAATGGCAATATGAACTTTCTATTCTCACTGAGTAATCCTTATAAAGTCAATACATTATCATGAACGGGCGGCGCCGCGCCGCCGCCGTCCGGGATGCCGGGTTTCTTTCGCATCCCGTGCGGTTTGGTAATCAACCCCCTGCGGACGCGCCTTCCTAATTTTCACTGTCCGCCTATAGACCATTACCGGCCGACTCATGGCATAATGTATGCCTTATGTTTAACCGATGCTCGTCGATGATTTTAATTCTGCGGCCCGGCCGCCGTCCCGGCAGATGATGCTGCACGATCAGGAGCTGCGCGCCCTGGCGCTGGCGGTGATCCAGGTGGAAGCGCAGGCCGTTGCGGCGCTGTCCGAACGCATCGACGAGCATTTCACCACGGCCTGCCGGCTGATGTTTGCCTGCGCCGGCCGGGTCGTGGTGACCGGGATGGGCAAGTCGGGCCATATCGCCGGCAAAATCGCCGCGACGCTGGCCAGCACCGGCACGCCGGCGTTCTTCGTGCATCCAGGCGAAGCCAGTCACGGCGATCTCGGGATGATCACCCAGCAGGACGTGGTGCTGGCGTTGTCCAATTCCGGCGAAACCGAGGAAGTGTTGACGATCCTGCCGATCATCAAGCGGCTCGGCGTGCCGTTGATCGCGATGACCGGCAATCCGGCCTCGACCCTGGGCTTGCTGGCGACCGCGCATATCCATGTCGGCGTCGCCCAGGAGGCCTGTCCGCTCGGCCTGGCGCCGACGTCGAGCACCACCGCCGCGCTGGCGATGGGCGATGCGCTCGCGGTTTCGCTGCTGGAAGCGCGCGGTTTTACGCGCGACGATTTCGCGCTGTCGCATCCGGGCGGCAGCCTCGGCAAGCGCCTGCTGCTCCGGGTCAGCGACATCATGCATACCGGTGCCGAGATGCCGGCGGTGCGCGAAAATGCCTTGATCAGCGAAGCGCTGCTCGAAATGACCGAAAAGAAACTGGGCATGACCGCGATCGTCGATGCGGACAGCAAGGTGGCGGGCATTTTCACCGACGGCGACTTGCGCCGCATGCTCGCCAGGAACTTCGATATCCATAAGACCCGGATCGCCGAAGTGATGACCGCCAACTGCACCACGATCGGCAGCGGTACGATGGCGGCCGAAGCGATGCAAATCATGGAACAAAAACGCATCAATGCGCTAATCGTGACCGACGCCGAACGCCGCGCGGTCGGCGCGTTGAACATGCACGACCTGATCCGGGCCGGCATCGTCTAGGAATACTCATGCAAGCAGTGATTGAAAGAGCCGCAAAAATCAAACTGTTGGTGCTCGACGTCGACGGCGTTTTGACCGACGGCCGGCTATTGTTCGATTTTTTCGGCAACGAGTACAAGTTTTTCCATGCCCGCGACGGCCACGGCATCAAACTGCTCAAAAGCACCGGCGTGGATATCGCGATCATTTCCGGGCGCAAGTCCAAGTCGGTCGCGATCAGGATGAAGATGCTCGGCATCGAATACGTCTACCAGGGCCACGAGAACAAACGCCACGCCTTCGAAGAACTGCTCGGCAGGACCGGGCGCACGCCCGAACAGACGGCTTATGTCGGCGACGACCTGCTGGATTTGCCGCTGATGGTCCGGGCCGGCCTCGCGGTCGCGGTGAACGACGCGCATCCGGACGTGAAGGCACATGCGCACTGGAGTACGGCACTGCCCGGCGGCCGCGGCGCGGTCCGGGAGGTCTGCGATCTGATCATGCAGGCGCAGGGCAATTACGCAGCGATTTTGAACAGTTACCTGCAATGAGGCTGCGCCATTTACGCCTGCATGCCTTGCTGGGCGTGCTCGCCCTGTTGAGCTGGGGGCTGGTCAGGCTGACCGTCACCGAGGAAGGCGGCGTGCTGGTGGTGCCGCCGCACAGCCCGGATTATTTCAGCGTCGGCTACCGCAAATGGGAGATGGGCGAAAACGGTCTGCTGAAGAACCAATTGACGGCCGACAGGATGACCCATTACAGCGACGACGGCACCACCCATTTGGACAAACCGCTGATGATTTTCCATAATGAAACGGCGCCTTCCTGGGTGATCCATGCGGAAGCGGGTATTTTGTCCGCCGACGGCAAGGATCTGCAATTGAACGGCAAGGTGAAGGTCGAGCGGGCCGCGGGCAAAGGCGTGAGGCCGCTGCTGATCAATACCTCGAATGCCAGGGTCAAACCCGAAACGCATTACGCCGAAACCGACGAATGGGCCGAATTGATCAGTCCGCCCAACCGTACCGTCGGCGTCGGTATGAAACTGGTCTTCGAGCAGCCGGTGCATCTGCAGCTGCTGTCGAAAGTACAGGGTAAATATGAAACCAAGTAAATTTTGCGGCTTTTTAAGCCTTTGTCTGCTGCTGTCCGGTCTATACGGGACCGATGCCTATGCATTGGCGACCGATGCGGAGCAGCCGATCACGATCGATTCGAATACCGCGACCTATGACGACAAGGCCGCGGTCAGCATTTACACCGGCGACGTGATTTCGATTCAGGGCAGCATCAAGGTCAATTCGGACAAACTGGTCGTGCATTTCGTCGACGGCGATGCGGAAAAACTGGTGTTTACCGGTAATCCGGCCCATTTCAAGCAAACACCGAGCCCCGGCAAGGAAGACATTCTCGGCGATGCGCTGATCGGCGAGTATTACCCGAAGAAGAACCTGCTGATTCTGAAGAACAACGCCACGGTCAAACAAGGCAACGGCACCTACAAGAGCGATTATATCGAGTACGACATCACTACTTCGCTGGTCAAGGCCGGCGACACATCGACCGATTCCAAGCGCGTGCGCGTAACCCTGCAACCGAAAGCGAAAGCCAAGAAATAAACCGCGATGACCCGACTCACCGCCAGCCAACTGATCAAGAACTACAATCAGCGCCATGTCGTGAAAGGCGTCTCGCTCGAAGTGAATACCGGCGAGATCGTCGGCCTTCTGGGGCCGAACGGCGCCGGCAAGACGACCAGCTTTTACATGATGGTGGGCCTGGTCAAGGCCGACGGCGGCCGGATATCCCTCGACGACCTGGACATTACCCATCACCCGATGCACCTGCGCGCCCGTCTGGGCATCGGCTATCTGCCGCAGGAGGCGTCGATCTTCCGCAAACTCAGCGTCGCGGACAATATTCGGGCCGTATTGGAACTGCGCGGCGACCTGAGCCGCGGCGAGGTCAATCTGGCCATCGAAAACCTGCTGGAGGAACTGCACATTCCGCACCTTCGGAAGCAAATGGCCATGAGTCTTTCGGGCGGCGAACGGCGGCGTCTGGAAATCGCCAGGGCGCTGGCGACCCATCCCCGCTTCATCCTGCTGGACGAACCGTTCGCCGGCGTCGATCCGATTTCGGTCGAAGACATCAAAAACATCATCGTCCATCTGAAAGACCGCGGCATCGGCATCTTGATCACCGAACACAATGTCCGGGAAACGCTGGGTATTTGCGACAGAGCATATATACTTAACGACGGCAGGGTCATCGCCGAAGGCGGGGCCGATGCGATCGTCGCCAACGAAGAGGTGCGCAAAGTGTATCTGGGCGATAAGTTTAGTCTTTAAATCCGAACGCTTACCTTACTCACCGCCATGAAACAGTCGCTCCATCTCAAACTCGGCCAGCAAATGACGATGACGCCGCAATTGCAGCAGGCGATCCGTCTCTTGCAGATGTCGACGCTCGATTTGCAGCAGGAAATCGAACAGGCGCTCGAATCGAACATGATGCTGGAACTCGGCGAAGACGAGAATAATGCGCCGATGCTCGAGCCGGTACCGGAAAAAAAGGTCGACAACTCCGACACGGTCACCAGCGAAGGTTCGCTGACCGACATTCCGGACGAATTGCCGGTCGATTCTTCCTGGGAAGACATTTTCGACGCCACGCCCGAATGGAGCGGCAACGACGGTTCGGACGAGCATGATTTCGAATCCCAGCGCAGCAAATCGTCGACGCTGCACGACTACCTGCTCTGGCAGGTCGATCTGACCAAATTTACCGAACGCGACCATGCGATTGCGCTCGCGATCATCGATTCGATCAATGAAGAAGGCTATTTAACGGCTGGCATCGAGGAGATTTTCGAAGGCCTTTCCAGCCAGATCGGCGAGCTCGACGTCGACGAAGTCAAGGCGGTTCTGCACCGGCTCCAGCATTTCGACCCGCCCGGCGTGGCGGCTGCCGATCTGGCCGAGAGCCTGCGTCTGCAGCTGGAGCAGTTACCGCCGGATACGCCTTACCACGCGGAAGCCTTGCGCATCGTGACCCAATATCTGGATTTGTTGGCTACGCAGGAACGCAACAAACTGATGCGGAAATTGAATCTCGGCGAGCAGCAGCTTGCCGCCGCGGTCGCGCTGATCCGGACCCTCGACCCGAAGCCCGGCGCCAAAATCCAGGAGGCCGAATCGAGCTATGTGATTCCCGACGTCTACGTCGCCAAACGGAACGGCCGCTGGCAGGTCAGCCTGAATCCCGACATCGCGCCGAAACTGCGCATCAACCCGTACTATTCGTCGATGATCAAACGCGCCGACGACAGCAAGGACAACGTCTGCATGAAGGATCATCTGCAGGAGGCGCGCTGGTTCATCAAGAGCCTGAACAGCCGCAACGATACGCTGCTCCGGGTCGCGCGCAGCATCGTCGAAAAACAGACCGGCTTTCTCGAACACGGCTCGATCGCGATGAAACCGATGGTCTTGAAAGAAATCGCCGAAGAACTCGAACTGCACGAGTCGACCATCTCCCGGGTCACCACCCAAAAATACATGCACACGCCGCGCGGCATCTACGAATTCAAATATTTTTTCTCCAGCCACGTCTCGACCGAAGGCGGCGGCGAATGCTCGTCCACCGCGATACGCGCCTTCATCAAGGAACTTATCGGTAACGAAAATCCGGCAAAACCGCTCAGTGATAGTAAAATAGCCGAACTGCTGCAAGAAAAGGGCATTCAAGTCGCCCGCAGAACCATTGCGAAATATCGCGAAGCCATGCTGATCGCCTCATCAAGCGAAAGAAAACGCATTTTGTAGGCCTTCGCATAACAATCATTCAACAAAAGAGGAGTTTAATATGCACGTTATCGTCACCGGCCATCATCTCGAAATCACCGACTCGCTGAAAGCGCACGTGGATTCGAAATTTGAAAAGCTGGCTCGCCATTTTGACAACGTGGCCGACGTCCATGTCATCCTGGCCGTCGAAAAGTTGATTCACAAAGCCGAGGCGACTCTGCAAATCAGCGGCGCGAAGTTGTTCGCCGAAGACCAGCAGGACGACATGTATGTTGCGATCGACAATATGGTCGACAAACTGGACCGTCAAATCATCAAACACAAAGAAAAGCATTTGGGGCATTGATAAAGCGGGCACAGGGTACAGGGTGCAAGGGACATAGCGCAGCCGCATCCGGCCTCTCCCCGTGAACCCTGAACCCTGGACCTTTTTCCCATGAAACTATTGATCGTCAGCGGACTTTCAGGCTCGGGCAAAAGCATTGCCCTCGATACATTGGAGGACTGCGGTTATTATTGCATCGACAACCTGCCGGTCTCGCTGCTGGACGATTTCATCACCCGCGTGATGCTGACCGATAAGGTCACTTACGCCAAAACCGCGATCGGAATCGATTCGCGGAACCCGTCGGACAGCCTGCTGAATTTTTCCGAGAGCATGAACGCGATTCGCAAGAAAAAAATCGATTGCGAAGTGATCTTCATGCAGGCGGAAGAGTCGGTGCTGCTGAAGCGCTACAGCGAAACGCGCCGCAAGCACCCGCTGACCGATTTCAATACCCCGCTCAAGGAAGCGCTCCGGATCGAAAAGGAAATGCTGACCCCGATCGCGCGCTACGCCAGCTTCGTGATCGATACCAGCCGGACGCATTACCACGAATTGCGCGAACTGATCCGCAATCAGATCGGCGAGCGCGATACCCGGCAAATCTCGCTGCAGTTCCAGTCCTTCGGTTTCAAGCACGGCATTCCGCTGGACGCCGATTTCGTGTTCGACGCGCGCAGCCTGCCCAATCCTTACTGGCTGCCCGAGCTCCGCGGTTTGACCGGCAAGGACGATGCGGTGATCGAATTTCTGAAAAGCCAGCCGCTGGTCAACGAGTTTTACCAGGACATCGCCGGTCTTCTCGAACGCTGGGTTGCCCGCTTCGAAGCCGAAGGCCGCAGTTATCTGACCATCGCGGTCGGCTGCACCGGCGGCCAGCACCGCTCGGTCTACCTGATCGACTCGCTGGCCAAGCGTTTCCGCAGCCCGTTCCTGAACGTGATCGTCCGGCACCGGGAATTGCATTGATGATTGCGAAGACCTGCCGGGCTTTACAAACCTGGGCAATTGGAAGCATCGATTGACGATGAAAACGAAGTTGCCTGATCTTACCGAAGATATTCGGCAAAGCGCTGCCGAATATGATCGATATGCGATCCCTCCCAATACACTTTCCCGCAAGCCGGGCACCGGTAAAAGCGTTCGTAATACCGCCGGGTTTTCGGCTCCAGCAAATCCATCACCGCCCGTTTTTCGACCGGCTCGATCAGGCCGTTGCAGGCCGCGCAACGGCTGAACGGCTTCAGTTGATTAGCCAGGTCGAAGCGTTTTACCACCTCGGCGAGCTGATCCAAAGGCTTGACCGCCCGCACCCAATAGCCGTGCGTGACCGCTTTCGCGTATAGCATGCGCCGGTCGCGGGTCAGAATGATGCGCTGCCGCTCGACCGAAGCGGCCACGATTTCCCCGTCGTCCAGCGCGTCGGCAAACAGCGTATCGAAACCGAACAGCCGCAGCAATCGGGTCAGCTTGCCCAGATTCACGTCGACGATGAAGGCGGTAGCGCGCAGCGGCGCCGCGCGCAGGCGGACGAGGGGGGAAATGTCGAAGCTTTCGAATACCGGATAGACGGCGACCCGGTCGGCATTTTTGAGACGGTAACCGAAGCCGACCGATGCGCCGTTCACGACGATCAGATCGACCTCGGTATGCGGCACCCCGAGCACTTCGATCGGATCCTTGATGCCGGGATGGCCGTTGAAGCGGTAAATCAGCGTTTGCTTGCGCTGTTGCGGGCGCAAAAAATCGTTCAGCTCTTCGTAAAAACGGAACTCGGCGGTACTTTCAAACCGGCAGTCCGGGTTAGAGGACGGGCTTTTCATGGGAGGCGGGATTGACCGTCAAGCCAACGGGAGAAGGGAGGCGTAAGCCCAGGCCGGCGTACTTCAAATTTCGTCAGCCGCCGACACAGGCCCTTCAGGAAGGCTCCAGCGGAATCCGGTAGCCGCGCCCGCGCAGCGTTTCGATCGGCTTGCGGGTACCGTCGGGATCGAGTTTTTTTCTGAGGCGGCCGATAAAGACTTCGATCACATTGCTGTCACGGTCGAAATCTTCGTCGTAGATGTGCTGGGTCAATACCGTTTTCGAAATCAGCTCGCCCTTCCGGAACATCAGATATTCGAGCACCTTGTATTCGTAGGCGGTCAGCTCGAGCTTGACGCCGTCGACGCTGACCTCCTGCGCGACCGTGTCGAGCTCGATATTGCCGTGGGTCAGCACCGGATGCGCCCGGCCGACCGAACGGCGCAGCAGGGCGTTGATTCGCGCCAAGAGCTCTTCGTAGTGGAACGGCTTGACTAAGTAATCGTCCGCCCCGGCTTCGAGTCCTTCGACCTTTTCCTGCCAGCGGCTGCGCGCGGTCAGAATCAGGATCGGCACGGTCATTTTGTCCTTGCGCAGACGCCGGATCAATTCTATTCCGGAAAAATCGGGCAGGCCGAGGTCGATGATCGCGGCATCGACCGGGTATTCCCTGACCATGAACAAGCCGTCCCGGCCGTTATGCGCCTTATCGACCGCAAAACCTTTGTCGGCCAGAAACCGCTGAATCTGCTCGGATAATGTTTGTTCGTCTTCGACTACCAGAATACGCATGAGAACTCCGTTTGCTGCGCCGATCAGCCCACGGGGGCGCCGGTTTCGGCGTCGATCCGGAAATAGCGGACGCGTCCGTCGGGCGTCAGCACCTTGATCACATGCACTTCCCTGCCGTCGATCCTGATCGTCTGCGCGCCCAGGACACGGTGGTTGCCGCTGCCGAGCACCTGGCGGGTCGCCTGATCGAGGCTGATTCTGACGATGAAGTCATCGGCTGCGGCATGGCCGGCCAACGCAGCGCATAATAAAAGCAACACGGATAACTGTCTCATAATGATCCGGACACCGGCATGCGCTCTCGAAGGCGGGAGCCGCGGCATGCCTGCAACTGAAAAACGGTTAGTTTAAAAATCAATATTAACCCAATTGGCTGAATAAGCCATGAACCGCAGTTACTTCAGGTCCCAGTTTTGCAGCAGGCTGCCGATCTCGCGCCCGAACGAAGTGCCCAGCTTGCCGGCCAGCCGGTCCAGCACGCTTCCCTGCTCAGTAAAATCGACCAGCTTTTTCGCGCCGATGACTTCCTTCGCGACCGAATCGTCGCTGCCGTAAGCATCCGCGATGCCGAGCTTGAGGCTTTCCTCGCCGGTCCAGACCAGTCCGGAAAACAGGTCCGGCGAGTCTTTCAGACGGTCGCCGCGGCCGTCTTTGACGGCCTTGATAAATTGCTGGTGCACCTGTTCGAGCAGGTCTTGCATGAACCGGGTTTCGTCTTCCTTGCGCGGCGAGAACGGATCGAGCATCGCCTTATGCGCGCCCGCGGTCAGCACCCGCCGTTCGATGCCGAATTTCTGCATCGTTTCGACGAAGCCGAAGCCGTCCATGATTACCCCGATCGAGCCGACCAGGCTGGCCTGGCTCACGAAAATCTTGTCGCTGGCGGAGGCAATGTAATAGCAGCCCGAGGCGCAGATATCGCCGACCACCGCATAGATCGGAGTTTTCGGATATTCTTTCTTCAGCTTGCGGATTTCTTCATAGACATAATGCGACTGCACCGGACTGCCGCCGGGCGAATTCGCGTGCAGGACCACGCCTTTGGTATGCTCGTCCTTGACCGCCTTGCGCAGGCTTTTGATGATCGAATCGGCGTTCGCCGCCTTGTCTTCCGCGATCATGCCGATCACCTCGACCACCGCGGTATGCTCCTTATCGCCGCCGATGTCCTTTTTTAGCGCCGGCAGCGCGACCACGCCCAGCAGCACGGTCAGATACAGGAGCGTCGCGGACTTGAAGACGATGCCCCAGCGCCGCGCCCTGGCCTGCTCCTCGATCGCGGCCAGCGCGACTTTTTCGAGCACGGATCGTTCCCAGCCCGCTTCGCCGGAGGGATTCGCGCCCGCTTTGTCTTGTTGATTTTCCGTCATGGTTACCTCAAATGATATTCAGCAGCTCCGCCGGTTGCCGTAAGCATCGCAGCGGCCGGTATTGTTGCAGGATTTCTTCGGGATGCGCGCCGCAGCAAACGCCGATTGCGGATATCCGGGCATTTTGCGCCATTTGCAAGTCGTGAATCGAATCGCCGATCATCAATGTGCGCTCCGGCACCGCCTCGGCATGGCTCATGATCTCCAGCAGCATCAGGGGATCGGGTTTGGAGGCGGTTTCGTCCGCGGCACGGGTGGTATAAAAGAGCGCTTCGGTTTGGGTCGCCTGCAGCGCTTTTTGCAGCCCGGCGCGCGTCTTGCCGGTCGCGACAGCCAGGCGGTAGCCCGCGCCGTTCAACATTTCCAGCATGTCCCGGACGCCTGCGAACAAATCGCCGGGCCCCAGGGTTCTGGACGCATACTCTTGACTGTAGGCCCGCACCAATTGTTCCCGAAGTTCGGGGCCGGCCTCGGGGAACAGCGCATCCATCGCGCGGACGATGCTCAGGCCGATCACATCCTTGGCGGCTTCGGGCGCCGGGATCGGGCAGCCGAGCCGGCCGGCGGCGGTCTGCAGGCAATGCACGATCCAGCCGATCGAGTCCATCAGCGTGCCGTCCCAGTCGAAGATCAACAAATCAAACCGGTTCTTCATGGTCCAGCAGTTCCTGCAGCTGCGGCGGCAAGGGCGCTTCGAAGCGGATCGGCTTGCCGGTGAGCGGGTGCTCGAAAGCCAGTTCCCGCGCATGCAGGAACATCCGTTTGTAGCCTTTGCCGTGAAAGGCTTTGTTGACCTCCGCCAAGCCGTAACGCTCGTCGCCGACGATCGGATGACCGAGCCAGGCGGCATGCACCCGGATCTGGTGCGTGCGTCCGGTTTTCGGAGTGGCTTCGATCAGGGTCGCGTTTTTGAACAACTTCAGACGCCGGAACACCGTTTCGGCCGCCTTGCCCGCCTGGCTGACGACCACCATCCGCTCGCCGCCCTTGCTGACGTTTTTCAGCAGCGGCGCGTTCACGACCATTTTCTTGCGCGCCCATTGGCCGGCCAAAAGCGCCAGATAGGTTTTGTGTATATGATCGTCGCGGAACAGCTCGTGCAGCCTGCGCAAGGCGCTGCGCTTTTTCGCGACGATCAGGCAGCCGGAGGTGTCCCGGTCGAGCCGGTGCACCAGTTCCAGGAAGGTCGCCTCCGGGCGAAGCCGGCGCAAGCCTTCGATGATTCCGGCGTCGACGCCGCTGCCGCCGTGCACCGGATAGCCGGCCGGCTTGTCGATCACCATGAAGCCTTCGTCTTCATACAGAAGACCGCGCTGCAGCACATCGCGCAAGGCCTGCGGCACGAAGGCGGCCTGTTCGGCTTTTTCGGCGACCCTAACAGGTGGGATTCTGACGATATCGCCGGTCATCAGCCGGTAATTGACGTCGACGCGGCCTTTATTGACGCGTACCTCGCCTTTGCGAACGATCCGGTAAATCCGGCTTTTCGGGACGCCTTTGAGGCGGGTCAGCAGAAAATTGTCGAGGCGCTGATCGTTGTTGTCTTCGGTGATTTCGACTAGTTGTACGGTAGGTAGTAAGGGTTCGGAATCTTTATTCATGCGGTAAATGATACCAGCATTACGGCCGGATTAATTGTTTAAATTGATGTCAAGCCATAAGGTTGTTATATTAGACTGGCTATAGTATAAGAACTTCCCTTTTCCCGGCGGCTTTTCCATCCGGAAAACCGCCCCGAACCGTCGTCAAAAAGATCAGCCCAGGGCGTAAGCCATTGATGGCGAAGAATTCCGGGCACATGCCCCCGCGAATAGCAAAAACGATTAAAAAGAACGATTTATAACACCTGTTGAAGACAGAATTTACCGTCAAGACGATAGAAAGACAGCATGGCAAGTGTTTAGCTTGAGACGATTTTAATCCGGCCGGCCTTTTGGGCGCCGAATCTCCGGGCAGGGAGCAAAGCCCCTCGACTCCGTGAACAAGCCCTGCCAAGCCAAGCCAAACACGTTGGAGGCCGCAAACGCCCAGGATTCGATGCGTTTTGCCGAGCCGGACCAGTCAAGGGACAACGATCAGTCTGCAAGAGTAAAGTCTGACCAAGGAGCAGGATACAAACAAGGATACAAAATGAAAAGAATGCTTATCAATGCCACGCAGGCGGAAGAATTGCGGGTCGCTTTGGTAGATGGTCAAAAGCTTTATGATTTTGATATAGAGGTTCCTTCGAAAGAACAGAAAAAGTCGAACATATACAAAGGCATCATTACCCGGGTCGAGCCGAGCCTGGAAGCCGCCTTCGTCAACTACGGCGCCGAAAAACACGGCTTCCTGCCGTTCAAGGAAATCTCCCCCGCCTACCGTCAAAGCGCCGAAGAAGGCGAGAGCGAAGGCGGCGGCCGCAAATCGATCAAGAACCAGTTGAAGGAAGGCCAGGAAATCCTGGTCCAGATCGAGAAAGAAGAACGCGGCAACAAAGGCGCCGCGCTGACCACCTACATCAGCCTGGCCGGCACCTATCTGGTGCTGATGCCGAACAATCCCAAGGCCGGCGGCATTTCCCGCCGCATCGAAGGCGATACCCGCAGCGAACTGCGCGAAGTGATGGCCGCGCTCGAAATTCCGGACAGCATGGGCCTGATCGTACGCACGGCCGGCTGCGGCAAGAACGCCGAGGAACTGCAATGGGACCTGAACTACCTGATGCAGCTCTGGGAGGCGATCGAACGTTCTTCGACCGAGCAGACCGCGCCTTTTCTGGTGTTCCAGGAAAGCAACGTGATCATCCGCGCGCTACGCGACCATTTGCGCGGCAACATCGACGAAATCCTGATCGACAACGAGGAATCGTTCAACCTGGTCAAAAGCTTCATGAAGCAGGTGATGCCGCATTTCCTGCCCAAGGCCAAGCTCTACCAGGATTCGGTGCCGCTGTTCAGCCGTTACCAGATCGAATCGCAGATCGAACTGGCCTACGGCCGCGAAGTGCCGCTGCCCTCGGGCGGCGCGCTGGTGATCGACCATACCGAGGCGTTGACCTCGATCGACATCAACTCGGCCCGCGCCACCAAAGGCAGCGACATCGAGGAAACCGCGCTGAACACCAACCTCGAAGCCTGCGACGAAATCGCCCGCCAATTGCGGCTGCGCGACTCCGGCGGCCTGTTCGTGATCGACTTCATCGACATGATGTCGAGCAAGAACCAGCGCGCGGTCGAAAACCGGCTGCGCGAGGCGCTCAAGATCGACCGGGCCAGGATCCAGATCGGCCGCATTTCGCGCTTCGGCCTGCTCGAAATGTCCAGGCAGCGGATGCGCCCGTCGCTCGGCGAGTCGACCCAACTGCCCTGTCCGCGCTGCAAGGGCCAGGGCACGATCCGGAACGTCGAATCGGTCGCGCTGTCGGTGCTGCGGATCATTGAAGAAGAAGCGATGAAAAAAGGCACCGAAAAGGTGATTGCGCATCTGCCGATCGACTGCGCGACCTTTTTACTGAACGAGAAACGCAACAACATCGAGCAGATCGAAAACCGGCTGAAGGTCGACATTATCATCCTGCCCAGCAAGCATCTGGAAACGCCCGCCTACGATATCGAGCGGATCAAGGAGAAGGATGCGACGGAGGAAAAAGTCAGCTATCAACAGATCAAGGCCGAGGAGGTTGCGCTGCCGGAATTTGCGCAACAGGCGAGACAGCGCGTCGAAAAGGCCGCGATCCGGGAGTTTCTGCCCGAATCGCCGGCCCCGATGCAGAACCGCAGCGAGGCGGCCAGCCTGATCAAACGCTTCTGGCACAAACTGGTCGGCTTGCCGAAACCCCAGCCGGACGAGACGCCCGCCAAGGAAAAGCCGGCGCCGACGGCGGAGAAAAACAAACCGTCGCGGCACGACAGGAACAAAAAGCGGCCAGGCAAGGAACAGACCGAAAGACAACAGGAGGCGCGCCCGCCGCGTCCTCCGCGCGAGCCGCAGAAGCCGGCCGGACAACAAAAGCCCGAAGCGTCCGAGCCGACCTTGGAGCCTGACGCGCAGGCTTCGGAAACGGCGGCGGTGGTGCCTGACGCCGAGATGCAGATCGTTGAAACCAACGGCAACGGCGAGCAGAAAAAACCGTTCAACGGCAAGCGCCGCGGCCCGCGCCGCCGTTCGAGACATTCCGGGCAAAAAAGGCAGGAGGCGAATGGCGCCGCCGGAGAAGCCGGAGCCGAAACCGCCGGCCATCAAGAGGCTTCCGCATCCAAGAACGATTTTGTTCCCGGCGCCGATCCGCAGCTGGAGGCCGCGCCGAAACCGGAACGCCCGCGCCGCGCCGAGGCTAAATCCGCTCCTGTTACGGTGGAAAATGCGCATTCCGAATCCGGCGCCGATAACTGATTGCCGATGCCAAGACATGACGGGTTTTTCGGCCCGCCATGCGCTTTATCGATCGGCATTCGTTGCCGGCGCTACCGGCTTCGGACATTTTTACGGTCCGGCGAATGCGGCTCGGGTTGCCCCATCGGAAATCTCGATTTATCTCTTCACGAAAATCCATTCGGCGCTTTTATAGCGCCGGCCGGGCGAATGTGGTCTTGCCGGCGCCGTTTTCCGGATAAATTCCCCCGTTTTTCTGTCTGAAGGATTATATCCCTTGGCTTAAACCTGGACGCTAACCGGAGGGTAAGATTCAGCCGGACGGGCGATTTGCTCGCTCCCGATCTGCAAGAGAATTTCCGTGAGACTAGACGCGTATGGCAGATATTCAGCAATCTCCTCATCCGATTTACGTGGCCGGAGAGTTCAAAACCGCCGTCGATACGCTCGCTGTGTTCAGTCCTTATACGCAGCAGTGCGTTTTCCGGACTTTTACCGCCGGCGCAGACGAATATGAAGCGGCCGTTACCGCTGCCTGCGCAGCGCGCCGATCGATGCGCGACTTACCGGTTTACGAGCGCTTCCGAATTTTGGCCGAAACTGCGCAAGGCATTCTTGCCCACCGCGACGAGCTGGCCGTGATCATGGCGCGCGAAGCGGGCAAACCGCTGAAGACCGCGAACGCCGAAATCGAACGCGCGGCGCAGACTTTTCAGACCGCCGCCGAAGAAGCCAAGCGCCTGCCGGGCGAAGTGCTCAGCATCGACTGGCACCGTTCCGGCCTGCATAAAGACGCCATCGTCAACTATTTTCCGGTCGGCGCGGTAGCGGCGATCACCCCGTTCAATTTTCCGCTGAATCTGGTCGCGCATAAAATCGCCCCGGCGATCGCGGCCGGCTGCCCGATTGTCGTGAAGCCGGCGTCGAAAACACCGATCACGGCGCTGACGCTGGCCAAGATCATCGACCGTGCCGGTCTGCCGAAAGGCGCCTTATCGGTGTTGCCGATGGACCGCGCGGGCGGCAATCGGCTGGTCACCGATCCGCGTTTCGCTTTGCTCAGCTTCACCGGTTCGGCGGAGAACGGCTGGAAAATGAAACAGCAGGCGGGCAAGAAGAAAGTGCTGCTGGAACTCGGCGGCAATGCGGCGCTGATCGTTTCGCAAGACGCCGATGTGGCGGCCGCCGCCGCGAAAGCGGTCGAGGGCGGCTTTACCTATGCCGGACAGTCATGCATCCATACCCAGCGGATTTATGTCGAAAGGCCGGTTTTCGAGCCGTTCGTCAGCCATTTTCTGGATACGATGGTGAAATGGGTGATCGGCGATCCGGAGAAACCCGATACCGATCTGTCGGTGATGATCTCCGAACGACATGCGATGCGCATCGAATCCTGGGTAAAGGAAGCTGTCGCGGGCGGAGCGACGTTATTGGCGGGAGGAACGCGCCAGGGCTGCCTATACGCGCCGACCGTATTGACCGGCGTCCATCGCGGCATGAAAGTCTACGCGCAGGAAGCGTTCGCGCCGGTTGTGGTGATCGAACCCTTTACCGATTTCAAGGTCGCGGTTAACGCGGTCAATGCCTCGAGCTTCGGTTTGCAGGCGGGCCTATTTACCTTCGACAGCCGGCAAATCCGCTATGCTTTTCAGCATCTGGATGTCGGCGGCGTCCTGGTGAACGAAGCGCCGAGCTTCCGTGCCGATCATATGCCTTACGGCGGCGTCAAGGATTCGGGTCTGGGACGGGAAGGGCCGAAATATGCGATGATGGAAATGTTGGAACCCAAGATACTGGTCACTGACCATCGTTCCAGCCTGTAAGCCGGAGGGTCGGGAATCCGGCTTGCCGCAGAAATCCGCCCCCTGTGGAGCGTTTGGGTTTCGGGCAGGATCCGGGGCATTGCCGTTAATAAGCCAAGTGCGCAGTGATGTCTTCCCTTGTAGCGGAAGATAAAGGCATCGGCCAGCTTCGCCGTATCGGTCCGACCGCTTCCGATAGTCGTGGCGGGCGGTCCGAGAGAGCAAGACTTTGCAATACCGAAAATAGGCGGGGCAACTCCGCAAAGTCCTATTCCTGTGCTACCCTTTCCGCGTGAAAACAGAAACTCGACACGCCACTTCCCGAAGCAGATTTTCCATCCCGTCGCTGTTGCCGTGGCTGGTTCTGTGCAGCGTACTGCTGCTGACTTATACGCTGGAGAATGCCGTATCCCGCAATAACCGGGAGAATGTGCGCGAGCATTTCGACTTTCGTTGCAACGAAATCGTGGTCAATATCGAAAACCGGCTGCGGGGCTACGAACAGGTGCTGTTGGGCGCGAAAGCGCTGTTCGTCTCGTCGGTCTCCGTGGAACGCGACGAATTCCGCGAATACGTCGGCAGGCTCATGTTGCAACAGCAGTATCCCGGCATCCAGGGCGTGGGGTTTTCGCAGTTGATCGAGGCGCCCGACAAAAAGGCCCATATCAGGCGCATCCGCAATCAAGGCTTCCCCCACTATACGATCCGTCCGGACGGGGTGCGCGACCTCTATACCTCCATTATTTACCTGGAACCCTTCGACTGGCGCAACCAGCGCGCCTTCGGCTACGACATGTATTCGGAAGCGGTGCGCCGTGCCGCCATGGAGCGTGCGCGCGACGAGAACCGGGCCATCGTTTCCGGCAAGGTGACGCTGGTGCAGGAGACCGAAAACGATATGCAGCCCGGTTTTCTGATGTATCTTCCCGTCTATCGCAACGGCCTGCCGGACGATACGCTGGCGGATCGGCGGAAAAACCTGATCGGCTGGGTCTACGCGCCCTTCCGGATGTTCGACCTGATGCACGGCATATTGGGTCAACACTTCGGCGAGATCGGCAATTCGCTGATCTTTTATATCTATGACGGGGACCAGCCTTTGCAAGCCGCTTTGATGTATAACTCCGGCGCGGAAACCGGGGCCGCTGCCGACGACCGCGAGCCGGTTTTCCGCTCGATCAGAACCTTCGATGTCGGCGGCCGTCTCTGGACAATCGAAGTGCGTTCGCTGCCCGACTTCGAATCCAGACTGAAAAGCCAAAATGCGCAATTCATCCGCATTGCCGGAGGACTCGGCAGCCTACTTGCCTGCCTGACCGTCTGGCTGCTGGTGACGGGACGCGAACGCGCGTTCGCGATGGCCCGGGATATGACCCGCGAATTGAGGGAGAGCGAATCCCATACCCGCCGGCTCAACCGGTCGCTCAAACTGTTGAGCGACTGCAACATGGCGTTGGTGCGTGCCGAAGAAGAGCATCAGCTGCTGTCCGAGATATGCCGGTTGATCGTCATGCAGGGCGGCTATCTATTGGTGTGGGTGGGATTTGCGGAACACGACGAAGCCAAGACCGTTCGCCCGGTAGCGCAAGCCGGTTTCGAAATGGGCTATCTGAACAACATAAACGTCACCTGGGCCGATACCGAACGCGGACGCGGCCCGACCGGTACCGCGATCAGAACCGGCCTGACCGACATCAACCAGAACTACCTGGACAATCCGCGCATGGCTCCCTGGCGCGAAGCGGCGTTGCAGTGCGGCTACCGGTCGAGCATTGCACTGCCCTTGATCGGCAACAAAGGCGTTTTGGGCGCGCTCACCCTCTATTCGCAGGAATCCTTCGCCTTTAGCGCCGAGGAAGTGCAACTGCTGGAAGAGCTGGCCGGCGACCTTGCCTATGGAATCGAGACGTTGCGCACTCGGGCCGAGCATCAGCGGGCGGAGGAACAACTGTCCTTCATGGCCTACCACGATCCTCTGACGCAATTGCCCAATCGCCGGCTGCTGCATGCCCGCTTCGATCAGGAGATCGTGCCCGCCGGCCGCAATGCCGCCCAGGTAGCCCTGCTCTATCTCGGACTGGACAATTTCAAGCAAGTCAACGATACGTTGGGCCACAGCCAGGGCGACAGGCTATTGGTTCTCGTCGCGGAAAGGCTGAGCCGCTGCGTCCGGGACACCGGCATGCTGGGCCGCAACGGCGGCGATCAGTTCGTCGTGCTGATGGCGAATGTGCGCCGGCCGGATTGCATCGATGCGGTTGCCCGGAGCGTCATCGAGGCTTTTGCCGAGCCCTTCGCGGTCGAGAACAACCTCATCAACGCCACTTTCAGCATCGGCATCAGCGTGTTTCCGAACGACGGCACCGACTTTGACGCCTTGTTCAAAAAAGCAGATACGGCGATGTTTTACGCGAAGGACAGCGGCCGGAACACCTACTGTTTTTATACCAAACAAATGAACAGCGACGGGATGGAGCAGATGTGGCTGCAAGGCCAGTTAAGCGGCGGGCTGAAAAACCGGGAGCTGCGGCTGCACTATCAGCCGCAGATCGATTTATCCAGGGGATGCATCGCAGGCGTTGAAGCGCTGTTGCGCTGGGAACATCCCGAGCGGGGCATGATTTCGCCCGCCCGGTTCATTCCGCTTGCCGAGCGCAGCGGCTTGATCATCCCTATCGGCGAATGGGTGCTGAACGAAGCGTGCCGCCAGGCCAAGGCATGGTTCGACGAAGGGCATCCTTTGGTCGTGGCGGTCAATCTTTCCGTCTTGCAGTTCAAGCGCGGCAATCTTCTGGAAACCGTCACGCATGCGCTTGAAGACTCGGGTTTGCCGCCCAGTCTGCTCGAACTGGAGCTGACCGAATCCATCCTGCTGCAAGACCAGGAAGCCGCCATAAAAACCATCGCCGAATTGAAGGAGAGGGGAGTCAAGCTGTCGATCGACGATTTCGGTACGGGCTATTCCAGCCTGTCCTACCTGAAACGGCTGGCCGTCGATAAACTCAAGATCGACCAGTCCTTCGTGCGCGATCTGGCAAGCAATCCGGAAGATGCGGCGATCGCCAGGGCGATCATTCTGCTTGGGCATACTTTACAGCTTACCGTCATCGCCGAAGGGGTGGAAACGAAAGCTCAATTGGATTTTCTGAAAAACGAAGGCTGCGACGAAGTGCAAGGGTTTTACTTTAGCCGCCCCGTTCCCGCCGCCGAAGTCGCCGGCTGGTTTGCGCGGGATGTTTCGCCGTTTCCGGGGGATTCGGGCCGTGTTTTGCAGAATGCGCGCTTGGGCGAACCCTGGCGATTGACGGTATAAGGGGGACGATGCCGCGGGTTTCCGGCCCGATCGCCGCGCGTTCAACCGGAAGCGCGCCGTACGGCGGGCAGCGAGGTGCCGTTACGCCGGAATTCAGGCTCCGATATCTTCGTTCCAGAGTGCCGGATGATTCCGGATGAACTGTTTCATCAGGTCGATGCAGCGGGTATTCTGGAGCACGTCGACTTTCACGCCCCGGTTCCGCAGCAACGCTTCTTCGCCCAAAAAAGTGAGATTTTCGCCGACGACGACCTGTGGAATGCAGTAAAGTAAAATTGCGCCGGTGCACATCGCGCAGGGAGACAGCGTCGTGTACAGGACGCTCTGCGTGTACACCGAGGCGGGCAGCCGTCCCGCATTTTCGAGCGCATCCATTTCGCCGTGCAGGATCGCGCTGCCCTGCTGAACCCGGCGGTTGTGGCCCCGGCCGATGATCCTGCCCTGATGGACGAGCACCGAACCGATCGGGATGCCGCCTTCACTCAGGCCGGCTTCCGCCTCGGCAATCGCCGCCAGCATGAACGGATCTGTTGAAGAAGTGGAATTTACAGGCATGGCGGCACCTCAAGCAGTTGGATTTCAGGATGGAATCATTCCTGGCGACTCAAGCCATTTTTCCAGATCGTAACGCTGATGCAGGGCCGGTATCTCCACCTCGGTATTCAGCAGTTTGTTCGCGAAGATCGGAATCACCTCTTTATCGCCGTGCACCAGAAAAGTGACCTTCGGCCGGCCCGTCCGTTTGTGCCAGGCCAGCAGTTCGGCCTGGTCCGCATGCGCGGAGAAGCCGCCGATCGTATGGATTTCGGCATTGACCGGAATCTCTTCGCCGAAGATCCTGACCGACTCGGCGCTGTCCACAATCTGGCGCGCCAGCGTCCCGTACGCGGCGAAACCCACGAAAATGACCGCGTTGTTGCGTCCCCAAAGGTTGTGCTTGAGATGATGCTTGACGCGGCCGCCGGTACACATCCCGGAACCGGCGATGATCACCGCGCCGCCGGCAAAATTGTTGATCGCGATCGAATCGGCGGTTTCCCGGCAGAAGCGCAGGCCGGGAAACATGAACGGATCTTGACCCGAGGCCAGAGTCGCACGGGTTTCCTCGTCGAAACACTCCGGATGGCGCTGATAGATTTGCGTTGCGGAAATGGCCATCGGCGAATCGAGAAACACCGGCAGGTAAGGTGGAAGGCGCCTCTGCTCGATCCCCTCGCGCAGGTAATAGAGCAGCTCCTGCGCGCGTTCGAGCGCGAAGCTGGGAATGATCACATTGCCGCCCCGGCCCAGGGTTTTGCGGATGGCCGCGTAGAATTCTTCCCGTGTCGGTTCCAGCGCTTTATGCAGACGGTCGCCGTAAGTGGTTTCCATCACCACGATATCGGCTGGCGGGGGCGGCGCCGGATCCCGGATAATGGCCCGGCCGCTGTAGCCCAGGTCGCCGGAAAACAGGAGCCTGTGTGGCCGCCCCCCCTGTTCGATATCGAGTACGATCGCGGCGGAACCCAGGATATGCCCGGCGTCGATGAAGGTCGCCTTTATCCCCGGAGCGATCGCAACGGGTTGGTCGTAAGTCGCGGCGCGGCCGAAAAAACCGAAGCAGTTCAATACGTCGACCACATTATAGATCGGCTCGATCGAGGCTTCATGACCGTGCCTGGAAGCTTTCCTGGCCTTATAGTTGGCTTCGTCTTCGAGCAGCTTCGCCGAATCCAGCAATACGATGCGCGCCAGTTCGCAGGTTGCCGCGGTCGCGATGATTTCGCCTTTGAATCCCTGTTTGACCAGCAACGGGATGCGTCCGCAGTGATCCAGGTGGGCGTGCGTCAGCAGCAGGTAATCGATGCCTGCGGGATCGAAGCCGAACGGTTCGGCATTTTCTTCTTCCATTTCGCGGCCGCCCTGGTAGAGCCCGCAATCGATCAGCATTTTCTTGCCGGCGGCTTCCAGCAGATGACAGGAGCCCGTTACATTTTGATCGGCGCCGTGGAATTCGAGTTTCATGAGTCAATCTCCCGGTTTAAGACGTCGGCGCGAACGTTTCGTCGAGAACCTCGCGAACCCGGTTCGGATAATCCGAAATCAGGCCGGTCACGCCCGCCGCGATCAGCTGCCGCATCTGCGCTTTGTCGTTGCAGGTCCAGACGTTCACCTGTTTGCCCCGCCTGCGCAGGGCATCGATCGGTTCGCTGTCCAGGCGGCGGATGACGGCATGAAGCCCTAGCGGTTCGGTACCCGGATGAAAGGCATCCGCGCCGATGCGTTCGAGGTAGTCTCCGGGCAAGGCTAGGCGTTCGTTGGTCAGGACCGCGGTCGCTACAGCCGGCGTACGCTGGCGTACCTGCCGCACTTGCTCGTGATCGAACGAAGAAATCAGGACATCGGCCTGCATCGCCAGTGCTTCGACCAGATCGAGCACCGCGTCGGTCAGGCCGGAATACATGCGCGGCAGCATCTTGAGTTCGATGTTGACCTTCAAGCCCAGGTTTCTGGCCAGTTCGAGCGCCTGCCGGAGCGTGGGCACCCTGACCGCGCCGGAGGCGTAATGGGCGAGATCTTCGGGCGGAATGTAGCGGGCGAATTCGTCCGGCGTCAGGCTCTGCAGGAACCCTTGCCGTTTTTCGGGCGCCAGTGCCAGCTCCTGCGTAAACCAGCGGCCCGCATCGAGCTGCCGGATTTCTTCGTAGGCGAAATCGGAGATGAAGTAGCTCGGCTGTCCCGGAAATTGATCCTCGATATCGGTACAGCGGAGCAGATTATCGTCGTGGTGGACGATGAGCTCGCTATCCCGGGAGAGGTGCACGTCCAGCTCGATCATCTCGCAGCCGAAGGTTTGCGCCTTGGCAAACGCCTCCAGGGTGTTTTCGGGCGCAAAAGCGCGCGCGCCGCGATGAGCGATGTTCAGGATACGCGGCCGGGGTTCGGCGCCGTTATCCGCCACGGTCAACGCCCCCCTCAAAGCCAGCCCTGCTGCGCCGCCGCCCACAGCAGCGCGCCCGCGAACACCGCCGCCAGCACGTCGTCGAGCATGATGCCGAGGCCGCCCATCACTTTCCGATCGATCCATTTGATCGGCCAGGGTTTGACGATGTCGAAAATCCGGAACAGCGCGAAGCCGAGCAGCAAGGCTTTCCAGGAAAAGGGAACCAGCCACATCGTGACCAGGAGGCCGGCGACTTCGTCCCAGACGATTCCGTTGAAGTCGTGCTCGCCGAGTTTTGCGGCCGCGATCCCGCAAATCGGGATGCCCGCCAGTATCGCGGCGACGGTCAGCACGCTGTAGACAGGCAGGCCCATTTGCACGAACAGCCAGTACAAAGGAATCGCGGCGGCCGTGCCGAAGGTGCCGGGCGCCTTTCTGGCGAGCCCGGAGCCGAACCCGAAGGCCAGGAACAGCACCGGATCGGTCATGATCTGCCTGGCGGTCAATTGGTTTTGGCCCAGTCCCGTTTTATGAAAAATGTTCATAGCCTTGCGCCTTCAAAAAATATATCGTGTCCGCTTTGTTCAGCCGCAGTCCCGGCTCCGGCCCGATTATGCCGATTTTATGACATTCCAAAGGCAATGTTGAAATTTTTTCGGGGCTGACCGTAAAGCACAGTTCGTAATCGTCTCCGGCGGTCAGCGGCAGTCGCCAGTCGCCGGTCGCTTCGATGTAGGCTTGCACTTCCGCCGACAGCGGCAGCGCATCCCAGTCGAGCGTCGCGCCGACGCCGCTTTGCGCGAGGATATGGCCGAGATCGCCGGCAAGGCCGTCCGAAATGTCGATGCAGGCGTTCGCGATGCCGCGCAGCGCCTGGCCTTCGGCGCACCTCGGCTCGGGCTGGTGGAAACGGTTTAAGGCCGCCTCCGGCCGGTCGCAGCGGTAACCCTGGCAGATCTTCAGGCCGAGTCCGGCGTCGCCGAGATGGCCGGTCACGTAGATTGAATCGCCGGGCCTGGCGGTGGAGCGCCTCAAGGCTTGGCCTGCCGGCACCAGGCCCATCGCCTGCACGGTCAGGGTCAACGGTCCCGACGTGGTGTCGCCGCCGATCAGGTCGACCGAGTAGCGGGCGGCCAGGTCCAGGAAGCCTTGCGCGAAATCGGCCAGCCAGGCTTCGTCGACTTTCGGCAGGGTCAGCGCCAGCGTAACGGACAGGGGGCTTGCGCCCATCGCGGCCAGATCGCTGAGATTGACCGCCAGCAGTTTATGCCCCAGCCGTTGCGGATCGGCGCCCGCGAAAAAATGCACGTTTTCGACCATCGTGTCGGCGGTGATCGCGAGCTCGTAGCCTTCGGGAATCGAAAGCAAGGCGCAATCGTCGCCGATGCCGAGACGGGTGCTCGGATTGCCGGCTCGTTGTTCGGTAAAAAAACGCCGTATCAGCGAAAATTCGGAGAGGGGCATGATTTTAGGGCATTCATTCCGGATGGCAAGGGTAGGATGGGTACGACTGCATGGATGCAGGAGCTAGAGCAACGCTGGGAACAGTTGCCGAGAGGCGTCAGCCGAAACCTATCGATCCAAACCCATCTCGACAAATAACCATGCCGTACACCGACTGATGGGTTTCGCTTCGCTCTACCCATCCTACCCCGGTCCCTGGATTTTGGTTCCCGCGCTTTTTTTGCTTTTGACTTCCGCGGCGCGTTTTTTTTGCGCGACTTTGTCGAGAATCCCGTTCACATATTTATGGCTGCCGTCGGCGCCGAAGCACTTGGCCAGATTGATGCCTTCGTTCAGGATGACCCGGTAAGGCATGTCCGGGCGATGCTCCAGTTCGTAAACGCCGATCCGCAGAATCGCGCGCTCGACCGGATCGATCTTGTCGATCGGCCGGTCGACAAATTCGGCCAGCAATTGGTCTATCGCCTCCAGGTTTTTCGGAACGCCGAACAAGAGCTCGTTGAAATAGTTTTTCTGCGCATCTTTCAGGCGGCCGTCTTCGAGAAACTGGCGCTCGATCTCGCCGAGGTTGTGTCCGCTCATCTGCCATTGATACAAAGCCTGGACAGCGGCTTGGCGGGCATGGGTACGGGCCTGGCTCATCAGTTGTCCAGCCGGTTGAACAGGCTAACCATCTCGATCGCGGACAGGGCCGCTTCGGCGCCTTTGTTGCCGGCCTTCGTGCCGGCGCGTTCGATCGCCTGTTCGATCGTATCGACGGTCAATACCCCGAAGCTGACCGGCACATTGTATTGCAGCGAGACGCCGGCCAGCCCTTTCACGCATTCGCCCGCGACATATTCGAAATGCGGCGTGCCGCCCCGAATGACCGCGCCGATCGCGATGAGCGCATGGTATTTCTGCGAAGCGGCGACGCGCTGCGCGACCAAAGGCAATTCGAACGCGCCGGGTGCCTTGACCAGATGAATGTCCGCCTTGTTCGCGCCGTGGCGAACCAGCGTATCGATCGCGCCGGCCTCCAGTTGCTCGACGATGAAACTGTTGAAACGGGAGGCGATGATGCAAAATTTGCCGCCTTCCGCCGAGAAATTGCCTTCAAACGTGGTAATGCTCATAGAAAATCCGCACAGATAAAGAGAAATGCGCCGGCAGACAGAGGCCGTGCGCGCGTATGCTCGTACGCGAGAATACGCGGGTTCAAAAAGCCCTGCTCGCTCAGGGGAAAGTCGTTGGGCTTTACGCGGGGCTGACGTTTTGGACAGAGAGGTAGCAGCCAATGGCGGATTCGGCGCGCGGAACGCATTGACGAACCCGCCAGGTTTGCGCCGAGCACGCCGAATCCGCCCTACGCGGACGATTCGTCCGACGCGTCCGCGCCGACATGTTCGGACACTTCCAGATCGAAGCCCGACAGGCCGACATATTTTTTCTGGGCGCCCAGCACTTTCAGCTTGTGCACGCCGAGATCGGCCAGTATCCGCGCGCCGGTGCCGGTCATCCGCCAGTCCGGCCCTTCGAATTCGTCTTCGCCGACATGGATGCCGTTATCCTGCAATTGATAGCGGTGGATCAGTTCGACCAGCGACTTGGTATCGTCGCTGCGCCGGATCACCACCAGCACCCCACGGCCCGCTTCGGCGATTTTCTGCATCGCCGCGCGAATCGAGACGCTGCTCGCGTTGCGTTTCGAGGCGAACAGGTCGTCGAGCAGGTTGCGGGCATGCACCCGGACCAGCACCGGTTCGTCGCCGGACACCTGCCCCATCACCAGTGCCAGATGCAGGTTGTTGTCGTTGCGGTCCTGGTACGCGTAAAGCCGGAAATCGCCGAATTCGCTCGGAAGCAGGCATTCGCTGATCCGTTCGAGCGTATTTTCGTGCTGAATCCGGTAGTGGATCAGGTCGGAGATCGTGCCGATCTTCAAATTATGCTCCGCGGCGAAGCGTTCGAGATCGGGACGCCGGGCCATCGTGCCGTCGTCGTTCAGGATCTCGACGATCACCGCGGCCGGCTCGACGCCGGCCAGGCGCGCCAGATCGCAGCCGGCTTCGGTGTGGCCGGCCCGGTTCAGCACGCCGCCCGATTTCGCCATCAGTGGAAAGATGTGGCCGGGTTGGATCAAATCTTCCGGCTTGGCGTCCGGCGCGACCGCGCACTGCACGGTACGGGCCCGGTCGGCGGCCGAAATGCCGGTCGTAACGCCGGTCGCCGCCTCGATCGAGACGGTGAAATTGGTCGAATGCGCGGTTTTGTTCTCGTTGGTCATCAGTGGCAGGCGCAGCTTCTGGCAGCGTTCGCCGGTCAGCGTCAGGCAGATCAGGCCGCGGCCGTAGCGCGCCATGAAATTGATGTCCTCGGGGCGCGTAAATGCGGCCGCCATTACTAGGTCGCCTTCGTTCTCGCGGTCCTCGTTATCCATGATGATGACCATCTTGCCCTGGCGCAAATCTTCGATGATTTCTTCGATCGTGTTCATAGCTTTTGATTTCGGTCAGCCTAAAAATCCGCTGCGCTGCAGAAGGTCGAGCGTGACCTTTTCTTCGGGCTGGGCGCTCTGGCCAAGCATCAGCCGCTCCAGATAGCGGGTCAGCAAGTCCACTTCGAGGTTGACGACGGTGCCGGGAGCCGCAAAGCCCAGCGTGGTTTCCTTCAGCGTGTGCGGCACGATGTTCACGCCGAAAACGCTGCCTTCGACTTCGTTGACGGTCAGGCTGATCCCGTCCAGGCAGACCGAACCTTTCTCGGCGATGTATCTGGCCAGAGGGTCCGGCGCCTTGAATTTGAAGCGCACCGAGCGCGCATCCGGTTTTTTGTCGATCACGGTCGCGAGGCCGTCGACATGGCCGCTGACGATATGGCCGCCGAGACGGGTCGATGGAGTCAGCGCCAGTTCCAGGTTGACCGGCGTGCCGACCGTGGCGCTTTTCAGGCTGGTACGGGACAGGGTTTCGTTCGAAACGTCGGCGGAAAACGAATGCGGCCCCAGCGCGATCGCGGTCAGGCAGACCCCGTTCACCGCGATGCTGTCGCCGAGCGCGGCGTCTTGCAGCGAAAGCTTGCCGGTGTCGATCGTGAGCCTGCAGTCGCCGGCCTGTTGCTCGATCGCGGTGATTTTTCCGACTGCCAGAATGATGCCTGTGAACATGAAGTAAGCGAATATATTTAAAAACTGTAGGGTACGCTGTGCGTACCTCTTCTAAGTGGGAAGTCGGCCGGCAACTCTGGCAAAGGTACGCACCGCGTACCCTACATCTTGTAAGTCAATCTCAGGTCCGGGCCGATCTGCCGGGCATCGGCCAGCTTCAATAATTTTTTGTCGGCCATCGTTCTTATGCCGGGCAGCGTGAATAGGCCGCGTCCCCGGTCGCCCAATACGCAAGGTGCCATATAGACAATCCATTCGTCGGCCAGGTTCTCGGCCAGCAAGGCGCCGTTCAATACCGGTCCCGCTTCGACCAGCAATTCGTTGACTTGCTGGTCGGCCATAAAAGTCATTACGACGTTCAGATCGATGCGGCCGTTTTTTTCGACGATTCGGTGAATTTCGAAACCGGCTTTCTGCAAGTCCGCCATTCTGCGCCGATCGCCGCTGGCTGTCAAAATCAGGCTGCGCCCCGGCAATTTCGCCAACTGCATGTGGGGCGGCATCCTGAGGTGCGTATCCAGCACGATCCTGACCGGCTGCAGCACGTCGTCCCCGATCCGGGCGGTCAGCGCCGGATCGTCGGCCAGCACGGTGCCGATGCCGGTCAGGATCGCCGAACTTTGCGCCCGGAGCCGGTGCACGTCCTGCCGGGCTTCGCGGGAAGTGATCCATCGGCTTTCGCCGGATTCCAGCGCCGTCCGTCCGTCCAGGCTCATCGCGAGCTTGCTGCGCACGAAAGGCCGCCCCGTGGTCATCCGTTGGATGAAGCCGGGGTTCAATCGGCGCGCATCTTCTTCCAGCACGCCGCAGACGGCTTCGATGCCGGCCTCCCGGAGCTTGGCCAGACCCCTGCCGGCGACCAGAGGGTTGGGGTCCGGCATCGCCGCCACGACCCGGCGGATGCCGGCCTCGATCAACGCGTCGGCGCAAGGCGGCGTTTTGCCGTGATGGCTGCACGGTTCTAGCGTCACATAGGCAGTAGCACCGCTCGCGTTATCCGCGCTTTTGAGTGCCGCAATTTCGGCATGATCGCCGCCGGCCCTGACGTGCCAGCCTTCGCCGATCACTTCGTCATCGCGGACCAGTACGCAGCCGACCCGCGGGTTCGGATGGGTCGTGTATAAGCCGTTCCGGGCCAGCCGCAAGGCGCTGGCCATGTAATGAAAATCCCGGCTGTCTGCGGAATCCATCTATTTTTCTTGCAGATGCTTGATCATGTCGGTGAATTCGCTGACATCCTGAAAGCTCCGGTAAACCGAGGCGAAGCGGACATAGGCGACATGATCGAGATGACTCAATTCATGCATCACTTTTTCGCCGAGCTGCTGGGCGGTAATTTCCCGGTCGCCGGAGCTCATCAAGGCTTTCTTGATCCGGTTCAGCGCCATTTCGATATCATCGCCGCTGACCGGCCGTTTTTCGAGCGCCTTCAACATCCCGGAGCGCAGTTTCTTTTCGTCGAACGGCTGGCGGCTGCCGTCGCGCTTGACCACGCGCGGCAAGCTCAATTCGGCGGCTTCGAAAGTCGTGAACCGTTCCTTGCAGGCCGTGCATTCGCGGCGTCGGCGGACCTGGTCGCCTTCATTCGTCAATCGGGAATCCAGAACGCGCGTATCCTGGGCGGCGCAAAACGGACATCGCATGGCTGATCTTTAATAATGCCGATAATCCGGCGAATCGTTTCAAAATTTCTCATTATATAATACTATCGGTCCATTCGCATTGAATCTTAAACGGTTTGCCCGAATCACGGAAACGCCTGGCCGAAAGCGTCAGGGTTCTCCGCAGGTTTTTCCACAGCCGGCAACATTGTCCGGTCTGGCCGACGGGTCGTAAGGCGAGCATTATTTTTTTATCGAAGCATCCCGGCAATGCCGTTTGATATCCTATATCCCATTGATATTAAGTTATAAATTCCTAAATCTGCAGAAGACTGTTCGTCCCGCCAGCCAGGCTGCCGATTTCATCGCAGGAAGCGCTCCGGATAGTTGTCGGCAGTTTACCCACAGAGTTATCCACAGGATAGGTGGATGGCCCGTATCGCAGGCCGTAACCGAGTTTTTTGCCGAACCGCCAAAAATCTCGCCCGGCAACAATAGGCTGTACCGTGAGATTTGCCGGCCTGAAGAAGCCAGGCGGGTTAATGATTCGGTTTTTGTAGAAATGTCAATAAAAAATTTATATAATGGCCTGTTACATCGACTCATTTGCAATTCTCATAAGATCAGACGCAGGCGAATTTCGCAGCGTTTGGACTGTCTTGAGCTAATCGACCCTAAGTGACTATGGATCATAACGACTTTACGCTTGGAATTTCCGGCTTTACTTATCCTGATTTGTACGACGCCCGGCGCCTGAACGATCTGCTCGAAGCGTTCGATGCCTCGGTGAAACGCCATGACCCCGAATTGTTCGAGAAATTTGCCGCTTACCGCCAATGTCAGGGCGAAGGGATGGCGGTCGAGGCGGTATCGGATTTGCTGGTCAAGATGGGGCCTTATGTCGGGCGTTTCGTCGCGAAACTGTTCGGCGTCGAGGAAGCGCATCAGGCCCAGGCGGCAAAGATTCGGGAAGAGTTCGATACCATCTTCACTTACAAGAACGAAGTCGTCGCGAAATTGAATCTGGTCTTCAAGAATCAGGCAATTTCCGAGTGGGACGTCGGCGGGATCAAAAGCCGCTTCGAGTTATTGATTCAGGCCGCGTTTCCGGAAGCGGTCAACGACAGCGATGCCGAGCGCCGGGTTGCGCGCGCGGGCGGACTGATCGGGCAGTTGTCCTCGCATTACAAAGCGGTTGCGAAAGGCAAGGACGGCATTTACCCGAATGCGGACGCGGCCGCCGAAAAACTGCGCGCGCAGCTTGCCGCGCATCCCGAAGCGGCAAAGGCGTTCGCCGAAATCATCGCGGCAGCCGATGCGGCGAGCTTTGTCGATGGGCTGATGGACTTGGCCCAGCGTTGGGCTTTCATTGCCCAGCACGATCCCCAGATCGCCGAGCACTGGCTCAGTTTCAAATTCCCCGAAAAACGCGATTTCGAAAATCTGGTCGAGCACGATGTCGTCGCCAAGGGCGAATTTTCGGTCTGGATGGGCGAACTGGCGCACCGCCGCCGCCGCGACGGTTTCAAGCTGACCGATCCGCGCTACAACGAGCGGCAAACCCTGTCCGAAGTCGATCACTGCATCTATTGCCATGACCGGGATACCGATTCCTGCTCGAAAGGCATGCGCAACAAGAAAACCAATACTTACAAGGTCGACCCTTTGGGCGTCACCACGACCGGCTGCCCGCTCGAAGAGAAGATTTCGGAGATGCACCTGGTCAAGCGCGGCGGCGACAATATCGGCGCGCTGGCGATCATCATCGTCGACAATCCGATGTGCCCCGGCACCGGCCACCGGATCTGCAACGACTGCATGAAGGGCTGCATCTACCAGAAAACCGATCCGGTCAATATTCCGCAGATCGAAACGAACGTGTTGACCGACGTGTTGTTCATGCCGTACGGTTTCGAGATTTACAGCCTGCTGACGCGCTGGAATCCTTTGAACGTCAAGCGTCCGGTAATGCAGCCTTACAACGGCAAGAACGTGCTGGTCGTCGGCCTCGGCCCTGCCGGCTACACGATGAGCCATTACCTGTTGAACGAAGGCTTCGGCGTGGCCGGCATCGACGGCCTGAAGCTGGAGCCTTTGCCTGCCGCGTTGACCGGCGATGGCGACACAGTGCCTCCGCCGATTGCGGATTTCCGCGAACTGTATGAAGACCTGGACAAGCGGATTCTGGCCGGTTTCGGCGGCGTCGCCGAATACGGGATTACCGTGCGCTGGGACAAGAACTTTTTGAAGGTGATCTACCTGACGCTGCTGCGCCGGAACGCGTTCCGCGCTTACGGCGGGATCCGCTTCGGCGGCACGATCACGATCGAAGACGCCTGGCGGATGGGCTTCGACCACATCTGCATCGCGTCCGGCGCCGGCAAGCCGACGATCATTGATCTGAAGAACAACCTGCTGCGCGGCATCCGCAAGGCGTCTGATTTCCTGATGGCGCTGCAGCTGACCGGCGCGGCGAAGTCGTCTTCACTGGCGAACCTGCAGGTACGCCTGCCGGCCGGCGTGATCGGCGGCGGCCTGACCGCGATCGATACCGCGACCGAACTGATGGCTTATTATCCGGTGCAGGTCGAAAAACTGCTCGGCCGCTACGAAACGCTGGCGTCGGTCTACGGCGAAGAAGCGGTGCGGAAGCGCTACGATCAGGAAGAAACAATCATCCTGGACGAATTCCTGGGGCACGGCCGGGCGATCCGCACCGAACGCGAGCGCGCCGCCACGGCCGGCGAAGCGCCGAACTTCCAGCCGCTGGTCGAGGGCTGGGGCGGCGTGACGCTGTTCTACCGTAAAGGCATGAAGGATGCGCCGGCCTACCGGCAAAACCACGAGGAAATTTCCGAAGCGCTCGAAGAAGGCATTGCGCTTGCCGAAGGCATGAGTCCGGTCAGCGCGATTCCTGACCCGTACGGTCATTTGCAAGCCGTCGAATTCGAAAAACTGGAGTTCGAAGAAGGCCGCTGGGTCAGCAAGAAGCAAAGGGTGACCGTGCCGTTGCGCAACCTGTACATCGCGGCCGGCACTTCGCCGAACACGATTTACCAGAGCGAGTACCCGGATACCTTCGTGATGGATAAATGGTTCTTCCAGCGCTACCAGCCGGAATGGCACGGCGGCAACCTGGAACTGGTGGCGATGCACGACGAGGCCGCGCCGAAACTCGGCAAGCCCGCGCCGCTGACTTCCTATCAAAAGGACGGCAGGTTCATCAGTTTCTACGGGGACAACCACCCGGTCTATGCCGGCAACGTAGTCAAGGCGATGGCGAGCGCGAAAAACGGCTATCCGCACATTGCGAAACTATTCGAAAAAGAACTGGCGGAACTCGATCCGTCCCAGCAAGCCGAACGCAACGCCGGCCTGAAACAGTTCTTCGCGTCGCTGGACGAAGCCTTTAGCGCGACCATCGTGGCGATCAACCGGCTGACGCCGACGATCATCGAAGTGGTCGTGAAGGCGCCGATGGCGGCGGCCAAATTCGAGCCGGGCCAGTTCTACCGTCTGCAGAATTTCGAAGCCCATGCGCCGGTCAAGGAAGGCACCGTGCTGGCGTCCGAAGGTCTGGCGTTGACCGGAGCGGAAGTCGACAAGGAAAAAGGCACGATTTCGCTGATCGCGCTGGAAATGGGCTCGTCTTCGCGCTTGTGCGCGACCTGGAAGGTCGGCGATCCGTTGATCCTGATGGGCGTAACCGGCACGCCGACCGAAATCCCGACCGGCCAGACCGTGCTCTTGATCGGCGGCGGCCTCGGCAATGCGGTCTTGTTCTCGATCGGCAAGGCATTGCGCAACGCCGGCAACAAGGTGATCTATTTCGCCGGCTACAAGTATCGCCGGGACATTTTCAAGGTCGAAGACATCGAGGCGGCATCCGACGTAATCATCTGGTCGATCGACAATACGCCGGGCGCCGAAGCGTTCCCGCCGACGCGGCCGCAGGACAAGACCTTCGTCGGCAATATTCTGGAGTGCATGGTTGCCTATGCGAAGGGCGAACTCGGCGAGCAGCCTATTCCGCTTGCCGATGTGGACCACCTGATCGTGATCGGTTCGGACCGGATGATGGCCGCGGTGAAGGATGCCCGCTTCAATGTGCTGAAGCCGTACCTGAACAAGGTCCAGCATGCCATCGGTTCGATCAACTCGCCGATGCAGTGCATGATGAAAGGCATCTGCGCGCAATGCCTGTGCAAGCACGTCGATGCGGAATCCGGCAAGGAATATTTCGTGTATTCCTGCTACAACCAGGATCAGGATCTGGACAAGGTCGACTTCCCGCATCTGAACGCGCGCCTGCGTCAAAATACGGTGCAGGAAAAGCTGTCGAATCTGTGGCTGGATTATCTGCTCGAAAAGCGGTAAATCCGCTCTCCGTAAAGCGGGGCTGTCGGAAGGGCGATGCGGTTCAAGCCCTTCCTCCGGCTCCGCTTTGCGTCGGCTTGAAAGATTGAGGGCCGACAGAGAACTTTTGAAGGTTTTTCCGGTCCTTAGAAAGGAAATCGACTGTTTATCGGTAAGATAGAGGGTGGGTTTCTCCCGGCGTCCATTCTGAGGGATTCTTGACCCCACTAACATCGTAGATCAGCGGGGATGCGCGGTGGAAAACGGCTGATTTTTTCGATACGAAATACTTCGGAACGGCTTGAAATTCGAGAAAGCCGCCGCCATTATTTCAAGACCCTTGGGTTTGGCTGTTTGAAACGGATAGCGTTTCGATGCCGGACCGGACACCGAATGCGTTATTCAATTTGTTTCCGATCTTTCCGCAAAACCGCCGGGAAGCATCCTTGTTTTTGAAGAGTGTAACTATGGCAAGAACTTCTGTAAAGTTGGCGAGCAAAGCCGATGAACCCTTGACTCATATGGATCATGAGGACGACATTTTCGACGATGCCGAATTTGGAGCGCTCGATTCGAGCGAAGGCGATACCATCAAACGCGATGCTCGCCGGAAAATTGAAATTTACTGGGAAAAAAAGCGGCTCAGAGAGCAGTTCGACGATCTGGACGAGGCTGAATTAGGGTTTTGAGCCTTCATTCTTTCCGGGGCGTCAATCGCCCCGACTCCCGGCCCGCTTCCGTCGGCTTCTCATTTCTCCAATAGCGGATCCAGTTGTTTCGACTGGTCCAGCGCATACAGCTCGTCAAAGCCACCGATATGGCGGTCTCCGATAAAAATCTGCGGAACGGTGCGGCGTTTCGATTTGATCATCATTTCTTCGCGCAGGCCGGGTTCCGCATCGACATTGATTTCGGTATAGCTGATGCCTTTTCTGTCCAGCAAACGTTTTGCCATGATGCAGTAAGGGCAGATTTTGGTCGTGTAGATGATGATATTCGGCATAAATTCGGTTCGGGAGCGGGTATCGGCCCGACAAATCAGACGGTCTCTTTCGGCCCTTGCGCGTCTGCGGGGTCGCCTTCATAAGGCGTCGCGTAGCTGCAATCCTTCTGCGGGCAGACTTTTTCCACGCCGCGCCGCTTCGTTTCCTTGACGGTCAGCACCGGCCAGTTGCATTCCGGACAGCTTTCCTTCAGCGGTGCATTCCAGAGCGCATAGTCGCATTTCGGATATTCCGAGCAGGAATAAAAAATCTTGTTGCTGCGCGACTTGCGCTTCAGGATGCTGCCTTTTTTACACTTCGGACATTCGACGCCGGTATCGAGCGGTTTTTCCAAGGGTTCGATATGTTTGCACTTCGGGTAGGCGCTGCAGCCGATGAATTTGCCGTAGCGCCCCGATTTCAGCACCAGTGGCGAAGCGCATTTCGGGCAGGTCCGTCCATCGACAACTTCAGGCTCCGCGGCTTCGTTTTGATCCTCGTTCAGATTGCGGGTATAGGAGCAGCCCGGATAATTGGTGCAACCGATGAAGCGGCCGTTGCGGCCGAGGCGAATCGACAACGGGCTGCCGCATTCGGGGCAGCTTTCGTCGAGCGCTTCCTGGGTCACGTCCTTGCGCTGCACGTTTTCGTCTTTTTCCTGGATCAGCGTGTTGAACGGGTTCCAGAACTCGCCCATCAGCGGAATCCAGTCCTTTTCGCCGCGCGACACCGCATCGAGATCGTCTTCGAGCTTTGCGGTGAAGTCGTAATCGACATACTTGGTGAAATGCTCGGTCAGAAACTTGTTCACGATCCGGCCGACATCGGTCGGATGGAAGCGTTTGTTTTCGAGCGTCGCGTAGTCACGGTTCTGCAGGGTCGAAATGATCGAGGCATAGGTCGACGGCCGGCCGATCCCATGCTCTTCGAGCGCCTTGACCAGGCTCGCTTCGCTGTAGCGCGGCGGCGGTTCGGTGAAATGCTGCGCATTGACGATGTCGTTCAGCGGCACCGGTCTGCCTTCCGCAAGCGGCGGCAGAAAACTTTCCTTGTCGTCGCTGTCGCCGGCGTCGTCCCTGCCTTCCAGATAAACCGCCATGAAGCCCGGAGAGGCGATCGTCGAACCGGTCGCCCTGAATACATGCTCATTGCGTTCGCCGCAGGTCAGATCGACCGCGATCATGTTGATCGTGGCCTGAGCCATCTGGCAGGCAATCGTGCGTTTCCAGATCAGGTCATAAAGCTTGAACTGCTCGTCGCTGAGATGCTTTTTGAGCTGAGCCGGTTGATAGCGGGGGTAAGTCGGCCGAATCGCTTCATGCGCCTCCTGGGCGTTTTTCGATTTGGTCTTGAATATCCGCGGTTCTTTCGGCACGTTTTCGGGGCCGTAGTTTTCCGCGATCATCTCGCGCATTTCGGCGACCGCCTCGACCGATAAATTGACCGAGTCGGTCCGCATGTAGGTGATCAGCCCGGCGGTTTCGCCGCCGATGTCGATGCCTTCGTACAGCTGCTGGGCGACCATCATCGTGCGTTTGGTGGTAAAGCCGAGCTTGCGCGCGGCTTCCTGCTGCAGGGTCGAGGTCGTGAAGGGGGGCGCCGGGTTGCGCTTCTGCTGCTTCTTTTCGAGTTTGGAAACGATCAGGCGGCCGTCCGCGGCCTCCAGCAAGGCTTGCCGGGCCCGGTCGGCGGTTTGCCGGTCGGTCATGCTGAACTGATTCAGTTTCTCGCCGGCCAGATGAGTCAGCTTGGCCTTGAAGTTCTGCTCGTCCGCCGTCAGCAGCGCATCGATGGTCCAATATTCACGGCTCTTGAACGCTTCGATTTCCATCTCGCGTTCGACGATCATCCTGAGCGCGGGACTCTGCACACGGCCGGCGGACAGGCCGCGGCGGATCTTTTTCCAGAGCAGCGGCGACAGCTTGAAGCCGACCAGGTAATCGAGCGCCCGCCGCGCCTGTTGCGCATTGATCAGGTTCGTTGCCAGTTCGGACGGATGCGCGATCGCTTCGGTAACTGCCTTTTTAGTGATTTCGTGAAAGACGACCCGGTGCACTGCCTTGTTTTTCAAAGCTTTTCTTTCCTTCAGCAACTCATAGAGATGCCAGGAGATCGCTTCGCCCTCGCGGTCGGGGTCGGTCGCGAGATACAAGGCGTCGGCGTCTTTGAGCGCCTTGCCGATAGCCTGCACGTGGCGCAAATTGCGTTCGATCACCTCGTATTTCATCGCGAAATGATGATCGGGATCAACCGCGCCTTCCTTCGGGATCAAATCACGGACATGTCCATAGGACGCCAGCACCTGAAAATCCTTGCCGAGGTATTTTTCAATGGTTTTGGCCTTGGCGGGAGATTCGACGATAACAAGATTTTTGCTCATTTATCCTTAAATAAAGTCAAGGCCCAAGTACGGGCGATCGGATGAATCGGTGAAGTCTTCGAACCTCGAATCGCGTACCCGAGCCTCAAACATCAATGCAAATAGGTTGGAATCAGATCGTAAACGAAATCTTCCATTCGGGAAAAGGCGATTTCCTGATCAGGTTGGCTCAACAGCACCATCAGCACGATCCATTTGAGTTTTTCGACCGAAATTTCCTCGTTTTCGAGCGCCATCGCCCGATCGATCACAATTTCGCGATTGGCGGAGCTCAAGATGCCTTTCTGCTCCAGGAACAGGATCAGATCGAGGCAATCGGTGCTCAGCTTGGCTTTTTCCTCGGCGCAAAAAATGCGGAACGCCGGGGCGACGGTCGGTGAAATCGCACCTTGCAAACTCAACGATTCCAGCCAGTCGAACGCCTTGCTGACTTCGATCTGTTCGAAGCCGGCTTCCAGCAACTCGGTTCTGATCACATCGCTGTCGGGAAGAATTTCGGTTTCGCCTTCCATATAGTTTTCGAAGAGATACATCAGAACATCAAAAATATTTTCTTTCATAGCGCCCGCCAGAGATTATTTAATTCGGGTATAACGGCCACCCGCGACAGCTGAAACGTAACCATTCAGCTCCAGGATTAGCAGCATTGAGGCGATCGTTTCGACCGATTTGCCGGTTTTCTCGACCAGATCGTCGATGGATGTGGGGTCATACATGACAAGATTCAATAATGTTTGCTGCTCCAGGTCAAGCATTGATTGCTCCTGCGTCGCGATGTAATTCATATCTTCTTGATAATATTGACCTAATTCCTCGACAATATCTCGCACCGTTTCGACAAGTTTGGCGCCTTCCCGAATCAGCGCATTGCAGCCGCGCGCCAGGGGATTGTGAATCGAGCCGGGAATCGCGAAGACCTCGCGGTTTTGCTCCAGCGCCAGGCGCGCCGTGATCAGCGAGCCGCTTTCTCTGGCCGCCTCGACGACCAGAAGGCCCCGACATAAACCGCTGATGATCCGGTTGCGGCGCGGGAAATGATGCGCCTTGGCAGGAGTGCCGGGCGGCAGTTCAGTTATGATGGCGCCCTGCCCGACGATGCGCATGGCCAGGTTTTTGTTTGCGGCGGGATAGATGCGGTCCGGACCGGTGCCGACCACGGCCACGGTCAACCCTTGCCCTTCCAGAGCGCCTTCATGGCCGGCCGCATCGATTCCCAGGGCCAGGCCGCTGACAATCACGAAGCCGTGTGCGCTAAGCACTTTGGCGAACTGGAAGGCGGTTTCCCGTCCCAGTGCGGAGGGATTGCGGCTGCCTACGATCGCGATTTGCGGCCGAGCCAGGAGAGCCGGATCCCCGCGCACGAACAGCACCGGCGGCGGATCGGCGATTTGCTTCAATAACTCGGGATAAAGAAGGTCGTCGAACGTGACGATGTGTTGATCCGCTCCGCTCGACCAAGCCAGATCGGCTTCAATCAACCGCCAGTCGGGATGCTTGATCGCCTGAATAGCGGCGGGCTTCAGACCCAGGGAGGCCAGCGCGGAGGAAGACTCGGAAAACAGCTGCGCCGGTGAGTGCGTTTCCAACAGTTCGAGAAAAGTTCTGCTGCCGACTCCCGGCACGCGCAGCAGTGCAAGCCAATAAGAAAGATCGCAAGAGGGGGTTGACGTAACGTTACTCCGGAGTTTGAACCTTGTCGAGAACATGAATGTTTCGCTGCGCCTGCATCACCAGTGCATAACTGACCCGATTGAACGGCCTGAACACCATCAGCTTGCCGGCGTATTCGTCGGGCATTTGCACGGTATCGTTCTTGACCGGGCTGTAAGGGTCCGACGCGACTTTGCCGCGCTGGTAAATGTCCAGTTCGTGGCCGGTTTTTAGGCCGTCGGAAATGCCCTTGTCGATCACCACGACATTATACCGGCCGATTTGCGTCACGCCGTCGAGTACGCCGATAATGCTGCCTTTGATGCTTTCTTCGGGCGGCACCGGAAAATAATTCAGCATGACCTCTTCTTCGCCGATGGGAAGAACCCGGTCGCCGGCACGGATTTCACCTTTAGCCTGCGTAATCGTCAGGGTCGCGGGGTCTCCGGGCTCCTGCAGGGTCAGGTCGGCGATGTACTTGGCTTCGTGCCCCAACACTTCCTGGGTGGTTGGATTTCTCAAGATATCGCCTTCGCGGTAGACGGCATATGTCAGACTGTCCGGCCGTTCGATCGCACGAACATACACCTTGTCGCCATTACCTGCAATCAGATGCTCTCCGGCAATGTCCACTATATAAGGCGCCTGGTTCAATTCGTTTTCACCGAGCACGCGCGGCAGGGACAGGAACTTCTGAATCGCTCCGGCCGGAATCAATTGTACGGCCTTGGCGGTTGCCGACTCGCGTATGCAGGGTTGCAGCTTGCCTTCGGGGGACAGCGCAAAACTGGTGCGTCCGTTTTGGATGTCCGCTTCGTTGAGGACGCAAGGTCCGGAGGAAGGAGAAACGGCGGCCGTTTCGGTCGGAGAGAAACTCAGCCGGGGCTGACCGTTCACCATCGAAAAATAGACCGTGTCGCCGGGATAGATCAGATGCGGATTTTTGATCTGACTATTATAACTCCACAGAAGAGGCCATTGCCCCGGATTCTTTAAAAACTTTCCGGAGATGTCCCAGAGCGTATCGCCCTCTACGACCGTATAGCGGTCGGGATGGGAGGGATTCAATCTGATTTCTTCGGCCAGCACCGCAGAGCAACACACCAAGGGAACTATAAAGCTGAGAATCGTTCGAAAAGCCATAAAAAACCTGCCGAGTGTTTTTAAACTGTCTGATTTTAAAGTTTAGATGAATTCAGATAGAATTCCAGTATTGATAACAGTTACCAAGTGTGGAGAGTTCGTTGAGTATTTTAACCATTCTGGAATTTCCGGATGAAAGGTTGCGCAAAAAAGCCGAAAAAGTCCAGGCGATCGATGATTCGATTCGGAAACTGGTCGACGATATGTTCGAGACGATGTACGAATCGCGCGGCGTGGGGCTGGCAGCGACGCAGGTGAATGTGCAGCGGCGGGTGATCGTGATCGATGTCAGCGAAGAAAAAAATGTGCCGCTTTGCCTGATCAACCCGGAGATCGTCGCGAAAGACGGCGTCGAGGAATCCGAAGAAGGCTGCCTGTCCGTGCCCGGCTTTTTCGAGAAGGTCCAGCGGGCCGAGCATGTCCGGGTCAAGGCGCTGAATCGCGACGGCCAGCCGTTCGAACTTGAAGCGAGAGACTTGCTGGCGGTCTGTATTCAGCATGAAATAGACCATCTGGACGGCAAATTATTCGTCGATTATCTGTCCCCGCTGAAACGCCAGCGTATCAAAAAGAAACTCGAAAAAATACATAAAATGGAAGCCGGCAAAGCATGAGGATCATTTTTGCCGGTACCCCCGAATTCGCGGTGCCGACCCTGAACATGCTGCTGGCTTCCGGACACGAGGTCTGCGCCGTTTATACCCAACCCGACCGTCCCGCCGGACGCGGGCGCAAGCTGCAACCGAGCCCCGTCAAAGAAACCGCCCTGGCCGCCGGCATTCCGGTGCTGCAGCCCGATTCGCTCAAATCGGCCGAAGCGATTGCTTTGCTTGCCGCGTTCGAACCCGATCTGATGGTCGTCGTCGCCTATGGCATGATTTTGCCGCAGGCGGTACTCGATGTGCCGAGATACGGCTGCCTGAATGTGCATGCCTCTCTGCTGCCGCGCTGGCGCGGCGCCGCACCGATCCAGCGCGCGCTGATGGCCGGGGATGCCGAAACCGGCGTCACGATCATGCGCATCGCCTTGAAGCTGGATGCCGGCGACATGCTGCACAAGGAAGCTATCGCGATCGGTGCGGAAGATACGGCTGGCGATCTGCACGACAAGCTGGCCGCCTTGGGGCCGATCGGCCTCGAAAAAGTCTTGCGCCAGGTCGAGGCCGGGACGGTGCGGGCCGAGCCGCAAAACGAAGCCCAGGTCACTTATGCCGCCAAGCTCGAAAAGAGCGAAGCCGAGCTCGACTGGACGAAACCGGCGGACGAACTGGACCGGCGAGTGCGCGGACTGAACCCCTGGCCGGTCGCTCAAACCCTCTACCGGGAGGAAGCGCTGCGCATATGGCGCGCGCAGCCGCTCCTCGAACAGACGGGGACGGAACCCGGACAGGTGAAATGTACGCACAAGCATCTGGACGTGGCGACCGGCAGCGGCTGGCTCAGGCTGCTCGAAGTGCAGTTGCCCGGGGGCAAACGGATGCCGGCGCAGGCGTTTCTGAATGCGCATGACGTACATGGCCTGAAGCTGGGTTGATCCGCCGTGAACTTACGATTGCTTGCAGCCAAAGTGCTGACCCGGGTCGTGGTGGACGGCCAATCCCTGACCGTGGCGCTGGAGCAGGTTCTGCAAACCGTCGAGTCCCCGCAGGATCGGGCCCTGGTGCAGGCCTTGTGCTACGGCGTCTGCCGGCAGTACCACCGGCTCGACTTCATTCTGTCCCAACTTCTCGACAGGCCGCTGAAGGATATTCACATCCGGCTGTTGATTCTCGTGGGGCTTTACCAGCTCGGCTTCATGCGGATCAAAACGCATGCGGCGGTTTCCGAAACGGTGAATGCGGCAGGACGCAAACCCTGGGCGAAAGGCTTGATCAACGCGCTGTTGCGGCGTTATCTCCGGGAACGGGAACCGTTCGAAAAAGCGGCCGACGAGAATGCTTCGGCAAGCTGTAGCCATCCCGAATGGCTGATCGCGAAAATCCGCCAGGATTGGCCAGATGAAGCCGATCGCTGCCTGCGGGAAAACAACCAGCCGCCGCCTTTCGCATTGCGCGTCAATTTGGCCCGGATTTCCAGGGAAGCCTATCGTGAATTATTGAACGCGCAAGGCCTCGCCGCCGAGCTGCCCGGTTTTTGCGCTTCCGCGCTGATCCTCGACCAGCCGGTGCCGGTCGAGAGGCTGCCGGGGTTTGCCGAAGGCCTGGTTTCGGTTCAGGATACCGCCGCCCAACTGGCCGCCGGCCTGCTCGACGTACAACCGGGGCAGCGGGTGCTCGACCTGTGCGCGGCGCCGGGCGGGAAAACCGCGCACATTCTCGAGATGCAGCCGCAACTGAAAGAAATGGTTGCGATCGATGTCGACGCAAACCGGCTGCGCCGCGTGGAGGACAATTTACGGCGCCTCAGGCTGGAGGCCAAGACGGTAGCCGGCGATGCTTCGCATCCGGAAGACTGGTGGGACGGGCGGCAGTTCGACCGGATTCTGGTCGATGCGCCGTGTTCGGCGCTCGGCGTGATTCGCCGCCATCCCGACATCAAACTGCTGCGCCGCGCCGGTGATATCGAACCGCTTGCCGCGCTGCAACGCGCGATCCTGGACGCGGCCTGGAGCCTGCTGGCGCCGGGGGGATGCCTGCTGTACGCCACCTGCTCGGTGTTGAAGGAAGAGAACGAGCGTCGAATTGTAGACTTTCTGGCCGGCCATCCCGACGCGATCGAATGGCCGATCACGGCGGAATGGGGTGCCGCGCGCGCGGCAGGGCGGCAGATTCTGCCCGGCGACCTGGCGATGGACGGTTTTTATTATGCCCGCCTCCGCAAAGCGTAAGGCGGCGGTCTGTCTGCTGATTTTGGGCTGGCTGATACCTTTGCCCGCGTCGGCGGGCGCTTATTCTGCGCTTGTCGAATACGCCGAGCTGGGCTTACAGGGAGAAGAATATTTATTATCCGCCGAGATTCGCTACCGGCTCAGCCCGAAAGCGATCGACGCCCTCAAAAACGGCGTGCCGCTGTTCTGGGCGGTCAATATCCGGGTAAAGCGCCAGCGCGACTTCTGGCCGGACGAAACGATCGTGGAAAAAAGTCTGCGCTTCAGAATTCAATATCAGGCCCTGCTCAACGTCTACCGGGTCCGTAACGAAGACAGCGGCGAAGGCGGCAGTTTTTCATCGCTGGCCTCGGCGCTGGATGCGCTGTCGACGATTCGATACGTGCCGGTTGCGGCCAAATCGGAGTTGGCCGCCGGCGAGCGTTATACGGCGGGCCTGCGGGTCGTCTTCGACCGCGAATTGTTGCCTTTGCCGCTGCGTCCTTTCGCCTATCTCAATCCGCAGTGGTATTTATCGAGCGACTGGTACTCATGGAATCTGAAAAACTGAAACCGCCGGTCAGTGCATCGATCCTGGTCCTGTTCGCGCTGATCCTGTTTTCGCTGCAACTGATGAGCACGGCGACTCAGGAGTCGTCCGAACTCAGCGCACTGTATTCCTGGCTGTTGCTGATCAATGCGCTGGGTTCGGTGGTGCTGCTCGCGCTGGTGGTCGCGAACATCTACGCACTGGCGCGCCAGCTCAAAAAACGCGAAGCCGGCTCGCGGCTGACGACGAGGATGCTCTCATTGTTCGTGCTGCAGGCGCTGGCGCCGGCCGCGATCGTGTTTTATTTTTCGATGCAGTTTCTGCATCAGGGCATTGACAGCTGGTTCAACGTCGAAATCGACCGGGCGATGGAAGATGCGCTCGAATTGAGCCAGGCGTCACTGGACCAGCGAATGCACTGGCATTTGATGCAGACCCGGCAGCTGGCCGAAAAACTCCGGCTCGGTTCCGACGGCTTTACCGCGCATGAAATCGAAAATTACCGGGCGCAGGTCGGCGCCGCCGAAATGACGCTGTTTTCGCGCCAGGGCCGAATCATCGCATCCAGCAGCGCAAACCCGACCGATATCCTGCCCAGCATTCCCGACGAGCAAACCTGGCTGCAGTTGCGCCAGAGCGACGATTACGTCGCGCTGGCGCCGGTCAGCGAAAACGAACTGATGATCCGCTCGATCGTGGCGGTCCGGGGCCTCGATACCTGGTATATCCAGGCGCTGTTTCCGGTGCCTTTGCGGATTGCGGATCTGGCCGATTCGGTCGAGTTCGCTTTCGTACGCTATCAGGAAATGAATTTTCTCAGGGATTCGCTGAAACTGACCTTTTCGCTGGCGCTGTCGCTGGTTTTGCTGATGAGCTTGCTGGCGGCGATCTGGGTCGCTTTCATCAGCATCCGCAACATCGTCGCGCCGGTCAAGGAACTGGTCAAAGGCACGCAGGCGGTCGCTTCGGGGCATTACGACCAGCAATTGCCGGTTGCCGCCCAGGACGATCTGGGCTTTCTGGTCGAGTCGTTCAACATCATGACCCAGCGCATCGCGCGGGCGCGCGACGAAATCCGGCGCGCCGGCGTCGAGGTCGAAAACCAGCGCGCCTATCTCGAAACGATACTGGCCAACCTGACCGCGGGCGTGATCAGCTTCGATTCGAGGTATAAGATCCGCACCGCGAACCAGGCGGCGTTCCGGATTTTTCATGTGCATGTGAACCAGTTCATCGGCCAATCGCTGTTATCGCTGGCCGAGGAGCATAGCGAACTGTCCGAACCGCTGAAGTCGATCCAGCGTTTACTGGAACAGGCGGACGACATCTGGCAGCAGCGGATTGCGTTTTTGGGTCAGAACGGCCGCCGTGAGCTGCTTTGCCGCGGCACCCCGATGTTTTCGCACGACGGTGCGCGCGTCGGCGCAGTCGTGGTGTTCGACGATGTGACCGATTTGATTCAGGCCCAGAAAAACGCCGCCTGGGGCGAGGTTGCCCGACGTCTCGCGCACGAAATCAAAAACCCGCTGACGCCGATCCAATTGTCAGCCGAACGTTTGCAGCTTAAACTGTCCGCCAAGCTGGAATCCGGCGATGCCGATATCCTGCAGCGCTCGACGCGCACGATCGTGCAGCAGGTCGAGGCGATGAAGGAAATGGTCGATGATTTTTCCGAATATGCGAAGACTTCGAAAAAGCAGACGGTCAATGTCGACCTTTATGCGCTCGTCCAGGAGGTGCTCGGACTTTATACGCTGAAATCGGGCGTTACCGTACAGGCCGAACAGGATAAAAAGCGGCTTTGCATCAACGGCGATCCGATCAGCATCCGGCAAGTGCTGCATAATCTGCTCAAAAACGCCCTGGAAGCGACCGAGGGCCACGGCCATATCGAAATCGACATGCGCCGGATGCAAAAGAACAACAGCGATTTCATCGAAATCGGGTTCTTCGACGACGGGCCCGGCATCAGGGAAGAACAAATCGAGCAAATTTTCGAACCCTATGTTACAACTAAAGCCAAAGGCACCGGGCTCGGACTGGCGATCGTCAAAAAAATCATCGAGGAGCATGGCGGTGCGATCTGGGTCGATACCCGGCACAAACAAGGCGCGGGCTTCATCATTCAGCTGCCCGCCATTTAACTTTCAAACAAACCGATATGAACGCAAACAAAACTCGCATTCTCGTCGTTGACGATGAGCCGGAAATCCGCAGCCTGGTCGGCGAAATCCTCGCGGACGAAGGCTACGAAGTCGCCATGGCGGATAACGCCGCCGCGGCCCGCGAATTGAAGAAAACCGAAAACCCGAGCCTGATTTTGCTCGATATCTGGATGCCGGATACCGACGGAATCACGCTGCTGAAGGAATGGGTCGCCGAGGATGCGATGCTGTGTCCGGTCGTGATGATGTCCGGGCACGGGTCGGTCGAAACGGCGGTCGAAGCGACACGCCTGGGCGCCTACGACTTTCTCGAAAAACCGCTGTCGCTGGCCAAATTGCTGCTGATCGTCGGCCGTGCGCTGGAAACGAGCAATCTGCAAAAGGAAAATGCCGGGCTCCGGCAGCAACTGTACGCGGACATCGAACCGGTCGGCAAAAGCGCCGCGATCGCCCGGATCAAGGACCAGATCAAGCGCCTTGCGCAGCACGAAGCGCGGGTTTTGCTGGCCGGGGAAGCCGGCGTCGGCAAGGAATTGTTCGCCCGCTATCTGCACAACAACAGTCCGCGGCGGAACGGGCCGTTCGTCGATGTCGCGGTCGGCAGCATCGCCCCGGAAAATTCGGCGGTCGAATTTTTCGGTAAGGAAAGTGCGGGCAAGATCAATCCGGGCCTGCTCGAACGGGCGCACCGCGGCACCCTGTTTCTGGGCGAGATCGGCGGAATGGACAAGGAAACGCAGTTGCGTCTGCTGAGCGCGCTGGAGTCGAGCTCGTTCCTGCGCGTCGGCGGCAGCGAGGCGGTGCGGGTCGACGTGCGGGTAATCGCCTCGACCCGGATTCCTCTGGACGAAGAAGTTAAAGCCGGCCGCTTCCGGCAGGAGTTGTATTACCTGTTGAACGAGGTGGCCCTGACCATGCCGCCCTTGCGCGAGCACAGCGAAGACGTGCCGGGGCTGTTGAGCTTTTATGTGGACTACTTCGTAAAGCACGAAAATCTGCCGTTTCGGAAGTTCTCGATGGCGGCGCAGAATTTTCTGCGTAATTACAGCTGGCGCGGCAATGTGCGCGAGTTGAAGAATCTGGTGCAGCGGCTGATGATTCTCGGCGTCGGCGAAGACATCGAACTGGAAGAAGTCAAGTCGGCGCTGGGCACGGTGAGTAACGAAGTTCCCGTGTCCTCGTCGGTTCCGGATTTTTTCAATCTGCCGTTGAAGGATGCGCGCGACCAGTTCGAAAAGGCTTATCTGGAATACCATTTCGAAAGAAGCGGCGGCAGCGTCGCCAAGCTGTCTTCGATCGTGGGGATGGAGCGCACGCATTTATACCGCAAGCTGCACTCGTTGAACATCAAACTGTAACGGCCATTTGCCGTTGCGCAAAATAAAAAGGGTTGAAAAATCCGTCATGGACTTTTCAACCCCTCGAAAGTTGTGAAATCAAATAACGGCTAAGGCGTCAGGCCCTGTCCGACCACAACTACTTTCAGCGTGTTGGTGCCGCCCTCGACGCCGTTCAGATCGCCTTTGGTGATAATGAACTTGTCGCCGTCTTCGGCTTGCTTCCATTTGCGCAGTTCCTTGACGATATTGCGGTTCACTTCCCCGTGATCCATATTCATTTCCAACGGGAAATAAATCGGGAAGACGCCACGGTACAGAGTCACCTTGCCCAGCGTCTTTTCCAGCCGGCTCATCGCGAAGATCGGCAGGCCGGAACTGATCCGCGACATCCACAGCGGCGTCGCACCCGATTCGGTCAACGCGACGATGCCTTTGATTTCGGTATGGTTCGCCATGTACATCGCCGACCGCGCGATCGCTTCATCGTCGCGTTCGAAATTGACGTTCGGGACATGCTCCGATCTCAGCATGCTGGGCTGCTTTTCGGCCTCGATGCAGATCCGGTGCATCGCTTCGACCGCCTTGACCGGGTATTTGCCGGAAGCGGTTTCCGCGGACAGCATGATCGCATCGGTGCCGTCGAACACCGCGTTTGCGACGTCCAACACTTCCGCGCGGGTCGGAATCGGGTTGTCGATCATCGATTCCATCATCTGCGTCGCGGTGATCACGACCCGGTTCAGTTCGCGGGAACGTTTGATCAGCTTTTTCTGTACCGCCGGCAGATTCGCATCGCCGATTTCGACGCCGAGGTCGCCGCGCGCGACCATGATCACGTCGGAGGCCAGAATGATCTCATCCATCACCTCCAGCGCTTCGGCGCGTTCGACTTTCGCGACGATGTTGGCATAGCAGCCCGCGGCTTCGAGCAGTTCGCGCGCTTCGTTCAGGTCGGCCGCGCAGCGCGGGAACGACACCGCGACGAAATCGCAGCCGATTTTCGCGATCGTCTTGATGTCTTCCTTGTCCTTGTCGGTCAACGCCGCCGCCGACAGACCGCCGCCGAGCAGGTTGATGCCTTTGTTGTTGGACAGGTAACCGCCGACGACGACCTTGCAGTTGATCCGCAGATTCGGTTCGACGTTTACGACGTCCAGCACGATGCGGCCGTCATCCAGCAGCAGGCGGCTGCCGGGCTTGACTTCCCGCGGCAGAGGCTCGTAGCTGATCCCGACCTGGGTTTCGTCGCCGTCCAGTTTGCCGAGGTTGATATCCAGCGCAAAGTCCTGGCCTTCGCTCAGGGAGACCTTGGTATCCTTGAAGCGTTCGATTCGAATCTTGGGGCCTTGCAGGTCGCCGAGAATGCCGACGCGGCGGCCGGTCTCCTTGCTGAGTTCCCGGACCCGCTCCGCACGGTTGATATGATCCTCGGCGGAGCCGTGCGAGAAGTTCATCCGGACCACATCGATGCCGGCTTCGAATAACCCTTCCAGTACGCCGGGTTTGTCGGTAGCCGGACCCAGGGTCGCTAAAATTTTGGTTCGTCTTAACATTCGATAATAAATCGCTTATTTAGCGTTGACTAAGGCAACGGTGGTATCCAGCATCCGGTTCGAGAAGCCCCATTCGTTGTCGTACCAGGACAGAACCTTCACGAAATCGCCGTCGACCACGTAAGTGGAAGGCGCTTCGAAGATCGAAGAAGCCGGATTGTGGTTGAAGTCGCTCGAAACCAGCGGCAGGTCATTGATCGCCAGAATGCCTTTCAGCGGGCCTTCGGACGCGGCGGTCAAAATCGAAGTGATTTCTTCCTTGCTGGTAGGGCGCTTCGCTTTGAACACTAGGTCGACGACCGAAACGTTGATGGTCGGAACGCGCATCGCGAAACCGTCCAACTTGCCTTTCAGTTCGGGCAGTACCAGACCTACCGCAGCCGCAGCGCCGGTCTTGGTCGGGATCATCGATTGGGTTGCGGAACGCGCGCGGCGTAGGTCGCTGTGATAAACGTCGGTCAGCACCTGGTCATTGGTGTAAGAGTGGATCGTGGTCATCAAACCGTGTTCGATACCGATCGCATCGTGCAGCGGCTTGACCAGAGGCGCCAGGCAGTTGGTGGTGCAGGAAGCGTTCGAGATGACCGTGTCGGAGGCTTTCAGGGTATCGTGGTTGACGCCGTAAACGATCGTCGCGTCGACATCGTTGCCGCCCGGCGCGGAGATGATCACTTTTTTGGCGCCGGCGGTGATGTGCGCGGAGGCTTTGGCCTTGCTGGTGAACAGGCCGGTGCACTCGTGAACCACGTCGATACCCAGTTCGCCCCAGGGCAGTTTGGAAGGGTCGCGCTCGGAGAGGACTCGGATCCGGTCGCCGTTGATTACGATGTAGTCGCCGTCGACGCTCACGTCGAATGGGAATTTGCCGTGTACGGTGTCGTACTGGGTCAGGTGCGCGTTGGTTTTACTGTCGCCCAGATCGTTGATGGCGACGACTTGAATTTCGCCGGTGCGGCCTGATTCGTAGAGGGCGCGAATCACATTGCGGCCGATCCGGCCATAACCGTTGATTGCAATTTTAATTGCCATTGAGTCTCTCCAGAGTGATGAGTATGAAAAACCAACTAAGATGAGGGGTTATAGAGCAACCCTAAAATCCGCTCACTATACCAAAAACGGGGGGTATTCGTCTATTGACATGGGCGGAAAAATCTTTTTCCCTTGCACTAAAGCTTGCGGGTGAATTTTCAGGTGCCGGAGGCAAAATGATCGCGGTTTTTTGCGGTGTCTTTGAACGATACAGAGAATGCTAAGGATTGGGTCGATCATCACTTTCCCCTCTCGTTCCCCGTCGAACGCTTATCGCGATACACTCTTTGCCGGCTTGTGGGTTACACCCCAAAGAGTACAAACCGCTGTAGGGTACGCTGTGCGTACCATTGGTGTGCTATACCACTGGGGGAGTGAAAAGGTACGCACAGCGTACCCTACAGAGCGCCTCTACCCGCGGTCGCCCTACGAGGTAATCATGACGCGCGCCGCGCGAGGGAACGATCGGGCGGCATGCGGGGAGGTTATTTTTAACCGCACCCTTAAGCGCGGCAGGCCTGCCCGGAGGCAGATTCAGGCGGCCTAACGAAAGATGCCATTGATGAAGCCGGCGAGCCGTTCGATTTCTTCCCGGCAGACCGAATGGTCCATCATGTAATCGTGCCATTCGACCGGGTAGCCCCACGCTTGCAGCCGGTCGCTGGTTTGTTTGCCGTATTCGACCGCGACGACCGAGTCGAGGATGCCGTGCCCGATGAAGATCGGCAGATCCCGATTGGCGGCGGAGCGTTCGGACTCCAACTGCGTCAGCGTCGGCAGGAAGGTCGAGAGCGCCACGATGCCAGCCAGTCTCCGGGAATAGCTCAGGCCGGCCTGTAAAGCGACCGCGCCGCCCTGCGAAAAACCGGCCAGCATGATCTGGTCGGCTGGAATGCCCCGGGCGATTTCGGCCTCGATCAGCTGCCCGACCAATCGGCAGGAAGCATAGAGGCCGGCAATATCCACCCTGAGGTGGCGCGAGAGTTCGAGAATGTCGAACCAGGCGCGCATGGTCATGCCGCCGTTGATCGTGATCGGGCGAAACGGGGCGTCGGGGAAAACGAAATGAATGTGCGGCTCGGCCTGAAGCCTGAGTTCGGGCACAATCGATTCGAAATCGTGCCCGTCGGCGCCGAGGCCGTGCAGCCAGATGATCGAATGGCGGTGTTCCGCCCGAGGTTCGATTTCGACGATACTGAGTGGGTTCATTCAGGTCCTCAATCTGCGGTTTGCCAGAAGTTGCCGGGGTATTTGGGTAAGCCGGGATTCATTAAATCCCAGGATGGGGCATCGGCAACCCACATATCCAGCTCGGGACGGTAAAGGTCGGGATCGTCGAGCGACATCGCCGCGACCGGCCGGAGTTGGGTAAAGGCGCTGTTGCGTCCGAACAAGGGCGTTCCGCACTGCGGGCAAAAAGCCCGGTAAACCGTATTGCCGCTTGCCGCGACAGTCGGAAATTCCCGATAGTTTCCATCCACCTTCAACGCTGAAGCCGGCACGAACAGCAGCGCCATGTAAGGCGAGCCGGACGATTTCTGGCAGGTCCTGCAGTGGCAATTCACCATCCGCACCGGTTTCGCGCCGATCTCATACCGCACGGCGCCACAGAGACAGCCGCCGGTTATCGGAAATTTCATCGATCACCCTTTGTTTAGCGGATTTCCGGCCATCTTAGTACAATTGGCAGACTAATGACAAACTTCAACCCCGTTTATCCGAACCGATGCCCACCGACATCGTGCTGATTGCGTTACTGGTCGCCGCGTATCTGTATTGGCGCCATGCCCAGCAAATCAAGGAAGCCGCCTTGGCGGCAACCCGGCGTCAATGCCGATTGTGCGAGGTGCAAATGCTGGACGATTACGTTGCCCTGAGCCGTTGCGGCCTGGAACGGGACAAGGCGGGAAAACTCCGCATCCTGAGGCGTTTTACGTTCGAGTTCTCGGCCACCGGCGAAGACCGTTGCCAAGGCGTCTGCCTCATGCGGGGAACCGAAGTCGCCGCGATCGAAATGCCGGCTTACCGGTTTCCGCAGAATCCCACTCCACCCGCTTTTTCGGCCGAAGACCTGCCGGGTTCATAAAACCCGGCGGATCCATTACGGCGCAAGGACGGCCTCTTACTTGGGGGAAGGGGCAACGCGCAGATAAGGTTTCAGCGTCTTCCAGCCTTGCGGAAACATCGCCTTCGCCTCCTCGTCGGATACGGACGGGGAGATGATCACGTCTTCGCCGCTCTTCCAGTTGACCGGTGTCGCCACCTTATGTTTCGAGGTCAATTGCATCGAGTCCAATACCCGCAAAATTTCGTCGAAATTGCGGCCGGTCGCCATCGGATAGGTCAGCATCAGTTTGATCCTTTTGTCCGGGCCGATGATGAAGACGGTGCGCACCGTCGCGTTGGTCGCGGCAGTTCTGCCTTCCGATGTTCCCGGCTCGTCGGCGGGCAGCATGTTGTAAAGTTTGGCGACCTTCAGTTCGTCGTCGGCGATGAGCGGATAATTGACCGTGCAGCCTTGAGTCTCCTCGATATCCTTGCACCACGCCGTATGGCTTTCGACCGGGTCGATGCTCAGGCCGATGATTTTGCAGTTGCGTTTGTGAAACTCGGGTTCCAGCTGTGCCATGTAGCCGAGCTCGGTCGTACAGACGGGCGTAAAGTCTTTCGGATGCGAAAAAAGGATGGCCCAGCTATCGCCGATCCATTCGTGAAAATTGATTGTACCCTGTGTCGTTTTGGCCGTGAAATTCGGCGCTTCATCATTGATTCTAAGAGCCATGTGCGTCCTCCTGAATTTTTAAACCCATGTCGAGATATCACTCGCGGAAAAATGCCGCCGCGCCGGCAAGCCGCTGAGCCATGCCGACGCCGCCGCTTCCTTCGAATTGACCCCACTCACCTTCTCTTTAAATTCTGCCGAAAGACAATCGGCCGGTCCCGGCTTTTACTGTTCGGCTTTCAATATCAAAAACACCTCGTTCGTGAGCCGCGCGAAAGAGAGATAATCGAGCCTGTCGGACTTGTCCTCGGACGCCAGTTTCTCGACATGATTCTGCAGCTGCTGTGCAGTAATGGGGTTCATGTTTTTAAGACCAAATACTGAATTATCCGTTGCAAATACGGAAAAATTTCAGGGTAAAAGCCCTGCAACATAAAGAATAATGGAGCGGGTTTTCCTATCTCGGTGTAAGGATGAGCCAGGGCGCTAAAACCTTATTGCCCAAATTTTCAACACTCCGGTTTCTCACTGCCTCGAATACAGGAAAACACCAGATCCTCCAGAAACGCGACGATTTTCAGTTCGTCCTTGCCGTCCCCGAAATCGGTCAGCGACGGCAGGTGATTCATGAAAAAATTCTGGAAATGGGCCATTTCGATGATCGTGGAAGCCAACGATTTCGGATAGCGATAGTCCGGGCGGCACTCCAGAATGATATTTCCGATCATCGCGCACAAATCCTTGTACGGCTTGAACAGCCGGTCCTTGTTGTCTTCCGAAACCCGTCGGGTCAAATAGGTCTTCGAACCTTCCGTGATGATGATCTGGTGCAGCAGGCTTTCGTCGACATGATGCGTGCTCAAATCGTCTTCCACGGAAAAGGCCAGCAATTTGATCACCTTCTTTAGCTTGAGCACCGGGTCTTGAATATTGTGGGTCTGAAAGGCGACCTGATATTCGAGCCAGCTCCAGTACCAGGCCGCGATATAAACCAGCAATCGGTGCTTGTTCTCGAAATAACGGTAAATGCTCGCCTCGGTCGTGCCGATGCGCTCCGCCAGTTTTTTAAACGTAAACGCTTCGAAACCGTTTTGATGAATCGACAGGATGCTGTGCTGAATGATTTTCCTGCCCAGTTCCGACTGTTCGGGATCTTTGAGAAAAAGTTTTTCATTCATTTTGAAATGCAGTTGTATGTCCATGATGTCGGGTTAAGCGTTTTGCGGGATTGACTTGTCGATAGGGTATGCCGGCAGGACGGCTGCGGGCCGGGAAAAATTATACTTGAAGTATTACAATTTACAATGATAGTATTACTACCATTATTAATATGTACCACTACTTTTACGGGTGATCGGCTATGCACGCTCCCAGGCTGTTTCAGGAATTCAAAAGCGATTTATCGGCCAGCATCGTGGTATTTCTGGTGGCGGTGCCTTTATGCCTGGGCATTGCCTTGGCGTCCGGCGCGCCTTTGTTCGCCGGCATCGTAGCGGGGATCGTCGGCGGCATCGTGGTGGGGATCGCCAGCGGTTCGCCTCTGGGCGTCAGCGGGCCGGGCAACGGCTTGACCGTTCTGGTGGCCTCTGCCATCGCGATGCTCGGATCCTGGCCACAATTCCTGACCTGCGTCGTGCTGGCCGGCGTCATGCAGGTGATATTCGGTTATCTGGAAGCCGGCTTCATCGCCTACTTTTTTCCCTCTTCGGTGATCAAGGGGATGCTGGCAGGCATCGGCCTCTTGATCATTCTCAAACAGATACCCCACGCGCTGGGCTACGACAGGGATTTCGAAGGGGATTTTTCGTTTTTGCAGGCGTCCGGCGAAACGACTTTGTCCGCGATCGGCAACGCCGTGCAGGCCATTACTCCGGCCGCGCTGCTGATTTCGCTTTTGTCGCTGGCGATCCTGATCCTGTGGGAAACGGTGCTGATGAAAAAACACAAGCTGTTTCAGGTGCTGCAGGGTTCTCTGGTCGTGGTTTTTACCGGCATCGCGATCAATTACGGCATCCGGATGGGATTTTTAAATTTGAGCCTGGCGCCCGATCATCTGGTCAACATCCCGGTTCCGGAAAACATGGCCGGCTTTTTCGGCCAGTTCATTTTTCCCGATTTTTCGGTGATGACCCGGTTCGAGGTCTGGAAAATCGCCTTTTTGATTACCTTGATCGCCAGCCTGGAAACCCTGTTGAGCGTGGAAGCCGCCGACAAACTGGATCCCTACAAACGCGTGACGCCGCCCAACCGGGAGTTGAAGGCGCAGGGCCTCGGCAATATCGTTTCAGGATTGTGCGGCGGCCTGCCCATTACCCAGGTGATCGTGCGCAGTTCGGTCAATATTTCGTTCGGCGGCAAAACCAAGCTGTCGGCGATCCTGCACGGCGTCTTCATCCTGATCAGCGCGATCACGCTGGCCGAAGTCCTCAACATGATCCCGCTGGCCAGCCTGGCGGCGATCCTGATCACGGTCGGCTACAAGCTGGCCAGGCCCGCCCTGTTCAAACAGATGTACGCACAAGGCAGCGAGCAGTTCGTGCCGTTCGTCGCCACCGTGATCGGCTTGTTGACGACCGATTTGTTGACCGGGATCGCGATCGGGATGGTTTTCGGGATCTTTTATACCTTGCGCAACAGCTACCTGAACGGTTATTCGATGAAAGACATCGTCACTTCGCAAGATGGCCGCGAGACGCATCATCTGGTGTTGGCGGAAGTGGTGTCTTTTTTCAACAAGGCCAACATTCTGCAGGCGCTGGAGGCGATACCGGCCAATTCCACCGTGATCATCGATGGTTCCCATTCGAAATCGATCGCTCAGGATGTCGTCGAAGTCATTAAAAACTATGAACAGAGCGCCAAAATCAAAAACATTGCCGTGAAAAAAATCAATTTCGCCTGATCCGCCTTAAAAATTTATCCGAAAGAGACTACCGAACATGAAGACCTTGACCAAAGAATTGCAGGACCTGATCACGCCCCGGATCGCGCTGGATTTGCTGAAGGAAGGCAATAAGCGCTTCGTGAACAACCTGAAGATCAACCGCAACCTGCTGCAGCAGGTCAACGAAACCTCCGACGGCCAGCATCCGTTTGCGGTGATCCTGAGCTGCATCGACTCCCGGACTTCGGCGGAACTGATCTTCGACCAGGGGCTGGGCGATATTTTCAGCGTCCGGATTGCCGGCAACATCATCAACGAAGACATCCTGGGCAGCATGGAATTTGCCTGCAAAGTCGCCGGCGCCAAGATCATCGTCGTGCTGGGCCACACCAAATGCGGGGCGGTGAAGGGGGCCTGCGACCACGTCGAAATGGGCAATCTGACCGCGCTGCTCGCCAAACTGCAGCCGGCGGTCTATCAGGAAAAAACCGAAACGGCGAACCGGAACTCCGATAACGGCGGTTTCGTGGAAAAAGTGGCGGTGATCAATGTCAGGCGCACCGTCCATGCGATCATGGAGCGCAGCCCGATCCTGAAGGAAATGATCCAGAACGGCGAGATCGGCATCGTCGGCGGCATGTATGAAGTCGGCAGCGGCACGGTGGATTTTTACGAGGATACCTTGATCATCAACGAACCGGGTAAAGCCGGCGCCCCGCCAAGCAGAACAGCGGTCAGAACCGATTAAACGGACCTGTTTTTTCCGTCGAGCCGTGCCCGCGCGCCATGCGTTTCGCGTGCGTGCCGGGATAAGCGCCGGGTTCGCCGTCCCTATAGGGCTGCAAACAGGGAAAAACTCGAGGCTACACCTAAGAATTTGGGTGGAAATAACTTCGCGGTTTTAACGTGTTCGCATCGCCTACCTTTTCAGCGCGTACGCGTTCAGTCCCCCTCTTTGAAAAAGAGGGGTTAGGGGAGATTTTTTAATAAATTCCCCTCGATCCCCCTTTTTTCAAAGGGGGAGGTGAGCGCTTATTTCAGCCCATCCGTAGCCTACCAATTTCGGGAAATTATTTGGAGCCAAATCCTAAGCAAACCCGGCCGGGTTCCATTCATCCATCATCTTCAGGCGCGCCGCATCGAGACGCACCGACATCAAGCCGGCAAATTTCTTCAACAGTTCGTAGCCGAATTTCGGTTCCCGCTCGCACCGTGCCAGAATCGCCGTCCCGTCAAACTGGAGCACTTCCGAGTCTTCTTCGGCTCTGGACTGGAAAGTCCATTTATAAGGCGAGATCAGCCACGACCATCCCAGCACCTGGCCCTGACCCAGCGTCTGGATTTCCAGCGGCGGCCCCAGGATGGCCGGCATCTGCACGGTGATCCGCCCGCTCCGGACTACATAGAACTTATCCGCATTTTCGCCCTGCCGAAACAGGATTTGCCCCTTTTTGATCGCCTGAACGTTCGAGCATTTGGACAGGAATTCCAGAGCCTCATCGCCCAGGCCGGAGAAAAACTCGTGAGCCGACAGATAGTCTCGCGTGGCTTGATCGCTCATTGTTTGCCTCCATGAATCGACGGCTGATAGGGAGAATAAAAAGATCAACGTACCGTTTTGACAATGAAGATGCTCCGGTTGTCAATAAGGGACCGAATTTTTTCGGTAAAGTGTATCCAAATCCATGGCTCATAGCAAAAACCGATGGTTTCCTCGAAGCGCACTTATTAGTAATATCATCAATATCAATAGCCGAATTAAAACGGAAGCAAGCGTTCTCCTTATGTACCAACCGGCCCTTATCCGGCCATGAACAAGGTTTAACGGCTGCGTTCGTCAGCTACGCCCCCTTATTTCAGAATTTCAGAATCGATCCGAGCCCTTCATCTTGAAAACATTACTCCCTTTTCCGGCAAAGGCCGCGGCGCTTCTTTTTTCCTGTCCATCGACTCTATTTGCCTTCGTGTTGGCCTGTATTATCGCCGGGCTTCCGAGTTTTGCCGGCACCGAACCGCAGCAGCCCTTGCGCGTGGGCTCTGAAATCGGCTTTCTCCCTTATGTCGATATCGATGATCAGGGGCGCGCGACCGGTTTCGCCGTCGAGCTGTTCGAGGCCGTTGCCTCTACTATGGATATTCCCATCGACTTTCATCCGGGACGCTGGGATACGGTCTGGCAGGGTTTGAAAACGGGCAAGCTCGATGCCCTGCCGTTAGTCGCGCACATGCCGGAAAGCGAAGGTCAGGTGGAGTTCACTAAACCGCATACGATCGGCTATGACAGCTTCTTCGTACGTAAAGGGCGTGACCCGATCAAGTTTATCGAGCAGGCACGGAGCTTGAATATTATCGTACTGCGGGCGGATGCCGCACATGATGCGCTCCGCAGCCGGGGTTTCGATCAGCAACTGGTACTCGTCGATAATCTGGCTGACGGCTTTCGCCTGTTGGCTTCGGGACAACATGACGCGCTACTGGCCCCGCAGCTGCAGGGCAATCAGTTACGGCATCGAATCGGCCTGGAAAGCATTATCGTGCCGGGCCCCCTGCTCAAGGAATACCGGCGGGAATTCTGTTTCGCCGTCCGTAAAGGCAATACCGAATTACGCGATCGTCTCGATCAGGGCCTTGCCATCGTCAAGGCCAATGGCGAATACGACCGGCTCTACCGGAAATGGCTGGGCATCAACGAGATCCCGACTTTTCCGGCGACCTACTTGGCTTGGGGCGTATCGGCCGCTGTCAGCCTGTTGGCATTGATGGGGCTGTGGACCTGGCAGTTGCGCCGCCAGGTGGCGCTAAGAACCCGAGAACTGACTCAGGCCAACCAGTCCGCGCAAGCCGAACGTCAGCGGCTTTATGACGTACTGCAGGCACTGCCGGTTTACGTGGTACTGCTATCGAAGGATTATCGGGTCATCTTTGCCAACCGTTTTTTCGAGCAACGCTACGGGAAAGCCCAAGGGAGGCCCTGCTATAAGTATCTGTTCAACCGTAATGCGCCCTGCGAAGTTTGCGATACTTTCAATATATTCAAGACAGGGGGGCCACTGGACTGGCGTTGGAGCGGCCCGGACGGCCGTGATTACGAAATCCACGACTTTCCTTTTGCGGACACGGACGGTTCGCCGATGATCATGGAAGTGGGCATCGACATTACGGAGGTGAATCGGGCGAGGCAGGCGCTAAGCGAAGCCAATGCGTCATTAGAGCGGCGCGTGGCCGAACGGACAGCCGAGCTGGCAAAGGCATGGCAGGAGGCCGAGCATACCCGTGATCTGTTGCAGATCACCATGGACAATGCTCCTGCCTTGATGTCCTACATTGACCGGGAAGGCCGTTACCAGCGCATCAACAAGAACTACTAACTGTGGTTCGGCTATACGGCTGAACAGGTGCTTGGGCGCCACATACGGGACGTCCACGGTGAAGCCCTTTGGCAAACCGTTGAGCCTTATCTGGAGCGTGTTCTTACCCAAGAACGGATCGACTTCGAGTTCCAATCACTCTTTCACGATGGGAACTTGCGCTGGGTTCATGGCACATACTCACCGGACGTCGACGCCGAAGGGCAGGTCCGCGGATTTGTAGGCCACGTGCTCAATATCACCGAGCGCAAGCAGGCGGAAGAGGCCCTCCTTCGGCTGAATGCGGAACTTGAGCGGCGGGTCCTGGAACGCACCGCCGAACTTCGGCGCAACGAAGAACAATTACAGGCGTCCCTGAATGAAAAGGAAGTGCTGCTGAAAGAAATCCATCACCGCGTCAAGAACAATCTGCAAATCATCGCCAGCCTGCTCCAATTGCAAGCGGATGCCCAAACCGACTCCGCTGTGCGCGAATTATTCCAGGACAGCCGGTGCCGCATCCGCTCCATGGCCTTGATTCACGAGCAACTCTACAAAAGCCAGGATCTGAAAACGATCGATTTCGCCGATTATGTGGAGCAATTGGTCAGCCACCTTCACCGCTCGTTTGCGCACACCATTCCCCAGGTCACGGTCCGCCTGGACATTCTTCCCTTCACGCAGGACATCGACCATGCGCTGCCGCTGGGCCTGATCGTCAATGAGCTGGTTTCGAACAGCTTCAAGCATGCGTTTCCCAGGCCGAGCGGCGGCGAAAAGCGAGAGATTTGGGTGACAATGGCGCAGAATGCGCCCGGCGGGCTGACGCTGGAAGTGGGCGATTCCGGGTGCGGCCTGCCGGACACTCTGAATCTCGACCGCTCGCCCTCACTGGGCCTGCAACTCGTACAGAGCCTGGTCCTGCAACTGCATGGCCGGCTTACCGTCGAGCGCCGTTCGGGTGCAGTCTTTCGCATCTTCATTCCAGGAGAGAGAATTTTCTCCGGCTGAAACGGATATTCTCAATCATACAGGGCCGTAGGATGCGGTGAGGAACGAACCGCATCGTTCGCGATTGATGCGGTTCCTATCGTCACCGCATCCTACGGCCCTGCCGGCCATCGCGCCCAACAGCGCGTGCTTGGTCGAGACCGGAAAACCGAAACGGGTCGCCAGAATCATGAGGATGCCGCTGCCGAACAAGCTTGCGGCTCCTTTGAAATTATCGTTGGCGCCATTGGCATTGACAGCGAAGATTACCGCACTAAAAGACCTTCGAGGTTTTAAAAACCTCGAAGGTTTGATTTTATTTCTTTGCCTCAACATGGCTGACTACCCGTTTGCCGAAAACGTCCAGATGCGCCCGACTGAGCCGGTAAATTTTCCTCCGGAGCGGCAGGGAACCAACCCGCTGTAGGGATAAAATCGTTGAATCCTCCCTTGGCCGCTTTCCCAATAGTCAACCCACATCAATGAGCGACGCCGGGAATAAAGCTGCCTCAAAACCGGCGGTTCCGCGGATGAACGCGCGCCTGACCGCGGAAACCCTGACTTTTAAGATGCAATCGGCGGTCTCGCCATTGTGAGCGAAGGAATTTCAGCCGGCTTTGAAAGTCTTACGAGTATTCGGGAATGAGCCTAAAAAAGGGAACGGTACGGAAGTTCTTCTGGCTTCGCAAAAAATTCAGTAAAATGCAGCTCCGTTCGTTGCGGGCGAATGTCTTGCGTCCACTGGCCGAACACGACCGACACTCATGCACTATCAGCAGGCGGCACTCTAATGTCAGCGTATAAGCAGCCCAATCGACAGCCTAGCGACGCGCAAAGAAGGTTTGCTTTTAGTAACATGGCAAGGCACAAGACCAATCGCTCCCTGCACGCGTTCTTGAGTATCGTCACGGCAGGCTTATGGCTGCTGGTGTGGCTGGCGATCAGCATTCACAATACCCGGCGGCGCAATCAGATCGCCCGCGAATACGGCTTGCCCACCGAAACGAACGTAGGCTTCATCATCCTCATTTTTCTCGCCTTGATTTCGATCGCCGGCTACAAAGTCTATTCCGGCCTGTCCAGCGGCAACCCTCCCGAAGCGCCCCTCGATGCGGCCATTGGACCGGCAACGCAACAGACAAAACCGGAAACGCGCTGGATTTACGCAAAAACGCACAGCCCCAACGGGCGCGGTTCGATCGTTACCGCCACCACTTATTCGCTGAACGAGATCGAATTCGGCCCGCCCTACGAGGGCAAACAGCGCGGCGTGCTGACCTTGCGCCAAAATTTCAACAATTCGCACGATGTGTATTTCGGACTGGAAAAGGGCCAATTCCTGTGCGATAACCGGGCTTGCGGCATCACCGCGCGGTTCGATACCGGCATGGTGCAATTTTTTGAAGCCACTCCGGCACAAAACGAAAACATGCCGGGAATTTATATAAGAAACGCGGATATCTTTATCCATTTTGCGGAAGTGTCCAATACGGTCACGATTACCGCCGCGTTTCTGGATCAGACCAAGCAAACCTTTCAGTTCGATGTCCATGATTTGAACTGGTAAGATCGCAGCCGGTTCAGACCGATCTTGCCTTATTTCGTCCGGGATTAAAGAATGTAGTAAAGGTCCCCGCATCGTCGGGCTTGTGTTTCAGGGCTAAGAAAAAACGGGATGCCGTCCGCAAAGGAGACCGCCACTATGCAAGAAGTCTTCGTATCGACCGGATTCGAATTCGGGTTTCTGTTTTGCATGCGAACGGAAAACGCGATCGATCCGACCGTATTCAAACCGTTCTTCAACGACCTTCCGGTCGACCCCAACATCGAGGGCCATTACCGATATCGGAGACTGTCCCGGTTCAGGATTACCGACGACGGAATCATGAGGCTGCCCCACGGCTATCTGTTTCAGAGCAAGGACTATAATCCTTTGGTCGGCGACATCAGAAGGGAATTCGAAGAGCTTGACGACAAACTGGTCAAGCTGGACATGTTCAGCGCTCTTTTGCTGGTATTTCGGGATTTCTGCGCGCTTCGCCCCGGCGCCGAAATCGGTGTGCACCAGATCCGGACGACCTGTTCGCCGGAGAGTTTCGGCGACCCTGCCCCGGAAGGCATTCACCGGGACGGGACCGACTTCGTCTGCATTTATTCGATCGACCGGAACAATGTCGAAGGCGCGGAAACCCATTTGTACACGAGCGAGAGCGGAGAATCGTCGGTATTCAACAAAACGCTGTATCCCGGCGAACTGGTGCTGGTGAACGACCGCAGATTCTTCCATTATACGACGCCGGTGCATCCGGCCGGCGAAGGCAACGGCACCCGCGACGTGTTCGTGCTGACCTGCCCGAGTTTGCTGGTCGATTAGTCCCCGCCGATGGGTTTCGCTGGCGCTCTACCCATCCTATACCAGGCATGTTCAACGCTGTATGGATACTCATGCCTGCTGGAGAAGGGGCTTACCTTCTTGATCTATCACTATGGAAAGCACTGTAGCCTAATATTGGGACAGCGCTGCCGTATTGCAAAGGCTATCCCTCAACAGTAATTTCCCGCAATGCCCTGAGCAGCCGTTCAATCTCGTCAGACGTGTTGTAAGCCAGCAGCCCGATGCGCAAAAAACCGCCGTCCGCCTCGACGTTCAGTTTTTCGGTGAGGCCCGGCGCGTAAAAATTGCCGTGCCAGGTATAAATGCCGCGATCGCCCAGTTCCTTCGCAACCGTATCGGGCTTTTTCCCGGCCAGCCGGACTGCGACCGTAGGGGTGCGCCAGGCGAAACGCGCGGGATCGGTAATGCCGTAAACGGTCAGTCCCGGTATCTTTGACAGTCCCGCCATCAATTGTGCGCATAACGCCCGCTCATACCGCCGGCTCGCTTCCAGCGCGGCGACGAGCGCGCCCCGTCGCGACGGGGACGGCGAGATCTGCTGGCCCAATTCGGCCAGATAATCGACGGTCGCCGTAAGTCCCGCCAGACTCTCGTGGTTCAGCGTGCCGGTTTCCCAGCGTGAGGGGATCTCGTCGGGGGCGGGCAGCACCTTGCACGGACGCAGGCGGGTCAGATGTTGCTGCTTGCCGTACAGGACTCCGACATGCGGACCGTAGAATTTGTAAGCGGAACAGGCGAGAAAATCGCAATCGAGCGCATACGCGTCGATCGGCCCGTGGGCAGCGTAATGCACCGCATCCACGAAAACCCAGGCGCCGACCGCATGCGCCAGGCGTACCACCGCCGCCACGTCGTTGACCGTACCGACTGCATTGGACGCATAGCCGATCGCCACGACCCGCGTTTTCGCGTTGATCTTGCGCTTCAGGTTCTCCAGATCGAGCGTGCAGTCTTCGGGATGGATGTCCGCAACCCGGACGACCGCGCCGGCCTCCTCTTCCAGCGCCTTCCAGGGCGAGACGTTCGCGTAATGGTCGAGCCGGGTCACCAAAATTTCGTCGCCCGGATTCAGCTCGCGGCCGATCGCGCGGCTCAACGCAAAGGTCAGCGTGGTCATATTGGCTCCGAAAACCACCTCGTAAGGCTCGCAGCCGAGCAGATCGGCCGCCGCTTTCCGGGCCGAGGCAATGCATTTGTCCGTGCGCCGGCTGCTCGCAAAAGCCCCGTGCGCGTTGGCGTTGGAGAATATCAGGTAACGGGCCATCGCCTCGATTACGGAGCCGGGCACTTGTGAACCGCCGGGGCCGTCGAAGAAAACGGGAATGCGCCCGTCAATCTCCTGAGAGAGCGCCGGAAACCGGGAGCGTACCCAAGCGGGGTCGAGAGAACGCATGCGAAACTCCTTGTTGCGATGCTGAGTTAACAGCTCTTGGACAAGTTGATAGGGTTTTCGTTTATCGCGGCAAAACAAAAAAGGGTAATCCAGCCGTTTCCCTTGAACAAATTCAAACTCGCCCGCCGCGCCACCAAAGCCCCTATCCAATGCCGTTAAGGATGCGGCTAAAAATAACTTCCCGACATGCCGCCTGCTCGTTCCTATTTTCAGTCGTAGGGTACGCTGTGCGTACCATGGAGTGATGAAAAGGTACGCACTCGGCAATTGCTCCTGCATCGCTCTATCTCCTGCCTCCGTGCAGTCGTCGGCAATTGCTCTGTCCTTAGACCACCCTTTAGCGGTGGCATTGCTCTCGATCGCATATTCCCGACACGATCTACCTCCCTCATCCCTAGGGCCCCGTACCTCCTGCATGAACGCCAGGGATGGCGTGAATGCAGAGATTGCACGACTGTAGGGATACAGGAGGTAGGGCAACGCAGGGAGCGGTTGTCGCGGAGCAAATCTCTGCCCGTGCAGTCGAGCGTACCCTACAGCGGTTTGTGCTCTTTGGGGGTGTAACCCAAACCGGCAAAGGGGGAATTCCGATAAGCGCGCGGCGAGGGAACGCGTGGAGGGCAGTGATGATCGGCCCAATCCTAAAGAGGCTTTAGGGCAAATACACGCTCCAGCTCATCCCGCCCAGCGTCTTGCTCGGCATGCCCTCCAGCTTGCCATCCAAAAGTTCGATCAGGTCGCTGACCACCGCCATTCCGATGCCGTGCCCGTGAATGTTCTCGTCGGCGCGGACGCCGCGTTTCAGAATCTCGCCGAGCTTCTGCTGCGGAATGCCGGGGCCGTCGTCCTCGATCAACAGGAACACCGCATAATTGCGGCGGTTCTTGCGCTGCTTCAGCGCGACCTGGACCCGGACCGTTTTCCGGCACCATTTGCTGGCATTGTCGAGCAGGTTGCCGATGATTTCGTAAAGATCGCCTTCCTCGTAATACACCGGGCTCGCCTCGGGAATGTTCAGGTCGAACGAGATTCCCTTATCCAGATAAACCTTGGTCAATGAAGCGACCGTTTTGCGGATGATGTCCGAAACGTCGGAGGCGCCGACGGTCTTGCTTTCGCCTTTGGCGGCCGCGCGCTGCAACTGGTATTGGATAATCTTGTCCATGTAGGTCAGCTGCTCGATCACCGCGTCCTGATTGCCCTGAAACGAATGCGCGCAGCCGTGCAGAATCGCCAGCGGCGTCTTCAGGCTGTGCGCCAGATCGGCCAGGGTGTTGCGGTAGCGCTCCAGGTGCGCGCGCTCGCTGCTGATGAACGCGTTCAGGTTGTTCGCCAGTCCCTGCAGTTCGGTCGCATAATAATGGTCCAGGCGCGACCGCGTGCCTTTTTCGATCGATTCCAGATCCCTGACGATCCGGCGCAGCGGCTTCAGGCTCCAGCGCAGCAGCGAAAACTGGATGAAAATCAATACCACGCCGATCACCAGCAGCCAAGTCCACAGCGTGACCGCAAAGTGCTTGACCTGCTGTTCGACGAAATCGCCGTCTTCGACGACGGTAAACAGGTATTCGCGTTCCATCCCTGTCAGGGTCTGCCAGATGACCCGGTAATGAAACGCGTAGCGGTTGCGTTTTTCACGGGTGAAAGCCGGCTCGCCCGGCGCCATGTCGGGGAGCGGCGGCGGATCGAGGCCGATCGCGGAAGGCGAGCTCCAGACCTGTTTCTTGTTCGTCTGCCGGATGAAGCCGTAGAGCCCCGAGCCCGGATTCATGAAGCGCGGGTCCTGCAGATTCTGCGAAACGGACAATTCGCCGTTGTCCTTCAGTTCGGCGGAAGACAAGAGGGAGTACACCTGCACCTGCAAGCGTTCCTTCAACGCTTCTTCGGCGCTTTCGCGGAAGCCCTGTTCGAGCACCACGGCGACCAGCGCGAAAAAGGCCGCCAGCACCAGGCCCTCGGAGGTCAGTAATCTAAAGCTTAGGGATTTGGCGCGTAGTGCATTCATTATCGGATGACGGTTGAGAATTAAAGGCTGATCGGTTTGTCACAGCGCTGTCGTCAGCGGGAATTCTATTTTAATCAAAATCGCGCCTCCGCCGCTTTCGTTCTTGATCATGAGACTGTTCGGGCGGGGCTGCGCTTTGGATGATCGGGCGATTGAAAGAATGGAAGTGCAGGGAGAATTTTTTGTATGTTATAATATAACATCACAACGGATGAGATGATTTGATGCAAAAACCGATTTATCCTTATATCGTGGCCTGCCTGTTCTTGCCGGGCGGGGGCGTGCAAGCCGGGGAACCGGGTAACGACACGACGCTGGGCGAAGTCGTCGTCACCGCGCCTGCGCGGAAAGAAAAAGAGAATCCCGTACAGCCTTCGGTGGTATTGAGCGAGGAAGCGCTGCGGATGAAGATCGGCCGTAGCATCGGCGAAACGCTGAAGGACGAACTGGGCATCGCCAGCCAGTCGTTCGGCCCCGGCGTCGGCACGCCGGTGATCCGGGGACAGGCGGGGCCCAGGGTGCGGGTCTTGAGCAACGGTATCGGCAGCAACGATGCGTCCGCATTCAGCCCGGACCATGCCGCCAGCGTCGAACCGCTGTTGGCCGAACGGATCGAAGTATTGCGCGGGCCGGCCACGCTGATGTACGGCAGCGGCGCGATCGGCGGCATCGTCAACGTGATCGACAACCGCATTCCGGACAAGCTGCCCGACAAACCGGTCGGCGGGGCGCTCGAACAGCGCTTCGATTCGACCAGCGACGAAACCGGCACCGCGATGAAGATCGACGGCGGCCGGGACCACATCGCCTACCACCTGGACGGCTTCTACCGCCACCGCGATAATCTTTCGATCGGCGGTAGCGCGATCGATACGGCCAAGGCTTCGATTACCGACCCTTCGCTCGAGATCGTCGATAATCCCAAAGGCCATCTGAACAACACCGGCGCGGAGGCGATCAGCGGTTCGGCCGGCCTCTCCTGGATCGGCGAACCGGGCTTCGCGGGCGCCTCGATCAATCATCTCGAAAACAATTACGGCATCGCGCCGGATGGGACCGGCGAAGAAACCGTGCGTATCGCTCTCCGGCAGGACAAGTACGACTTCAAAGGCGAGCTGGCCGATCCGTTCCGCTTGGCGAAAAGCCTGCGCGCCCGTTTGGGTTATACCGACTACCAGCATACCGAAATCGCGAACGGCGAGCCGGGCGCGTTTTTTGCGAACCGGACTTATGAAAGCCGGCTGGAAATGGACCACCGGGACATCGGCCGCCTACGCGGCACCGTCGGTTTGCAGGTGCAGTCCAGCGACTTTACCGCGATCGAGAAACTGACCGGCGCCCCAATCGTGCCGCATTCGCTGATCGACAGCTATAGTCTCTTTGCCATCGAATCGTTCGATGCGGGGCCTGTGGCTTATCAGTTCGGCATGCGCATCGATCAAACCGATATTCAGCCGGACGGGATGAAAAGCCTCGACTACACGCCGGTCAGTGCGTCGGCGTCCGCCGCCTGGAAAATCGACAAACGCAACAGCCTGAATCTGGCCGTCACCCGTGCCTCGCGCGCGCCGCAAGTGCAGGAACTGCTGGCCGACGGCTTCCATGACGCGACCCGCAGCTTCGAGCGGGGCAATGTGAACCTCAAGGAAGAAACTTCCTACAACCTCGATCTGGGCTACCGTTTCAAGTCCGACTGGCTGCGCGCCGAGTTCGACCTGTTCCACAACTGGGCCGGCGATTATATCTACCAGCAGCGCAGCGGCGAATTCGTGGATGAGGAGGGCAATCCCTGCGCCGTCGACTGCAAGCCGGTCCTGGTCAGCAGCCAGCGGGACGCGATCTTCAAAGGCTTTGAGGCCAAGCTGATCTTTCCGATGATGGAGAACCGCTACGGGCTGCTGGACCTGACGCTGTTCAGCGACTATACGCGCGGCGAATTCGTAAACGGCGGCGACGTGCCGCGGATGCCGCCCTTGCGTTACGGGCTGCAGCTCGATTATCAGCAGGACAAACTGTCGAGCTATTTGCGCTTCACGCGCGCCGAGGACCAGCCGCATGCCGGAGACTTCGAAACTTCCACCGCCGGCTATTTCCTGCTGAATGTCGGCGTCAACTATCGACTGAAGGCTTACAAGGAGGCCGAACTGCTGCTGTTCGCGAAGGGCAATAACCTGCTCGATCAAAATATTCGCAACTCGACTTCGTACCTGCGCAATTTTGCGCCGGAAGCGGGACGAGGGGCGGAGATCGGCTTCCGGTTGAGTTATTAAGCCCGCGTAGGGCGGAATGGCGCAGCGTATTCCGCCGGATGTTTATGCATGCGGCGCAATACGGCTATCGCCTATTGCGCCCTGCAATTCTTCACCGATGCACCCAGTCCGCTCCCAAAGTCCCGGACAACTTTTCGAAATAAGCCGGTTCGCCAACCTCGGCCAGCATCCGTTCGGCGGTTTCGAGCTTTTCGCTTAAAACCCGGTGCCACGCTTCGCTTGGTTCGGTTTCGCTCAAACGTTGCCGGATATATTCGCGGTGCCGCAGCCAAAGCGCGTATTCCCGCTGTTGCTTGATCTGCAGCCTTTCGCGGTACCAGTCGCTTTCGAGCAGCGCCTCGCGGGTGAACAGCGCACGAATGGATGGATCGTCTACCGTTTTGCCTTCGTAATGCCCGTAAGCCATCACCTGCAGCAGCGCTTTGAGCGGCGGGCAGGCGTCGTCGATCGAGCCGTCCCCGAAATAGAGCGAGGCGACCCGTCGCTGCGCCTGGTAAACGTTGTCGACGCCGTCGACGAAATCGGGCAGGCTCTGGATTTCCGGCTTCAGCATCGCTTCGTCGAACACCGCGGTCGGATAATCGAAGACCTTGCCGAAATTGGTATGCACGAAGCGTTCGGTGATCCGATAACCCAGGCGGCTCGCGTACACGGTCCGGCCTTCGAATTCGAAATCTTCGAGCTTTTCGAGATGGCCTTCGGCGATCAGGTAGCGGGGATCGCGCTGCTCGACCGGCAGGCGCGACCAGATTTCCGGGATCAGCAGGCTGATGTCGTGATCGATCCGCCGCGCCGAACCGATATAACCGGCCGCGGTCGAGAAGCCGTCGTAGCCGCAGAGGATGAAAGACACCAACGCGGTATTCAGGTCGGCCGTGGCGCAGACCGCGTTGAACGGGCCTTTGGTCAGCGCGCCTTCCGAGCCGGCGCCGGTCGTCGAGGGCGATTTTCCGGTCAGGCTGCAGATGAAATCCATGAACAGCTCGGGCAGATCCTGGTAATGGATCGGGTTGTAAATCGCCAGCGGCTTGATGCCGGCCGCCGCATCGCGCGGGTTGTTGCGGCGTCCGGGCAGCACCGCATCGACCGGAAAATGCACCGGCTGATCGATGCGCAGGCCGCGCGCCAGCCGGGTCGACAGTTCCGCCAGATAGCGCGGACGCGGATCGACGAGATCGGGCCGCCGCTGCAGGTAGCGCACGTTCTGGCTCGGTTTGCCGTCGACCCGGCGCGGATGCGCCGAGGAGACGAAAAATTCGCCTTCCGGGGCCTCGGCGGCGCGCGCGATCAGATTGCGCATCGGTTCGCTGAACTGGTCGAAATGCACCACGTCGTCCCGGATTTCCCGGGCGTCGGCCGGCGTCAGCGGTTCGAAATTCGAAATGAAATTGTTGCCGCCGGCCAGGTCGGTTTCGGTTTGCAGGTCGGTGCCGCGGTGGACTGCGTCGTCCGGCCGCTGGAAAAAACTCATTTCGCAGTTGTCGACCAGTTTGACGCTCGGGTTCGGCGTGTTCGGGCTCAATCCCGGCAAAAATCCGGCAGGCACCACGGTCGATGCGGTGATGTCGTCTTCGAACTGGATTTTTTCCGAGGCGATGAAATCCTGGCGCAGTTTGAACACCCGCCAGGCGCCGCTGCTGTCGTAGCCGACGCGCAGATAGCAGGCGATCAGTTTGCGGCCCTGAAATTTCAGTTCGTTGCCCGGATAACCGTTCACCACGTCGACCGAAAAATGTTCGCGCCAGTTTTCTTCGCCCCACGCCGGGTTGAAAAAGCGCTTGATGATCAGCACCAGCGCCCAGATGTGCTGCGGAAATTGCGTCAGCCAATGGTTGTAGGCGTCGGCATATTCGCCTTGCGAAGGAGTCAAGAGTTTGATCACCGAGCCGAGCGTGCGCTGGTTGCTGAGCAGCGGGCGCCGGTCGACGCCGTTGCGCGCCGGATCGCGAAAACGCTGCGAATAGTCGTAGGCGAAAATTTCGGCGACGGTGTCCATGTCTTTGTCGAAATCTTCGACGAAGATGGAGCCGAAAAGGATCGCGCCGGCGATCGACTTCGAAATTTCCGATTTGCCGCCGCCGGACACCGTGCTCGGTTTGTGGCACAGGGTGCTTTCCGGGAAAGTGCCGATCAGCCGCCAGCTCGGCGCGTGCGGGTGGCGCTCCATGTGCACGCGGAAACCGTTCGGATACACGTAGGTTCGGTCGGCCAGCAGTTTCAGCGTCTGCGCCGCGCCGTTCTGCCCCCAACTGATGTGCTGTTGCTGGATGTTGATTTCGGCCGTTTCGGGAATGAAAATGACGTCGGGATGGGTTTTGTCGACCGCATAGCCTTCTTCGGGGTGCAGGTCGATCGTATCGCCCAACAGGCGCGGAATCCGTTCGAAGGTGACGTCCTTGATGTTTTCCGGGCCCGCCAGATAAATGTCCCCCAGGCTGGCCCGGACGAACGCGAGCGCCCCGCCGGCGTGTTCTTCTTCGCAGCCGCCGTACAGATTGGCCGCATAGCTGATCTGCGATTTGATCTCTTTTTTGCTGTAGCCGAAATAATTGTCGGCGATGATCGTCACGATGACGCCGTGCAGGTTCCGGCACACCAGTTTGAAAGGCTTGCCGTCGTTGTAACGTTCGTCTTCGCTTCGCCAGCACATGCCGTCCTGGCGCTGCCGTTCGCTCGCTTCCTCGACAGGCGGCAAACCCAGGTCCTTTTTGCGGCAATGCACCAGATGCGGCGCCAGAATGATGCAGCCGGTATGGCCGGTCCAATGCTCGATGTCCAGCGCGGCATCGTTTTCGGGCAGAAACGGGTTGCCGGCATTGCCGAAGATCGATTCGACGAAGTCCAGGTTCGCGACCAGGCCGGCCGGCGCAAAAAAACGCGTTTCCATCGTTTTCGGCGGCGCTACGCCGGTAATGCCGGGAACCACCCGCGGCCGGATCAGCATCGACAGCCACAGTTTCGCCGGATTTTGCTGCCGGCTCGTATAAGGTAGGCACAGCAGGTCGTCGGGCGGGGTCAGGGCCCGGAGCAGGATTTCCGCGTAAGCGCGAACCGGCACTTCGCTTTTGTCCGCCGGCACCGGCAAGCCGCCGGCCGCGATGTGGAACACGCCTTGGGTCGTGCGCCGGTCGTTTTTCGGATTGTGCAGAACGCCTTGCCGAACCCGGTACGAGTCGATGTAAGGCGAATGGTATTCGTTCGACTGGAACGGCAGCGACAATTCCCGGGCCAGCCCTTCTTCGAGGATGAAGGTTTCGCCGGGCAGCAGAATTTCGCTCTCGACGCCGTTTTCGCGCAGGTAGGCGTTCAGGAAATCCTGAATGCGCTGATCGGCGGGACACCGGTAGCGGGACAGCAGGCGGCGCTGCAGGGAATAATTTTTCAACAAGCCGTCCGCGATCTTCAGATAACTTTGATCGTGCTCGGCTTCGCAGGTCGGCTGTCCCAAGGCCGCCAGATGCAGATTGATCAGATGCAATTGTTCACGTTGTTGGCCGGGTGAATCGGTGGGAGGCGGAATGACGGATGTATTCATCGGGGTAACGGTAACGAGCGTTGGTTTAAATTTAGTTATTATTGCTAACGCATTTGAGAAACTGACGCCGTGCAGCGTACCGGTAGTTAACGCGCCGTTCAAGCGAAATTTCATGTTGCCGGTTGCCGGGATGTTGGCGTTTGTATTCATAAATCCGGACGGCCTGAACTTCGGTTAACGATTGAGCGTCGGTTCATGGCGGTTGCGCAGAGAAGATCATCATCTCCGCCGGTTAACACTTTGTTCCCAAAATATTCGTGCCCAAGCCGGCCGGCGTCCCAGCAACAGGCTGTCGACAGCGGTTGAAACTCGGCAAGACATCGGCCGAGGAATTTGGGACAATGTGACCGAAACTCAACCGCAGCGATACCGACTCCTAATATTAATGATGAACATGAACGACCTGGCGGCCGGTGTTTTCCGGAAGGAAGTGCTGGCCATGTCCGCCTACCACGTTGCCGATGCGGAGGGCTTGATCAAGCTGGACGCGATGGAAAATCCTTACGAATGGCCCGAAGACCTCAAAACCCGTTGGCTCGAAACCCTGCGCGCCTGTCCGTTGAACCGTTATCCCGATCCCTGTGCGCGCCGTCTCGCCGCGGCGATCAGACGTTCCGCCGGCCTGGATGACGATGCGCCGCTGCTGCTCGGCAACGGTTCCGACGAAATCATTCAGCTCTTGTTGATGGCGCTGCCGCCGGATTCCTCCGTGCTGTCGCCGGAGCCGGGATTCGTGATGTACCGGCAGCTCAGCCGCTGCCTGGGTCTGGATTACGTTGGCGTGCCGCTGCGTGCGGAGGATTTCGGTCTCGATCTGCCGGCGATGCTGGCCGCGATCGAGCGGCACCGGCCGAAGCTGATCTTCCTGGCCTATCCGAACAACCCGACCGGCAATCTGTTCGACCGGGCCGCGATCGAGGCAATCGTCGAAAAGGCGCCGGGCTTGGTTGTGATCGACGAGGCTTACGAGCCGTTCGCCGGCGCCAGTTACCTGGGCATGCTTGGCCGCTATCCGAACCTGCTGGTGATGCGTACGGTGTCCAAGTTGGGACTGGCCGGTCTGCGGCTCGGCTACCTGGCCGGCAGCGCCGAACTGCTCGGGCAACTGGATAAAATCCGCCTGCCGTACAACATCAACGTGCTGACCCAGGCCAGCGCCGAGTTCGCGTTGAACCACAAAACCCTGTTCGATCAGCAGACCCGGCTGATCTGCGCCGAGCGGGCACGCGTTTTCGCCGCGCTGGCCGCCATCGGCGGCATCATGTCTTACCCGAGCGCCGCCAACTTCATTCTGTTCAGAACGCCGCCGGGCCGCGCGGACGAAATTTTTGCCGGGCTTAAACAGCGGGGGATACTGATCAAGAATTTGAGCCCGCAGGGCGGCCTGCTGGCCGATTGCCTGCGCGTGACGATCGGTAAGCCCGATGAAAACCAAGCTTTTCTTTTCGCGCTGAATCAGAGTTTTGTATCCAGTCAGTGAGTCTTCTTGCGACGGGAGAAGGCGGCAGAGAAAAAGACGCCGGTTTTCCATTTTTTCTCGCCGCATTTTGTTATTTCACGGTAAACAAATCGGTCGAAGCACTTCAAATCGACTAGGTTCTAGTGGTATATTGCCCCGGTTAACGCGTTAGTCACGGCATAGACCGGAACAGGAGAGTTAGATAATGAATAATAAAGGCGTCGATAAGTCTAAGCGCCAATTTTTAACCTCGGCGCTGACCGTAGTGGGGGCGGTAGGCACGGGTTACTTAGCGGTACCCTTTCTCGCCCAGATGCAGCCCAGCGTAAAGGCGATGGCGGCGGGGGCGCCGGTCGAGGTCGACATCGGCAAGATGGAGCTCGGCCAACTGCTCCGTGTGGCCTGGCGCGGCAAGCCGGTCTGGATTCTGAAGCGCACGCCCGAGGTGCTGGCGACGCTGAAAACGCTGGATAACGAGCTGCGCGATCCGCTGTCCGAGGAGTCGATCCAGCCCGAATACAGCAAAAATCTCTACCGCTCCCTGAAGCCCGAAATATTTGTCGCGATCGGTATCTGCACCCACCTGGGCTGTTCGCCCACTTTCCGGCCCGAAATTGCGCCCGTCGACCTCGGCGATAAATGGAAAGGCGGCTTCTTCTGCCCCTGCCACGGTTCCTGGTTCGATCTGGCCGGACGCGTTTACCGGGGCGTGCCTGCGCCGACCAATCTGGAGATTCCTCCTTACCGGTATGTGACCGAAAACCAACTGATCATTGGTGAACCCAGCCAAGGAGCAAGCGCATGAAACCTTCACGTCTGACTTTGTTCGGCGAGTGGATACTCGAACGCTTTCCGATCACCAAGATTTGGGAAGAGCACATGGCGCATTATTACGCGCCGAAAAACTTCAATTTCTGGTATTTTTTCGGGTCGCTGGCGCTTCTGGTGCTGGTCAACCAGATCATTACCGGTATCCTGCTGACGATGAACTACAAGCCGGATGCGCAATTGGCCTTCGATTCGGTCGAATACATCATGCGCGAGGTGAACTGGGGCTGGCTGATCCGCTACATGCATTCGACCGGCGCTTCCGCGTTTTTCATCGTGGTTTACCTGCACATGTTCCGGGGGATCATCTACGGTTCGTTCAAGCATCCGCGCGAGCTGATCTGGATCTTCGGGATGTTCATCTTCGTCGCCTTGATGGCCGAGGCCTTTATGGGTTATCTGCTGCCGTGGGGCCAAATGTCCTACTGGGGGGCGCAGGTGATCATTTCGCTGTTCAGCGCGATTCCGGTGATCGGCGAGGATCTGTCGCTGTGGATTCGCGGCGATTACGTGATTTCCGATGCGACCCTGAACCGCTTCTTCGCGTTCCACGTGATCGCGGTGCCGCTGGTGCTGGTGATGCTGGTGTTCCTGCACATCGTCGCGCTGCATGAAGTCGGCTCGAACAATCCGGACGGCGTCGAAATCAAGAAACAGAAAGATGTCAAGGGCATTCCGCTCGACGGCATTCCGTTCCATCCTTACTACACGGTCAAAGATATCGTCGGCGTGGCGGTGTTTCTGGTCTTCTTCTCGGTCGTGATCTTCTACATGCCGGAATTGAACGGCTTCTTCCTGGAGCACGCCAATTTCATCCCGGCCGATCCGATGAAGACGCCGGAGCATATCGCGCCGGTCTGGTACTTCACCCCGTTCTATTCGATTTTGCGTGCGATCCCGGACAAATTTGCCGGCGTGATCGGCATGGGCGGCGCGATCGTCGTGCTGTTTTTCCTGCCCTGGCTCGACCGCGGCAGGGTCAAATCGGTCCGTTACCGTGGAGGTATCTATAAAAAAGCGCTGTTTCTGTTCGTGGTCAGCTTTCTGATCCTCGGCTATCTGGGTACCCAGCCGCCGACGCCGCTCGCAAGCGTCATTGCGCGGATCTGCACCGCGATCTATTTCGGCTTCTTCCTGCTGATGCCGATCTATACGCGCTGGGAAAAATTGAAACCGGTGCCGAGCCGGGTCACTTATCAGCCGAGTCTCGACGACCGCCTTCAAGCGTTAAAGAAAGTCTATGAAGAGGTCACTTTTGTGGAACCGTTGTCCAAACCGGTTGCATCGCCGCTGGCCAAATGCACCTTTTTGAGAAGACGGCTGAATCCTGTCGGCGTTCGCAGTGTCGCCAAGCGCTTTGTCAAAACCCTCAAAACGAGCCTTGATTGATATGAGAAGAATAATAACATTACTGCTGTTTTGCGCGTTGTCGGTTGAAGGATACGCGTCGGAAGGCGTCGAACTGCAAGCGGCGAATATCGATTTGTCCGATAAGCGTTCCCTGCAGCGCGGCGCAAAAACCTTCGTGACTTACTGTCTCGGATGCCATTCGCTCAAATATATGCGTTACAAACGCCTGGCGCAGGATTTCGGGCTCGACGAGAAGAAGATGCTGACCCAGATCGCGCCGCAGAATGCCAGCATCTACGACAAGATGTTCACCGCGATGAACAAGCATGACGCGGAAAAATGGTTCGGCATCCAGCCGCCCGACCTGTCGCTGATCGCCCGCTCACGCGGCACCGACTGGCTGTACACCTACCTGAAAGGCTTTTATGTCGATAAAAGCAAGCCTTTGGGCGTTAATAACGCGGTTTTCCCCGATGTCGGCATGCCGAATGTATTCTGGCAGTTGCAAGGCCAGCAGCAAGCGGTGGTCAACATGGTCGAAGGCAAACAGATCGTCGAAGGTTTGGTGCTCGACAAGCCCGGCACTTTGTCCGAAAAAGAGTTTGATGATCTGGTGAACGATCTTGTGAATTTTCTGGCCTATGTCGGGGAACCCATGCAACTGGAGAGAGTCAGTCTAGGCAAGTATGTGCTGCTTTACCTGTTCATGTTTTTGGGTATCGCCTACGTGCTCAAAAAGGAGTACTGGAAGGACGTGCATTAAGCGATCGACTCGGCGTAGCGGCTCCACATAATCCGGGCGATTCGCGTACCGCGTCGCCCAAAGCCGCGTCCTTGAATGTTATAATGCCTCAATTCAGCGTTTAGGACGTTCAAAAGAGGTTCTTGATTAGTGACCAACTTGTTTAGTAATAAATCTGTGATGACTCTATTCTCTTCTCCAACATGCGCAATGAGCCATTCCGTTCGCTTTGTATTACACGAGAAAGCGATCGTCGCAGACATCGAATACTACGATCCGGCCAGTCCGCCCGAGGACTTGCTCGAACTGAACCCGACCGCCGTATCGCCGACTTTGGTGGAACGCGATCTGGTGCTTTACGATTCCCGGATCATCATGGAATACCTGGACGAGCGTTTTCCGCATCCGCCCTTGCACCAGATGGACCCGGTATCCCGCGCCAATGCAAGAATGCTGATCAAACGCATCGATCAGGACTGGTATCAGCTGCTCGATGAGATTTTATACTCCGGCGAGAAAAAATCCGCCCGCGCGAAAAAAATGCTCAAGGAAAGCCTGCTGGCGTCCGCGCCGATCTTTGCGGCCCGGCCGTTTTTCATGAGCGACGAATTTTCTCTGATCGACTGCGCGCTGGCCCCTCTGCTATGGCGCCTGCCCATGGTGGGCATCGATGTCTCGACTCCGAACGAGGCGATCATCAATTATGCCGAGCGTATTTTCAGACGCCCTGCATTCAAGCGCAGCCTGAGCGACGCCGAAAAAGACATGGCGCAACTCCCGAAATGACTCCGCTAAAACCTTACCTGATCCGCTCGATCTACGAGTGGATTACCGACAACGGCCTGACGCCGTATCTTCTGGTCAATGCCGAACATCCCGGTGCGCTCGTGCCGCACGAATTCGTGGAAGGCGGCAGGATCGTCCTGAACGTGCGTCCGGAGGCGGTCCACGGTTTGTCGCTCGGCAATGACCAGATCGAGTTCAACGCGCGTTTCGGCGGTATCGCCAGGCACATTTTCGTGCCGATTCGGGCGGTTCTGGCGATTTATGCCAAAGAAAACGGCAAAGGGATGATCTTCGATCCCGAAGAAGAAATTGAAGACGATACGCCGCCCGAAACGCCGGATACCCGGCCGCCGACGGGCAGGCCGCAACTGAAGGTCGTCAAATGAAGCGGAGGATATTGGAATTTGTAGAAATATCCGCTATAATTCCGCTTCTATTCTCTAGTTGATCATTCAACGCGGGGGGTTAGCTCAGTTGGTAGAGCAGTGGACTCTTAATCCATAGGTCCAGGGTTCGAGTCCCTGACCCCCCACCACTTATAAGTTTTTTAGAGTTCCACAGAATACATAAAACCCGCAAGCTGCAAGGCTTAGCGGGTTTTTTATTGTCCAATGAAGTACCGCGCGGAAAGCGATAGCAATTTCGCCGGAGGAGGATGGCCGCTCAATGGCGGATCGCTCGGCAACTGCTCCTGCGTTGCCTACCGCTGGGGAGGCACTTGGCTGCAGCGGATAACGGTTCGTCCCACACGTCTTCCAACCGTTCGGTAGTCAAAATACGCTCGACCCAGGCGTCCAGTTGGGCTTTCGCGGCCGCGTGCACTCGCAGCTCCATGTCCGCGGGCAGTGGGCCGAATTTTAGCCGGAGCAGTTTTAGCAGTGTTTGGGCTTCGCCCTTGGTTTCGCCCCGAGCCTCCCCCCGAGCTTCCCCTTGCGCCTCGCCCTGTAATCTCGCTTCTTGTAGCCATTGCGAAATGCGTTGTGCCAGCATGGTCTTGATCTCCCGTAAATCGTTCGGTTCGGTCGGCCGGTCCTCGCCCGGCGCATGAGCACCCGGTTGATCCAGACGCTGAAACTGCGCCGCAGCCGGGTTTATTCCGGCGCTGCCAGCCATTCTATCAAATGTCCTTCTTTGTACGGACGGGTCATCGGCGCTAACGGGGCGGTGGCGGGCTCCGTTATTTTAGCAAGGGCGGGGAATACTTTCACAGCCTCATTTATCCCGTCCGGCATGCAGGATTACCGCACTAAAAGACCTACGAGGTTTTAAAAAACCTCGTAGGTCTGATTTTATTTCTTTGCTTCAACATGAGTGACTACTAGCCCTTGATCCGGTTTTACCGCCGCCGCTACGCTATTCCGGGCTCGGGCTTTTCCGTTTGACCCAGTTGATCAGCCCGCCCGCCAGCACCCTGTCGACCGCTTTGGGCGCCAATGGGTGTTCGGTTTCATAAGCCTCGTTTTTGGTCAGATTGATCACCCGGACGCGCTTTCCCTTGCGAATCGCAGCGCGCACGTCGGGGATCGACAGCCGGTCGCCTAGTTCGATCCGATCCCAATCCTCGGGATTCATAAAAATCAATGGCAGGATGCCGAAATTGCTCAGATTTTGCAGGTGAATCCGGGCGAAACTTTTCGCGATGACCGCCTTCAGGCCCAGAAAGCGGGGCGCCAGCGCGGCGTGCTCGCGGCTCGAACCCTGCCCGTAATTGGCACCTCCGGCTACGAACGAGCCCTGTTGTTGATATGCCATCGCCCTGTCGTAGTAGGTCTCGTCGACCTGGCTGAATACGAATCGGCTGATGGCCGGGATGTTGCTGCGGTACGGCAGCACCCTGGCGCCGGCCGGCATGATTTCGTCGGTCGATATGTCGTCCCCGACTTTCAGCAGCACCGGCCCTTCGAGCGCCTCGGGCATCGGTTCCAAGTCGGGCAGCGGCTTGATATTGGGACCTTTTTCCAGAGGATAGGATCCGGCTTCCGCTGCCGGCGCGGGTGGAACCAGCATCGAAACGTTGAGAATCACTTCTGCCGGCTCCGCGATGCGGGGATAGGGCATATCCAGGGTGCGCGGATCGGTGATGATGCCGGTCAGCGCCGAAGCGGCGGCGGTTTCCGGGCTGCACAGGTAAACCTGGTCTTCCTTGGTGCCCGAACGGCCCGGGAAATTCCGCGGCACGGTGCGCAGGCTGATCCGGCCCGACGCCGGCGCCTGCCCCATCCCGATACAGCCGCCGCAGCCGGCCTGGTGCAGGCGGGCGCCGGCATGGACCAGTTTTGCCAGGATGCCCGTCGCGGTCATGTTTTCCAGGATCTGCCGGGAAGTCGGGTTCACGTCGAACGATACGCGGTCGTGCGCCTGTTTGCCGGCGACGATCTCGGCCGCGACCGCGAAGTCCCGAAAGCCCGGATTGGCGGAGGAGCCGATATAAGACTGGTAGATTTCCCGGCCCGCCACCTCGCGCACCGGCACCACGCTGCCGGGGCTGCTCGGCAGCGCGATCAAGGGTTCCAGCGCCGACAGGTCGATATCCTCGTCTTCGTCGTATGCCGCATTTTCGTCGGCCAGCAGTTCCCGAAAGGCGTTTTCGCGGCCCTGGCTTTTCAAAAACGCCCTGACCGCCGCATCGGCCGGAAACACGGTCGTGGTGGCGCCGAGTTCGGCGCCCATGTTGGCGATCACGTGCCGGTCCATCGCGCTCAAGTGTTTCAAGCCGGGGCCGTAATATTCGACGATCTTCCCCAGCCCGCCGTCTACGCCGTGCCGGCGCAGCATCTCCAGAATCACGTCCTTCGCGCTGACCCAATCGGGAAATGCGCCGGTCAGCCTGACGCCCCAGACTTTGGGCATCCTGACATAAAACGGCTCGCCCGCCATCGCCATTGCAACCTCCAGCCCGCCCGCGCCGATCGCCAGCATGCCTAAGGAGCCCGCCGCGCAGGTGTGGCTGTCGGAACCCAACAAGGTTTTGCCGGGGATGCCGAAGCGCTCCATGTGCACCGGATGGCTGACGCCGTTGCCGGGACGGCTGTACCAGAGGCCGAACTTTTTGCAGGCGCTGCGCAGGAACAGGTGGTCGTCGGCGTTCTTGAAGTCTTCCTGCAGCAGGTTGTGGTCCACGTATTGGGCGGAAAGTTCGGTCCTGACGCGCGGGATGCCGAGCGCTTCGAATTCCAGCATCACCAGCGTGCCGGTCGCGTCCTGGGTCAGCGTCTGGTCGATCTTGAGGCCGATTTCTTCGCCCGCCACCATCCGGCCTTCGGCCAGATGGCTTTCGATCAGTTTCTGCGTTACGTTTCTGGCCATGGCACTTTGAGGTTCAGGTCGAAGGTTTCAGGGCAGTTCCACCGGCTCGCCGAGCACGTCGCGTACGTAAAACATCTGCACCAGCACCATTATCACGACCGCCAGCGCCGGCGCGAGCAGGAAGCCGAGAATGCCGAAGCCCGCGGCCATGATCAACTGGGCGGTCAGCAGCCAGGCCGGGGCCAGCGCCACGACTTTCTGATGGATATAAGGAGTGATCCAGTAGCTTTCGAGGGCCTGTATCACCGAATAGAGAATCATTACGTACAGCGCCGTCGAGCCGCTTTCGGCCCAGCCCACCATGACGGCCGGTACCGCGGAAATCAAGGGACCGATGATCGGCACAAAGGTCAGGACGCCGGCGAGCAGACTCAAGATGAAGGCGAAAGGCACCCCTAAAACGGCCAGCCCGATAAACGTCAGCAAACCGATCGCGAACATCGACGCGAATCGGCCGACCAGCCACCAGCGGAGCGCCTGCCCGATTCTGTCGAAGGCTTCGCGGATTCGCGCCCGGCGCGCCTGGGGAAACAGGCGAACCGTGCTATCGAGATAAATTCCGGGTTCGGCGGCAAAGTAAAGGCCCAGCACGATTACGATCAGGAAGCTCGCGACCGCCCCGAATGCGGTCGAAAAAATGCCGGCGATTTTTCCAAGTTGCCGCGGATCGGTCAGAGCGTTTCCGATTTGATAAAAGGTGTCCAGCAACAAAGGTCCCCAGGCATACTGGCCTAAAGAAGTGCGCAGGCGGTCCAGCGTCGACGGCAATTTCTTGGATAACTGATAAAAACCTTCCGCAATGTCGGGTCCGTACAGCAAGAGGATCAGTACGGAAGTTCCCAGCAGCGCCAGCACTACCAGATTCAGAGAGGCCGTTACGCTCAACTCCGTGTTCCGGCTGATCAGGTTTGCCAAGGTGCGCAAAAACAGCGCCGACAACAGACTGGCGAAAATCAGCAAAAGAATCTGTGCGACCTGCCACACCATCAGTAGCAACGCAATCACCGCGGCCGCGGTTAGCGCCACGATCAGCGTTCTTTTGGTCAACAGGCCGTTCGTGCTGCCGATCCCGACGGGCTCCATTTCGAGGGAGTCACTGCCCGGCATCCTGATTCTGTCCCACAAGCTCATGGCGCCTTCTCCCTTGGCAGCCGGGTCGGTTTGCTGTGCTTCGTCTCCTCTCGTCGGCCAGGAAAAACGTTCTTTCGACCGTACGGCTTTTCTTCCATAACCGCCTCCTCGGCAAATAAAATTTCAACGGGGTTTTAGTTGAAAAAGACCGTGCCTATATGACGATCGTTCCAATTTCTTCACCCTCGGCGAAGTGGGCGCAAAAAGCGTGTAAACCTTGCATGAGCATTATCGGGCAATTCTTTCTTGGCATAGGACAACTACCTCCGATTCCGCCGCGCGGTAGAAGAAGGAAGGGATGGCTCATTCCAAATGATCGTAAGCGGGCAGGCTTTGCAGCCTTGCATCTTCCAGTGCCTCGCCCACGGTAAAGTGATACAGGCTTTGCCAGCGTTCGGCCGGGGTGGGCGGTTTCTATGCGGCGCGGACGACTTCACCTTTCTATCCGCTTTCTTCAGACAGCCTTTGTTCATCAAACGGACACCAGCGATACGAGGTAGTGTATGTCGAGATGCAGGATGAAACGCACCTGCCTGAGGCTGACCGATCGGTCCAGCAGCGCGGCCTGAATTGCTTCTTGCGCGGTGCAGGGGCTGTCCGACACCGGTACGCCCACGTAGTCGCCCGTCTGTTGCGCGCATAACCGGTCGATGATCCTGCGTATCCCTTGGGAGGACAGCAGGTATCTGTGCCGTTCCACCGGCACGCGCACCCGTTCCGTGAAATAGCGGTCGTCGAGCGCATCTTCCCAGGGATCGAAATCTTCATCTTCGTACCGAACCATTTTCCAGTCCCGCCTTAACCGCTGCGAAATGGGAAGGTTCGTGCGTGTCGCCGAAAGCAGCTGCAGGATCGCATAAGAGACCACCGAGGGGCACGCGAGCAGTTCATTCATCTGGCAGAGCGTTTCTCCGTCCCATTCCAGCGGTAAGATCAGCCGGGGCTCGTAAAAGATGCACCCGTTGATTACTTTTCTGTTTCTGGGTTGATAAAGGCGCGCCGCCCGATGGATTTCGGACGCCGTATATTTAAGAGAAGCGGATGCCGTCATATTTTGCCTCCTCTCTTCCGGCTCTGGCGGTATCGTACCGGTCGGGCGATACCCGAAAATTCGTCCGTCATTGTGGAATCTGATTATTCAATTGGATGAGCTGCGGTAAACGAGAGTTCGGCAATTCCCCGATTCTTTTTTGCTTCATGCAAGCTGAAAACTTATGGCGGGCGCATCGTCGGCTAAGGATTGGGCCGATCATAATTTCCCCCTCGTTCCCATACCGGGCGTTCATCGTGAGACACCCTTATCTGACTTGGGTTGGTCCTCAAAGGGGATAAGCCGCTGTAGTAGGCTGTGCGTACCATGAAAGGTTGAATAAAGTACGCACGGCCGTCCCTGTTTACGGCCGGGTGATGTCGCGAAAGACGAGAATGCCGCCCGTGATGTTTTCCTTTGCATCCCGGATCGGGCCTGAATTGCAGAGCACCGGGATGTGCTGCCCATCCTTGCGGACGATTACCCAAATTTCATCCTTGACAGTTTCGCCGTTTCGGATCGAGCGCACCAGAGGGAGTTCGTCATCCGCCGGCTTCGTGACCCCATCGGTACGGCGGATGCCCCATCGCTCCGCCAGTTTGCCGCAGGCGACTTTCAGGTGCCTGTCCGGTTTGCCGGTCATCTCCCGGCCGGTCCGGTTGATCATCCGGATTTTCGCGTCAGGGGCGTCCGCGACGACGATGCCTTCCGGCAGATATTCCATCAAGGCGGCCAGCATCCGGTCGCCTTGCTCCGCTTTGGCCAAGGTCCGGCGCAACGTCTCTTCGGTGCGTTTGCGGTCGGTGGTTTCCCAGGCGGTCGTGATCAATCCCCAACCCGCGTCTCCGGGCAGCGCGATCCGGAATATGGACCAGCTGAAGTAAACTTCCTCCACGCGGCTGTTTTCGGAGCTTTTTACTTCATAGGGGGCATCTATCGCGGAAAACGGCTTTCCGGTTTTCGCGACGTTCAGAACGTGTTTTTCTATCTCCGGTTCCTCCGGCCATACCTCGCGAGGCGTCTTGCCCACCATTTTTCTTTGCGGCGCCAATTCCTGGTATTTCGGATTGACCAGCAAGATGTTCATATCCGAGGCGCGCACGATGTTGACCGCCACCGGCAAATGGTCGAGAACCGTTTTCAGCAGGTTGTGCTGCGCCTGAGCCTCCTCTTCGGCCCGTTTGTGTTCGGTGATGTCGGTGAAGGTAATGGCGACGCCGGCGGTTTTGTCGTTACCGGTACGGAAAGGGCCGATCCGGCGCAAATACCAGCGGCCTTCCATATTGCACACCTCTCCTTCGAGAGGTTCGCCCGTCCGCATTACGGCCTGTACATCGTCAATGAAATGAGGATCGACAAACCGCGGCCCGAGTTCGGTGATCTGCCGTCCGGTATCGTAAAGCCGCAGCGGAAAAAGTTCGCCGATGGCCGGCGTAAACCAGCGTACGCGCAGCTCCTTATCCAGGAACAAGGTCATCACCGCGCCGCTGCTGAGCACATGGCTCTGTGTTTCCAGTTCCTGGATCTTGGCATGCAGCCGGGCGTTGACGTCGTTGATCTCCTCGTTGCTGAGATTGAGCTGGTCGTTGACGGCCCGGAGTTCTTCATTCAGCACCTGAAGTTCTTCGCGGGAGGCTGCCAGTTCTTCGATCGTCAGACTCAGCGTATCGCACCAGCAGGGTAGTGTCCCCGGTCCGGCCGCAGAAACGTCCGGCACGGTCTGGCCGGAGCCGTTCCGGGGAGCGAGGGTGCCGGAGCCGTTCGAGCGTACGAACGAAACCAGCAGGCGGGATGTGCTTTCCCCTTCTCCGGACTGGATCGGCGTGAGCTTGATGCGCAATGCGCCTTCGGCCGTTTGGGGTTCACGCAGGCGGTCCATCGTCACCGGTTGCAGCTCGGACAGAACGGTCTGGGCCGCAACTCGAATGTCGGCGGCCCAGACCGGCGGAACCATCGCCAGCAGGTTCAGGGTCGGCTGGCCCGGCGGCAGCCGCAGGAAAGAAGAGGTGTCGCCGTAGATGTGAAGGATGTTGAACTGCACGTCGATCAACACGGACGGAAGATCGAATTCTTCCAGTACCGCCCGATGCGCGCTTTCAGCACCGAGGGTGGCGCTGGTGTGCGAGGGCGGTAGCCGCTTCAGGCGTTTTGGAAACCGGACCGGGCTATTCTCCAGCGGGGCTACTTTTCGATAGATGCGCCGGGGCATCGATACGGTTTCGAAACCGTCCTGTTTTAATGGCAGGGATTCGCCCCGGCCGAGGAATAGGTAACCGCCCATTCGCAGCGAGGCATGCAGCAGCGCCACCACCCGCTGTTGTGCGTAGGGTTCCAAATAGATCAAGAGGTTTCGGCAAGTGACCAGATCCACATCGGCAAAAGGCGGATCCGCAAGCAGGTGTTGCGGCGCGAACACCAGCTTTTCCCTGAGGCTCTTTTTGATTCGGTACTTTCCGCCGTAGGGATAAAAAAAGCGCATCCGGCGTTCCGGTGAAATTCTCTCGACCGCAGCGGCGGAAAATACGCCACGCCGGGCGCGGGCGACGATATCCGGCGACGCATCGGTAGCAAAAATCCGGAAATCGGCCGGTTCGCCCAGCCGATCGATCTGCCCGGCCAGCAGCATCGCGACCGAATACGCTTCTTCGCCCGAGGAACAGGCCGGCGTCCAAACCCGTACGGGACGGTCTCCACGGTGCTCCCGGATCAAGGGCGGGATCACTTTGCTTTCAAGCATGTCCCATGCCTCCGGGTCGCGGAAGAACTCAGTCACGTGAATCGGTATGCTCCGGACCAGCGTTTCCAGTTCGGCCGGTTCCTCGCGCAGCAGCGCGACGTAATCGTGGGCCTGATCGATGCCCCGGGCACGCATACGCTGCTGAATCTGCCAAAACAGCGGGCTGAACTTGTAACCGCTCATATCCGAGCCGGCATGGCGGCGGATCAGCATTAGAATCTCCTCCAGCGGTTGCGCGATGTCTTCCGGTCCCGTAGCCGCCGGCGGATGCACCGCCGCAGCGTAAGTGTCGGCGAGCAATTCACGGGCGATCGCATCCGCCGGCAGAATATGCTTTGCCGTACCGGTCGCGATCGCGGCACAGGGCATGCCGCCGTGCATGGCGGTGGTCGGGTTCTGTACGAAAACGGTGCCACCTGCCTGCTTGATCCGGAGGGCGCCTTCCGCGCCGTCGTTGCCGGTGCCGGAGAGGATCACCGCGATGGCATTGTTGCCGCGGTCTGCAGCCAGGCTTTTGAAGAAAATATTGATAATGTCGATGCAGACCCTGGCGTTGGCGGGAAACGGGCGGCTCCGCAGCCTGCCTTGATCCAGGGCCAGCGCTTCGCCGGGGGCGATCGTGTAGACGTGATCGGGCTCTACCTGCATGCCGTCTTTGGCTTCGCAAACAGGCAGACGGCACACCTTTCCGAGCAGTTCGGGAAGATGGCTCGTATGGTCGGGCGGCAGGTGCTGTATCACCACAAATATCAGCCCGGTTTGGGGCGGCAGGGCGGAAAACAGGTTTTGCAGCGCCTCCATTCCGCCGGCCGATGCGCCGATGCCGACTATCGGAAAGCCTGGTGTTTGCTGTCCATTGTTGTCACTCACCGACATTTTTCACTCCATGAGAGTATGCTCTTTAAATCAAAGGGTTAATTAACTCATTATGATCCATTACAAAAATAAACGTTCGTTCGGAACTGACCGGTTGACAGGCAATTTTCATGCCCTTCTCAGGCTATGGCTCATGCTGTCCACGGAATGATGAAGATATGGCCATTTGGAGATCGGGTTAGTTCACTTGCCGGGGAAAATGTCTTCGATTCGGAATAGGCGCCCTATTTAACAGGCAAGCCAATAAAACGGGAGGGCTTGGTTTACTCATCGCGTTTGGCGGGCGTCAAAATTCAAGATAACAAGGCCGATGCGCCGGCCCCGCAAATCGCGCTCCCGTATGCGGACGACAGACGGGCGGGAACGGGCGATGTCAACTCTCAAAAGCTCGTTCCCGGCGGCGATCATGCCGGGTTGGCGTTTATATGATAAGCCACATGATTATCAGGCCAATAATGATCGCTCCCAGATTCAACATTAATACGAAAGTATCGTCGGCAAAGTTGAGTTTCATTTCGGTTCCTCTCTTCTGTTAATTTAACGGTATGGAGTCTAGAACTCCGCCTTGGGAATTATTCTGTGTGCATGTTTTGATGGCAAGTTTAGGCGGAAAATTCCATTGGCCTTTTAGGTCGAATAGCGCGCTTAATATTATATTTTTAATGGCTCGATAATGGTCGAGTATGAGTTTTAATCTGGGATTATTTGCCCGCTTTTGGTATATAAAATGTATCAGAAACTTATTCAAAATCATTCCAATAATATCTAATGAAAATTTTTATTCGTTGCTCTATTCTACCCTCCAACACAAAGACAAGCCGTGGTTTTTATAAGGAATACAGGGTAATAATCCTATCATTAATATTTACACAGTTGGTATCGTGGATATTCATGCGGTCGCCGGCGTGAAGGCAGGAAATGGGCTCGTGTCCGGTAAGATGGAGTTTAAAGCCGGTTAGACTTCAGGAGGGAAAAATTATAATGAAAATGAAAGAAAAAAGAGAATCCTTTCAAGTAGAATCCGTGCTCTCTCCCGACATACCGAATAATTTAAAACCCAATCCAGTCGATTACAGCGAAATTTTTTATAACTCATTTTTTATCGATCAGTTGCGCCTTGAAAAACTCCGGGCGCAGCGGGCCAAATCCAAATTGTCCATTATCATGTTAACGCTCGATCAGGAAAAGGAAGACAAATTCATCGACAGGATGGCGCTTTTGAATACTGTCCGGGCCAAAACACGGGCTACCGACATTTGCGGCCTGGTCAGCGAAAAAACCTGGGCGTATTGCTGCCGGATACGGATGAGAAAGGGGCAAAAGAAATCTGTGAAAAGTTGATTCACGAATATCGGGATTTGCCGGTTTCTTTTACGCTCTCGACTTATCCCGATCACATCTTCGAGAGCCTCGCCAAGGAGGGCTGCATTCGCCCCGATGCTTTTCCTTTCGCGCTGGAGGAGGTCAGAGGTCCTTCCTGGATTGAACTGTCGCTGAAACGCGGCCTCGATATCGCAGGATCGATCATCGGCATTCTGGCCTTCATGCCGGTTATGTTGATGACTGCCTTGGTCATCAAAGCGACTTCGCCCGGCCCCGTCATTTTCAGGCAGGCCCGCCTGGGTAAACAAGGGATTCCTTTCACGTTTTACAAGTTTCGCTCCATGTATACGAATACGGATGATCAAATCCATCGCGAATACATCCGCGACTTGATCGGCGGCAATCATGAAAAAGTTAATCAGGGGGATGGGGAAACGCCTTTTTTCAAGATCAGATCCGATCCCAGAATCACCCCCGTCGGCAAATTCATCCGAAAAACCAGCATCGACGAATTGCCGCAGTTTTTTAATGTGCTGAAGGGCGATATGAGCCTGGTCGGGCCGCGCCCGCCGCTTGCCTATGAAGCCGAGAAATACCAGGCCTGGCACCTCAGGCGAATATTAGAAATGAAACCCGGCATTACCGGGCTCTGGCAGGTGGAAGGCCGGAGCAAGACGGATTGGGATGATACCGTGAGGCTTGATATTCGTTACCTTCAGAATTGGTCGTTACTGTTCGATTTGAAGCTGTTAATCAAAACGATCGGAGAAGTATTGCGAGGCAGAGGCGCCGTATGAGCGGCGCCGAAACCTTGAAATTCAGTCAAGACGTCAAACCGGATTTGAATCATTCAATTGCAAGAGGAGTGCGCACGTGAAGAAGCCCAAAGTAAAGTATCTGTATTTAAATACCCTCATTCTGGCTATTTTGTTTTGGACCGTTTATGTTCAAATTCCCGATAGGGACGGACCTATAAGCGCCGCCCATGCCGCGAGCGCCGATTCGGCAAGTGGGGCCTCCGGGATCGAGCTCTCCGGGCGGGGGCTCGATCCGGTCGCGATCAGTCCGGACGGCAATATTTGGGCTACCGTGGAAACCGACGGAAAAATCGTCTTGTGGGATACCGCCGCAGGGCGGATGCTCCAGGCGCTGCCGGCCCAGGCCGAAAGTCCGGCCCAGGGCATTCTTTTCGGTCCTGACGGCAAAACGCTGGCCAGCGTCAGCGATGATTCGGTCAAAATATGGGATACGTCAGCCGGCAGCGTGCGCTTAACGCTTTCCCAGACGGTGCCGATGCGGGTGCTGGCCTTCAGCCCGGACGGCAACTGGCTGGCGGCGGCGGACGAGGAGGCGGCCGTGACGCTGATCGATGCCCGGTCCGGCAGTGTGGCCCGGCAGCTTGCCACCGGCCAGGAGGCAGTCAATGCCATGAGCTTCAGCCCGGACGGCAAATGGCTGGCGACGGGCGGCCAGGACGGCCGGACTAAATTGTGGGATCCGGCGACCGGCGAAGAGGCCGCGGCCCTGCCCGGCAGCGCGGCCGTCACCGCGCTGGCCTTCAGCCCGGACGGCAACTGGCTGGCGGCGGTGGACGAGGAGGCGGCCGTGATGCTGATCGATGCCCGGGCCGGCAGCGTGGCCCGGCAGCTTGCCACCGGCCAGGCGGCGGTCAATGCCGTGGCCTTCAGCCCGGACGGCAAATGGCTGGCGACGGGCGGCCAGGATGGCCGGACCCAATTGTGGGATCCGGCGACCGGCGAAGAGGCCGCGGCCCTGCCCGGCAACGCGGCCGTCACCGCGCTGGCCTTCAGCCCGGACGGCAACTGGCTGGCAACCGGAAGCGAAAATGAACAGGTTTTCCTGTGGAATGTGGCCGATAAACGGCCGCAGCTTTTGACCGGCCACGACAGCGCCGTGGTCAAGGTCGCTTTCAGCGCCGATCGGAACCATTTGATCAGCATGGCTAAAACCGGCCAGATGATCGTATGGAACCTGTCGGACGTTTCGAAGCTCGCGGTGCTGCAGACTTCCTTGTCCGATGTCGCCTCGGCGCTTACGGGAGCTGTCGCCGAGACTTTGAATGCAAGTCCCAATATTGCCGCGGCCGCCGGCGTGTCGAATCCGGCTGCGGGCAACGTGCAGAGCGCCCAGGGACTGGCCGCGGGCCGGAATGCCGATGTTTCCGGCAAGAAAAGAAGTCCCCGCCACTGGAAAGGTGTGGCGGCGCTTACCGTAAGTCCGGATGGAACGCTCGTCGGTGGTAGCGTGGACGGTCAGATCAAGGTGTGGACCGCCGGCGGAAGCGAGCGCTTTACCGTGTCGGCGCATCATGGCGCCGGCGTAACCGCTATCGCATTCATCGTCGACGGAAAGGATCTGGTCAGCGTCGGCCGCGATTCGGAACTGGAGATAAGAAATGTTGCGAACGGTCAGCAGGTCCAGGTGCTGGCGGCGCATGAACATCCGATCAGAGCCGTGGCCGCGAGCCCGAATGGAAAATTGCTCGCCAGCGCCGGTGAAGAAACCCGGATCATGGTGTGGGATGCGGAGGCGCGCAAGCTGAGAAACATTCTCTCCGGCGGCCATAGCGATTTCGTGAATGCCTTGTGCTTCAGCGCGGACGGAACCCATCTGGCCAGCGCGGGCGCCGACGGCAGCGTCCTTTGGTGGGAAGTGGAGACGGGGCGGCTCGTCCACACCCTGCTCGGCCATACGGGCGAAGTGAACGCGGTAGCCTGCAGCCCGGACGGCAAATGGGTAGCCAGCGGCGGCTCGGATAATACGGTGTACCTGTGGAATGTCGCCACCGGCAGCCAGGCAGCGCGCTTCGATGGACACCGGGCTGCCGTTAGGGCCGTCGCCTTCAATCCGGACGGCCAGGAACTGGCCAGTACGGGAGAGGATGCCCAGATTCTGGTCTGGAATACGGTCGCCAAACAGCTCGATAGGCAAATCCCCGCCGCGACAAAGGCGGTCAATGCGCTGGCCTACAATCCACTCGGCGATTTGATTGCGGGGGGCGAGGACGGACAAGTGACCGAATGGAACCCGAGGACGAGCCAAAAGATCCGGTCGATTGACATAAAACCACCCGCGCCGGCCAATAACTCCGTCGTGGAGCCCGGCGCGGCTGCGTTGGATGTGCTGATTGCCGGTCGTACGGGATCCAGCTCCGTAGCGCATACTCGGGACGGGATCTTCGAACGGATTCTGAATTGGCTGATTCCTACGGCCAAGGCGGCCATCCCCGACCCACCGGGTGGCCCCATTCTGATCGTTACGACCACCACCGATTCCATCGGCAAGTACTACGCGGAGATTCTGCGGACAGAAGGGCTCAACGAATTCGCAATGGCCGACATTGCCACCGTCAATTCGACAACATTGAACGCGTATGATGTGGTGATTCTGTCGAAGATGACATTGAGCTCCAGCCAGGCAACCCTGTTTTCCAATTGGGTGAGCGCCGGCGGCAATCTGATCACGATGCGGCCGGACTCACAGTTGGCCAATTTGCTGGGCGTCAATATGGCTGGCGGAACGCCGTTGTCGAACGCTTATCTGCGCGTCGACAATTCGAGGGTGCCGGGCAACGGCATCGTCGACCAGACACTCCAGTTTCATGGCGCTGCCGACCGCTATACGCTTTCCGGCGCCACGAGCCTGGCGACGCTTTACTCGAACGCCACAACCGCGACCGCCAATCCCGCTCTGACGCTGCGCAGCGTCGGCAGCAGCGGCGGCCAGGCGGCGGCGTTTGCCTACGATCTTGCGACATCCATCGTGCAGACCCGCCAAGGCAATCCTGACTGGAAAGATCAGGAGCGCGACGGATTTGCGCCCATCCGTTCCGACGACAAGTTTTACGGCGATGCGGCGGGCGACTCGCAGCCCGACTGGATCGATTTCAACAAGCTGGCGATTCCGCAAGCGGACGAGCAGCAGCGTTTGCTCGCCAATCTGATACTCGAAATGAACCGCGACAGGAAGCCGTTGCCCCGTTTCTGGTATTTTCCGCGCGGCGAGAAAGCGGTTGTGATCATGACCGGGGACGATCACGGCAATAACGGCACGCAGGGGCGTTTCAACTATTTCAAATCCAAGAGTCCATCGGGCTGCTCGGTGGCGAATTGGGAATGTGTACGGGGCACGTCGTACATCTTTCCGAACACGCCGCTGGCGCCTAATGACGCTGCCGCTTATAACGCGGACGGTTTCGAGATGGGGTTGCACCTCAACACGAACTGCGAGGATTTTACCCCTTCATCCCTGAGGTCTTTTTACAACCAGCAACTTTCCGATTTCACCGCCAAGTATTCCGGCATTCCGGCTCCCGTTACGATGCGCCATCATTGCATCACCTGGAGCGATTGGGTTACCGGCGCGGTCGTCCAGTTGGAAAACGGCATTCGTTTCGATACCAGCTATTACTTCTGGCCACCCGGCTGGGTACAAAACCGGCCGGGATTTTTCAACGGTTCCGGAATGCCGATGCGATTCGTCAATCTGGACGGTTCGCTGATCGATGTTTATAACGCCACTTCCTATATGACGGACGAGTCGGGGCAGACCTATCCGTTCACGATCGATACCCTGTTGGACCGGGCGCTCGGCCAGGAGGGTTATTACGGCGCCTTTACCATCAACGCGCATACCGATGTGGCGCAAACGCCGGAAGCGACCGAGACGGTGGATTCGGCCCTGGCGCGCAGCGTGCCGGTTGTCTCCAGCAAACAGATGCTGGACTGGCTGGACGGGCGCAATGGGTCCTCGTTCCGCTCGCTGACGTGGAACGGCAACAGCCTGAGTTTTCAGGTGAGCCGCGGCGCGGGCGCCAACGGCCTGCAGGCGATGGTGCCGGTTGCCGCCGCCAACGGTGTTTCTCTGACCGGTATCGGCGGCCCAAGCGGAGCCGTCCAATATACGACGCCTACGGTTAAAGGGATTCAATACGCTTTTTTTAATGCAACGGCGGGAAACTATACCGCGACTTACGGGCTGGATACGACGCCGCCGACGGTCACGTCGACCTTTCCCGCGGGCGGCGCCGGTGGAATCATTCAGCAGCCTGATGTGACGGCCACGTTCAGTGAGCCGATCGATCCGTCGACGGTCACCACAGCCAATTTTCAATTGCAGGCCGGCAGCAATCCCCCGGTGGCCGCCACGGTCAGTTACGATGCCGACACGCGTACCGCGAAGCTGAAGCCCGCCACCTTGCTGTCGCCGACCACGCTTTATACGGCCAGGATTCTGACCGGCATCAAGGACGCGTCCGGCAATCCCCTGGCTTCGCCTTATACCTGGTCTTTCACGACCCAGGCGCAACCTTGCGTGTCCGGTCCTTGCAGCGCCTGGCCCGGCTCGGCCGTTCCCGGTAATCCGTCCGCGAACGATTCGGACTCTGTCGAATTGGGCGTCAAGTTCACCGTCGACCTCGACGGCTCTATCACCGGCGTCCGCTTCTACAAGGGCACCGGCAACACGGGTACCCATGTGGGTCACCTTTGGACGAACACCGGACAATTGCTGGCGTCGGCGACCTTCGGCAACGAAACCGCGACGGGTTGGCAGCAGGTCAGTTTCAATCCGCCGGTCGCAGTCAATGCCGGTACGGTTTATGTCGCCTCATACTATGCGCCTAACGGTCATTACGCAGCCACCAGCAGCCCCGAATTCGGCAGCACCGGCGTCGATGCGCCGCCGGTCCATTTGTTGCAAAGCGGCGTGAGCGGAGGTAACGGCGTATTTGTTTACGGCACGGGCGGGGGCTTCCCGACCGCTAGCTTCCAGTCGACCAATTACTGGGTGGACGTATTGTTCGCGACTAGCGCCGGTACCGACACCACGCCGCCGACGGTAACAGGGCAGTCGCCTCAGCCGAATGCGACCGGCGTCGCCGCCAATACGGCCGTGACCGCGACGTTCAGCGAGGCGATGCAGGCGTCGACCATTGGCACGTCGACGTTCGAGCTGCGGAATGCGGGCGGCAATCTAGTGCCGGCGGCAGTGAGCTATGCCGGCAATACGGCGACCCTGACGCCGAACACGGCGCTGGCCGCGGGCGTCACCTATACGGCCACCGTCAAAGGCGGAGCGGCCGGTGTGAAGGATACGGCGGGTAATGCCCTGGCGGCGGACGTCGTCTGGTCTTTCACTACCGGAGGTGGCGCCATAAGCTGCTCCGGTGCTACCTCGCTTTGGCCGAGCAATCCGGCCCCGGCAGTGGCGGCCGATCCGGATACGGATTCGGTCGAGCTGGGCGTGAAGTTCCGTTCCAACACCAATGGCTTCATCTGCGGCATCCGCTTCTACAAGGGCGGCACCAACACCGGCACGCATATCGGTAAGCTGTGGAGCAGCACGGGCACTTTACTTGCCAGTGCCACGTTCCAGAACGAAACCGCCTCCGGCTGGCAGCAGGTCAGCTTTGCCAGCCCGGTGGCGATCACGGCCAATACCCTCTATGTAGCCTCGTACGTGGCGCCGGTCGGCCGCTATTCCGCCGACGTCAATTACTTCAACAGCGCAGTGACCAGCGGGCCGTTGACCGTGCCGAGCAATGCGGAAGCCGGCGGCAACGGCGTGTACCGGTACGGTACGGGCGGGTTCCCGACCGATACCTTTCAGTCGACCAATTACTGGGTCGATGTGTTGTTTTCAACGGATACGGGCCAGGACACGACGCCGCCGACCCTTACGTCGCGCAGCCCGGCGCCCGGCGCGACCGGCGTGGCGGCCGGGACGGCGGTGACCGCGACCTTCAGCGAAGCAATGGACCCGGCCACGCTGACGACCGCGACCTTCCAGCTGCAGGCCGGCAGCAACCCGGTGCCGGCGACCGTCAACTATAACAGTATCAGTCGCACGGCCACTTTGACCCCTAACGGCGCGCTGGCGGCGAACACCGCCTATACGGCGACCGTGAAGGGCGGCAGTACGGGAGTGAAAGACGCGGCCGGCAATCCGCTCGCGGCGGATGTGAGCTGGACGTTCACCACCGCCAGCGGGGGAGGCGGCGTGGCTTGCTCCGGGGCAGCCGCCTCGATCTGGCCCGCCAACCCGACACCGTCGATCGCCGCCGATCCGGATACGGATTCGGTCGAGCTGGGCGTGAAGTTCCAATCCAACACCAATGGCTTCATCTGCGGCATCCGCTTCTACAAGGGCGTCACCAACACCGGCACGCATATCGGTAAATTGTGGAGCAGCACGGGCACTTTACTTGCCAGTGCCACGTTCCAGAACGAAACCGCCTCCGGCTGGCAGCAGGTCAGCTTTGCCAGCCCGGTGGCGATCACGGCCAATACCCTCTATGTAGCCTCGTACGTGGCGCCGGTCGGCCGCTATTCCGCCGACGTCAATTACTTCAACAGCGCAGTGACCAGCGGGCCGCTGACCGCGCCGAGCAATGCGGCGGCCGGTGGCAACGGCGTGTACCGGTACGGTACGGGCGGCTTTCCGACCGATACCTTTCAGGCCAGCAATTATTGGGTCGACGTGCTGTTCACGCCCAATTAGGGACAGAGCGGCGAAATTATAAAGGTCCGGATAGGAGAAGCCTTTCATCCGAGAGAAAAACCCAACCAATAGAGGATAAAGAATGATTAAAGAGAACGTCGTTTTAAGCGAAGGGGCCGCCATCTACCACTCTCAGTCCGTGAATCTCTATGGCTGCACGATGGGTAAGGACAGGATTCACGCATACGCGAGCAAAGATACAAAACAGAGGCCAGTTTTGCCTAGGTGTTGGCCGGGAAGTAAATGTTATGCCCGTCCGGTAGGATGAAGGTTTATACCGGTTGCCGGGCACAGCAGCGGGGATTCTGCCGTTTCAAAACAATGAAGTTTTTCCATTAAAAATCAAGGGAGCGCGGTCATGATAGAAAAAATTGTTGCTGAAAATAATGACGGGCAATCTGGCTTTGCCAATAATTTTTCAAACATTATCGTATCCCCGATTCCGCGGATAATAATGATTGCATCGATGGGTCTTCTATTTGCGGGATTGATGAAGCCAGCATCAGCCGCCTGTTCCGGCGCCGCCTCGCTTTGGCCGAGCAATCCGGCCCCGGCAGTGGCGGCCGATCCGGATACGGATTCGGTCGAACTGGGCGTGAAGTTCCGTTCCAGCACGAACGGCTTCATCTGCGGCATCCGCTTCTACAAGGGCGGCACCAACACCGGCACGCATATCGGTAAGCTGTGGAGCAGCACGGGCACTTTACTTGCCAGTGCCACGTTCCAGAACGAAACCGCCTCCGGCTGGCAGCAGGTCAGCTTTGCCAGCCCGGTGGCGATCACGGCCAATACCCCCTATGTGGCCTCGTATGTGGCGCCGGTGGGCCGCTATTCGGTAGATGCCGGCTATTTCGGCAGTGCAGTGACCAGCGGGCCGTTGACCGCGCCGGGCAATACGGAAGCCGGCGGCAACGGCGTGTACCGGTACGGTACGGGCGGGTTCCCGACCGATACCTTTCAGTCGACCAATTACTGGGTCGATGTGTTGTTTTCAACGGATACGGGCCCGGACACGACGCCGCCGACCCTCACGTCGCGCAGCCCGGTGCCCGGCGCGACCGGCGTGGCGACCGGGACGCCGGTGGCCGCGACCTTCAGCGAAGCGATGGACCCGGCCACGCTGACGACCGCGACCTTCCAACTGCAGGCCGGCAGCAACCCGGTGCCGGCGACCGTCAACTATAACAGTCTCAGTCGCACGGCCACCTTGACCCCCAACGGCGGGCTGGCGGCGAACACGGCTTATACGGCGACCGTGAAGGGCGGCAGTATGGGGGTGAAAGACGCGGCCGGCAATCCGCTCGTGGCGGATGTGAGCTGGACGTTCACCACTGGCGTAAATCCTTGTTCAATCGGGGGCAATGCTATCGTGTGCGAGAACTCCAAGGCCGGCAATCCTGCCAGTGAGTGGGATGTCGCAGGGGCTGGCAGTTCAAATATTCAGGGCTATGCCACGGATATCAGTGTCAACAAGGGCGAGACCGTTCACTTCAAGATCAAGACGCCATCCACGAATTATCGGCTCGATATCTACCGCATGGGTTATTACGGCGGGAATGGCGCTCGTAAGATTGCCACGGTGGCGCCTTCGGCGAATTTGCCGCAGACCCAGCCAGCCTGTCTGAACAATAGCGCGACCGGACTGATCGACTGCGGTAATTGGGCGGAGTCGGCCTCCTGGGCGGTTCCGACGGATGCCGTTTCCGGCATCTACTTTGCTAAGGCGGTCCAGCAGGACAGCGCCGGCCAGGCCAGCCATATCGTATTCATCGTTCGGGACGACGCGAGCACCTCCGATATATTGTTCCAGACTTCGGATACCACCTGGCAGGCTTACAATACGTACGGCGGCAATAGCCTTTACACGGGATCACCGGCGGGCCGTGCCTACAAAGTCAGCTATAACCGGCCTTTCAATACGCGCAGCGTGGACAACGGCCAGGATTGGGTATTCAACGCCGAGTATCCGATGGTGCGCTGGCTGGAGGCCAATGGTTATAACGTCAGCTACTTCTCCGGTGTCGACAGCGACCGGCGCGGCAATCTGATAACCAACCATAAGGTATTCCTTTCAGTCGGGCATGACGAGTATTGGTCCAATACCCAACGCACGAATGTCGAAGTGGCCCGCGATGCGGGTACTCATCTGGGGTTTTTCAGCGGCAACGAGATATTCTGGAAAACCCGTTGGGAAAATAATATCACCAACTCGGCAGGTAACCTGGGCGCCGCATCTTATCGAACGCTGGTTTGCTATAAGGAAACCCATGCCAACAATAAGATCGATCCGTTGCCCAATGTATGGACAGGCACGTGGCGTGATCCGCGCTTCAGTCCCCCGGCGGACGGAGGCCGGCCTGAGAATGCGCTGACGGGCACTATCTTTACTGTCAACGATGGCGCCACTACCAGAATCATCGTACCGGCGGAAGAAGGCCAGATGCGGTTCTGGCGAAACACCGGCATTGCGAACTTGCCGGCCGGAAGTTCAGCCTCTCTGCCAAACGGCACGCTGGGTTATGAGTGGGATGAAGACCTGGATAACGGCTTCCGTCCGGCCGGACTGGTCAGGCTGTCAACGACTATAGTCAATAATGCGCCCGTCCTGACCGATTTCGGTTCCACTTATGGCTCTGGCACCGCCAATCATGCGCTGACGCTGTACCGGGCAGCCAGCGACGCTCTGGTTTTCGGAGCAGGCTCCGTACAGTGGATATGGGGCCTGGACAGTAATCATGACCGGGCCGGCACACCGACGGATACCAATATGCAGCAGGCGACCGTCAATCTGTTTGCGGATATGAATGTTCAGCCGGCTACTTTGCAGTCGGGCCTCCAGGCGGCGACGGAGTCGACTGACATAGCCTCTCCGATATCGACCCTATCGGTGCCGGCGTCCGGGGCAACGGTCCCTGTGGGGAGCAACGTGACGATCAGCGGCAGCGCCACGGACAGCGGCGGCGGGCGGGTTGGCGGCATCGAGGTTTCGGTCGATGGCGGCCTGACCTGGCATCCGGCCAGCGGACGCAGCAGTTGGACTTACAACTGGAGAACGCCGAGCGCGTCCACGACGGTAAACATCAAAAGCCGGGCTGTAGATGACAGTGGCAATCTGGAAACGGCGGGACCGGGCATTACCGTAAATGTCGGCTCGGGTTCGGGGCCTGACACGACGCCGCCGACCCTTACGTCGCGCAGCCCGGCGCCCGGCGCGACCGGCGTGGCGACCGGGACGGCGGTGACCGCGACCTTCAGCGAAGCGATGGACCCGGCCACGCTGACGACCGCGACCTTCCAGCTGCAGGCCGGCAGCAACCCGGTGCCGGCGACCGTCAACTATAACAGTATCAGTCGCACGGCCACCTTGACCCCCAACGGCGCGCTGGCGGCGAACACGGCCTATACGGCGACCGTGAAGGGCGGCAGTACGGGAGTGAAAGACGCGGCCGGCAATCCGCTCGCGGCGGATGTGAGCTGGACGTTCACCACCGCCAGCGGGGGAGGCGGCGTAGCCTGCTCCGGGGCCGCCGTCTCGCTCTGGCCCGGCAATCCGACGCCGGGACTGGTAATCGATCCGGATACGGTATCGGTCGAGCTGGGCGTGAAGTTCCAATCCAACACCAATGGCTTCGTCTGCGGCATCCGCTTCTACAAGGGCGGCACCAACACCGGCACGCATATCGGTAAGCTGTGGAGCAGCACGGGCACTTTACTTGCCAGTGCCACGTTCCAGAACGAAACCGCCTCCGGCTGGCAGCAGGTCAGCTTTGCCAGCCCGGTGGCGATCATGGCCAATACCCTCTATGTAGCCTCGTACCTGGCGCCGGTCGGCCGCTATTCCGCCGACGTCAATTACTTCAACAGCGCAGTGACCAGCGGGCCGCTGACCGCGCCGGGCAATGCGGCGGCCGGCGGCAACGGCGTGTACCGGTACGGTACGGGCGGCTTTCCGACCGATACCTTTCAGGCCAGCAATTATTGGGTCGACGTGCTGTTCACGCCCAATTAGGGACAGAGCGGCGAAATTATAAAGGTCCGGATAGGAGAAGCCTTTCATCCGAGAGAAAAATCCAACCAACAGAGGATAAAGAATGATTAAAGAGAACGTCGTTTTAGGCGAAGAGGTCGCCATCTACCACCCTCAGTTCGTGAATCTCTACGGCTGCACGATCGGCGAGGGCTCCAAGATCGGTACGTTCGTCGAGATACAGAAGGGCGTTACGGTGGGAGCCCGCTGCAAAATCTCCAGCCATACCTTCATTTGCGAAGGGGTCGACATCGAGGACGGGGTCTTCGTGGGTCATGGCGTGATGTTTACCAACGATATGTATCCGAAGTCCGTCAATCCGGACGGCGGCCTGCAAACCGAGGCGGATTGGGAAGTGGTCAGAACCCGGGTCAAAACCCGCGCCGCCATCGGCAGCAACGCGACCATTCTGTGCGGCGTCACGATCGGTGAAGGGGCCTTGATCGGAGCCGGTGCCGTGGTGACCCGTGATGTGCCCGATTATGCCGTTGTTGCCGGCGTTCCCGCCCGGGTCATTGCGGATGCGCGCACGCGCGACCCAAGATACAAGGCATCGGGCGGTTTTGCCCAAGCCTTGTCCGGGAAGTAAGCGTCGCGCCGGTCCGGCGGAATGTCGTTTTATGCCGGGTGCGCCGGGCAAGACAGAGGCGATGCGGCCGCTGCGAAACAATGGGATTTTTGGATCAAAAATAAAGGAGTACGACCATGATTAGAATAGGTGTTATCGGATATGGTTATTGGGGGCCCAATCTGGTAAGGAATTTTGCCGAAACCCCAGGCCTTGCGGTGGCGAGTGTGGCGGATATCGATCAGAAAAAGCTCGATATCGTGAAAAAACGGTATCCGGGCGTGGCAACCACCACGCGCTTTCAGGAATTGATCGAGGACCGCTCCATCGATGCGGTCGCGGTGGCGACGCCGGTCAGCACGCATTTCGAACTGGGCATGGCCGCTTTGAAAGCCGGCAAGCACGTCTGGATCGAAAAGCCTCTGGCCGAGACGGCGTTGCAGGCGCGCAAGCTGGTCGAGGAAGCCGAGAAGCGGGAGCGCGTTTTGCTCGTCGACCATACGTTTATCTACACCGGCGCGGTCCGCAGAATGGCGGAACTGGTCAAGGGCGACGATTTCGGCGACATGCTTTATTACGACTCGACACGGATCAATCTCGGCCTATTCCAGCGCGACGTCAGCGTGATTTCGGATCTGGCCGTGCACGATTTCTCCATCCTGGATTATCTGCTGGACGAACAGCCGGTCGCGGTGTCCGCGGTCGGCACCAACCATTTTCGCGGAACCCCGGAAAACCTGTCCTACCTGACTTTGTTTTACGGCTCCGGCATCATCGCGCATGTGAACGTGAACTGGCTGGCGCCGGTAAAGATGCGGCAGATCTTCGTCGGCGGCAGCAAAAAGATGATCGTCTACGACGACCTGGAGTCGAGCGAAAAAATCAAGGTTTACGACAAGGGCATCAGCCTGACCGACGATCCGCAGCGGATCTATGAAATGCGGGTCGGCTACCGCAGCGGCGACATGTGGGCGCCTCGGCTGGACGCGACGGAGGCGCTGCGCGTCGAAGGGGAACATTTCGCCGATTGCATAGAGACCGGCAAAACGCCGCTGACCGACGGCTTTCTGGGCATGCGCGTGGTCGAGCTGATCGAGGCGGCTACCCGGTCGATGAACGATCGCGGGCGGTCCGTCGAAGTGAACGGCAAGTTCATGTTTCAAGGCAGGAGAGTGGCATGATTCCTTTCGTCGATCTGAAAGCCCAATACCTGGGCATCAAGGATGAAGTCAACGCCGCAATCCAGGGTATTCTGGAAACCAGCCAGTTCACCCTGGGACAGGAAGTCGCCGCGTTCGAGGAAGAGTTCGCCGCTTATTGCCAGGCCCGCTACGGCATCGGGGTCAATACCGGCACCAGCGCGCTGCATCTTGCTTTGCTCGCGGCCGGCATCGGTCCCGGCGACGAAGTGATTACCGTACCGTTTACCTTTGTGGCGACGGTCGCGGCGATTCACTATACCGGCGCCCGTCCCGTGTTCGTCGATATCGATCCCCGCACCTTCACAATGGACGTGCGAGGGATCGAGGCTGCGATCACCGAACGCACCAAGGCGATTGTTCCGGTGCATCTGTACGGCCAGTCGGCGGATATGGATCCGATCCTGGAGATCGCCGGGCGCCGGGGGCTCGTGGTGATCGAAGACGCCGCGCAGGCGCATGGGGCCGAATACAAGGGGCGTCGCGTAGGCAGCCTGGGCGACATGGGCTGCTTCAGTTTTTATCCGGGCAAGAACCTGGGCGCCTATGGCGAGGGCGGGATGGTGGTGACCGACGATCCGGATTACACCCGCACGATCCGGATGCTGCGCGACTGGGGCGCGGAACAGAAATACCGGCATGTGCTGAAAGGCTACAACTATCGGCTTGAGGGGCTTCAGGGGGCCGTCCTTCGGGTCAAGCTGCGGTATCTGGAAGTCTGGACCGAAGCCCGCCGGGCGGCCGCCGCCCATTACGATGAACTGCTCGCCGGCAGCGGCGTAGCCACCCCGGAAGCGATGGCCTATGCTCGGCATGTCTACCATATCTACGCGATCCGCACGCCCCAACGCAGTGCCTGGCAAGAGGCGCTTCAAGCCAGGGGCATCCATACCGGCATCCACTATCCGATTCCGGTGCATCTCTTGCCTGCCTATGCCGATCTGGGCTATGCGCCGGGCGATTTTCCCCATGCCGAGCAGGCGGCCGGCGAAGTGCTTTCCCTGCCGATGTTTCCCGAGCTGACCCGCGCGCAGTGCGAAGAAGTCGGCGAGGCGGTCGCTTTGCTCGCAAAACAGCCGGCTATCGAAGACGCGTGACCCAAGGAGACGATGCCATGAAAGAAGCGCAGCCGCTGTTGATTTTTCCTTATAACGGCAACAGCCTGGAGGCCCTGGATTGTCTCGGCGACGCCTATCTATTGATCGGTTTCGTCGACGATACGCCCGGTAAGCGGGGGATCGATCCGAACGGGTATCCGGTTTTCGGCCGGGAGGCGTTTGACCGGTTCTCCGATGCCCGGGTGTTGGCCGTACCCGGCAGCCCCCGTTCCTATCGAGCCCGCAAGGATATTATCCGGGGACTGGGGCTTGCGGAGGAGCGCTTCGCCACCGTGATCCATCCGGCCGCCAGGGTGTCTCCCCTCGCTTCGCTCGGCGTCAACGTACTGATCATGGCGGGTGTGGTGGTGACCAGCAACGCCGCGATCGGCTCGCATATCTGTATTCTGCCGAACACGGTAATCCACCATGACGTTGCGATAGGCGACTGGAGCCTGATCGGCTCCAACGTGACGATCGCAGGCAATACCGTCGTCGAGGAAAACTGCTATATCGGCAGCGGCACCAGTCTGATGAACGGCATACGTATCCGGAACGGGGCCTTGGTGGGGCTCGGCAGCAACGTGATCGGCAGCGTCGAGGCCCATGCCACGGTAGCGGGGAATCCCGCACGGGAAATACGAAAAAAGCCGTGGCCTGAACTGCCGGTCCATCCGCGCGCTTCGGTTCGGAACGCTTCAAACTGAACTTATACAATGCTGAAGACAAGGTAACCTCATTCATGAAAATCAAAAATGCAAACATATTGGTCACGGGCGGCTGCGGGCTGATCGGCTCGACGACCGTGGATCTGTTGCTGCGGGACTGCTCGCCGGCACGGATCGTCATTTTCGATAATTTAAGCCGCGGTACGCCGGCCAATGTCGAAAACGCGTTAAAAGACCCCCGCGTACAACTGATCCAGGAAGACATCCGGAACAGGGATGCCGTCCATAAAGCCATGCAGGGGATGGATGCGGTGGTTCATTTGGCGGCCCTGCGTATCACCGCCTGCGCGGGCCAGCCGCGCGAGGCGATGGAAGTCATGTGCAACGGCAGCTTCAATGTCGTGGAAGCCGCGCAGGATGCCGGCGTCAAGAAAGTCGTCGCGGCTTCTTCGGCGTCGGTCTATGGCCTGGCCGAGAGCTTTCCCACGCGCGAAGACCACCATGCCTACAACAACCGCACCTGGTACGGCGCCAGCAAGATGATGCTGGAGGGGCTGTTGCGGTCGTTCAACGACATGCATGGACTGCCCTACGTGATGTTGCGTTATTTCAACGTCTACGGCCCGCGCATGGACATGCACGGGAAATATACCGAGGTGTTGATCCGGTGGATGGAGCGGATCGCGGACGGCCGGCCGCCGCTGATTCTCGGCAGCGGCGCGCAGACGATGGATTTCGTCTATATCGAAGACGTCGCGCGCTCCAATATTCTGGCCCTGCAAGCGGAGTTGAGCGACGAGGTGTTCAATGTCGCCAGCGGCCGCGAAACCAGCCTGAACGAGCTGGCTGCGGCGCTGCTGAAGGTGATGGGCTCCGGGCTGCGGCCGGAATACGGCCCGGAGCGGACGGTGAATCCGGTTTCGCGGCGGCTGGCCGATACCACCAAGGCCGAAAGACTGCTGGGTTTCAAAGCCCGGATCGGTCTGGAAGAAGGCCTCGCACAACTGGTCGAATGGTGGCGCATGAACAAGAAAATGGAGGCGGAAGCATGATTCCCATTACCAAACCGATGTTGGGCGAAAACGAGGCGGAGGCGGCGCGGCGCGTGATCGCGAGCGGCTGGACCAGCCAGGGGCCGGAAGTGGCGGCGTTCGAAAAGGAGTTTGCGGCGTATGTAGGCGCGCCTTATGCCTGCGCGGTATCCAGTTGCACCACGGCCCTGCATCTGGCGCTGCTGGCGGCCGGCGTACGGCCCGGCGACGAAGTGATCACGGTCAGCCATTCCTATATCGCGACCGCCAACTCGATCCGCTATTGCGGCGCCAGGCCGGTATTTGTCGATATCGATCCCGCGACCTTCAATATCGACCCGGTGCTGATCGAAAGCGCCGTGACCGGGCGCACCCGCGCGATTTTATGCGTGCACCAGATCGGGATGCCCTGCGATCTGGCGGCTGTCTGCGAAATCGCCCGCCGCTATGGGCTGGCCGTCGTGGAGGACGCCGCCTGCGCGATCGGCAGCGAGATCCTCTGGCAGGGGCATTGGGAAAAGATCGGCAGGCCGCAGGGCGACATCGCCTGTTTTTCGTTCCATCCGCGCAAAGTGATCAGCACCGGCGACGGCGGCATGCTCACGACCGCCAATCCGGAATGGGACGCCAAATTCAGGCTGCTCAGACAGCACGGCATGAGCGTTCCGGATACGGTGCGCCACGGCGCGAGCCGGGTGATCTTCGAATCCTACCCGATCGTCGGCTTCAATTTCCGGATGACCGACATCCAGGCCGCGGTGGGCAGGGAACAGCTCAAGCGCCTCCCGGACATCGTCCGGAAACGCCGCGAGCTGGCGGCGCGCTACCGGACCCTGCTCGCCAAGGTGCCGGGGCTCGGCCTGCCGACGGAGCCGGACTGGGCGCGCAGTACCTGGCAAAGCTTCAGCGTCCGCCTGCCCGAAGACTCGGATCAGCGGTGGGTCATGCAGGCGATGCTGGACGAAGGCATCGCGACCCGCCGGGGCGTCATGTGCGCGCACCGGGAACCCGCCTACCCGCCCGATACCTGGTCCTGCGCCGGCAGGATTCGGAACCGGTCTTGTACGGAGGGAGTTTGCCGGTGTCTGCGCCACAGCGAGGAAGCGCAGGACCGGACCGTCATTCTGCCGTTGTTTCCGGAGATGACCTTCGAGCAGCAGGACCGGGTCGCCGAGTCGCTTCAGGACGCGTTGCGCGTCGTCACATTGAACGAATGAGACCTTATTGTCAGCACTATGGAACCCTATACTAAAACCCTGGCCGATTACCTCGATATCGTCAGGCGGCGCAAGGCTCACATTGGCGTGACCTGGCTGCTGGTGACTTTGATTACCGTCATCGTGGCCTATAACTTGCCCAAAATTTACCGTTCGACGGCGACGCTGCTGATAGAAACCCCGATACCGCCGAAATATATCGACGCGCCGGTTTCCCAATATGGCGAAGAGCAAATCCAGTCGATTTATCAACGCGTGCTGTCCACGGACAAGGTGCTGGCGATCATCGAACAGAACGATCTCTACGACGAGTTCTGGGATAGCATGACACCGTTCGAGCTGGCGGAAATGTTCAAGAGCAGCACCAACGTCGAGCTGACCACCTTGTCGATCGCGCCGCAGGCGCATTCACAAATGGCCGAGATCGCCTTCGCTATTTCGTTCAGCCATGCCGAACCCGTCATCGCGCAGGAAATCGCTAGCAAGCTGGCTGCCTTGTTCATCGAGCAGAACGACCGGGCGCGAACGCAAAGGGCCAGCAAGGCCACCGATTTTCTGACCGAGGAAGTGGAAAAACTCAACCGTGAACTCCAGGAAGTCGATATCAAAATCGCCAAATACAAGGAAGAACATAACTTCAGCCTGCCCGAGCAGATGGAAGGCAACCAGGCGGCGATCGACCGGGCCGAGGGCGAACTCCGTGATACCGAAGCCCAGATTCGCACGACTAAGGACCGGCTGATCTTTTTGAACGCGGAACTGGCGAGAACACAGGACGATGACCCGATGGCGTCGGAGAATGCCGTACCGAAAACCAAGGCCGAGGCCCTGCGGATGCTGCGGGCGAAATACCTCCGCTATTCGAGTATCTATTCGCCGAATCATCCCTCCTTGCTACGCCTGAAGCGCGAAATTCGGGCGCTCGATCCGTCATTCGAAGGCGAGGCTTTGGAGCAGGGCATCCGCAGTCAGCTCGATCAGGCCAAAGCCGAACTGAAAACTCTCAAGGAAACCTACGGCGACGGCCACCCTGACGTTGCGGCGCGCCGGAAACAGGCGGCTATGCTGGAAAGCCGGCTGAAAAGTCTCCGAGCGAATGCGCGCAACAGCGTGGTTGGCATGGGATCTTCGTCGGGCAGTCCGTATTTCCGTAGCGTCGAGGCGCAGTACAAAGCCAGCCAGAACGATCTCGACGCGCTGGTCCAGAAGCAGTCATACTTGAAAGCCAAGATCGAAAACCTGCACGAGATTCTGTTGAAGGCGCCGCAAATCGAGATGGTTTATACCGACATGCTGCGGACGCGCGACAACATCATTAAGAAATACAACCAGCTCAAGGAGAAACGGCTCGACGCGAAACTGGCCCAGACCCTGGAAGAGCAGCAGCAGGGTCAGACACTGACGATGATCGAACCGCCAGTGATTCCGAACCATCCGGAAAAGGCGATTCGCAGAAAGGTCGCGATCGGTGGCTTCTGCTTCGGCCTAATCGCGGGCCTCGGCGTCGCCTTCCTGATTGAACTGTTGGCGCCGGGCGTGCGCGGTTACCGCGCGGTGCGTGAAATTACCGGACTGATGCCGCTCGTCGTGCTTCCTTACATCGCGTCGCCCGCCGAGCTGACCGTGCAGTTCGCCAGGCAGTGCCGGATCCGCAAGTTTATGGTCCGGACCGCCTTCGGCTTCGGCGCGGTGGCCCTCGTGGTCGCTGGGCTAGCCTTTTTCGGGCTGAGGTAACACTGCATCGCCTCCCTTTTTTCTGGAGAGTTTATCTATGATCAAAAACGCTGTCGATCTGTCTTTCGAGACGGTTCGCTACCCCGGAATCACCCACGAAAACGCCGAGGCGGACGTGTTGCTCAATAACCGGGTAATCATGGGAACCGCCCACGATCCCAGGGCGGACATCTTCCGCGTGCTCAGGACGAACGTATTGCGACAGCTCCGGCAGAACCGCTGGAACAGTTTTGTAGTGACCAGCGCGACACCCGGCGCGGGTAAAACCTTCGTGTCCATCAATCTCGCCATCGCGATGGCGATGGAAGAAGGCCAGAACGTTCTGCTCGTCGACGCGGCCCTCAAATGCCCGAACGTCGGGCGCTCGCTCGGCCTCTCGTTCGACGTCGGGCTGATCGATTGCCTGAACGGAAACCTGTCCCTGTACGAAGCTTCTATGAATTCGGGCATCGAACGCCTACAGGTGCTGCCGGGCCGGGAGTCGGATAGCAACGCGTCCGAACTGATTTCCTCCCGGCGCATGCAGGTTTTGATACGTGAGATCAAGTTGCGCTACTCCTCCGGGATTGTGATCTTCGACCTGCCTTCGCTGTTCGCCGCAGATGAGGCGCTGCTGTTCATGCCGCATGTCGACGCGGCACTCCTGGTCGTGGAGGATGGCAGGAATACTCCCGACGAGCTGCAGCATGCCATGTATATCCTGGAGGATACGAATCTTCTGGGCCTGGTGCTGAACAAGTCGCGGCAGCCGCTGCCGACCCATCAATACGGCTGACTGCGCGCAACGCGCACGGCCGGGCGTATTGATGGGTCGGCCATTTGGACAAAACCCATTTTTATTGTATAGGGAGATCCCAACATGAAAGTTACAGTGGTAGGCGGAGGCCGCATGGGCCTTCCGCTGGCATGCGTTTTCGGCAAGCACGGCGCATCGGTGACGGTGTGCGACATCAATACGGAGCTGGCGGACAAAATCGACCGCGGCGAATGCCCCTACGAGGAGCCCGGCCTGCCCGAGCTGATGCGGCATCTGCACAATACGAGACGGTTGAGCGCCTGCGCCAATGCGATGATCGCGGTATCCGTTGCCGACGTGGTCGTGGTGATTGTGCCGGCGCATTTGACGCCGGAGCGGGACATCGATTTTAGCATCCTGCAGCAGGCGTCCATTCAAATCGGCAAGGGCCTCAGGCCGAATACGCTGGTGATTTACGAAACCACGGTCGCGGTCGGCGGCACTCGCCGCAACCTGACTCCGCTGTTGGAGAAGTACAGCGGCCTGAAGGCGGGCGAGGCGTTTTTCGTCGCCTACAGCCCCGAACGGGTCAAGGCCAACTTGGTGCTGGACCGGCTTGAAAACACTCCGAAAGTCGTCGGCGGCCTCGACCCGGTTTCTTGCGCCAAAGCGGCCGCCTTTTACCGACAGTATCTCGGCGCGCCGGTCGATGACGTGGGCACGCTGGAAGCGGCGGAAATGACCAAGCTCTTGGGCATGCTGTACCGCGATGTGAATATCGCCTTTTCGAACGAGCTGGCGGCGTATTGCGAACGGGCCGGCGTCGATTTCGAACGGGTCCGGGTCGCGGCCAATACCGACGGCGAAGCGAATCTGTTGATACCCGGCATCGGCGTCGGCGGGCATTGCGTGCCGGTCTATCCGTATTTTCTGACCCGCGAGGCGCGGCGGCTGGGGCTGCCGCAACTGCTGTCCGAAACCGCGCGCGAAATCAACGATAACCAGCCCGCCCGCCAGTTGAAGCGGATCGAGGCGGTTTGGCGGCCTTTGAAAGGCGAAAAGGCGCACATCCTGGGCCTCGGCTTCCGGCCGGGGGTGAAGGTGGATACCTTCAGCCCGGCTTACGCGCTACGCGATGAGCTGGAGCGGATAGGCGCCCAGGTGACCATTGAAGATCCTTATTACACCGACGGCGAACTGCGCCGGGCCGGATTCGAGCCCGGCGTCTCCGAAGCGGCCGGCGTGGTCGTGCTGTGCACGGCGCACCAGCAGTTCGCGAATCCCAACTTCAGGGCCTGGCGCGAAGCGGGAGTCGAAGTTGTACTGGACGGCCGCAATTTCTGGTTGCCGGACGCCTGCGAGGCCGCCGGTCTCCATTACTTGGGCATCGGCCGACACGCGCGCCGAGCCAATCGGCCGTTACCCAGCCTGATCGGCGATTAAGGTCCGGACCAGGTTCAGGTACACGTCCTTATGCCGGCTCCAATGATATAGCTTGCCGAACCGCTCGGCCGCATTCACGGACAGGGCGGTTCGCCGGGCCGGATCGTGGTACAACTCGACCATTGCTGCGGCCAGCGAGTCGCTGTCCCCGGCTTCGAAAAACTGCACCATGTCGGCGTCGAAATAGCGACCGATCGTCCGCGTCTTCGGCACAATGGAAGGAATTCCCAGCGTCACGTATTCGAGCAGCTTGGTTGGCAGCATGATGTCGGTACCGCTGCAGGCGCGCAACGGCACGATCCCGGCATCCGCGTCGCGGATCAGTCCGGGGATTGTTTCCACTGGTACGTAGCCTGTGCTGAACGTTACGATCGCCTGCAAACCCAGCCGCTCGGAAAGTGCGATCAAGCGTTCCCGCTCCTCACCCGCGCCGATGATCCTGAGTTCCATTGCGGGGATATGCTCCCGGATCTTCGCAGCCGCTTCGATCGCGATATCTATCCCGAGCCGGCGCGCTAGCGTGCCGTGGTACACCATCACGAACGGCGCGCCGTCGGGTTTCGGTGGCGGCGGCTCTTGCGCGGCAAAGATCCGATCGTCGGGCAGGTTCATCAACACATGGATTTTTCGCTTCGGGATGCCGCGTTCCGAAAGGATCGTTTTCAGTCGGTCCTCGACCGTGAGAACCGCCGAGGCGAAGCGCCCGGCCCAGTGTTCTTGCAGCTTTAGAGCGTGGATGCCCCAGTGCGTTTCGTCGGCGGCGAATTTTTCGAGGAACAGCTCGGGCATCAGGTCGTGCACGTCGTGAATCACCGGCACGCCGAGAAGGCGGGGCACGCAGGCTGCAAATACCAGGAAGTCCGGCATGTTGTTGATGTGGATCAGCCGGTAGCGGCGCGGATGGCAGAGCAAGTGGAGAAAAGTGATCGCAAAAAACAGTAGGTAGTCGGCCAGGTATTCGCCGAAAGAATCGCACTTCTCTTTGAGACCTGGCGCCTTGATTACTTCCACGCCCGCGATCGTTTCCGCATCGGGCTCGCCGGGCTGGCGGCGGCTCAGGAACACGACGCGGTGGCCCGCCTCGGCGAGCGCTTCTGCCTCGCGCCTGACTCTGGGATCGCGGCGGTAATTGGTATAGGCGGCCATGAAAATCGTAGCCATCGGTCAACCTCCCTGTGGAATCGCGGATGCGGCGTCAAGGTGGGGGACGGGCGGTCGGAACGTCCGGTTAAAGCTGGCGTAGGCTTGCGCGCGGCGGCGCCAGAATTCGTTTACGGTCCGGCCGTCCGTGGCTAGGCCGCCGGTTTCGTGCGTATAGCGGATCATGTCCCAGTACAGCCGGTCGTAGCCCGGATCGCGGGCGCCGCCGAACACGATCGGATGCCAGACCGCGGAGGCGCAGCCACCCTTCCGTTGCAAGCCGTCCAAAGTATGCCGTATTGCCCGCCAGGCGGCCTCCCCTTTCAGCCCTTGATAGCTGCGCAAGGTTACGTCCATTAGGAACAGACCGATCTGCAGCACATTGTAAGGCCGGTCATCGGGCAGGCAATAGGGAAAATAGGGATGCGAAAATCCGGTTCGCGGCCCGCTGCGATCCGGAAAACCCATCGACATGTCGTACAGAATACCGGCTCTCTCCTGCGCCGTGAAGAGCGTGTCGTAGTCGAAGGACAGGAAATGCTGGCGCGAACCCAAAGGCCTTGCAAGGCGCCGCGTCAAGAGTGCCGCCTCTTCAAGATACCGGTCGGGATGCTCGGTCGAGCTGTAGCTGCCGTGCAGGCAAAGATCGAAGCCGGCTTCCAGTATTGTGCGCAGATAGTCGCGGATCGGATCGTCCTCGATCCGGTAATTCACGTCTACGGGATGCCGGCGGGCGACCGCGACCTGGAACGATGAACGCACGCGCAACTTTTTTTCCCGCGCGATGATCTCCGGCACGCAGCCATAGGGGTCTTGCCGATGCAGCAGCGCAAGCCCCAGGCCTTTGGCAGCGAGCACTGCGTCTTTGGGGTCGCGCTGGCGGACCAGGTGGCGCAGCACGGTTTTCGCACCCTGTTTCGCGATGTCCCAAAAACCGTATGGGACGAAATCGACGTCGTGCGACAGCACTAGCGCATAGCTGGCTCCTTTGGGCCAGACGGAACGCCGCCAGTCGATGCGGCCCAGCCGTTCGCAAACCTGCTGCAGCGAGCCATCCAGCGTTTCTAGGTAGCGGTCGACGATGTCTTGGGGAATTTCCAGCCGGGCGAACGCGCTGTCCGGATACAGGCGGCGCGTCTGCTCCGCCTTTCGCGTGCGGCGTTCCGTCCAGGAGCTCAAAAAATAGAACGCGTTGGCGGCGAGGTCGAACGGAATGTGCGGCATCTCAAGGTTGGCGGCGCGCTGCGGAAAGACCAGAGGCAGACCGTCGTTCGGGTCTGCCGAATCGACATCATCGGTGCCTTCGAAGAGTCGCCAGGCATTCGGACAATGGGCGGCGGCCAGGCAGCCATCGGGTAGCCGGGACGCTTCAATGGCGTCTCCGTACAGGATCCACGGGCCTTCCACCGGCGGGGTGTCGTAATAGGCCACGGGTATTCCGCGCGCCATGAACAGGGTATCAAAGACGTAGCGGACTTTGGGCTGCAGCGCGTCGCCGCAACGTAAAACGATGGGTAAGGGCTTCGACATGAGGGCGCTTCCTTTCTGTGCTGAAAAGCATACCGATACGGATTCCCTTACAGGCTGGGGGGAATCGGTTTCTGCTACGCTGAACCAGTTAGGTTCGTTTTTCAGAATAAAGTTGCACGGCGGAAGAGAACCGGTCGTTGTCCCGGCCCGTTCGACGTCTTATCGGAATTCCCGGGCTGTTACCGTAGGATCAAATCGTCGACTTCAAAAATGCCGGATAGACCTGCCGATACGTCAACCTAAACTGCGGAATCGATAGCGCCGCTATCTATTATTTACCGCTTCGTTACCCTTTTTTACTGGTTTCGCATTCCTTAAAGCCAGTTAAAATTAATCCCGCAACATCAGGCTGGACCTGGACGTTCGCTGATTCGGCAAAGAGGCCGCATGTGCGCCTAAGGGCCGTTATCTCGGCCCGTTAATTCGCGTTTTGAGACAGGAGCGTCGCGATAACCGGAAAGTTATCGCACGCGGCAGGGCGTGCCGAAAACCCATCATTATTTGTGAGCAATAAAGAATCCGACCATGAACGACAAAACTCCCCTCCCGACCGTGTCGGTCATCATCGTGAGCTGGAATGCCCGCGACTATCTCAAAAAGTGCCTGAAGTCGTTGGCGGGCGGTATGTGCAGCTATCCGATGGAAATCATCGTGGTGGACAATGCCTCGTCCGACGGCTCGGCCGAGTGCGTAGCCGCCGAATTTCCGCACGTTAGATTGATCCGCAATGCCGATAACCTGGGGTTTGCGAAAGCGAACAATATCGGCGTCGTAGCCAGTCGCGGGCAGTACCTCGCTTTCATCAATTCGGACGTCGAAGTGTTGCCGGACTGCCTGATACGGCTCGTGGACTATGTCGAAGCGCATCCCGAAGTCGGAATGGCGGGGCCGTTCATCATCGGCGGCGACGGCCGCATGCAGCGCTCCTGCCGAGGCTTTCCAGGCGTTTGGAACATGTTCTGCCGGGCATTGGCCCTGGATACGCTGTTTCGAAGCGTCAGGCTGTTCAGCGGTTATTCAATGGCTTATTGGTCGCAGGACAGTCTTCGCCCGGTGGACATCCTTTCCGGCTGCTTCTGGCTGGTTCGGAGGCCGGCACTGGATCGGGTTGGGCTGCTTGACGAAGCCTTCTTCATTTATGGGGAGGATATGGACTGGTGCAAGCGTTTCTGGAAACACGGCTGGAAAGTGGTGTTTTACCCCGAGGCGAAGGCCATCCATTACGGCGGCGCCAGTTCGTCAAACGCACCGGTCCGCTTTTACATCGAACGGCAAAAGGCGGACCTGCAATACTGGCGCAAACATCATTCGCCTCCGGCGGTGGCGGCCTACTTGTTGATCTCGTGCCTGCACATGGCATTGCGGCTGGCCGGCTACGCCTGCGTGATGCTGCTCGATCCGGCTACGCAGTCGGGAAAATACAAGATGAAACGAAGCTGGGCTTGCCTGAAATGGATCGTTTCGGGCAAGGCCGAGCACGCATGAAGGAGCTCTTCCCACAAAGAAACGCCGACAGTTTCCGCGGCTCACCCGCCGAGACCGGCAGTTGATCAATTCAACCGAAGCAGGCATTTGGAAATGGACAATCGATACGTACTACTTACCGCGGCAAAAGACGAAGCGGACTATATCGCCGAAGGCATTCGTTCTATTCTGCGGCAATCGATACTGCCGCACGCCTGGATCATCATCGACGACGGGTCGAGCGACGACACCGCCAGAATCGTTGGCCAGTATGCCGCGCAATACCCTTTCATCCAGCTCCATTCGGCCGATTCTCGGGGCGGGCGTAGTTTCGGCTCGCAGTACAAGGCCTTGCAGGCGGCCTACGAATTGGCCAAGGCGCTTGCGTTCGATTATATCGCCGTGCAGGATGGCGACTTGGCGCCGGAACAGCCGTATTACTACGAATCGCTGCTGGGCGAATTCGCGCGCAACCCTCGCATCGGGGTGGCGAGCGGCTTTATTTACGAACGCGCGGGCGGCGCGTGGGCGTGCCGGAAGAGTAATTCGAAGGATTCGACGACAGGCAGCGCCATGTTCCGCCGCGCCTGTTTCGAAGAAATAGGCGGCTATACGCCGCTGCCTTACGGCGGCTCGGACTGGCTGGCGCAACTCGACGCCAAAAGCCGGGGTTGGGAGATTTTCACGCGGCCGGACCTGCATATGCTGCATTACCGGCCGACCTCGAGCGTGGGCGGCATCTGGCGGGGCAAGTTCCGTGAAGGGCTGATGGATGCTTCTTTCGGTTCCCATCCCGCGTTCGAATTTATGAAGTGCTGCCGGCGCATAAGCAATTCGCCGGTCCTGTTCGGCAGCATCGTCCGTTTTGGCGGCTATCTCTGGTGGCATCTGACCCGAAGAAAACCGGTCATTGCCAGCGAGAAAGTCGAGTTCTTGAGAAAGGAACAGCTTTCGAAGCTGCGTCGCTGGGCATGGCCTTCGGCCTGAGCCGGTCAGGCGGTGTCTGGGACGGCCTGGCGCCGGTGTTGGTTTACAGCGGGTAATGGACTATGGAAGATAAGATACAGGACCCCTCAAGCCTCAATCCCTTGGCCCTCGGCTTGCTGCTGACGCTGGCTTCTCTGATTTGGGTACTGCCCCGACGCCAGGCGTTTTCGCCGGTACTGATCATGATAGGGCTGATGCCGATGGGGCAGCAGATCGTGGTCATGGGACTGCATTTCCATTTATTCCGGATTCTGCTGCTGTGCGGACTTTTGCGCGTCGTGGCGCGAGGCGAATTCGCACGGCTTAACTGGACCGGTATAGACAGGCTGTTCGTCGGCTGGATCGGCGCCACGGTCGTGATGGGCTCCCTGTCGAAGCCTTCGACGCAGTTGCTGATCAACCGTTTGGGCGATGCCTATAATGCGCTAGGCTGCTATTTTTTCGCCCGTTGCGTGCTCGCGGAGTTCGACGACGTAGTGGCGAGCGTGCGCGCCCTGGCCTATATCACCCTGCCGATCGCGGCCTTCATGCTGGTGGAGAACCGGACTTCGCACAACCTTCTGGCGGTATTCGGCGGCGTGTCCGAAATCACCGCGATGCGCGACGGGCATTTGCGTTGCCAGGGGGCCTTTCGTCACCCGATCCTGGCGGGGGTGTTCGGCGCCACGCAATTCCCGCTGTTCGCGGCCCTCTGGTGGTACGACCGCAGGAGCCGCAAACTGGCGGCGCTGGCGATGGTTTCTTCGCTGGCGATCATCGGCACCGCGCATTCCAGCGGCGGCCTTCTGGCCTTTCTGTCCTGCCTGGCCGGGCTGGCGTTGTGGCGTTTCAGGAAAGCGATGCCCTGGCTGCGCTGGGGCTCCCTGGCGGCGATCATCGGCCTGGCGATGGTGATGAAAGCTCCGGTCTGGTACCTGCTGGCCCGGATGAGCGAAATCACCGGCGGAACCGGCTGGCATCGCGCCTGGCTGATCGACCAGGCGATCGGGCATTTCGACGAATGGTGGTTGTTCGGCACCACGTTCACCGCGCACTGGGGACCCGCCGGCGAGGTGACGCCGGCTGACCCGAACATGATGGACATCACCAACCATTACATCATGGAAGGCGTGAAAGGCGGCATCCTGAAACTCGGCCTATTCCTGGCGATCATCGTCGCCTGTTTCCGCGCGCTTGGCCGCCGCCTCGGCGCGTTTCCGGCCGTGTCGCCGGACCAGTTCCTGGTTTGGGCGATGGGCGTGTCGTTTTTCGCGCATTGCCTGTCCTTTATTTCGGCCAATTATTTCGACCAGACCGTGCTGGTCTGGTTCTGGCTGGAAGGGGCGATCGTCTGCGTCGCCCATGCTCGAAGCACGCCGGCCGAGGCTCGAACGGCCGTCCCAATCCGCGCGGTTTACCCCCAATTCCGCTATCGGGTAGAGCGCGAAGCGACGGCCGGCTCCCTTCCGGAAAAACAATATTGATAGAAGGATGAAACCACTATGAAGATCATGGTCGCGATCGCCAATTACGGCACCAAAAACGCCAAATACGCCGCAAGACTGATTCGGGAATACCAGGCAATGCCCTTCGACGTGGATATTTTCGTGCTGTCCGAAGCGCCGAAGGATTACGGTAAAGAGGTCAACGTGCTGGTCGGGCTGCCGTCCCCGGATCCGTGGTCGCTACCCTTTGCGCACAAGCGGCTCTTTGCCGACCATGCCGAGGACTACGACCTGTTCATCTACACCGAAGACGATACCCTGATCCGGGAAGAGAACCTACGTGCTTATTTGGGCGCCTCCGAAGCGCTGGGCGAGGGGCTGCTGCCCGGATTCGTCCGCTACGAGCTTTATCCCGACGGCAGCAAGAACTACACCGATATCCATGGACCGTACCACTGGCTGCCCGATTCGGTGCGGCAGGCGGGCGAGTATGTCTACGTGCGGCTGTCCAACTTGCATTCGGCCTGTTATATGCTGACCCGGTCGCAGTTACGTCAGGCGATCCGGTCCGGCGGGTTCCTGGTCGAACCGCACAGCGGTCGCTACGATCTGATCTGTTCCGCAGGAACCGATCCCTATACCCGTTGCGGTTTTACGCGCGTGATCTGCCTGTCGCATCTGGCGGAATTCGAATTGCACCACCTGTCCAACGCCTACCTGGACCGGGTCGGGCTCGACGAAGACGAATACCGGCTGCAGATCGACGCACTACTGGAGGTGCTGCGGAACGAGCGTTCCGCCGCGGAACTGTTCGCCGCTGAAAAACCCCTGGATACATCCGCCTGGGACAAGCTCTATTACGAGCCTTGCCGGAATGATCTGGCCTTGAGGGTTCCGTCCGCCGCGTATGAGATTCTGTCAATCGGCTGCGGCTGGGGAAAAACCGAGGAACAACTGGTGGCGCAAGGCAAACGCGTGACCGCAATTCCGCTCGACGCGGTGATCGGCAGGCTGGCCGAGGCGCGTGGCGTGACCGTGCTGCCGCCGGATTTTGCCGAGGCGTTCCGGCGGCTGGAGGGGAATACATTCGATGCGATCCTTTTATCCGATGTCCTTCAACATTTGCCCGATCCTGTCGAAGTCCTACAAAAATTAAGCGCGTATCTCGGCCCGGACGGGGTTATGGTAGGCGCGGTCCCTAATCTCAACCTGAACAGAAGGATCATCGGTCGTCTCAGGGCCAAAAGCAATAAATGGACCCAATTAAACGGCAGCTTCAGAAAAATGGGAATGCATCGGCCGAGCGCGCTTATGCTGAAAGCCTGGCTAAAAAAAAGCGGCTTCAACATGCAGGCAGTAAGTTACAGCGGTTTTTCCTCAACCCGCTCATGGACAGGACTGGTCTCTCTCTTACCCGATTCCTTAACTGCGGCCAATATCGTCTTTACCGCTGGAAGACTCCCGGATTAATTTTGCATGGGTAATTATATTCAACATGTTATCAGGCTTCCGGATACGGGAGTTCACTATTAAACCTATTCGTCTCCAGATAGAATTTAAAGAATAAATAGGGTACATATCCATTAGATATCATTCTAATAGCCTTTAATGAATATATTAATGAATCTTCAATATATGTATACTGAATTCCAAAGACAGGTGACGGGTTTTATTCAAAGTTAAATGTTGATTTGGAAGTTTGAATGCAATCCATATATTATTTTAATAAGGGATTATTTATTGCCATCTCTTTCGTTTTTAGCAGATTGCTGGCGAGTCAGAGAATTGTCAATTGCGTCCGCAAAACGGGTTTATGAGATGAGTGTTATAAGAAAGTTTTCCCCATCGGCGGAATAGATAAGGAGGCAAGAGATCAAGATGAGCCCGTTACTTCTGCGGAAAGTATCCAGAAAAATTTCGCAAACAGCCAATGAGTCTTTTCTATTGGCCAACAATGATGTCTATAAGCGCATTTTAAAAATGCTTCATGCAAAAGATGTAGAAAAGGACGCCGAGGCGATATTAAATGGAATAAGCCAGGCTGCGCATGTTGCGGAAAGGTTTTTTACAGGAAGATTCGCGGACGGGGCTATCGAGAATGTGGCGCTTGAAATCGGGCAAAGGCTGGAGAGTATTGGCGTTGAAGCCGATATTAACCAAACACCGAATAGGCGTGTGGATAGCCGCCGACAGATCCTGCATGTAGTTTCTGTGGTCGCCTTTGGTGGGCATATGCCCTTTCTGTATCATTGGATGCAGAATGATCCGGCTTCATGCCACTCGATTGTTTTGCTTAATCATAGGGGAAGCCTCCCAGACCGATTGACTGAGGCGGTCGCGAAACAAGGGGGCAAATTGACCGTAATTCCCGTGAATTCCAGCTTCATGAGCAGAGCGAATTCGCTAAGACAGCTTGCAAAGCAAGAAGCTGATTTGGTCCTCTGGCATGTAATCTGCCCTGACGTCTTGCCTGTAGTGGCTTTTGCGACTGATCAATGCCCGCCGGTCGCGCTCATCGATCACGCCGACCATTTATTCTGGTTGGGCAGCACAGTCGCGGATATCGTGGTTAATTTGAGATTGGCCGGGGCGAAGCATTCTTCTAGAAGAAGATTTGCCGCTCGCACGGCGGTGATCCCCATTCCTTTACGGGATCGGCATGCAAATGTTTCGCGGGATAAAGCCCGGCAAAAACTGGGGATTGAAAAAAACCAGGTCGTACTATTAAGCGTGGGCAGGGCTTTGAAATACCGGCCTTGTGGAAGGTATGACTTCGTAGCGACAGCCGGCCAAATTCTAGATCACGATCCCGATGCTCATCTATATGTGATCGGCGAAACGCCCGATGGAATAAAGCCCTACTTGCGCTGTGCGCCGCATAATCGCCTGCATTTTATGGGGAGTGCGAAAGATCCTTCCTTGTATCTGGCCGCTGCCGATATTTATTTGGAGTCCTTTCCCTACGGATCTCAAACGGCGCTTCTTGAGGCAGGTTTGGCCGGTTTGCCTATTGTGCCGGCTTATGCTCCATTATTTCCGCTCCTGGTCGCTAATGATGATTCGCTTTTGGACATCTTGCCTAATCCCAAGAACGAGCAGGAATATATTTCTAACGCTGCAGAGCTGATTCGAAATCCGAGCTTGCGTCATGCCAGAGGCAAGGTTTTGCGGGACAGGATTCTGGCCGACCATGTCGGCGAAAACTGGCAGAAACGACTGGCAGAACTGTATAAAGTCACTGGCGCTTTAGAACACAACCCAAGACCGATTCCCGTTTCCGAATGTACAAGGGAAAATGCCGGCTTAAGCCAATGGGATGCCGTTGCCGATGTACATACGAGTGGTACTTTTGTTGAGAGCGATTTTGAAAGCGCTGTTTTCTCCCATAAAGCGTTTGTGGCGAAGTATGTCGGGGATTATGAAACGGCGCGCCGGTTTGCTTGGCGCGCCGTTCTAAGGAGTCCGTCTCGATGGATATTCTGGCGCTTGTTTGTGATCGCTATGCTGGGGAAGCCGGCAAGATCGCTCAGGCAGTGCTTAAGGCGTGCGTGAGAAAGGGTTCCAAAAGGGATTTTCTTTGCGGAATATATAAAAGAGAGCCTGTAGGGTTTGCCAGGCTTAGCCCGTTGGCGGCAGAACATGCCGGCATCGAGGTAACACGGCCCGGTGGCTTAATCGACTGACTCGGCGCGCCATGCATGCTGTCTTGAGGAAAAGGCTTTAGCCGAGATTGAAGGAAAAACCGTCTAATTTTCAGGAGTGAAAACCGGATGAGTCCGAAAAACACGATGCTGCCGATCGTATTGGCGAGCGATGAAAGATACGCGATGCCGCTGGCGACGACGCTGAGATCGATTATCGAAGCGGGCCCCGTAAATGCGCCTTTCGACTTTCATATCTTCTCCGACGGCATTACCGAAAAGACCCGGAATAAGATTCTCGACTCGCTGCCGGCAGGCTCCGCGTCAATCCGCTGGATCGAGGTGGACATGAAGCCGTTCAGGGAATTCTCGACGATCGCGCATATTTCCAGGATCACCTTCGCGCGCTTCCTGATTCCGGACGTGTTTCCGGAGACCGTTTCGAAGGTGCTTTACCTGGATGCCGACATTCTGGTGCTCGACGACATCGCGCCGCTGTGCCGGATGGAACTGAATGGCGCCCTGCTCGGAGCCGTGACCGATTACCTGGACGCCTGTCTGAAACGCGGAGAACCGCTATTTGCCGCGGTGCCGCGCGTCAGCAATTATTTCAACGCCGGCGTATTGCTGATCGACCTTGGCCGCTGGCGCGAGGAGGACATAGCAGCCAAGGCGATGGCCTATCTGGCCGCGCACCCGGACACGCCGTATTCGGACCAGGACGCGTTGAACGTCGTCTGCGACGGCCGTTGGAAAAAACTGGATTCGCGCTGGAATTTCCACAGCCACGTCGAAAAAAGCCTGGCGGCGATGGCTCCGCACCAACGGCCGGGCATCGTGCACTTCGTGACTAAGGTCAAACCCTGGAATGCCCGGATTCCGAACCTGAACGCCGATTTTTACGACGGGTTCCGCAACCGGACCCGGTTCGGCAGGAGACCCTGGGACAGGCTGGCGGATGGGATTTGGGCGGGATGGCACCGCTTTAAATCCGCGTTGCGGCGTTATTCCCTGCTGGCCGCGGTATGGCGCCGGGCCGTCGCTTCCATGCGCGCGATGCTGTAGTGACTGTTTGGCAATGGTTCGGGAAGACGGCATGAACCTCCAGATGCAGTATCCTTCAGGTACGTCGGGAGCAATCCTTGCGGTGGTTTGCTTACTGCCGGATGCAGGCCACGTCTTGCCCCTGCTCCGTTTGGCCCGATGGCTAAGCCGCCGGGGCGCCTGCCGGGTCGCTTGCTTTCTGCCGCGCAGGTTCGAAACCGCGGCGCGGGCGTTTGGATTCGATTATTACGATCCGGGCGGCGCGGAGTTCGAGCCTGACGCTGCCGTTTTCGTCAGACTGGCCGGAAAATCGATTTTTTACAATGCTTTTTCCAATTATTACGACCTCTCCGACTATTACTGGACGCCTCTCCGCGCGGCGGCGAGCCAAAAGTTGGCCGGTCTGGCCGGAAGTCTACAAAGCCTTGAACCCCGGTATCTACTCTGCGACAACCACATATTTTCCGATTATTACGAGCGCCTCGCCCAGGCCTGCGGCGCCGCGCTGCTGCTCAACCGTTCCGAAGGCACGCTCCGGGAATTCAGGCGGCCGTTCGTCCAGGCCTACGGGATCGGCGCTACGTCCCCGTGGCAGCAGACACTGGTCGAAACGGCAGGCTGGGGCGCGAGGACGTTTTTCCGCTACTGGCGCGCGTTCGTCCATTCCCGGCGCCGCCGGCGCAGCATCGCCCTTGATCTGGCTACCGGACGCCTCACGGAGGCCGCCTTTAAAAATCGTCCGGATGGCGGGGTTGAACCCGTTTACCTGAACGCCGGCCTCGCCGTGCTGGAACCGGACTTCGCATCCTTGCGCCGGACTCTGCCCGCAGAACGCGAGCTTTTCTTTCCGCCGACGGTCGAGATCGGCGAGTCCTCCCTGCCGGCCGGCCTGAATGAATGGCTAGACCGCCAGTCCGACGGAAGGGTCGTGTATGTATGCTTCGGAACCATGATCGCGTTATCGGACGGGATACTGAAAGTCCTGGCAAAAGGATTTGCCGCGACCGGTGCGCCGGTGCTCTGGTCGCTGCCCGAGCCACAGGCCTCGTGCCTCGCAGGGTACGCGTTGCCGGCGCGCATCCGGATCGAGTCGTTCGTGCCGCAGGCGGAACTGATGGCGTCTTCGAAGGTGGGCTGCTTCGTGACGCATGGCGGCGCCGGCAGCCTGCAGGACGCGGTAATGGCCGGCAAGCCTGTGCTGTGCATCCCGTTCCTGTGGGACCAGCCCTACAACGGTGCCCTTGCGGCACGCCTGGGTTTCGGCCGGACCGTTCTCAAGTGTAAGCTGACAAGTCGCCGGATCAACCGGGAAATCGGGGAGTTGCTCTCGAATCCGGCCTATCGGGAAGCGGCGGCTCGATTGGCCCAAACCGCGCGGGACATGCAGCGCGCCATGCTGGAGTCCGATCCTTTGGCGAAAGGATTTCCGGAGGTTCCGGCCGGCGAAAACAGACATCTACCGCTTCAGCCAGTCATTTTTTAGATATAAAAGAAGACAGTGCCATGGAAAAACACCCGCTAATCTCTGTAATCATTCCAACCTTCAATCGGCATCGATTTATTGTCGAGGCAGTGGAAAGCGTTTTGAGCCAGGAAATCGACGATCTGGAGGTGATCGTGGTCGACGACGGCTCGACGGATGGAACCCGGCATCTGCTCGAGCCCTACCAGCAGGAGATCCGTTACGTTTACCAGGACAACCAAGGCGTCAGCGCCGCGCGTAATCACGGCGTCCGGGAAAGCCGCGGCGAATGGTTGGCTTTTCTCGACAGCGACGATCGTTGGGTGTCCGGGCAACTGAAAGCCCGGCTGGAGGCGGCCGCCGGCGAAGATGTGTTCAGCTTCGGAGGCGTCGAATGGTTTGTCGACAATGCGGAGGATCGTCATTTGCTGGGCCAATCCGAAAGCGTGACCTGGCCACATTGCGACACTGCCGGTTACGTGAGCGATCCAGTCCTGGACGTTGCCGAAGGCTGTTATCTGCATCTCGGAACGCTCCTGTGTAGAAAAAGTGCCTTTCTGGATGTCGGGTGGTTCGATACGGGCCTGTGCATGGGGGAAGATGAGGACTGGTTCAGCCGGGCTTCGCTGAAAAAAAAATTCCGCTACACCCCCGAAACGGTTCTTTGCCGGCGCTTCCATCCCGGCCAGATCAGCCAGGAACGGGAAGAGTCCCTGCGTAGCCTGATCACCGTGTTCGCCCGCATCAGGGAGCGGACGGCCGGCGTCCATCCTCAAGCCTATGCGGCGGCCGGAAAGCGGCTGGCGGCAAAATGGTCGCACTTGGCAAACCGGCTGGCGACGGAGGCTCGCGGCAGTGAGGCGGTCCGCGCCGTCCGGGCCGCGCTATCCCTGGAACCTTCGAACATGAAATATCTGCTCAAACTGGTGCTGCTGTCCGGTCGCGGCTTGGCCGGCGATGCTATGATGCGACACGCTTATATGCTCTTTTGCAAAGCCCTGCGTTTTTAGACAAAAGTCATCAGGCGGATCCTGATTTTATTCAACGGAATTTCGCTGAATTACGATTGTCCGAAGATCCACATTCCGTTCAGCGTCAGTACCAAATTTACGAATGTCTACTGGAAAAAAACCTGGAAAACTGAAATCGTCAAACGCCTGTTCGATGCCGAGGAGGGGGTCTTCATCGATGTCGGCGCCAATATCGGGCAAACGCTGCTGGACTTTCGGGTCACGCACCCGAACGCGCAGTATGTCGGTTTCGAGCCCAACATTTCCTGCGTTTTTTATCTAAAAGAATTGATTTCGGTAAATTCCTTCCGGAACTGCCAGATCATACCCGCGGCGTTGAACGACGAAACCAACTGCCTGTCGCTGTATCGTGCCAAAGACCACCAGGACGACGTTTGCGCGACGATCAACTCGGATTTGCGCCCCGAAAGGTTTTATGACGTCGATCATGCACTCTGCTTCAGGTTCGATGAGATTCGGCATCGCCTCGGCATCGGGCGGATCGATTTTATAAAAATCGACGCGGAAGGTTCCGAGCTTGAATGTCTGAAAGGGATGCGAGACAGTTTGCAGGCATTCAGGCCCGAGATTCTCTGCGAAGTGCTGTTCACCGACGGCAAGGCGGACATCGAGCGGCATCGGGAACGGAACCGCCGACTGATGCAGTTTCTAGGCGAATTGAATTATGACGTGCTGCAGTTGATCAAGTCGTCCGACGACAAGTCTGTCGTCGACGTCAGGCGAATTCAGAATTTCCCTTCCGCCTACTGGACTATGGACAACAAGGACCTTTGCGATTATCTGTTCATACCCCGGGAAAAGGTGAAAAAGGTTTACGCTCTGTTTCGCGGAGGCGAGGCGGGATATAGCCAGCTCGTGCTGGACGCGTAGGGAGTCGGGATATAGCGGCCAGCCCGAAGTTGGCAGGAAGGCGCGGTCGAACCGGAGAGCGATCCCTCCGGCCCGGCTAACGCCGGAAACGAAAGGATCGGAAGCTAAACGCAGTCGGCAGGTCGAGCCGATCGGCCTGCCGATTCAGAAGCCGGGAAATGCCCGGACTTTAGGGAAGGTATCTGAGGTTCGTCGGCGGATTCAGCGAGGCCGAAACCGTGCCGCCCGCTTCGTAGGCGCCGATCGAAGGCGCCGACGACCGCGACGCGCCGCTCATGTCGGTGGTGATGCCCGAAATGGGGGTTCCTTTACCCTTCACGACGGAAGTGGATTTAATGTGGAAGTCGCACGCGTTGGTTACGCAATTCGAATAGGCCGCCACGAACGCCGGATCCCCGCCATTCACCGCGTGCGGTTCGGAAAATCCGGACTTCGCTGCGTTGCTGCCGTTGGCCACGAAATTGTAATCCTTGATCGTGTTCGAACCGTTGGTGCCGTACCAGCCCATGCTGTTGCTGTTGCCGCAGTTATAGAAAATATTGTTCCTGATATCCGCGTTATTGGCGCCTGGCGCGTAGTTGAACAAGAGCGGCTGTACCCCGTTGCCAACCCGGTAGAACGTATTGTTGTAGATTTTCATGTAGGGCGAGCCGCCGAACATCGCGCTGTTGCCCTGCCACATGTTTGCGAATACGTTGTTACGGAAGGTGATGTTGTTCGCGGTCGTCGAGTCGACCAGATCCCCGATCTGGCTTTGCAGGTCGTGGAAATAGTTGTTTTCGATGATCACGTTCTGAGTCGGTTCGCCGCTGACCCAGTACTGGAAAATATCGACGTGCGCGCCGTTCGCCCCGTTGTAAGTGATATTGCGGACCTCGTTGTTGGAAATAGTCGAGTTGGAAAAGCCGTTCAGGTCCATCACGCGTTCCGGATCGACCATGTCCTTGAAGATGTTATGAGAAATCTTCTGGTTCGAGCCTTTCGCGGCAATCGGAATATAGATCGACGGGCCGACCTTGTTCGGGGTGCTCTTGCCGTCGAACGTATTGCCGTCGATCAATACGCCCGAGGTATTGATGTTCATGTAGATGCCGATCGCATCGTAATAATCCTGGGTTTTGTTCGAATAGAAATAGTTATTCAGGATCTTCGTATTATTCGCGTTCAGCCTGAACAGACCTGCCGGCCCTTGAAAGCCCGTGACCTGGAAGTCTTGGACCGTCAAGTAATTGTGCCCACTATTGACGGTCACGGCGCCGATTGTGGCGGTTTCGCCGGATGCGGCCTGGATCGTGATCGGCGCAGACGATGTGCCCGCCCTGACGGAAGAAATGGCTGCAGCGGAATAATCGCCCGCATGGACCGTTACGGTATCTCCCGCTTGCGCGGCATTGACGCCTTTTTGAATGGTCGAGAAGGCGCAGTTCGGCGCGGAGGACGACGCGGTGTTGGCCGAGCCGTTGCAAGAACTGTCGCTGCCGTCCTTGCGGACGTGGTAAGTCGCGGCGCTCGCGTAGGACCAGGCGCCCGAGGACAGGAAGGCTAGGGCCGGAATCAGAAGATAACGCGTTGCAGTGGTAGTGGTATGTTTTTTCATTTAGATAATCTCAGTAAGTGTCTTTCGGTCAGGAAAGCAAAGACATAAATCGAGGGCCGCCCGGAGCGGGCGACCGCAGGTTAATGACTATTTAGATTCTTTAAAATCTCATTTGTCGAATTTCGGTTCGCGCTTCACGCATGCGGGGCGGTTTTTTCTCCTTTCCCGGATGGCCTGGCGGAAGCACCCGTGTGGATTCAGGTGCACACGCCGGGATTTTTCATGCCTTTAAAGCTGGCCCGTGGGTTAATAACCGTTGCCGTAAATCGACAGAGCGGCCTGACCTTTCGCCGCCGCGCCTCTCCAGGTGTTTGGCAGGTCGGTCAGCGCGGTCGAGGCGCTGGTTTCCAATTTACCGGTCGATGAGCCGACTTGGTCGCGAAAGACGATCTGTCCCTGCGAACTGAGGATCGCGATCCAGTATGGCTTGCCTTGAGTCACCGCCGCGGCGGAAACCGGCACGGTGTTCCAAGCGCCTGCCTTCAGGTTGCCGATTTTACCCTGGCCGATGCGGGTGCCCGGATGGCCGTAGTTGTCGCTGTAAATGCCCGCCGCCACTTTCGTCGCAGTCGAGCCGGCATCCAGGTAGATCTGAACCGAGGTGATCGTTTTCGACGCCGACGGCACGGTTTGGAAGGCTTCGGCCGTACCCCGGGCTCTAGCTTCGGCCCACGGTTCTACGTTTTTGTCGCCCATCACGAGCTGCGAAGGATTTGAAACGCTGACCGCGGTTTTCATGTTGGTGCTGACTTCGCTTGCGGTCAAGGCCCGGTTATAAATACGAACCTCGTCGATGTAACCGTGGAAATACTCGCCCCACAGGCTGTTGCCGCCGATGCGCAGCACGCCGTCGGATGGCTGGATCAAGGTATTCCGGGTGCTCTTGGCCACTTCGGCGCCATTGACGTACAGCCGTTGATAGGTCTGGTCGTAGGTCGCTACGAGGTGGGTCCAGGTATTTGTAGGCAACCGGTTGGGCCCTACGACACTGCGGTAACTGCCGTCGTTGATATAAGAGACGGGCAGATTGTCGTCTTCTTCGGAATACAGAGCATAAACTTCGGCGCCTGAGGCTTGTTTTAGAATGATCGTATTGCCGCCGTTCGATTGCGACAGCGGATACACCCAGGCTTCGAGAGTAAGGCCTGTCGAAAGGTCCAGCGAGGCGCTGTCGTTGACGGTGACCCAATCGTTAATACCGTCGAACTTCAACGCTTTCCCATAGCGACCGTTAGCGATTCTGACCGCTTCCTTGATCGTGCCGTGGTTGCCTTTACCTGAAGC